>CANQUQ010000001.1 GCA_947627115.1 uncultured Acetatifactor sp.
ATATCGTTGCCAATACTTAAGCAAATTTGCTTGCAGCCCGCATAAACACCGGCTTTTTCAATCCCATTTCATCACTCAAACTCTATCGTCCCCGGCGGCTTACTGGTCACATCATATACCACCCTGTTCACATGCGCTACCTCATTGATGATCCGGCTGGTGATGCGCTTCAGCACGTCCCAGGGAATCTCCGCCGCCTCGGCGGTCATAAAATCCACCGTATTCACGGCGCGCAACGCCACGGCGTAATCGTAGGTCCTCTCGTCGCCCATGACGCCCACGGAACGCATATTGGTCAGTGCCGCAAAGTACTGATTGATCTCCCGGTCCAGGCCCGCCCTGGCAATTTCTTCCCGGTAGATGGCATCGGCGTCCTGCACAATCTTTACTTTCTCCGCGGTCACCTCACCGATGATCCGGATGCCAAGACCCGGTCCGGGAAAAGGCTGACGGAATACCAGATGCTCCGGGATGCCAAGCTCCAGACCTACTTTGCGCACCTCGTCCTTGAACAGGTTCCGCAGGGGCTCTATGATCTCCTTGAAATCCACATAGTCGGGAAGCCCGCCCACATTGTGGTGAGACTTGATCACAGCAGATTCGCCGCCAAGACCGCTCTCCACCACGTCCGGATAAATGGTTCCCTGCACCAGGAAGTCCACCGCCCCGATCTTTTTTGCCTCCTCCTCGAAGACACGGATGAATTCTTCTCCGATGATCTTGCGCTTCCGCTCCGGTTCGGACACTCCGGCCAGCCTGTCATAAAAGCGCTGCCGGGCGTTCACCCGGATGAAATTCAGCTTATAATTTCCTTTGGGCCCGAAGACGGCCTCCACCTCATCGCCCTCGTTCTTGCGCAGCAGCCCGTGATCCACGAACACGCAGGTAAGCTGCTCGCCCACCGCTTTGGACAGAAGCACCGCCGCCACGGAGGAATCCACGCCGCCGGACAGGGCGCATAGCACTCTGCCGCTCCCTACCTTTTCCCGGAGGGCCGTCACATTCTCCTCCACAAAGGAATCCATCCGCCAGTCTCCTCTGCATCCGCAGATGCCCCGAACAAAATTGTACAGCATCTTGGAGCCCTCCACCGTGTGGAGCACCTCAGGATGGAACTGAATGGCATAGAGACCCCTTTCGGGACATTCCGCCGCCGCCACGGGACAGTTTGCGGTCTTTGCCACCGCCCGGAAACCGGGCGCCGTCTCTGCAATATAGTCAAAATGGCTCATCCAGCAGACAGTGCGCGAAGTCACGCCCGCGAACAGAGCGGAAGAATTGTCCACCTCCACCTCGGTCCTGCCGTACTCTCTGACAGCCGCCCTTGCCACTCTGCCTCCCAGCACATGGCTCATGAGCTGGGCGCCGTAGCAGAGTCCCAGGACGGGAATGCCCATCGCAAAAAGCTCCGGCGAGCAGGTAGCCGCCCCTTCCTCGTAGCAGCTGTTGGGGCCGCCGGTGAGGATGATGCCCCTGGGCTTCATGTCCCTGATCTTCTCAAGATCCGTTTTATAAGAATAAATTTCGCAGTACACATTGCACTCTCTGACGCGCCGTGCGACCAGCTGGTTGTACTGTCCGCCAAAGTCGATGACAACTACCAGTTCTCTCTCCATACTTTCCTCTCGTTCCGCCGTTCTGGTGGCTTTATCTTGGAATTACCGCATTGCCTGATTCCTATTATAAAATAGGCCGCAGGCTAAGTCAAAACAATTTTGCCGGCCTTACTGTCGAAGCGGTCCTGTCTTCACAAAGTCCGACAGCGGCCGGAAGCTGTAGCCCATCTCCTCCCATTTGGTCAGCAGTTCATCCAGAATCTCCCCATTCGTCTTGGATGTATTGTGCAGCAGCACAATGGCACCGGGGTGGACGCGCCCTGTAAGCTTTTGGAAGGCTTCCTCATGGCTGGGCTGACTGTCCTGATTCCAGTCCACGTAGGCAAGGCTCCAAAAAAATGTGGTGTAACCCATATCCTTCGCCATCTGCAGGTTGACAGTGCTGTACTTGCCCTGCGGCGGTCTGTAGTACATGGCCAGGTCCTGTCCTGTGATATCCTTGAACTTGATGGCGACATCATCCATCTCCTTGCGGAAGGAGGACGGATCAAAGATCTGCGACATATCCGGGTGATGATATGTATGATTGCCTACCGTGTGGCCCTCCTCCACCATTCGTTTTACCAGATCGGGAGCGGATTCCAGGTAGTGTCCTACCACAAAGAATGTAGCCGGGGCATCGTGCTTTTTCAGGGCATCCAGAATGGGCTGCGTATTGCCGTTCTCAAATCCGCAGTCGAATGTCAGGTAGATGAACTTATCTTCTCCCTCCGCCACAAAATATGCATTATATTCCTCCAGTTCCTCCGCGGTGACGTTTCCCGTTGGCTTCTGTCCCTCTTTTCCGAATCCCAGTCCCCAGTTCTGTGTCTCCTGCAGCGACTCGGAAACAGCCTGGCCGGTGGCCTGGCTGATCTCCGCGTAAGTCCTTGCCGCCGCTCTGCCCAACAGGAACATGGCTCCTACAAACAAAAGCGCCGGTACGACCTGCCTTTTATCAATGCGCCCGTCCCGGCTTACCTTTTTCAAAATATCCTTTACAATGATCGTCTTCATGACACACTACTCTTTCGCAGCTTTTTGTACCAGTATATGATACCGGCCGCCGTTTTATCCTACTTGAGAGCAGCTCACGCTAATAATAAAATCCGCCCCGGAGCAAGACGCACAGATAATCCGCTCCGCACACCAGATGGACCCCGAACAGAAGCCACTGCGTCAGCAGCTGCCATACGGGCTGGCCCCGGCGTACGGTCTCCCGCACCAGAACCACCGCGCCGGTGACGAACAGAAAGAACAGACCGTACATATAGCCCCACGCAAAGTTCATGTGTCCCGCCCGGTATCCCTTTTCGGTCAGGAAGACCATCGTGAACAGCGCCGTTCCGAAGAGCTGCCAGGCGAACCTGAAGAGAGGAGCCTTTAATCCCTTTTTCCGCTGGAACAGGAGCACGCTTAACGGGAAAGCGGTCGCAAGCAGAATTGCTCTCGGCACATTACCTGTCTTGTCCCTCCATGCGGTAAGAAATGACCATACGATCCCGTTCTCACTTCCGTACACCTCTCCGGTAAACATACCAAAATATTGGTATATCATTACGATGAAGGTGGGAAGGAATGCGATCCCGAACTGCCAAAAGGCTTTCATGCCCTTAAACCTGCTGCGGAACAGCCTCCACAGCATGATCACTCCGCACGTGCCCGCCAGTATCAGGGTAAAGCTTGGCTTTGTCAGAGTCGTCAGAAGCAGCATTGCGGAAAAAAGGACCGTTTCCTTCCGCAGCCAGGCATCCTTTTGTTCATAGGTCTGCAGGAGCTCCACTGCAAGAAAGAAGGTGACCACGGCAAAGGGTCTTGCCGCCAGATAGGTGGCATTGTGGAACGGATTGGGCGAGAAGGTCCCCAGATACCTTATCAGAAATCCTTCTTCAAGAGAACGGTATCTTCCGATATAGTGGAAGGGAAAGAGCATGGACACCACGAGCAATGAAAATGTCAACAGAGAGACCCAGCCGTCCGGACATTTTTCTTCCCCGCGATTCAGCAGCCGGTCCAACCAGTATATTAAGACACAGAAGGTCAGACCGTTCAGACAGGTCAACGTCACCGCCAGCGCATTGTTGGGCGTCATAAAAAAACAGAAGAGCTCAGCGATCCAGAACATTACGGGATAAGATATCTCACCGCCGCTGCTCATCCCCTGAATCTCGCTTATATATGCAACATTGTCGGAAGAATAGCTGTTTTCATAGAGCATGCACTGCTCATGGAACAAAAAGAACGTCATTCCCACATACGCTCCGAACAGCAGGGAAAAGAAAACCGTACGCCTAATATCTCGCTTTTTCATTTGTATCCCTCCTGGGCGCTCCGCACGCATACCGATCAATGCGGGAATGGCTGGCACAATGTCCTTCTGTTTCAACATTTTACACCGATTTTCTGTCAAAGGAAACAGAAAATTTATATGGGAAAGGTTTTCACACACCGATCAGCGCGTCAAAGGTCCCCACCATATTCAGCCGCCCGTATCCCCACTCCCTGCTGGGATAAACGATATTGCTGCTGCGGGAGGCGCCCCGGATAAAGTAATTTTTGATCTGGCGGCTCTCCACCAGAGCATCGTTTCCCTCCACCACGGCCCACTGCATGAACTGGGCCGCCGCGCCCGCGGTAATGGCCGCCGCCAGCGAGGTCCCCGACTCTTTTCCCCGGAAGGTAAAGATATCCACGCCCGGCGCGGCAAAGTCCGGCCGGATGGCACCGGTCCTGGAAAATCCCCTTCCCGAATTGATATAAAAGCCGTTGTTGGAGGAATCGTAGGCGGACACGCTGATGATTCCCTGGGCCATGGCCGGTTCCGTCAGGGTAATATAGGGCGTCGATTCCAGAAAGTATACCGGCGCGCTCAAAAACTGGGCGATGGGCAGCCACAGATGGAACTCCCCGTTATACACTGCCCCGGAGGCCTCCACCCGGAAGGTCCAGATCCCCGGCGTGGGATCCTGCACGCGCAGCTGGATCAGCTCCTCTCCGGAAGCCCGCTCCACCAGCGTTCCCGCAACGGTGATCTGCGTCTCCTCATAGACAAAACCGTAGGTGATACTGTCATTGATGCCCAGACGCAGCGGCGGAATGGTCTCCCCGCCCGGCGACTGCACTGAGACAGTGAACACATCCGGCACCTTCCCCCAAAGCTCCAGCAGAAAGCCCTGCGCCCCATCCTCCACTCTTACCTCCACCGGCACGCTCCCCGTACCGGAGATATCACTGTTAAAGCTGCCCTGATAATGATGGCGGGCGTTCCCCTCGTTTCCTCCTCCCACCACCACTGCCCGGCTCCGCTTTACCGCCACCAGGTCAAGATATCGGGACAGGGCGGAACTGCCCGCATGGTCTCCGCTGTTGGTGCCCAGCCCAAGACAGATCACCACCGGACGGCGAAAGACATCCGCAAAGGAATCCGCATACTGCACCGCCAGCATGATGTCGTTTTCCTGATAGGCCGGCACGTTTTCGGGTATCAGGTAGAAATCCCTGAAATACTGCTTGCACTCCTTGAGCTTTACCACCACAATGTCCGCGTCCGGCGCTGCCCCCTGATAGACCAGACCGCTGCGGATATTGCTGCCTGCCGCCACCCCCGCCAGAGCGGTGCCGTGTCCGATTTCGTCCCTGCTGGGCACCACGCTGAAGGGATCCTCCGACGCCAGCGCCCGATCGATCTCCTCCCTGCTGTACTCAGAGCCGTACTGAAAGCCTGCGGGGGGCGTTCCCGTCTGTACGGTCTGGTCCCAGATGGCAAGGATGCGGCTGCTGCCGTCCTCATTTCGGAAGATGGGATTGGTATAGTCGATCCCGGTGTCAATGACACAGACCACCACCCCTCTTCCGGTGAGGGACAGAGGCGGCCTCTGCACCTGAGTGATCCCGCTGACGATCAGACTGTTGGGATCAAAACCGGCGGCAACGGGTTCCGCCTGCATGAGCCCGTACAGCTTCGGCACGCTGCGGTATTCAAAAAAGTAACTGTCGGCGCTCATCACATCCAGCCTGCTGAAATAGACCACATTGTATAGGTTTTCAATATTTGCATAACACAGATCGGTCCCGCCTGCTTCCAGCATTCGGATGGGAAAATCCGTGATCACATCATAATAGTCATTGGAGAGAATTCTGTTTTTACAGTCCACAATAAAAATCCCTTTCTCTTGCCTACAGTATCTTATGCAGGAGAAAGGGATCGTGCCATATTTGAATCATAACTTTATGGCTTTTACCGTTTTTCTCTCCTCAGCTCCCTAAGCGCCGTGCTCAGCTTGATGGGATTTCCGTACCGCAGGGTGCCCATGCGGTAGATCCCCGCGCCCAGAGCCCCCGCCCCAAGGATAGAAAGGACAAGGATCAAAAAGGACAGTACCACCTCCCAGGCAGATACCGTGCCCATTGCGATCCTGGCGAACATGGTGCTGTAGGAGCTCACCGGCAGGAAGGAAAGCACCCTGATGACAGGCCCGTCCACATTTTCCAGCTGAAACAGGGAGAAAAAGTACACTGCCATGACCACCATCAGCAGTCCGCCGGCACTCTTGCTCACATCTTCGGTCTTGCTGACCAATGCCCCCATAGCCCCGTACAGGAAAGCGTAGAACAGGTATCCTCCCAGGCCGAACACCGCGAAGGTCACAAGCACCTCCGCCGGCACATGGAGGAACATGTCCAGCCTGCCGCCCCAGGCCTTTCTGTTGATCTGATAGGAAATCAGCGCGGCTCCCAGGATCGTCCCTGCCTGGAACAGACCGCCCAGGGCTCCGGCCGCCACTTTGCCAAAGAGCAGACTGTTGGAGGAGGTACTTGTCACAAGGACCTCAATGGCACGATTGCTCTTTTCATTCGTGACCGACACGGCGATCATCTGACCGTACATGACGATCAACATGAACACAATGATCACCAGCAGATAACAGTACCAGAAGTTCTCTCCCGTGTCCTTGTTCAGGACCTGTTCACTGACCGTTATAGGCACATTGTACATACCTTGGATCTCCTTCAGGCTCCAGCCCCGTGCCTTGCTGTAATTCTCGCGGTAAAGAGTCCGCATGACCTCGTCGAACCGATAGGAATTGGTATCGGACATAGATTTATTGTAGACAAAATATTCATACTCTGTCTCTCCGGTGATCACAAATCCCGCCTTTGCTTTCTTTGACTCCACCCCGTCGATCAATTCCTGCCTTTGAGCCGCCGCCTGCCATTCCGCCTCCGGAAACAGCTCCCTCAGCACAGACTCCCGCACAGTTCCGGCCTCGTCCAGATAGAGAAAAAGGTCCCTGTCCTTCCGTTCCTGCCCGCTGTCTCCGCCCACGATCTTCACCCCCGTAAAACCGGACAGATCCACGAGTCTCGGAAGAAACGGCAGCACTAATGCCGCCAGGGCCAGCAGCACCGTCACGGCCAGAAAGCCCTTGCTGGAAAAATATTCCTTCAGCTCATATTTTAAGACAATACAGAATTTTCTCATTTTACACCCCCACCTTCTCCACAAAAATGTCGTTCAGTGAGGGACAAAAGCTGCCGAACAGCTCCACGGGGATATCGGATCTGCCCAGGCGCTCCAGCACCTGGCTGCGTTCTGCATTTGCTGCGAGCTCCAGGATCAGGAAATCCTTCTGCACCCCGGACACCGACGCCAGCCCCGCCAATTCCCTCTCAGCTCTTTCTTTTAACCGGGCGGGAGCCATATCCTGCGCCGCAAGCACCAGCCGGTCTCTTCCGTACTCCCGCTTGATCTTGTTCAACTCTCCGGCCAGCACCACCCGTCCCTTGTCGATAATGACGATATGGTCGCAGAATTCCTCCACGTAGCTCATCTGGTGGCTGGAAAAGATCACAATGCGCTCCTCCGCTATCAGCCCGTTGATCACATCCTTCAACACCTGGGCATTCACCGGATCCAGCCCGCTGAAGGGCTCGTCAAGTATCACGATCTGAGGTTCGTGGACCAGAGTGGCTGCCAGCTGTACCTTCTGCTGGTTCCCCTTTGACAAGGTCTCAAGCTTTCGATCCGCGTACTCCTCCACCCCCAACCGCTTCAGCCATTTTTCAGCTCCGATCCGGGCAGACCTCCTGTCCATCCCCCGAAGGGACGCAAGAAAGATCATCTGGTCCATGACCTTGCGTTTGGGATAAAGTCCCCGTTCCTCCGGCAGATAACCGATCCTGTACTCTCCCGGCACAAATCTTTTTCCGTCCAGCAGCAGCTCCCCGCTGTCGGCGCGAAATACGTCCATCAAGATCCGTATGGTCGTAGTCTTTCCCGCGCCGTTCCGGCCCAGCAGGCCCAGCGCCCTGCCGCTCTCCACCTGAAAGCTCACACCGTGGAGCACCTTGTTTCCTCCGAAGCTTTTATGAATATCCCTGATTTCCAACAACATATCGCCTTTTGCTCTCCTTTGTTTCTCCTTCACATAGATAAATATATAGCATGTCCCGACTATTTTCAACCGCAGGGACCGATTCACCGTAATCTGATAGACCCTTCCGGAATAGTACAAACTATTCATTGCCGTATGCAAATGAAGTGTGATATACTCAGGAAAAGTACAAGAATATTTCCTGTTCCGTCAAAGGAGTCATCATGGCCATCAAGAGAAAATACATAAGCACACGTTTATTAAAGGAAGGAATGAAGATAGATCAGTCCATTGTGGACGCTTCAGGACGCTCCCTGATCGAAAAGGGGGCTTATTTGGATGACTTTCATATTGAATATCTCCAGGAAAAGGGTGTGGGCGGCATTTATATCCAGGAGGGAACGGCTGATCCCGATGAGTCCGACGCACAGAACGACCTGGAGCGTCTTCCCCAGTATACCAGAGAAGTCATAGAAAAGAACAGGGTGGAGGACCGGGCAAAGGTCCAGTTGACCGAGAGCGTGCGGAAGCGTGTGAGCGAGGGTATCCAGTTCCTGTACAACAATACGGATTCCTCCGACTTTACAGAAGCCACCAACAATGTGGCCAACGAGCTCATGGATACCATTACCGCCAATGATGCCGTTGCTGTGGATATCAGTATGCTGAAGGTCAGCGACGAATACACCTTCAAGCACAGTGTGGATGTGGCTACCATGGCAATGATCATCGGCAGGAAACACGGTCTCAGCGACAGGGATATTCACGAGCTGGGAATTTCCGGGCTCTTACATGATGTGGGCAAGTCCAGGATTCCCAACGAGGTCCTGAACAAGACCAGCAGACTGGATGATCAGGAATTTGCACTGATGAAGCAGCACACCCTGTTCGGCTTTGAGATACTGAAGAACAGGAATGAGTTCTCCGATTCCATTATGAGAGGCGTACTGCAGCACCACGAAAAGATCAACGGAAAGGGCTATCCCTTGGGGACCACGGGAGATAAGATACACCCCTATGCGAAGATCATTTCCGTTGCGGACATCTACGACGCGCTGGTGACGGAGCGCCCCTACAAAAGCGCCTTTGCCAAAAGTGACGCCATAGAGATGATCATGACCATGACGGGCGAGCTGGACTTCGATGCCATCAAAAGCTTTTTGAACAGTGTGATCCTGTATTCCGTGGACAGCATCGTGCAGCTTTCCAACGGCGAGAAGGCCAGAGTGGTGGCCAATACTCCGGAAAACTGTCTGCGCCCCAAGGTCGTGGGACTAAAGACCGGGAAGCTCTACGATCTGTACAACGATCTCTCCTGCGCCAGCATCATCATACAGTAGGATACCGCTTCGCCGACTGATCGATGTCAGCCCAGCGCCACGTCCAGGATCATCATCAGGACAAAGCCGACGGCCACCCCGACGGTGGCTATGTTGGAATGTTCCCCGGCCTGAGATTCCGGGATCAGCTCTTCCACCACCACGTAGATCATGGCGCCTGCCGCAAGTGCCAGCATGTAAGGAAGCACCGCTGTCACCTGTTCCGCCAGTGCCAGCGTCAGCAGGGCTCCCAGCGGCTCTACCGCTCCGGACAGCACTCCGTACCAAAAGGCTCTGGGACGGGAACTCCCCGCATTTCTCATAGGCATGGAAATAATAGCTCCCTCCGGGAAATTCTGTATGGCGATCCCTATGGCCAGCACCATGGCTCCGGCCATACTGATGCCGGTTCTGTCCAGCATGGCTCCGGCCAGCGTGACACCTACAGCCATTCCCTCAGGAAGGTTGTGGAGCGTGACTGCGAGCATGAGCATGGTGGATTTCTGAAGTTCGCTCTTTACGCCCTCCGGCTTGTCGTTGTCCAGATGCATATGAGGCACCAGCGTATCCAGCAGGAGCAAAAATCCCATTCCCAGAAGAAAACCTGCCGCTGCAGGCAGCCAGATGTTCCCTCCCTGCTCCCTCGCCATCTCGATGGCGGGAATCAGCAGCGACCAGACGGAGGCCGCGATCATGACACCTGCGGCAAAGCCCAGCAGCAGCTTCTGCAGCCTGGAGCTCATCTGCCGTTTCATAAAAAATACCATGGCTGCCCCCAGGGCGGTTCCCAAAAAAGGTATGATCAAAACAAATGCTTCTTCCATTTCGCTCCCCGATTTGATTCACATATTAGATGAACGTCTTACTTTCTATTACTCCATAGTATGTAACAACGCCTGTTCAAAATGCAGATGCCCCCTTTGCGGGCTCCGCACTGCCACTGCCGGCTAGAATTCAATGCCTTCCCTTGCCTGTACGCCCTTTTGGTAAGGATGACGCACACAGCGCATCTCCGTGACATAGTCCGCTGCGTCTGCCAGGATGTCTGCGCAGTCCCGCCCTGTAAGTACCAGCTCCGGGCCGTCCTCCCCGACCGCCAGAAGACGCTCCAGTTTTTTCAGGTCCAGCAGATTCCATTTCACCGGATAAGTCACCTCATCCAGAACGATCATATTGCAGGCCCTTTTCTCAACGGCCGCCAGCAGTCGGTCCAAAATGGCATTGTGGACATCCGTCAGCTCCCTCTTGTCCTCCCAGGACATGGAATCGTAAAATCCGTAATTTTTATCGCTCCGCAGGATCTGTATCTGAGGAAGTGCCTGCAGCACATGCAGCTCCCCGGTGTCGCCGCCTTTCATGAACTGGGCAAAGTACACCTTCCTTCCCCGTCCCGCCGCTCTCACCGCCAGCCCTACCGCCGCCGTTGTTTTTCCCTTTCCGTCCCCCGTGTACAGATGAATCATTCCTGCTCCCTCCCGCCGTCTGCGTTCAAAATCTTCCGAATATCCTGCTGTATCCGTAGCTCAGCGGCACATCCGGCATGCGAGCAGCCATCCTTCCCAGCTGCGGGCCTTCCTCCATCCGGTTCGGGCAGCTTCTGCTGTCGCAGCCGGTGCATATGCCCTGACAGCTGCGTGCGGCATCGCCGGTCAGTTCCGCCACGAACGCCACGCTCTTTTTGGGTATCATACAGAACGCCTCGTTGCATTTCACGGGCAGGGCAAGACGTTCCAGCATGCCTTTTAGCCGCTCCAGTGGAAATTCCTGACCGCTGCCCGGAAAGTGATAGCGGGCGACATGGAGGGCCGTATGTTCTGCAATATATTGATTGTAGGCGGCATATCCCCGGAGCAGCAGCTCACTGGCCAGGCTCTCCACCATGTAGCACTCACTGAGGCGTCCGCGGACGGCGAACCGTTCCTGGAGAATATCAGGCCCCTTCCCCAGCGTCATCAGCACCTCTGCACAGTTATACTGCTGCTCTTCGCCTCCGTCCGCCAGGCCGGCCTCATAGAGAAGTCCGTGATCCCAGCAGGCCTCACTGCGAACATAAGGCATCATTTTCTCCGCCACGTCCGCCAGCTCCTGCAACTGCTCCTCGCCATAATGATATTTTTTCAGGACAGCGCGCAGAAATGCCGGAGTCGTAAATTCATTCAGCAATCCGTCAAAAAATTTTTTCATGAATTTACTTTAACAAACAATGTTCTATTTTGCAATGTTTGACAATTTCCTGCTCATATGTTATAATGCATATGATTTTTATTTATGAGAATAACGAATATCTTACGGTGACTTCGCAGATGAGGTTTTTATCCTTATCTGTATTTTTTTAGAGGATTACCGTGGCATTCCGTTAAGAGGAGGAAATGTAATGTTAGAAATTGTCACTAAAGTCAACGATTTCGTCAACGGCATCGTATGGGGCTGGCCGGCGCTGATCCTGCTTGCTTTCGTAGGCGTGCTGATGACCTGTCTGACAAAATTTTTTCAGATCGGGCACATCGGCCATTGGATGAAAATGACCATCGGCGCCATTTTCAGGGATAAGCATGTAGTGGGGCATACCCAGGACAGATCTATATCCCAGTTCCAGTCTCTGTGCACCGCCCTGGCGGCTACCGTGGGCACCGGCAACATCGTGGGCGTGGCGGGCGCCATCATGGTGGGCGGTCCCGGCGCGGTGTTCTGGATGTGGCTCATCGCCTTTTTCGGAATGATGACGAACTACTCCGAGAATGTGCTGGGAATCTACTACCGCAGAAAAAATAAGCACGGCGAATGGTGCGGAGGCGCCATGTACTACCTGAGGGACGGCCTTGGCAGCAAAAAGCACTGCAGGGGCATCGGCAAGGTGCTTGCCGTCCTGTTCTCCATCTTCTGCTTTCTTGCCTCTTTCGGTATCGGCAACATGACGCAGGTGAACTCGATCTCCGGCAATATGAAGACCGTGTTCCATGTTCCCACCTGGGTGACCGGAATCGGCATCATGATCCTGGGCGGCCTGGTGATCGTGGGCGGTCTGAAGCGTATTGCGGCAGTGACGGAGAAGATCGTGCCCTTTATGGTAGTTATCTACATTGTGGGAAGCATTGTGATCTTCTTTACCAATATTTCCCATGTGGGCGCAGTGTTCAGCGCCATCTTCCGGGGAGCCTTTGCCGTGAAGGCGGCAGGCGGCGGCATCGTGGGCTATGGCATCAAGCTGGCCATCGAGCAGGGCATGAAGCGCGGTGTATTCTCCAACGAGGCAGGTCTGGGCTCCTCCGTTATGGTACACTCCAACTCCAACGTCAGTGAACCGGTCCGTCAAGGCATGTGGGGCATCTTTGAAGTGTTCGCGGACACCATGATTGTCTGCACGCTCACCGCATTCTCCGTTCTTTCCTCCGGTCTGATCGATCTGCAGACCGGCGTGGCACAGACGGCCTACAACGGAACAGAGCTGACCAACTCCAACATGATATCCACCGTGTTCTCCATGCACTTCGGAAAGGCGGGCGCAGCCTTTGTGGCGATCGCCGTTATGCTCTTCGCCTTCTCCACCGTTCTGGGCTGGAGCCACTACGGTACAAAGGCATGCGAGTTCCTGTTCGGCGAAAAATATACTATTGTCTACCGCGTGATCTTTGTGGCTGCCATCTTCGGAGGCGCAGTGATGAGCGACAATCTGGCATGGGATCTGGCGGATACCTTTAACGGCATGATGATGATCCCCAACCTGATCGGTGTGCTGGTGCTCTCTCCTCTGGTATACAGGATCACCAAGAATTATGTAGACCGCGTGCTCAAGGGCAAAAAGGAAAAGCCCATGCTCTCAGCCTTCCCCGATATCCAGGAGGAACAGGAAAAGAAAGTGAGCGCATAATAAGAGACGGCCTGCCGGCAAATTCCGGCAGGCCGTTTTTGTCATCGTCCCATATGGACAGTTCCCAGATCTGTACCCAGGCCTTATTTTATCGGTTTCACCTTCAGGCATCTGACGGCATTTAAGACCGCCAGCACCATGACCCCCACATCCGCAAAAACCGCCAGCCACATATTGGCGATGCCCAGCGCGCCAAGGAACAGGCATACAGCCTTCACAGCCAGGGCGAACACGATATTCTCGTAGACGATTCGGAGGCACTTGCGGGAGATCCGCATTGCCAGCGCCAGCTTCATGGGATTGTCGTCCATGAGAACGATGTCGGCCGCCTCGATGGCCGCATCCGAGCCGAGCGCTCCCATTGCCACGCCGATGTCCGCACGGGAAAGTACCGGCGCGTCATTTATGCCGTCCCCCACAAAGGCCAGCCTTTCACCGGGAGCCTTCTCCGTCAGAAGCTTTTCCACCGCCTCTACTTTGTCCGCAGGAAGAAGCTCGCTCTCCACGTCATCTACCCCGATCTTTTCCGCCACGCAGTCCGCAGCTGTCCGGCTGTCCCCGGTGAGCATCACCGTCTTTTTTACGCCCATGCCCTTCAGGGCGCGGACCGCCTGCACGGACTGCTCCTTTATCACATCGGAGATCAGAATATATCCTGCATAGCGGCCGTCTATCGCCACATGGACCACGGTGCCGGCCTCCGTATTCTCCGGGCAGCCAAGCCCCAGCCTCCTCATCAGCTTCTCGCTGCCCGCTGCCACCTGCAGACCGTCCACACAGGCGATGACGCCGTGGCCGCCCATCTCTTCCACATCCGTCACTCTCTCCGCACCGATCTCCTGCCCGTAGGCCTCCCGGATGCTCCTGCCGATCGGATGGGTGGAATAGCTCTCGGCACAGGCCGCGCATTCCAGCAGTCTCTCCCCGGATTCCCCGGAGGGATAAATTCCCGTTACCTGAAATACACCCTTGGTCAGCGTTCCGGTCTTGTCAAAGACCACATACCTTGTCTTGGCCAAGGCCTCCAGATAGTTGGAGCCCTTCACCAGAATACCGTTTGCGGACGCTCCTCCGATGCCTCCGAAAAAGCTCAACGGTATAGAGATCACCAGCGCGCAGGGACAGCTGATGACAAGGAATGTCAGGGCGCGGATGATCCAGACGCTCCAATCGGCAGAATTTCCCAGGAGCAGATTCACCGCCGAGGGAAGGATCGCCAGCGCCAGAGCGCTGTAGCATACCGCCGGAGTATAATAACGGGCAAACTTCGTGATAAAATTCTCGGCCCGCGCCTTTTTCATGCTGGAATTCTCCACCAGATCCAATATCTTGGAGACCGTGGATTCACCGAATTCCTTGGTGGTGCGGATCTTCAAAAGACCTGTGAGGTTCACGCAGCCGCTGATGACCGCCTGGCCGTCATGCACCTCTCTGGGCACGCTCTCCCCGGTCAGGGCGCTGGTGTTCAGCGTGGAGGTCCCTTGCATCACCACGCCGTCAATGGGTATTTTTTCTCCGGGCCGCACGACAATGGTCGTTCCGATCCGGACATCGTCGGGGTCGGCCTGCTCCAGGCTTCCGTCCTCATTCTCCACGTTGGCATAATCCGGGCGGATATCCATGAGAGCGGTAATATTCCTTCGGCTCTTCCCCACAGCTACGGACTGGAACAACTCGCCGATCTGATAGAACAGCATTACGGCGACGCCCTCGGAGAACTCCCCTGCCCGTCCCTGGGATTCGTTATAGACTCCCAACAGCATGGCGCCTAACGTGGCCACCGCCATCAGGAAATTTTCGTCGAACACTTCCCCGTGGGCGATGCCCAGCACCGCCTTTTTCAATATATCACCGCCAATAATAAAATAGGGGATCAGATATAATACAAACCGCAGATACCCCTCCGCCGGTACAAAGTGCAGCACCGCCATGAGCAGTGCTGCGGCCAGGATCCGATATAAGACTTTTCTCTGTTTTTTCGTCATGACTGTCTCCCCGTTTCGCGTTGAGATCTCGTAGCAGGGACCGCTTTAGACCAGATAGATCTCGCAGTCGCTCTCCACCCTTTTACACGCCTTCCGCACCGTCTGCATCACGCTGTCCTCGTCAGCGCCCTCCGCAAATTCCACTTTCATCTTTTGTGTCATAAAGCTTACCGCCGCATCCTGTACACCCTCCACCTTTTTCGCCGCATCCTCCATTTTCAGCGCGCAGTTGGCACAATCCACTTCAATCTTGTAGGTCCTTTTCATCGTCTCATCCTCCTCATATTTTCGGCAAGATCATGATTGCTCTTTCATATGAACGATTGTTCATATGACAATAATAACATACTTGGGGCAAATGTCAACTGTTTTTAAAAAATTTTCATCAAAAACAGCCGGCCACAACATAGTCATGTCATGGCCGGCCGTTTTGATCTGTCCGTCTGTTTTTAATTGTCTTTTCCTGCCTCATCTGCGGGAAGCTCCTTCAGCTCCTCCATCCTTTCCAGATGCTGATTGCTCCGGATATCAATGATGGGCCCTCCCGTTCCTTTGATATAGTCTCCGGTGATGGTGACCCTGCCGATGTTGTCATCCTTGGGGATCTCATACATGATATCCAGCATAAATTCCTCAATGATAGAGCGCAGCGCCCTTGCACCGGTGTCTCTCTCCATTGCCTTCTCCGCGATGGCCTCCAGGGCATCGTCGGAAAACTCCAGCTTCACCTCGTCCAGCTCCAGGAGCTTCTGGTATTGCTTCAGGATAGCGTTTTTGGGCTCCTTCAGTATCTTGACCATCATTTCCTGATTCAGCCCCTCCAGTGTGAAGATCACAGGGAGACGGCCGATGAACTCAGGGATCATGCCAAATTTTCTGATATCCTCCACCGTCACCTTAGACAGGATATTTTTATCCTTGTCGTATTTGTCCCGCAGCTCCGAGTTGAAGCCGATAGAAGCAGATTTGCTCAGGCGCTCCTTGATAATATCCTCCAGCTCCGGAAATGCGCCGCCGCAGATAAAGAGAATATTGCGGGTATTGACCGTTGCCAGCGGCACCATGGCATTTTTGCTGTTCGCGCCCACAGGCACCTCCACCTCCGCGCCTTCGAGGAGCTTGAGCATCCCCTGCTGCACGCTCTCTCCGCTGACATCGCGGGTATTGGTATTCTTCTTCTTAGCTATCTTATCGATCTCGTCGATGAAGATGATCCCCTGCTCTGCTTTCTCCACATCGTTGTCGGCCGCCGCCAGGAGCTTCGATACCACCGATTCGATATCATCTCCGATATAGCCCGCCTCCGTCAGGGAGGTAGCGTCGGCAATGGCCAGAGGAACATCCAGCAGTCTTGCAAGAGTCTTTACCAGGTAGGTCTTGCCGCAGCCGGTGGGTCCGATCATCAGCATATTCGACTTTTCAATTTCTATGTTGTCCATAGAGCCCGTGGCCACACGCTTATAGTGGTTATATACCGCCACCGAGATCACCTTTTTGGCGTGTTCCTGTCCCACTACGTATTCGTCCAGACTGGCCTTTATCTTATGAGGCGCAGGAATATCCCGGATGTTCAGCGCCGGTTCCTGTCCTTCCTTTTTCTTCTTTTTTTTCAGCTTCTGCTTGTTGGGAATACCGCCGTCGCCCTGCAGATCCGCAAGATTCACAAAGCTGATGTTGGGAAATCCTCCCTGTCTGGTGAGCTGATCCAGTTCGCTCTGCAGACTGGGATTATTCAGCATTCCCTGATAATCGAACTGGCTCACCGTCTCCATAGTCTTATGCATGCAGTCATTGCAGACACAGATATTGTTGGGCAGCTTGAACATTTTTCCCGTCTTGCTCTCCGGCCGGCGGCAGATAAAACATACATCCTCGTATTCACTGTTGTCGCTCCTGCCTGCCTTCTGGGTATTGGAGGCATCGGAATGGCCTTCCGTCAGGTCGGTATCCTTTTCAGTATCTTTCTCGGTATCCTTTTCATTTAAATCAGACATACACTTCTCCGTTTCCCCGGCCGATTCCGGGCATTCTCACATTAGGACCTGATATGAGTATACTTGAAAACTCGCCTCTGTACAAGTGAACTTTTTCTAAACAGTCCGGCGGGAGCATAAAAGGATCCCGGACAGCCTCGGTGCCGTCCGGGATCCCTGCATATACATTATTGTAAACGCGGCAGATTAAAGCTTTTCTCCAAGAGTGATGTCCAGCTCCACGGCTTCATACTCTCCCCTCGTCACACGTTTTACCGTAATCTTCACGGTCTCTCCTGCCTCGTAATATTGCAGGCTGTTCTGCAGATCCTCTGCGGAAGTAATCTTCTGACCGTCAAAATCAACAATGATGTCACCTTTCACGATTCCGGCTTTTTCTGCTGCCGAATCAGGCTCCACCTCATACACGAAGGCACCCTGAGGCATGTCATACATCTGAGCCGACTGCTCCGTTACATTCTTGAGAGAGACTCCCATATAACCGCGGCGGCCTGTGTCCACCTTGCTGCTTCTTGTCTGGCGCTCCATGAGATCGGCAATGATGGGGCTTGCAGATGTGATGGGAATGGCATATCCCATGCCCTCCACCAGCGAGCCGCCGATCTTGCTGGAATTGATGCCCACGACCTCACCCTTCAGATTCAACAGCGCGCCGCCGGAGTTGCCGGGGTTGATCGCCGCGTCCGTCTGAATAAATGTGCCCGTAGAGCCGTCATCGAAGGTAAGCTTCCTGGCCAGAGCGCTCACCATGCCGCCGGATACAGACTGCCCGTATCCCAGAGCATTTCCGATAGCGATCACGGGTTCGCCCAGCTGCAGTTCATCGCTGTCGCCCAAGGTGGCAACCGAAATGGTACTTTTTGTCTCTTTTGTCAGATCGTCCAGGGGCACTGCGATCACTGCCAGATCCATTTCCGAGTCCAGTCCCTTCACAACGGCCTCTGCCTCGGAACCGTCAATAAAGGTCACCTTCAGATTATCATTTCCCTCCACCACGTGATTGTTGGAGACGATCAGCAGTTCGTCTTCGTTTTCAGACACAATGATACCGGAACCGCTGGACTCTGCGGGCTGGCTGTAGACTTCGCCCCAGAAGGTCATTCCGGTGTCGGTATAGTTATTGACGATAGACACCATTGCAGGCATCACTTCCTTCACCACATCCGACACATCGGTCTGCACATAAGTAATTTGGTCTGTATCGGCGGGCAGATCGCTCTGAGACGGCTTCTGCAAAATTCCCTGGGAGGATTCCTCTGTATCCTGCTCGGTATCGTCCGGAAGCTGCTCTTGCGCTTCCGTCCTGCCGCGCTCCTCCTGATAGAGCAGTCTTGCGCCCCACTGTACCGAATAAAATCCCAGTCCTGCAAACAGTCCGAAACAAAGTCCAAGACTGAGGCTGAGCATTATCTTTCCGAAAATATGGCTCTTCTTTTTCGGCTTCGCTGTGGGTCTGTCCACATTTTCCCGATGGTTGTTATCCGAATAAAATTCATTGTCATACATACCGTTTCCCTCTTTTCTTATCGGATACTTTTTACTTCTTACTGTAGATCAGTCTATCCCACAATTGTGACGAAATTGTGTTTTCATTATGAAAGGATTGTGAAATCTTCCACTTAAAATAATTTATTCTACCGTGACAGACTTGGCAAGATTCCTCGGCTTATCCACATCGCAGCCCCGGCCTACCGCCACATAGTATGCGAACAGCTGCAGCGGAATAATCGCAAGGGAATTTGCAAAGCAGGGATCTGTCTGCGGAATGTAGATCACATAGTCCGATACCTTTTCGATGGCTTTGTTCTCCTCGTTGGTCACTGCCATGACAAAAGCGCCTCTCGCCTTCACCTCCACAATATTGCTTATGGTCTTCTGAAACAGCTCAGGCTGAGTGGAGAGCGCGACTACAAGCGTGCCGTCCTCGATCAGAGAGATGGTCCCGTGCTTCAGCTCTCCTGCGGCGTATGCTTCCGAATGTATATAGGATATCTCCTTCAGCTTCAGTGAACCTTCCAGCGAAATGGCATAGTCGATCCCTCTTCCGATAAAAAAGATGTCTCTCGCCCCCAGATAGCGATTCGCAAAATGTTGAATTTTCTGCTTCTGGCCAAGCAGCAGCTCGATCTGATCCGGCAGACATCTCAGCTCTGCCAGAAGCTCCTGAAATTTTGCTTCGTCGATGGTTCCGCGCACCTTGGCAAGCTTCATGGCAAGCATATACAGAGCGGCCAGCTGAGCGCTGTACGCCTTTGTGGTGGCAACTGCGATCTCAGGTCCCGCCCATGTATACAGACAGGCGTCTGCCTCTCTGGCGATGGAGCTTCCCACCACGTTCACAATGGCAAGCACCTGAAAGCCCCTTGCCTTCGACTCGCGCAGCGCCGCCAGAGTGTCCGCAGTCTCACCTGACTGACTGATGACGATGACCATGGCATTCTCTTCCAAAATGGGATCGCGATAACGGAACTCGCTGGCCACATCCACCTCCACGGGTATCCTTACCATGCTCTCCAGCACATATTTCCCGCTGACGCCCGCATGGTAAGCGGAACCGCACGCCACAATATGTATCTTGCGGATGCGCTTCAGCTCTTCGTCCGTCATTTTCAGCTCTTCGATGACAATATCGTTGTTCCGTATTCTGGGGGAGATCGTATCCGTGATGGTCTTAGGCTGCTCGTACATCTCCTTCAGCATAAAATGTTCATAACCGGCTTTCTCGGCCGCATTTGCGTCCCAATCGACAGTGACGGACTCTTTGCTCAGCTCCTCCTCGTCCACGGAAAAGAACTGTATCCCGTCCCGGTGCAGGACGGCCACCTCCTGATTGTCCATATAGTAGACAGTCCTGGTATACTTCAGGATGGCCGGCACATCCGACGCGATAAAGCAGCCGGATTCATTCTGCCCGACGATCAGGGGACTGTCCTTTCTGGCCGCATATATCTCTCCGGGATGGTCTGCGAACAGGATCCCCAGCGCATAGGAGCCTTCCACTCTGTGCAGGACCTTGGTTATGGCCTCCAGCGGATTGCCCTTATAGTAATAATCCAGCAGATGGGCCAGCACTTCCGTATCCGTCTCGGACTTAAATACATAGTTCTTTGCCGTAAGCTTGTTCTTCAGGGAAATATAATTTTCTATAATGCCGTTGTGTACCACCGCAATGGTCCCCGCACCATTGGTATGCGGATGGGCATTGTCGTCGCTGGGCGCACCGTGGGTAGCCCACCTGGTGTGTCCGATGCCGGAGCAGCCCGGCATGGTCTCTCCGCCCCTGGTGAGGTTCTCCAGCACATTCAGCCGACCTATCGCCTTCTGTGTCTGTATTGTACTTCCGTCAAAAACTGCCATGCCCGCCGAGTCATAGCCCCTGTATTCCAGCTTCGCAAGGCCGTCCAGAATAATGGGGGCTGCCTGCTCTTTTCCGATATAACCCACAATACCGCACATAGTATCCTCCGTTCCGCCTGCTCGCAGGCCTTCTATCCCGCCTGGTTCCAGTACTCTATGTTTGATGTTATGCCAAGAACCCATTTGCGCGGCAGTCTCCGGTAATTCTTACCCAAGACGAACCCGGCATATTTGAAACAGCACTGTACCAGAAATGCGGGGAATTTGTATAATCTCCGGCGTTTTTTTAAATACCTCCAGGCCGTTCTCATCAGGCGCCCGCCCTCCGATTCCGACGACACGCTCCTAAATACCTCCGGATGCTCTGCCTGAGACACTCCCAGGTCAAAATTGCGCCTGAGCTGCTGCATATTCGTATAGTTGTGAGAGTGTATGACCCTTGCCCCGGCCTGATAGACAATACTGTACCCCGCCTGTACGGCTCCCGCAGCATAGATCATATCCTCATTAAATATAGTATGACGGATAAAACCGCCCAATTCGTCGTATATGTCCCGGCGGTACGCGGCGCACACGTTGGAGCAGAAAAAGGTCTTGATTCCCAGCGCCTTGCGGTCGGCTGCCGTCTTCACACAGGAGACCGCAGGATAATTAAAGTATCTGGATATCCGTTCCCACTCGTCGGCATCCGCCGCGGGAAGCTGCCTCGCATAAGACACGGCCGCCTTATCGGTGAGGCCTTCCGTCAGATTCCTTATCAGGTCGTCGTCCACCGGTATGGCATCCTGAGTCATGACAACAAAAACATCCGCATCCGAGTGCATGACGCCAAGATGTCTGGTGCCCCCGTGATCGAACTCCCGGCGGGAAAGATGGTACACCTTTACATTGGGATATCTCTCTGTGAAGTCGGTGCCATGCACCAGCTTCAGAAAATACTTTTTCTCCGTGTTCATCAGAATAACATTCTGTACGGGGACTGTCTGATCCTTCAATTTGTCAAGCAATACAAACAATCCGCGATCCGGCTTATACACGGGGATGATCACATCTATTTTCACTTTTGCCCCCTGTCTGAAAAAGGGGAGCGTGAAAGCTCCCCGGGACCTGTTCGCTATTGCTGATACTCAGCGTTTATTTTTCTGCTGATGCTTTGGACCTCACTGGAGACCTCGTAGGCTTCATCGGCGAACAGGAAACGGTGCAGCCATACCACATTGGATTCCAGATCCGTAGGCAGCACTACGCTGCGGCCCTTCATCCGGGCATCGCCGTCTCTCATATCCTCCTGAGGGAAACCGTTCTCATCCACGATCCTGTAGTCATTGACATGTCCCAGAAGCTCCATGATATCTTTTTCGTCGATGTTGGTATAAACGTCGTCAATTGCGCTTTGATACACCTTGGTGAGCGTTGAAAGATCCGCCTGTTTTGCCTGATCCTCAATCGCCTTGATCACCTCCCGCTGACGTTCCGCACGCTTAAAATCATTGCCGGCAGTGTAGCGGATACGGCAGTACGCCGTAGCCTGTATACCGTTCAGCTTCTGATAGCCTGACTGTGTGACCGGCTCATAGCTGCACTTCAGGACCTCCGCTATACTGATCTGATAGCTGTTGATATGCTGCAGCTCCGCGTTGTCAACGTCGATCCAGACGCCGCCGAGACCGTCAATGATCTCGCTCAGGCCCTTGTAGCCCACGGTGACGAATGTCTTGATGTTCATATCCAGGTTGGTGTTCAGCATGCTCAGCGCCTGCTGTGCACCGCCGTAGGAATAAGCCGAATTGCATTTGTCATAGGTATCGTTTCCCAGATTCAGATAGGTGTCGCGATACACGCTGACCAATTTAATGTCGCCGGTCTCCAGATTGATGCTGGCAACCATGATGCTGTCGCTTCGGCTGCTCTTGAACAGCTCCTTGTCCGTCTTGGCATCCACGCCGAACAGTGCGACGTTCATATAGCCGTGCATGGCGCCGCCCTCTTCTTCCTGCTTCTGCACCTCCACCGGAATGAGCAGCTTCTCAGGATCGTCATCCAATTCCGTCACATTCGGTCTTTTGTCCGTACCGTGCAGAAATGCGGCAAGTACAATAATCATGACCAGAATGATGACCACCTCCACCGCAAAGATAATGATCTTCCGCTTCTGCCTTGCCTCTCGCCGTCTCGCACTCGTCCTTTTTGTCGCCATAGTATTTCTCCTCGTTTTTAGTATGCGTTTTTATTGATAAAGCCTGTAAAGAACGTCATAAAAATAATTTTGATATCAAAACCGAGCGTCCAGTTCTCAATATAGTGCAGATCATACTCTATCCGCTTGCGGATGGAGGTATCTCCTCTGAGGCCGTTCACCTGGGCCCAGCCCGTCAGCCCCGGCCGCACCTGATGCCGTACCATATACCGCGGTATCTCTTCGCGGAACTTCTCCACCCAGCCCGGCCTCTCAGGTCTTGGCCCCACGAGGCTCATATCCCCCTTCAGTATATTGAAGAGCTGCGGCAGCTCGTCCAGGCTGGTCCTGCGCAGGAATTTTCCTACGGGAGTGACTCTCGGATCGTTGCGCACCGTCCAGGCCTTTTTCTCTTCGCCGGGCGGCTGCTGTTCCATGCTCCGGAACTTGTACATATAGAACGGTTTGTTATGCAGGCCCACCCTCTCCTGCTTAAAGATCACGGGGCCGCGGCTTGTCGCCTTCACCAGAATGGCCGCTGCCAGCATGATGGGGGAGGTAACGATCAGTCCGAACAGAGAACCCGCAACGTCAACGGTCCTTTTTATGATCTTATTTCCCGTGTTCGTCAGCGGAACATATCGGATGTTGATCACCGGCAGGCCCTGCAGATCCTCCGTATAAGGCCTGCTGGGAATCAGGCCGTTATAATCCGGAATGAACTTGGTGTGAACTCCGGATTTTTCACAGACGCCCACAATGCTTTCCAGATAATCATAGTCCTTCAGGGGAAGTGTAATGGCCACCTCATCCAATTTGTTCTCCGGGAGAATGATCTCCAGATTGCCCAGACTGCCCAGCACCTTGACGCCCCGGTAAAGAGTACCTGCCGGAATATGATTATCCAAAATGCCGCAGGCTACATAGCCCCACTGGGGGTTGTCCAGTAATCTGTCAATATATTCCTCCGCCGCACGGGAGTAACCTACCAGAAGCATATGCTTCAGATTGTACCCCTGCCTGCGGATGGTCCTTAGACTCTTTCTTAAAAAAAAACGAAAGCCTGAGGTAAAGAACACATTAAAAAAATAAAAGAACGCGATCACCGAGCGGGAGTAGTTGATCTCTCTGACGATCAGGTACAGCACAATGATCAGCGTCATGATTCCGATCGTATTGGCCTTCACGATACCATAGACCTCAAAGCGCAGCCTTACCGTGCGCTTTGGGGCGTAAATACTGCAAAAATAATACAGCAGCATATATATGGGCACGATCACGAACAAAAGCCGGAAATAGTCCGCAGCGGGAAGCACGCCCACTCCCGGCCCGTTATTCAGTATATAAAATTTGAAAAAGTAAGCCAGCATGAACGATGCTGCCATGATGGCAGCATCCACTATCACCATTAATCGGTTAAAAACCTTCTGATTGTCCTTGATCATGTGCGCCACCCGAAAATACTGTATACATGCTTATTTTACAACAAAGTGTTTAGGATTTTATGAAGCACTTTCTTAAGTTTTCTTAAGAATTCGGATGAGGTTGACATAAAGCTGTCCCTGAATGGCAAGATAATTGCGCAGATGCTCTTTTTTAAAGGCGATCCGCCTCCTTCGACCCACTCCGGATGCCAGTTTTTTCATGCCATCGGCCAAGCCCCTGAGATACAGCAGCCCCATTCCCTTTCTGCAGAAGAACAAATATTTTACAAGAAAGCCCGGAATCAGGAACGGCATATTTAATAACACCTGTAATGTTGGCATGTTCTTTCCGATCACATAGATATTGTTCGCCGCCGACAGGACCGTCTTTTTTTCGTTATAGCGGGAACCCGTGGAGGCGCTGCCGTAATGGATCACTTCTGCAGAGGGCTCATAGAAATTGCGGTAACCGTAGATACGCGCTCTCCAGCCTATGTCCAGATCTTCCAGATAGGCAAAATGGACCTCGTCGAAGAGACCGATCTCCCGAAAGACCGCTCTCCGATAAATGGCTGCGCCGCCGCAGGCCGAAAAGATCTCGGCTGCGCCGGAATACCGTTCAGCACGTTCTCCCCTGCCTCTTGCGTATGCCCAGCCCAGCGCACAGTATCGGTCTCCGGCGTCGTCCAACAGCTGCGGCCTGTCCCACATGAGCATCCTGGCGCTGACAGAGAAAATCCTGTCATCCCTTTCGACCGCACGGCAGAGTCCTGCCACAAAGCCCGGCATGACCTTTGTGTCATTGTTCAGCAAAATAACATACGGTGTTTCAGACCGTCGGATCCCCAGGTTCACCGCATGGCAGAATCCTGTGTTCCTGGGAAGGGCAATGACATCTACCTGGGGGAACTCCCGGCGCAGCAGCTCCAGGCTTCCGTCCCTCGAACCGTTGTCCACCACCAGGACATCATATTCCGGCGTGCCCTGCTCCTGCCGAAGCACCGACTGCAGACAGCCCCGTAAAAAACGCGCGCCGTTATAATTTGGAATAACAACCGTTACTTTTTTCATACACTGCGCCCCCTGCGCTATGCCCTGCTGCCTTGCGGTGTTGGATGATCAGCGGGATCCCTATAATGCTCTGCCCCGTTCCGGCAGATACAGGATCCTGTAGCCGCCCCTGCGAAGCGCGCGGCCCAAGGCCAGACTCACGGCAATAGGATCCGCATCTCCGGGAAGTGCGGATGCATCAAAAATATCCCCGCCCGGAAGCGTCTGCCAGGGAACGCCGACCGTCTCCCGAAACAGACCGTACAGCTCCCTGCGGATCCGGATATTGCGGATATCCACGGCATACGCGTCCTGAGGCAGGACGGCCCGGTGGAGGTAACCGCTGAAGCCGCGGCGCAGACCTTCATAACACACGGCACCGTGCTCCGACAGCCTTCCGCCGCAAAGCTTACCGTTCCTGAACAGCGGACCGCCGATCGCTCCCACATCCTCTCTGGTCTCAAAAGGATCCCCTGAATACTCCAATCTGTAAAAACCCAGATGAGGCGTATCCACTGCTCTGGCCTTCCAGTTTTTCTCATTCACATAATGCTGGACCGCCCTGCGTCCCGCGTCGTAAGCATATAACTTGCTCTGGGGATCCTGCGCCGTGGAGGATGAATGACAGCGCCAATGGTAGAGCACTCTGGGCACATGGACAATACAGTCCTCCTGCCCCGCCAGCTCTGCCGCAGCCCGCAGCACAAGATCATAGTCCTGCGCCCCGTCGTATTCTCCGCGCAACAAAAGAGCCTGGATCAGCTCCCTGTCCATCACCGTAAAATGACAGATGTAATTATTGCTCAGGAGCAGATCCAGGTTAAAATCCTCCTTGCGGTTCGGTTCATAAAATTTTGTTCCGTCACCGCTGCATTTATCCTCATCCGAGTAGAGCAGCTTAGGTATCCTGCCCCTCTTCCCGCCGTCTTCGATGGCCATGGCCATTTCGTATAAGGCATCCGCCGTCAGCAGATCGTCATGATCCAAAAGCCCCACATAATCGCCGGATGCCTCCAGGATCCCCCGGTTGGTGTTCTCTGCGATTCCTCCGTTTTCGGGCAGACGGAGATAGCGGATCCTCGGATCCGCGTTCGAGGCGGTCCTCACGGCTCCCGCCACGCTGTCATCCTCTGTGGCATCCGCCAGGATCAGCTCCCAACGGGGGTAAGTCTGGCGTCGGACAGATTCGATCATCTCCGACAGAAACTTCTCTCCGGAGCGGTAACAGGGGACCACGATGCTGAAGGTATAGGCAGGTCCCGATTCCTTGCACACCTGCCTCTGCCGTTCCAGAAGCTCCTCGTCGGGAGGCATCCACGGCCGCGCTTCCTCCACTCCCGGCAAAAGCCGTTCCCAAACAGCATAACAGGTGTTCTTAAATCCGTTCCTGCGCAGATAATATAGAGTTTTCTTGACGCCGGAGCGGTCGACTCTGCCCAAAACACCACATCTCCTTTTCCCGGTTCGGAGCACTTTGCTGCCCTCTCAAGAATGCTGTCTTACAGCAGCGCCTTGAGATCCTCGGTCAGCCGGTCCAGTCTCGCCTGAGCATCCTGAAGGCTGTTTCCCTTAACGCCCATATAGAACTTGATCTTTGGCTCGGTACCGGAGGGACGCGCACAGCACCATGCATCCTCCGGAAGTTCAAAGTAAAGCACATTGGACTCAGGCAGTCCGGCGGCTCCCTCTTCTCCGGTGACCATATCCAGGATTTTGCCGGTCTGATAGTCCCTGAATTTCAGGACCTGCAGACTGCCGAACGCCTTGGGCGGATTCTGGCGCAGCTTATCCATGATCTGCGCGATCTGTCTGGAGCCGTCGATTCCCTTCAGCGTGATCGTGTACTGGCTTTCTTTATAATATCCATATTTCTCATAGGTATCCAGCATCATGTCCCACAGTGTCTTGCCTTGCTTCTTGCAGAATGCAGCCACCTCGCAGAGGCACATCACCGCTACGACGGCGTCCTTATCCCTCGCATGGGTTCCCGCCAGACATCCGTAGCTCTCCTCCAGACCGAACACGTAATTGTTGCTGCCTGTCTGTTCGAACAGCTTGATCTGCTCACCGATGTACTTGAATCCGGTGAGCACTTCGATCAGCTTTACGCCGTAATTGGAAGTGATGGCTTTCGTCATATTGGTGGTGACAATGGTAGTCACCAGGGCAGGGTCGGCCGGCATTGTCCCGGTGGCCGTCCTCTCCCGCAGAATATATTCAGCGATCAGCATACCGGACATATTTCCGGTAAAGGAAACATATTCCCCGGTCTTTGCATCCTTTGCATAAACTCCCAGACGGTCTGCGTCCGGGTCGGTAGCCAGCACAATATCCGCGTCCTTCTCCTTTGCCAGGCGCAGAGCGTATGTAAAGGCCTTGGGATCCTCCGGATTGGGATACTCCAAAGTCGTAAAGTTGGGATCTGGGTTCTCCTGTTCGGGAACCACATATACATGCTTAAATCCCAGCTCGGACAGAATCCGCCTCACGGGCAGATTGCCTGTTCCGCAGAGAGGTGTGTACACGATCCTGATATCGTCAGCCATCTCGGCGATCACGTCCGGATGAATGATCTGCTTCTTCAGCTCCGCCATATAGGCGTCGTCGATTTCTTTTCCGATTACCTGATAAAGCCCCTTGGCCCCAGCGTCAGCCTTGGACATCGTCTTTACCGTATGGTAGTCCCTGATGCTCTGGACCTCCTCGATGATCTGCTTATCCTTGGGGGCGGTCACCTGTGCGCCGTCTTCCCAATATACCTTGTAGCCGTTGTACTCCGGAGGATTATGGCTTGCGGTCACCACAATGCCCGCGGTGCAGCCCAGGGTGCGAAGCGCAAAGGAAAGTTCGGGAGTCGGTCTGAGAGAGTCGAACACATATGCCTTGATTCCGTTTGCAGCCAGACAGAGAGCCGCCTCGTCGGCAAATTCCGGCGACATGTTTCTGGAATCGTAAGCAATGGCAACACCCTTGCCCTGTGTGCCCTGCTTTATAATAAAGTTAGCCAGGCCCTGAGTGGCTTTGCGGACCGTGTAGATATTCATGCGATTAGTACCCGCGCCTATGATGCCGCGCAGTCCGCCGGTGCCGAACTCCAGCTCCTTATAGAAACGCTCCTCGATTTCTTTCTGATCGTCCCGGATCGCCAGCAGCTCGTTCTTTGTCTCCTGATCAAAGTAATCGTCGTTCAGCCAAAAATCATACTCATCCATAAAACTCATTGCTTTTACCTCGTTTCTAATATTTTATCAGGCTTTTGTAAAAATCAGAAGCTGACACAATGCCTTTCGTGTCAACATTCTACCATAAAATATCATTTCTGAAAATAGGACTTGAGAAAAATAACGCGGCAGCTTACGATCCGGCCCCGTCTATACGCAGGGAAAAGTCGCTCCTGTCCAGGGAAAAATTGGGATTGTAGTAAGGATCACCGGCTTCCAGCTCCTTCTTCCATTTCTCGCGGAACCGCTCCGACTCACGGCGGTAGCGCTCCGCGCGCTCTCCCCTGTCGTCCGATCCCCTGGATGCGGACTCACGGTGATAAAGCTCCGCAAAGGGAGTAAACACATTGAGCAATCCCTTTGCTCTCAGCTTCAGGCACAGATCCACATCGTTCAGCGAAACGGCAAAGCCTTCATCCAGACCGCCCACCTCAGTGAACAGACTCTTTTTCAGCAGCATACACGCCCCCGTTACCGCCGTTACGTCCTGTGCGTAAGAGAGCCGCCCCATGTAACCAAAGTTCTGACGGTGCTGCCTGTAGTGGACATGTCCCGCCGTCCTGTGGGCGCCGAGACCGATGACCACCCCCGCATGCTGTATCGTCTCATCGCCATAATAAAGCTTTGCTCCCACAGCGCCCACGTCACTGCGCTGTGCATACATGAGAAGCTCCTCCATCCAGTTGACAGTAATCACCTCCGTGTCATTGTTCAGCAGCAGAACATATTCTCCGGAAGCGCAGCTGACGCCCAGATTGTTTATCGCGGAATAGTTGAACTCCCCCTTATAGGTAACAATCGTTATTTTATTATCTCCGCTGCGCTGCACCGCACAGTCCTTTTTGTATTCATATCCGAGCAGCCGGCTGTAGTATTTTTGGATCTCTTCCGAACTGCTGTTGTTCTCCACTATGACGATCTCATAATTACTGTAGGTGGACCTTTCCAGGATCGAGGTCACGCAGCGTTCCAGGTCTTCGGCATGATCCTTATTTGCAATAACAATTGTTATTTTAGGTGAACCTGCCAGCTGATACCTGATACGGAATATTGTTTCAAAGGCTCTTGTGCTCTCGATCACAAAATGTTCATAGCCTTGCTTTCTCAAATGTTCCGCCACTGCTCCCTTGGCCGCCTCAATAGCGTAGGGCTTGGCGCTGATGTCGGAGGCGACGCTGCCGGAATGACTGCGCCAGTAATACAGAGGCCTGGGCACATGCACGATCCTTTTGGCGTTGTCCGTCAGCCGCAGGATCATATCATGGTCCTGACTGCCGTCGAACTTCGTCCGGAACAACTCGTTGCCGTCCAGAAGCTCTCTCGCGAACACACTGAAATGACAGATGTAATTGTTGGCCCGCAGATTGTCCGGGGCATAGTCCGGCTTGAAATGCATCGTCACCATCTTGTTGATGTCGCCCCGCTTAAAGGTAATCTCATCACAATAGAGATAATCCGCTCCCTGCCGGTTTATGGCTTTCACATATTCGTAGAGCACACTGGGGTGAAGCAGGTCATCCTGATCCAGCAGACCGATATATTCGCCGGTGGCCATTTTCAGACAGGCGTTGGTGTTCCCGGAAATCCCCTCGTTTCTCTCCAGGCGCTTATAAACGATCCTGCCGCCTGCCCTCTCCGCGTATTCTCGGCAGATCTCTTCAATATAACGGTGCTTTTCATCCGAACCGTCGGCAAGGCATAACTCCCAGTTCGCATAGGTCTGGTTCATGACCGAATCAAGCATCTCTATCTGAAATTTCCGGGCATTGTTCCACAGAGGTACAAGGATACTGATCTTGACCATTCTGGGAAATACCGTTGCGCGCTCTGCCTCTGCCTGTGACTGCGTCGGAAAGCTGGCAGTGCCGAACTGCCGCATTGCAGCCCGTTCCCGTCTCTTATAATCCAGTTTCCGCAGGACTCCCTTAAAACTGCCGCAGTTCCACAGCCTGTCCTTCTGGCGTATCAGCCAGTGCACGCACCTTCTGAATGGTCTGCTCGCCTTCCAGAGTGAATTGTTGTGAATTCGGTCCAGCTTACCCTTCAATTCCTTATTTTCCGCCTCCAGATCGGCTACTCTGCCCGCCAGATCCGTGCACTTCAGGCGTTCTGCCTCATAGGCCTCCCTGTAATCCGTCTCTTCCATATCCTCCATCTCCGCATCATTGGACGAAAGCTCCCGCTCCCTGCAATGGTCAAAATATTTTTCTCTTTTTTAAGTTGTCCGCCATGTCCTGAGCCACGGCAAGCGGAAGCCGGATGTACTCCATCTTCACATAAAGGCTGTTCTCCGGCCTGCGGGGCAGCTGCGACAGACAAATATTGATATTGGGATCCTCCGTGGGAAAAACAATGCTGGGACAGTATGCCTTTCCCTTCTGCTGCAGCGGTCTGGCTATCCTGCCGTTGACGATGAGGACTTTCCTTTTCTCCAGCGGGACCCTCTCCCCGTTCAGGGTGATCTCCAGAATCTTGACTGCACAACACTCAAATGCCGGATCTATGCGCAGGATCTGTACATCCTCCCCCACAGTCAGCCTCAGCTCGATCAGATCCTCCCCCCGGTACGCATCCTGAACAAAATAGGAGTTCTCCTCGCTGCACCCCTCACCGCGATCCTCATAGATCTGCACGCGGTTAATGGATTCCGAATTTCGGAATCTGCCGATCCAGTTCTGCGGTTGAATGATCCGATAACCGATCAGATTCCTCAGAGCCGCCATGGAAAGATGCTCTCCGTCCACAAATTTCTGGAAATCCTGCACCTGCTTCTGCAATTCTTCCGTTTCCTCCTTACGGATGCCGAGCATATCCAGGATCCGGTCCAGCTCAAGGCAGCTGCGCTTCTCATTCTCCAGCAGATAGCAGTAGACCGCTCTGAACGCCAACTCCCTGGTCTCTATAGCCTTCCCGAAGGTCCACTCGTAATCTATCAGCGTCCACCTGTCGCCATCCACCAGAATATTGGAAAAGATTGGGTCATAATCGGCCGCAGGGAACTGACTGTTCGCACCGATGCGGTCCATGTATTCGCGGAACAGCCTGCGAAAGCCCTCCTGATCTCCCCTTTCCAGACATTCGTCCATAAACTCCGACAGAGGATGCCCGTTCACAAAATCGAATTCTGCACAGGGCCCTCCATCCTCCTCTATCAATCTGCAGGCGTTGATTTCCAGCGGGGTCCCCTCGTAGCGCTTCAGCAGCTTCTCATAAGCCACCGCCATACTCTTCACATGCGTCACTGCCTCCTCCGTCAACGGGTACTTCCTGACGCGGCGGGGCTCCTCTCCGCCCTGTCCCTCCCGGAATATGACCGTGCTGATACGATATTCCGGAGCTCTGTCATTGGAATATTTTGCATACTCCACCCCGAAGGGCTTCCCCAGCACCGCCAGATACGAGTTGGAGAACACCGAAAACAATCCCTCTTCCAAGATGCCGTCAAAGGCATTTTTCTCATCAAAGAGCAGCATTCTGTCTCTGTCAAAATTCCGCAGATTGTTATACAGTTCTCCCTTTCCCGGCAGTCTGTCATCACTGTAGAGCGTGGTCATGAACTTATAATCGGGATAGGGATAATAGAAATGGGATTCCTCCACCCCACAGGCCCGGAAGATCTTCTCCAGCTCCTGCCTGCCGAACGTGCGGACATCTCCCTCGGCCACGTAATTCTCAATGCCGGAAAAAAAGGTTCCCAGATGATCCTCCTTGCATCCGGCAAAATATTTCAATCCGTACTTATTTTCAATGGCGATAATGATCCTTCCCTCAGGTCCCAGATGCCGCAGCAGGATCTTCAGAAATTCTTCATAAGGCCTGTCACCGCCGATATACGCCTGACCGTATTCAAAAACTCCGATCAGACAGATGTAATCGTAATCCGCAGGCAGCTGAGGCTCTATATCCTTGAAATTTCCCACATGAATGGCCACGTTCTCACACTCACTGTGCCTGTATGCGTTAATGAGACTTCGCTTTTTCGACAGCTCCACACACGTAACGCTCCCGGCCTTTCTGGCCAGCGCCCCGGTGATGGCGCCGCAGCCGCTCCCTACCTCCAGCACCTTATCTGTGGGTCTCATAGGGATCCAGTCCACGATATTTTCCCGCAGGGGGGAGAGATGGTACAGAATCGGCCAGCTTTTCCGCTCCCCGATCACATCGGCATACTCTGCCGTCGGCCTCTCCTTCACAATATTCAGAAGTTCATCCTCCACCGTGCCGTCGCAGTAAAGATCCTCCCCCGGATATTTACTGTAGTCAAGCTTCACTTTTCCGACTTCCTCTATCATAAGCCCATATTCCCCTCAACCTTTTTGTCATGATCTATCCGATCGGACTTTCCTCCCCGTCCACAACGGTGATCCTGGAATCCATATCGTAGTACCCCACTGTATTTTTGTCTGAAATCACTGTAATATTCAAGGCATCATACAGTCTGTGGTACACCTGGAAGACATCCTTTTCAAAACCGGTAACGCCCATGGAAAGCAGGTAATCGCCGCCCTGAAGGCTCATTTTCTGCACAAACGTCACATCCTTGACCTGACCCTCTTGTGCACTCTCCAGAAAAGCTTTTTCGATCATGGAATTGGTTCCCGTGATCTCTGTTCCCATTACATTCTTAAAAGAAAAAGCAAAGATGGGAGCCGGAATGTACCGGTGGAATTTCACCTTCATATGCAAGGTGAACTCGCTCCCCTTCATAATAGTCGTAGTGCGCACGCCCCGGTCGTCCGTCACATAGAACTCCGCTATCTCTGCGTACTTCGTACCGTATTCCAAAATGTCCGGATTGACGGCAGCATTCAACTCCCTGCCGGATTGGGAGCCCTCCGATGCCTTCTTTGCGGCAAGCTGCAGCTCCTGATCGTCGAGGAGATCCTCCCCGTTCTGAGTCCCGGCCGGCTCATACTGGCCCACCAGTACCCGCTTGTAGATATCTATCATTTCCTTGGGGCTTCCCTCTCCCAGAAGCACACCCTTGTTCAACAAAAATACTCTGTCGCAGTACTTGCTGATACTGCTGAGATCATGGCTCACGAACACAATGGTCTTGCCCATCTTTTTGAACTCTTCAAATTTGTGATAGCACTTTGCCTGAAAAAAGACATCGCCCACGGAAAGCGCCTCATCCACGATCAGTATCTCCGGCTCAATATTGATGGCCACCGCAAAGGCAAGGCGCACGAACATACCGCTGGAGTATGTTTTCACCGGCTGATAAACATAATCTCCGATATCCGCAAATTCCAGAATCTCCGGAAGCTTTCTGTCGATCTCCTTTTCGGAAAATCCCATCATGGTACCGTTGAGATACACATTTTCAATTCCGTTGTACTCCTGATTAAAACCCGCACCCAGCTCCAGCAGCGCCGAAATCCGCCCGTTCACATGCACTTCCCCGGAGGTAGGGTGAAGCACGCCGGTAATGATCTTCAGGATCGTGGACTTGCCGGAGCCGTTGGTCCCGATAATACCTACGGTCTCGCCGCGGTCGACTCTCAGATTGACCCCCTTTAAGGCATAATGGGTCTTATGCTTTTGCTTTCGCCCCAGACCCAGCGCCTCCATCAACCGATCCTTGGGCCTGTCATACAATTTGTAGACCTTCTGAAGATCTTTCACCTCGATTGCAGGAATTTTCGTTTCCTGACCGCTCATCTGCTCCTGATCCATATATTATTACCCCTGTAAAAATTTTCCGTCAAAGTACATCCGCAAAATGTACCTTCAGCCTTTTGAACACAGCCGCCCCGATACCGAACAATACCACCGTGACGATCCAGAAATACATTGTGGAAAAGAAATCCTGGAAGAACCATTCGTGCCCGTAGACAGCGCTGCGATAGCCGTTCACAATATATACCAGCGGATTCAGCTTCAATAGGAATGCCCATTTTGCGCTCACCGCCTCCAGATCCCAGAGGATCGGCGTTGCCCACATTCCAAGCTGCAGCGCAATGTTGATAATCTGAGACAGATCCCGAAAAAATACCACAATGGCACAGGTGCTGTAGCACAACGCCAGCACAAAAATAAAGAGACAGGCGCTGTAGTAAAAGATCTGCAGTGTGTACACCGTGGGATAATAACCGTAAATAGCCGCGACCACCAACAGGATGACAATAAAGAAGGCGTGTATGAAGGTGGCGGCAATGATTTTGATGATAGGCAGCACACTGATCTTAAAGACCACCTTTTTCACCAGATAGTTATATTCGAGCATGGCATTGGTCCCATTGTTCAGCGCCTCGCTGAAAAAGAACCAGGGCACAAGCCCCGCCGTGAGGAACAGTACAAAGGGAACATCCGCCGATCCCCTGCCGCCGGTCTTCATGATTACATCAAACACCACATAATACATTGCCACCGTTACCACGGGCTGGGCCATGGCCCACACCGCCCCCATATAAGAACCCGCATAGCGTTTCTTAAAGTCATTTTTCGCCAGCTTCCAGATCATGCGTCTGTTCTGGAAGAGTTCCACCGGCAGCGTCGTAAATTTTTCATACCCCTTGCTGAAAATAATACAGGAGACAAGGATCACCGCACAGGACAAGATCTTCTTGAGCATCTCCTCCCGCGGATCCGCAGCGGGGCCGGCCCGGTGCACAAGGATCGTCACCGCCATCAACAGTCCCGCCAACGCAAATATAACAATTCCGCCTTTCTTGCTTATTTTCATTCCCGCCGTTACCTTTCCGTGCTTTTCAGTCCGCCCCACTTTGTATCCTTCTCCGAAAGGATCAGTTCCATCCCAGCCGGAATCGGCCACTCCACACCGATGTCCGGATCGTTGTAGATGATACCGCTCTCATCGCCCGGATGATAAAAGTCCGTACACTTATAACAGAATTCCGCGTAATCCGACAGCACCAGAAAACCGTGGGCAAAATTTTCGGGCACATAAAATTGTTTCCTGTTCTTTTCGGACAGCAGAACGCCGTGCCACTTTCCGTAGGTAACCGATCCCGGCCGCAGATCCACCGCCACATCGTAGACCTCCCCGCGGATCACCCGCACCAGCTTTGCCTGGGGATGCTCGATCTGAAAGTGCAGTCCCCGAAGCACGCCCCGCTTAGATGCCGACTGATTGTCCTGAATGAACACATCGGATATTCCGGCTTCTCTGTACGCCTCGTAGTGATATGACTCATAAAAATAGCCTCTCCCGTCTTCGAACACAGTGGGGGTAATAATCTTCAATCCCTCGATTTCACAGTTTTCTACAATGATCTTGCCCATTTTTCGTCCTGCTCCTTTTCCTTTTACTGTTCGATATAGCTGATATTCATGTCCACATTACCTGAAATTCCGTCAATCCTGCCCTTCGAGGTGTACTGCCACATCTGATAGTAGCCCTGATACAGGGGCGCGCTGCGGTATTCCGCAAGCCAGATGCAATATTTTTCCAGCCGGTCCGCATACAGATTATTGTTATACCAGTGGCGGCTGGCATAGACTCCCGCGCGGTATCCGGCATTTTCCACAGTCCGGCAAAAGGCCTCACAGACCGCCGTCCTGGTCTCCACGTCCAGACCGTCTGCCCGACCTCCGTCCGATCCTTCCGTATCGATAAATATGGGATACTCAAGCTCATACTCCCGCACCAGACGCAGCACTGCGGACGCCTCCTCCACAGCTTCCACCTCGTTCACCGCCTGCGTAAAAAAGTATACCCCCACGGGCATACCGCTGGCGGCTGCGCCCTTCATATTGGCTTCAAAATACGGATCCTCCACAAGGCTTCCCGTCACAGAACCTCTGTATCCCGCCCGCACGACAGCATATTGCACACCGGCATTCTTCACTTTGTCCCAGTCGATATCCCCGTTCCACTTGGAAACGTCAATACCGGTCCTTGCCGACCCCGCAGTGCTCTGAAGCTGCTTGATCTCTGTGCTGTCCGCATCGGACCGGGCCTCCGTCACCGCCGTATCCTCCGCGTCGGCATCGATCTCCTCCTCCGTTTTGATCAGGAGAGATATGTCGTCTATCGCAACATATTCCACCTTATCCTTGACCCGCACTCTGGTAGGATTATTGGGCACACGGTAACCCTCTGCGGGAAGCAGCTCCACATAATATTCCCCTGCCGTCAGATCTCCGATATATATGACGCCGTCCCTGTCCAGATCCCGATACTCTCCCAGCCCCTCAAGTTCGACCAGAAAACCTTCCCCGGCAACAGGTTCTCCGTCTGCATCCACAATCTGGATCCTCAGATCCTTCTCGACGGAGGTCACTACCAACGACAGTCTCGAAGCCGTGTCCTTAGCCGCCTCCAGGATCGGATTTATCTCAGGGTCAAAAAAAGTATTGTCCCGCAGAAAAGCCGAGAGATCATTCCCGATCTGTCCCGTGTCTGCCTGAGACTCTTCACCTGCCTCCGCCTGGTCCGGCGTCTGAGGAGACGCCGTGTTCTCCGTGAGAGAACGGTTGCCATCATTTCCCTCCAGAAGAGAATCAGCGTATATTACAAGCACGACGACCAGAAGCACCGCAGCCGCAGAGACTAAAATAGCCATCTTGCGTATCCTAGAGTCCATTTGCCACCTCGACTAAATATTTCCCGTAATTCGTTTTCATAAGCGGCTCCGCCAGCTTCATCAACTGTTCCCGATCGATAAAGCCCCTCTTAAAAGCAATTTCCTCGATACAGGAGATATAAAGCCCCTGCCGTTTCTGGAAAGCCGCCACGAAATCGGAGGCATCCAGCAGAGCATCGTGATTCCCGGTATCCAGCCACGCGAATCCCCGTCCCAGAGTTTCCACATGAAGCGTTCCCCGCCGCAGATATTCATTGTTGACAGCAGTGATCTCCAGCTCTCCCCTGGCGGACGGTCTGACATTTTTTGAGATTTCAACGACCTCATTGTCATAAAAATACAGACCCGGCACCGCATAATTGCTCCTGGGATGCTCCGGCTTTTCCTCGATAGAGAGAGCCTTGCCGTTCTCGTCGAACTCCACCACCCCGTACTCTCTGGGATCACGCACATAGTATCCGAAGATGGTGGCTCCATGCTCTCTTGCGGCCGCTTCATGCAGCACTTTGGAAAAGCTCTGACCGTAAAAAATATTATCTCCGAGTATCAGTGCCACCCGGTCGGAGCCTATAAATTTTTCCCCGATGAGAAAGGCTTCCGCCAGTCCTCTGGGATACTCCTGCTCCGCGTAGGACAGACTCATTCCCAGCTGACTTCCGTCACCCAAAAGCTCCTCGAACACCGGAAGATCCCTGACAGTGGATATGATCAGGATATCCCGGATACCTGCCAGCATCAGAATAGACAGCGGATAATAGATCATGGGTTTGTCGTAGATCGGCATGATCTGTTTTGAGATGGCCTTTGTCAACGGATAGAGCCGGGTTCCCGAACCGCCTGCAAGAATAATACCTTTCATATAAATACCGTACCTTTCTTCTGCCCGAAGCCCATACTTCAGATGCAGATCTATGTGCTGCACAACACACCGAATGGGAACGACATTCATCGTCCCCATCGTTGTTTCGTTCATTTATTTTTCGTACATCTCGGAGTAATATTTCTGATAGTCTCCGCTGGTCACATTGTTCATCCACTCCTCATGTTCAAAGAACCAGCAAATCGTCTTGCGGATGCCTTCCTTGAACATCGTCTCCGGCTCCCATCCGATCTCTTCCCTGATCTTATCCGGGCAAATGGCATACCGGCGGTCATGGCCCTTCCGATCCTCCACATAGGTGATCAGATCCTGATTCACATAGGCTTTTCTGGGATCGCCCTCCGGCAGCATTTCCTGCAGAGTATCCAATATGATACAGATGATCTCTATATTCTGTTTTTCGTTGTGCCCGCCAATGTTGTACGTCTCGAACAGTCTGCCCTTCTCCTGCACCATATCGATTGCCTTGGCATGGTCCTCCACGAACAGCCAGTCGCGCACGTTCTTACCGTCCCCGTATACCGGAAGCTTCTTCCCCTGCAGGGCATTGTTGATGATCAGCGGGATCAGCTTTTCCGGGAACTGATACGGTCCGTAGTTATTGGAGCAGTTGGTAATATTTGCGGGGAAACGGTAGGTATCCATGTAAGCCTTCACCAGCATGTCCGACGCCGCCTTGCTCGCCGAGTAGGGGCTGTGAGGGTCGTAGGGAGTCGTCTCGTAGAAAAAGGCATTGTCGTCCTCCGGCAGAGACCCGTACACCTCGTCGGTGGACACGTGGAGAAATTTCTTATCTGCCTTAAAGCTGCCGTCCGGCTGCTCCCACGCCGCCTTGGCGCAGTTCAGCATCACGGCGGTGCCCAGCACATTGGTCTGAACAAACACTTCCGGTGTGCGGATACTCCTGTCCACGTGACTCTCGGCCGCAAAATGCACCACTCTGTCAATATCGTTATCTGCAAATATCTTTGCGATCGCAGCTTTATCACAGATATCGGCTTTGACGAAGGTATAATTGTCCCTGCCCTCTATATCCTTCAGATTCTCAGGGTTGCCGGCATAGGTCAGAGCATCCACATTGATAATGCGTATGCTGTCGCCGTACTTCCGGAACATGTAATGGATATAGTTGGATCCGATAAAGCCGGCACCTCCGGTAACTAAATAGGTCCTCATTCCTGTTCTCCTTTGAAATTGTATATTTTATAATAGATTACCTGCCGGTCTTTACCGGACAAGATCCGTCATAGGGTGTGAGCTAATATCCAAGATAGCTCAGATCCATATCCACATTTCCGCTGATGCCGTTCACTTTTCCGGTGGAACGGTACTGCCACAGATCATATCTTCCGGTGTAGGTGGGAGATGCCGCATACTGTGCCAGCCATATTTTATACGCGCTCAACGAACCGGGATCCAATTTTGTATTCAGCCATGATTTGTTCGCGTAGATACCTGCATTGTAGCCTGCATTCTGAATCGTCTGGCAGAATGCCTTGCACACAGCGGTCCTGGTCGCCTTGTCTATCTTATCCGCCCGTCCTCCGCTGGCCTCCACATCCAGAAATACAGGATAGGAGATCGTATAGTTCTTTATCTGCTCCAGGACCATGGATGCCTCCTCCACAGCCTCTCTCTCATCGACAGCCTGGGTAAAGAAATACACGCCGACCTTGAGTCCCGCAGCCGTGGCTCCCTTGATATTGGAGGTGAATTTCGGATCCGCAATGAGGCTGCCCGCAGAAGAGCCTCTGTAGCCGCAGCGGATGATCACATAATTGATCCCGGAATTCTTCACAGCGTTCCAGTCTATATTTCCGTTCCACTTAGACACGTCAATTCCCAATGCGCCGCTCCCCGTCACAAGAGAACCGTCGCTGGCAAAATTGTACTTTGCCCCCTGGATCACCTGTTCACCGGTCACCTTGGTGCCGTCAGCCCTGAAGAAATATACCTTTCCCTCCAGAGTCTGCCAGCCGGTATACTTTGCCTCGCCCATCAGGTAAAATTTTTCCGCCGTATAGAAATCTGCATAATGCGCTTCCCTGTAAGCATCGTTTTCAAAAACATAGAGTTGATTTCCGTAACTGTCCTTCAACGGAGAGCTTGTGTCGTTCTTGGGGTGATTTTTCACCACCACCACACATCCGGCAGACACCGGCTCGCCGTTCGGCACCGTATAAGACACTGTGATGACAGCCTGCCCGGCTCTTACGCCGTTTACGGTCACTTTGTTCCCGTTCGCGGATACCGTGGCAACGTTCGTGTCCGAAGAGACCGCGGTCACGGCAGGATGATCCGTATTGGATACCGTGGCGGTAAGAGTGATCGGCACATCAATGAACACGGAAGCCGTCGTCTTGTCCAGCGAAATGGTCTTCTGAGGATTTACAGTCACCGTGAGTCCGGCGGTAGCTGTGACCCCGTTGCAGCTTGCCTTTACGGAAAATTTTGTCGTTCCGGCCTTCACTCCCTTGCCTGTGATCTTACCGCTGCCTGAGTTTATGGCAACTGAGGCAATGGCAGTATCTCCCCCTGAAATGCTGTAAGTCACCTTGGCATTTTTCGGCGGATTGATCACCTTGGCCACAGCGTCAAGCGAAAAGCTCTGTCCTGCGTCCACGGTGATATGAGGCTGCTTCAGCTCTAACTGAATGTCGGTCTTCCCATTGCCCCCATTGCCCGATACACTGGACGCGCGCACAAATGTCTTATCCAGAGACACCAATGTCATGGGATCGGGGATGCTGCTCTTTGGCACCTCGTTGTAAGATGCGGCGACCACGCTGCTCTCCACCCATGCCACCGTATCATTCAGCGAGGATTCCACTACCGTCTCATTAATCTTGGTATCCTCCTGGCTGACATTGACTTCATCCTCCGACTTGATCTCATTCGCCACATTCACCTTTTTATACTCGATATTCTTCCGCACCTCCACGGGCTCGGATACGGTCGATACGGCATACTTGGCATACTTTTCGTCCTTCAGCGGCTCCATGACGATCTGATATTTTCCGGGGGTGATATCCTTCTTGTAGATCACACCGTCCATGTCGTCATCCGACCAGATAAAGGATTTCCCGTCGGGATCCTTTACGTTTACCGCAAAGGGCACGTTGGCAATCAGTTTATTTGTCTTTTCGTTTACAAATTTAATCTTGAGATCGCGCTGAATGGATACTAATTCCAGAACGACCGTGACATCCTGAGAGTACTCCTCCTCGTCATAGCCGTCCTTTCCCTCCCCGTCGCCGTCTGCAGGATTCAGACCCGCAAACTTAGCCGCCTGAGCATCTGTGATGGCCAGCAGACCGGCACCGCCGATCGTGTCAATATTCTCCAGCTGTGCTCCCACGGACACAAAATCGGCGACCTGCCTGTCCGCGATCTTGGAGCTGACCAGGATTCCCGCCACGACTGCCGCAAGGACCAGCACCGCTGCACCGGTACCCATGATCATACGGTCCATTCCGCTCATAGAAGCAAATACTCTGCGAATATCTGACCAGATCCCCGCATTCCGCTTTTCTTTTCTGCTGCGGCCCGTCGACATATCTGCGCGGTCAAAATCCTGATCTATTGTATCGTATCCGTCGTATCCATCATTATCCTCGCCTGCGGAATAAAGATCGTCCGCCTGCACATAGCCGCCTTCATCCTCGGCAAAATAACCGTTCTGCTCCGGGGCGTAGTATGGATCTCCCTCCTCTGAAGGGATCTCCTCCGCTTCATAGACGTTATCCTCCTCTATATAGTCAGGATCTCCCTCCTCCGTGTAGAAGACTTCTCCGTCCTCTCCACGGTAAGCCTCTTCATCCTCGGAATAATAAGCTTCTCCGTCCTCTCCGTAGCAGGCTTCTTCATCCCCGGAATAGTAAGCTTCTCCGTCCTCCGAATAACGGACATCCCTTTCCTCTTCGTCTCTGTCCCAATCATACTCGCCTTCATCGTAAGCGTCCCATTCCTGATCAGAACGCCTGGTACGGCCAAATAATTTTTTCATTTGGGTAAACCTCCTCAAGGGCCACACTGCTCTTAATAATTCTGTAACATTATAACATTACAGGCCTTGTACTTCAAGTTGTAAAAGCATTTCTTTAAAATTTCTTAAATGTTTTTAATTCTTATTAATAATGTGGACTTTAACAACTTATAATAGTAAAATAATTTGAAAGTGGACCTTCAAATTTTGATTTACGCACGCCGAGTACAAAAAGAGGTTAAATATGAGGAAAAAACCAGACCGCACCGGGCAGACGCCCACCCGTCATCTCTATGACGATATACCCGATATAGATATCATCGACCTGGACATGGACAGCACCGACAGTATCTCAGATTTCCCACAGGAGCCGGAAGAAGACATCCGGCCTGTCCCCTCCCGGCCCGAAAAATTTCGGATAAACATGCACATTTTACTGCTGGCCGCAGCGGTGATCTTTATCGGAGTGATCGCTTACAGGATCACCCACTACGGAAAATTTATCAGTCAGGAAGATATCTTCAAAGACGGACAGGGAAATTATGAAGCAGAGACCTACGATGAGATCATGGCCCTGCTTGACGAGAACCAGCAGCCGATACCGCTTGACTACAGCGACGGCCTGACCATTCTTGCATTCGGGAACGCACCCTTTGCCGATGACAGAGATTCCAAGGACAGTCTGGCGAACCTGATCGCCCAAAAGGCCGATGCGACTGTGATCAACTGCGCTGTCAGCGACAGCTACCTGGCGTCCCAGTTATCTTATCTGAATTCCTCCAAGATGCCTATGGACACCTACACATTTTACTGGCTGTGCGCCCTTGCCGTAGGCGCCGAGGTGGACGACCACTTTACAAATGCGGCCGCAAACCTCGGAGACGATGTTCCGCCCGACGCAGAGGAGGTATACAACACCATCAAGAATCTGGACATGAATACGGTGGATGCCGTTGTCGTTATGTATGATGCCAACGACTACCTGATGGGCAACCCCACCTACGACCCGCAGAATCCCACTAATATTATGTGTGTTTCAGGGAACCTGGAGGCCGGAATCGAACTGCTGCAGAAAAATTATCCGAATATCCGCATTATCATCATGTCTGTTCCCTACGCGTATGCCATTGACGACAACGGCGAGTATGTCAGCAGCGAGAAAGTGACCTACGGCGATGCAAAGCTGTCCGACTATTTTGCCGGCCAGTATTACTCGGCCATGGACAGGAGCGTCTCATTTGTAGACAATATGTACGGCACCTTTACGGAGGAGAACGCCGACGAATACCTGAGCGACAATATTCATTTGAACGTGAAGGGACGCAGACTTCTGGCAGACCGCTTTGTGGAAACACTGACTTACTTTGACAGCCTGATCAAATAGCTTCGGCGGTCCGGCCTGCAATAATACCGTCAGCTGTTCTCGTTTTGTCAGTGTCCTTCGGGAACGATCAGCGGAACGGCGTTATCCCGCCAGACATCGTAGCCCTCGCAGCTGTAGAACAGCGACCAGCCATAATCGGCGGGTTCTCCCAAGATCAGGCTGTCCTTTCCGAATACCACATAATGACATCCCTTTTCTCTGGACAGGGGCACCAGCCGTTCCAGGTCGATTTCCTTTTCTCTCATCAGCGTGTAGAACTCATCGTAGCTTCCCATCAACACTTCCCGGCCATAGGGCATGCATACAACGGGAGAATACTGCCGCACATACAGGATCATCTCCGGCGGAAACGCCGCCATCACTTCCCGGCCCGGCACCTCTATGGCATCACAAATTTCCACTACACTGTCCGGAACATGATATATATTTTCCGCGCGGCTGTAAAGCGAATTGCTGTACACCGGCTTCCCGGAGACAGCGATCAGTCCGAGACAAAGCACCGCAAAGAACACCGCTCTCTTTCCCTTCAGACGATCCACTGACAGCACCGCGGAATATGAGATCACCGCCGTGACCGGCAGCAGCCAGAAAACGCGAAAATAAGTGGCTTCATCTCCCATTCTGCCAAACAGTCCGGCAAAGAGCGGATTGAAAAAGCACAGCAGGACGATCACCGGCACATAGACAAATAATATACGGCGCGGCCTTCGCTTCTCCCACACCAAAAGAAAAATGACCGCCACCAGGAACCACACCGTGATCAGACCGGTACCCATATACTTTTGAAATGTAACGAACGCATTGTTCATGAGCCCATCCCCTTACAGCAGATAATACAGCAATATCATACATACCGGCAGGATACAGCATCCCAGCAGGGGCAGCAAGAGCCGCCATTTCCGGTAACACAATGCCGTACACGATCCCGCGGCCGCCAACAGCATGCAGAGCAGAAAAGCCCCCTGCGTGCTGCACAGACAGCCTGCGATCACAGCCGATGCCATCAGCAGCCAGAGACAGACGTGAATTTTTTCGTCTGCCTGTATTTTTTCGGTCACCGTCAGAAGCAGCCACAGCAGAAAGGGAAGGACAATATTGGCCAGCACCGCTTTTCCCTGCGCCGTTCTCACCAGAAGGAAATTTTCCGGAGTGTACAGGGAATACCCTCCGAACAATATCAGGACCTCAACCAGCAGCAGAAAGAACGCCTGCTTCCTCTTGTCGTCAACGAACAACCGTCTCCCGATGAGATAATAGATCCCATAGCTCATTGTGATCAGAACTACCGGGAGCGCCACATGGGCCACGGTCACCGCCCGCATTCCGGAAAGTCTGGAGAGATATGCCACCCAGACCGGAAACGGAGCCAATCCGTGCCGCATATCAATGCCGGTGCTTCCGCCGGTATAAGGCAGCACAGCGTACATGGTATCTGACTTTTCCGTGACGGCGGCCACAGCCACATAATAAGCATCGTCACCCTCTTCATATGCAAGGACACAGGCCAGCACCAGCTGCAGCACTAAAAGCACGGCAGCGCCCAGCCACAGAAGAGCCGCTGCCCGGTCCTTCCCACCGCCGGCCGTCACAGCTGTTGGGGGAAATGTTTTTTTCTTCGCCCTGCGTCTGACCTCCGACACCAGGGCCAGTAGGAACATGACTGCCGTGTACACGGAAAAGAGCATCACGGCATCTCCGAACCGCCTCCCCGCCAAAATAAGCGGAACACATATGAACTGAAGACCGGCCCAGAGAATCAATTGCCCGCTCACCCACCGAAACAGCAGGCCCGCAGTTCCCCCTGTGTCCTCTGCATCCGCACATACCGCCAGGCTGCCCACAGACACAGGCACTGCCAAAAGCAGTATCGCCAAGATCAATATCTGCACTATCAAGCTTCCTTACATCCTTTCTGATCAAAGATCCACCGCATATACAAAGATCCGATAATAGCTGTCCGATGTCTCAAAGGGTTCCTCCCGCATGAGAGTCAGTCCCTGCTCCTCAGCATTCACGATGTAGGCGGCGGAGAACAGATATTTGCCGCCCAGCTCCCGCAATGCCTCCGAGTTCAGTTGATAATTCTGAAAATAAAATCCGTTTTTCTCGATCGTAAAATATCCGGGACACTCGGAGCTGAAAAGATAGCAGCGATTTCCCCAGCCGTCAAAATATTCCTTGAGATAATCGCTCTTTTCCAGTTCCGGTTCGATGATCCGGCGAAAAGCGTGCTTGTACGCAAGCGGGTAATTATTGGAATATCCGTCCAGACAGTAAAACCCATGATACAGCGCCGCAGCAGGGTCAATTCCCAAACTGACCACCCGGTACGCAGCTTGGGTCTGCCCTGTCCGGTCATACAGAAATTCCTCTACCTGTTCCATCACGCCCATGGCATAATAGTCCCGCAGGCTCAGCATGGCATAATCCGGATTCCTCAGTTTTTGAATATTGGCCTTCACGTCATTTGCCTGCAGCAGACGTACGCCTGTGACGCATACTGCCAGAAGCACCGGCAGACCGGCACACACGCAAAAGAAGCTCCTGCCATGCTCCCGTATGTACTGCCATATCAAAGCAATACCGCAGGCGCCCAGCAGATACCAGAGACAGGGTGCGATCCACAAGACCCTCTCGACCTGAAAGGCACCGAACACGCCCAGCAGACTTCTGAGACGGATCCCTGCGGCGCTCTTCCAAAGTCCTGCCGTCAGAGCAAAAAGGCAGTTCCAGCCCAGGCACACGCCCATGCTCCGAAGCAATGCCGCTCTATAAGTACCGGAGAGAGCGCGTTTTCCCGCTTTCGCCCTCAGCAGACAGACCGCGGCCGCCGCGGCCGCCAGAAGCAGCAGCCAGACATGTTCATCGCGGCTGTGCTGTCCCCCCTGCATAAGGCTTTCAAAAAACGTACCGAAAAAGGCATTCGGGCTGAGCGCATACTCAGCCTTGTGGGAAGGCTCTCCGCCTCCTGTAAGCTGTCGGAACAGACTGAAATTTTCTGCAATATACAGAACAAGCATCATGAGCCAGGCGGATGCAGGAAGGGCGAGCGAGGTGCCGCGCTCTTTCCTCAGCGCCCATATGATCAGCATTATCCCCCACATTCCCAAAAGTCCGAACCCCACCAGCACCAGGGAAGACGACAGCGTGAACAACGCGATGTACAGGAAGGCCCAGACCGCATGCCGCTTTTTTCTGAGCTGCAGAACACATCGGAGAAGAAGGGGGATGCCGAACTCAGAGAGACCGTAGACCGGCAAAAAAGGAATCAGCGAATACAGGATTCCGGCTGTTGCAGCGATCCACGGTTCCCGGACCGTGTCCCGGCACAGGAGATACATTCCGATATATCCCGCCAGCCTGCCTGCGGACAGCAGGATCACCAGACCTGTGTATGCGTCTGAGCCGAGAAAAGAAAATACCGCAAGAGGCGCCGGCAAAGTAAGGGCCGTCTTGGAGACGCCGCCCATAAATTCAGGGAGCATATCCCCTGAGAACAAATGTCTTGCCTGCAGAATATAGGCGATCAGTTCACCGTCCAACTGATCGTAATAGGTAAAGACAGCGTCCTCACCTAAGAGCATACAGGGCAATAGGGTGAGAAGCACCGCAAAAAGCCCTGCCCAGAACCACATCCTATGCCGTTTTTCCATCGTCAGACAGCTCTGTTTCATTGGACTGTTCACTCCCCATACAGTAAAGCGCCCATAACGTCCACAGCTCTGTGGCTGCGATCGAGCACTTGTAATCTGCGATCCCGGCTCCGCGCATAATATAAAAACACAGGATTCCTCCCACACAGACCGCCCAGACCGCCAAAAAATCAAGAGAATCCCCCGGAGCGATCTTCAGCCCCGACCGCCCCCGTGTGACCGCCAACAGCGCCGTAACACCCAAAAAGACCGCGAACCACCAACAACTGTAATCCAGGTATGTCCTTGTGATCAGCGGATGCCTCATAGACATGATCTCATAGTTCCTGCCGGAGTAAGAATCATAGCCCCTTCCCGTCAGCTGCATCTGCAATACTGCCGGCGGCACAATATAGACGGCCGCATCCCACAGTATCTGTTTAATGATCTGCGTGCGGTGCAGACGCCAGGCAAGTCCGGCCATCTCCCGGTAATACTTCTGTGCCTGTTCCGCTCCCACTGCTCCCTCCACGGCAGGCTGAAGGAGCCGCTCCATGTTGCCGGAACGGTTGCAGGCGTCCCAGCGGACCTCCTCCGTGATCCTTTGAAGCTCTTCCGGCCACTGTCTGGAATCGTTCCACAGTGTGGGCCACGCCGTCCGACAGGCCATGGCGGACCAAAAAGTCCGGGAGCTTTCCTCATTTCTTTCTACAAGACTCCCCGCCCCCGCGATCATCCCGCCGAAGGCGGCAACGATCGCCAGAGAATATACGAGCCGCCGCCCGTCCCTTCTCATGGCCGGTATGCGTACCGCCACCGCCATAAGCGGCGCAAGTCCGCCCAGCCAGCCGTACTCCGGCAGCAGACAGGCCATCGCGATCCAGCACACGCCTGCCCTTGCCAGACACACCGCATCCAGCTTCTTTTTCACGCGCACGGCCTCCCGGCAAAAGCTCAGCTCCAGCAGCAGCAGGGATCCCACAAAAGAATAGGGCAGCAGCGCCAGGTGGCACTGCATGGCCATCGGAAACGTCAAAAGCGCCAGCACATACCAGACCCTCCAAAAGAGGCGGTGCGGGCAGATCGGCCTGACGAGCCGGTAACCGACGGCGCCGGCAGCTCCCAGCTGCAAAAGGCAGAGCGCCTGAGGCACCTTGCCAAATACACCCGCGAGCAGCGGATAGATCCCCTCAACCGCCGGAGCAAATCTCTGTACATCCGCAAAATTGGCACACATCCAGACCAGTCCCAGAACGATCTGAACACTGAAGCCTATGAAAAGAATTCCCTTCCATATGAGACACAACTGCGCCGCCGCTTTTTTCATCGTCCTTCCCTTCACACACCCTTACGAGTAAAATTCTACTATCTTATCACAAATATAATCCACCTCGGACTGAGTGAGCCTGTAGTACATGGGCAGCCGTGCCAGGCGTTCACTCTCTCTGGTAGTATATCTGTCCTCACCGTGGAATCGGCCGAACCTTTTTCCCGCAGGCGCCGTGTGGAGAGGAATATAATGAAATACGGAAAGAATATTATGAGATTTCAGATAAGCAATAAAAGCGGTCCTTTCCTGTATATCCTTTGTCTTCACATAGAACATGTGAGCATTGTGGACGCAGCCGTCCGGAATAACGGGAAGCTCCAGCTTTCCGGCATCCTCCAGCGGCTTCAGCCTCTCATAATACCGGTTCCAAAGAGCAAGTCTGTCCTGATTGATCTCGTCCGCGATCTCCAGCTGCGCATACAGATAGGCCGCATTCAGGTCGCTGGGCAGGTAAGAGGATCCAAAGTTCACCCAAGTGTATTTGTCGATCTGGCCCCGGAAGAACTTGCTGCGATTCGTTCCCTTTTCCCGGATGATCTCCGCATTCTCCACATTTTTCTGATCCCTGATCAGCAGAGCGCCGCCCTCGCCCATACTGTAATTCTTGGTCTCGTGAAAGCTATAGCAGCCGTAATCTCCGATGGTGCCGAGGGCTTTCCCTTTGTAAGAGGACATGATTCCCTGAGCGGCATCCTCGATCACGACCAGACCGTGCCGGTCCGCAATATCCATAATGGTGTCCATCTCGCACGCCACCCCGGCGTAATGCACGGGAACAATGGCCTTGGTCTTCTCTGTGACGGCATCCTCGATCAGCTTTTCGTCCAGATTCATGGTGTCAGGCCGAATATCCACAAATACCGGGACCGCACCGCGAAGCACAAAGGCATCCGCCGTAGACACAAAGGTATATGCCGGCATGATCACTTCATCGCCCGGTCCGATATCCGCAAGCAGAGCCGCAAGCTCCGTGGCGTGGGTACAGGAGGTGGTCAGGAGACATTTCGCAGTGCCGGTGCGCTCCTCGATCCATTCATTACACTTTTTTGTGTATGCGCCGTCACCGCAGATCTTCTGCATATCTATGCATTCCCTGATGTACTGCATGGACTTTTCCACGTAGGGAGGCACGTTAAAATTGATCATTTTATTCATAGATTACCGCCTTTCTTTTGCACGCCAGGAGCCTACTACATCTCCCTTTACGTTCTCCGTCACCCTGCTGATGATATACTTGGGCCTTCCTTTTACTTCCTCGTAGATCCTGGCCAGGTAGTGGCCGATGATGCCCAGGCTCAACATCAGAAGACCCCCTATGATCAAAAGCAGCAGGATCACCGTGGTAAAGCCTTCCACCGCCGTTCCCGTCAAAAATCTTACCAGCGTCTGCACGGCCAGTATCACGCTGAAAAAGAGGAAGACAAAGCCGGCCATCGTCACTATCTGCAGCGGCAGAGTGCTGAAGGAAGTCGCGTTGGTGACCGCGTATTTCATCAGGCTCCAGAACGACCACTTGCTCTTTCCGTATTGCCGCTCCTGTACTTCATATTTTACCGTCTCCGTCCGGAAACCGGCCCAAAAGCTCAGTGCCCGGAAAAAGGTATTCCGCTCCGGCAGATCCAACAGCACGTTCACCACCTTGCGGTCCAACAGCTTGAAGTCGGAGGAAGAGCTCATATCCATCTTGATCAAACGGCTCATGATACGGTAGAACAGGCCGGCGGATATCTTGTATCCCAGACTCTCTCTGCCGCGGTTGCTCTTGATGCCCTCCACTACCTCTGCTCCGTTGAGCCACAGCTTCCACATTTGCGGAATCACCTGAGGCGGATGCTGCAGATCACAGTCCATGACGATCACCGCGTCTCCGGAAGCCAGCTCCAGTCCCGCAAATATTCCCGCTTCCTTTCCGAAATTGCGGCTGAACTCCGCACCCTTGATCCTGGGATCGGACTCCGCCGCTTTCAGGATCTCCGGGAATGTACCGTCCCGCGAACCGTCGCTGATGAACACCAGCTCATAGTCTATACCGTTCTCCTTCAACAGCTTTGAAAGCACTGCGGCGGTGTTGGCAATATTCTGTTCCTCGTTGTAGGCCGGTAACACAATTGATAACAGTGCCATTTTTTCCTCCTAGCGGGCCGTATTTTCCGTCTTGATATACATGATCCCGTCAATGATCCGAATGGAATTCTTCCCCGGAAAGCTGTCCATGGCGATATACTCCTCGGAATAGTACATCTCCTCCATCGCCTCCGGCGGCAGTATATTCAGCGTCGCCCCAAGATAATTTTTGATAAAGGACTGATAGTTCGCCCCCGTATAGACCAGACTGTCACCGCTCAGACCGATCATATTGGAGGTGACGGGCTGAGTGATATCCGTTTCGGGGTACGATTCCTCCCCCACTACACCGATCATGGCAATGGGAATTCCCTGATAATATCCTTCTGTCTGTTCGATCCGATCCAGCAGGCGCTGGCAGTAGGCGTAAGTCTTCTCATACCGCTTCTGAAGATTGGAGTAACCGATATTGTCGGTGACGGCATAGCAGAACACCAGCACAGCCGCCGACAGCAGGGCCGCCCACTCCAGAACGGCTCCCCTTTTGGCCAGACAGGCACGTCTGCTCACAAAGGCGATCAATCCTATGGGATACAGCACCCACTGATACCTCATCAGCAAATGATACGTCACGTCGGGGGAAACGGCAAGGACCAGATTGGTGGCCAAGGGCAGCGCAGCCGCCGACAACAGTACCGCAATGAAGAACAGGGGTTTTTTCCACCACCTTCGGCAGCGGATCAACGCCTGAACGGAAAGTGCCGCGGCCAACAGGAGAAGAATGAGGGCCGCAAGAGAGAACTCATTCTGAAACACCACATTTCCCCTGGCCGAGAAGGCAAAAAAATCACGGTATATCTTCCCCACCGCGCGGATGATCCCCCCTGTGCCGGAAGCCGCGGGGACCATACCGCTGATCCCCTGATAGGAAGCCAGCTCTTTCCCCTGAACCCGCAATAGGATCTGCAGGATCACATAATAAAGTATTGTGCCCAGCACTCCCATGCAAAGATATTTCAGCGTTCCCTTCGCTTTCTTCACAATGTCCTTCTCTCCGGCATACAGCATGAACAGTGCAAATACCGACAATAACGCGGCAAAAGATAAATACGCCTGATATATTCCCATGCTGAAGGCAAGACAGACTGCCCCCCACAGAAATCCCCACCTGAACTTTTTGGTCAAGAGCACGGCCAACACCGCAAGAAGCAGAGCCAACAGGTAGCCGTCCAATGTGAACACATAGGCGAACGTCGATGCCAGCGCGGGAAAGGATACCAACAGACCGCTGATCAGCACGATGGCCCAGCCCTTGTCCACCTCGAAAAGCTCTGTCAGCGCAGCGGCCGCAAGTCCAAGATACAAAAGTCCCAGCAGGCCGATGATCCACGGAATCGTATAGTAAGACGAGGCGCCGCAGGCCGTAGAGAGGAACCATCTGCCTGAGGTGATCATGTTCTGGTCAAAATACATGCTGGCCAGCCCGTCATGGTTCGGGATATCCGACACCAGGGCAGGAAGATGGATCAGCAGGCCGATCAATTCAGCGGAAATAAAAGCCAGCTTCCACTGCCATCTGATTTTTTTATTCCAGGTCCGAAATAGGGTAGCGGGCGTCAAACCATCCCCTCCTTTCCGCAGGATTCAGAGTCAAGAGTTATTGAGAAGATACTGTCCTATAATGTCGGCCAAAAGCTCACGGCCCGCATCATTCGGATGGAAGCCGTCAATGGTATATTTTTCCCAATCCTCCCACTTTTCGTGAGGATACACATCATGATAGACATCCAGCAGCTCCACGCCCATCTCCTCGGCCACCTGCATTTCCGCCCGGATGTAATCCTCCTGTACCCCGTAGCCTACATCATACTCCTCGCATGTCTGGCCGGAACTGCGATACCAGGTATATGTGGGCGTCACAAGCACAATGCGCATGTCAGGATTTGCACGCCGAAGGGCCGTCAGAGAGCTTCTGAGCGCCCCGGTAAAAGTATACTCGTCGAAGGGATCGTCCGGATTGCTGACAGGCACCCCCGAATAGTAATCGTTCAGTCCGTGCTGGATCACCACCAGCTCCACAGAGGAAAAATCCACCCGCTCCAGTTCATCCACCACATCGGGAAAATACTGTACGTTGCTGTCCCGGACCCTGACCGTCTGCTGCACGCCAAAGTCATCGGCGGCCACTGCCTTTGTAAGACCGACAAGCGACAGGGCATCCTCGGTGTAGTCCATGCGGCACTCACGGTTCAGCCTGCCCACACAGGTACCGCCGAAGGCGGCATTAAATACCTGCTTGTCCAGGATCTCCCCCAGCTGCGCAGGAATACCGGTCTCATCCCGGTACATACCGGGAAGGCTGTCACCAAAGACGACCACCTGCACCTGCTGCCTCTCCAGCCGTGCGGCCCTGGGACGCAGAGTACATGCCCCCAACAGCGCCAGCAGAATGGCCGCCAGCAATCCGCATATGATTTTATCCTTGTCCAGTTTTTCCGCCATATGATATCCTTTTCTACTCTTATTCGCGCCGCTCACGGGATTGCGCCAGCGTCTGCAGGCGCCGGGCAATGCGCATGGCCCCCTGCCCATCCACCAGAGAACGCTGCCTTAGGCTGTAGGTGCGCCGCAGCTGTGCGTTGTTTCTCAGCAGGACAATATGATCGGCCACTTCTTTTATGAGCTTTTCTCCCTGCCGCAGATAATCGCCCCCATAGCAGACGATCTCACGGCGGCGAAAGCCTTCCACTATCTTTTGCTGATTGTCCACAAAAGAAAAGCAGACAATAGGAACGCCCACCGCACAGAGCTCATACATGGTAGTTCCCCCGGCAGTCACCGCAATATCACAGGACTGCATCAATTCTAACATGTTTGACACGCCGCTGTAAACTTGAACCTTGATATTGTTCTTCTCCAGATCGCGCAAATGTGTCAAATACCGGTTGTAAGCACCGCTGACCACACAGTATTCCAGATCCTCTGTACCCGGAAAATTCAGGACATATTCCAGGATCTTTCCCGCCAGATCATACTTATCGCTTCCTCCGGTGGTAATCAGGATCCGTTCTGCCCGATCTCTGACCTGGTAGGAAGCCTGCCCAAATTCCCGGCGCAAAGGCGCATATTCCGTGCCAAGCAAATATTCCTTTTCCGGAACGGACACCTCTCCCTGATAGAGGGAGGGCTCTGCAAAAATATTGTAATTGACATGAAGCTCCGCAGGCATACCGCAGATGCCTGTGTCGTCCATATAACAGATCGGAATGTACTCACCTGCCCTGCGAAGATATGCCGCCGTCACATAATAACTGTCCGCCAGGAGAACGCTCCGCTTCTCCTCTTTCAGAATGGGAATCAGCGTATCCAACTCCTCTTCCGGCCTCAGATAAGAACTCCCCAGCACCCTGTATTTCTGTTTTCTGCTTTCCAGAATCGGCACGGCAGAGTCGTCGGCTACCAAAAAGCATGACGGTTCTCCCAATTGCCTCAGCGCGTCGGCAACGGAGAGACATCTCATGATGTGCCCCGTTCCGATCTCCCTGCCGCCGTCTGCCCTGATCCAGATCATAGATTTTCACTGCCTTTCAGACGATTTTTGTAAGCCGCAATATTGTCACTCCAGACAAAGGGATGTTTTTTTCGGATTTCCTCCAGTTCTGACATCGTGTGACAGGTGCCCGGACCAATCTGCTTTTGCGGGACGATCCGCCCGGCCTTGATATCTTCCCAGTTTTCCCGGAACAGCCGCATCATTTCCGCCAGCAGCTTGTCGTAAGTACTCTCAAAAGTTTCCCGCGCCTCGTCAAATACCATTTCCCGGCGGCACAGAATATCCCCCGTATCCAATCCCTTCTCCATCTGATGGATCGTCACTCCCTTGGGCGTATCCTCCAAAAAACTGAAAAAATTAGGAGCCGACCCGCGGTTATAGGGAAGCAGCGAAATGTGCAGATTAATGATTCGGCCCTTCAGTATTTCCAGGACATCCTCCGAAATCAGATGACGGTAATTAAAACTCACCACAAAAGAAGGCTGCAGCTGTTCTGCCATCTCCGCCGTCAATTTGTTCGTCAGTTTATATACCAACGGTTCTTTTGCCTTAAGCCATTGGAATAATTCCTCAGTATTTTCATTGTTGGTCAAAAAAAGTACCGCGCCCTTTTTCAACACGTCAAAGGTGACAGGTTCGCCCCGCTTCAGTTCTCTGTCCGTCCTCAGTCCTAAGATATCTTTGAAATACTTTGGCTTCAGGCCATAGCCCGGACGGATGATACGGATATTTTCTTCCGTCATAGGTTCCCCTCTGGAAATATCCCTGACACAGAATACGGACCGCCGAAAGACCATGCTGCTCTCCTCCTGGGCACTTGCCCCGTAGGCAGGGACATCCACGGCCTTTTGGGCTGCTCTGACCTCGTCTGCCAGCGCACGGTATTCCTCAGGTGTCATAGAAAAAGATGCATCAGGATTTTCAATCTCACGGCTGAGGCAAAAATGCTTTTCGATGATAGAGGCGCCCAGCGCCACCGCCGCCACGGAGCTCAGACTGCCCAGCGAATGATCTGACAGTCCCACAGGAATACCGAATCTTCGCTTCATGTCGCATATTGTACTGAGATGCATATCCCTGGGATCGGCCGGGTATGCACTGGAGCACTTCAACAGCGCCAGCTGCCGGTTTCCGGCGGCATATACGGTCTCCACTGCCTCCCGGATCTCCTCAAGTGTCCCCATGCCCGTGGACATGATGATGGGTTTTCCCTTGGAAGCCACATATTCGATCAGAGGAAGGTCTATCATCTCAAAGGAAGCAATCTTATAAAACCGGAGCCCCAGCTCTTCCAGAAAGTCTACGGAAGTTCTGTCAAAGGGTGTGGACAGAAAGTCGATACCGACCTTATCCGCCTCCTCCTTCAGCCTTCCCTGCCATTCCCAGGGAGTGTAAGCTTTTCCGTACAGACGGTACAGATTCTCTCCCTCCCAGGTACCGTTCTTCACCTGGAAATAGGGATTGCTGCAGTCTATCGTCAATGTGTCCGGCGTATAAGTCTGTATCTTGATACAGTCCGCTCCGCTCTCCTTTGCGGCGTGGATGATCTCCTTGGCGCGCTCCAGGCTGCCTGCATGATTGGCAGACATCTCCGCGATCATATACACGGGACAGCCGTCTCCCACAGACCTGTCTCCGATTTGAATTCTGGATACTCTTTCTCCGCTGTCAGTCATTTTTTCTCTCATTTCTTTCCATATCCGGTTCTAACGATTGCCGTTTTCTTTTTCCTTCAGGATCCGGTATTTCAGCTCTGCCAGTTCCCAGTCTTCCTCCGTATCTATGTCCTGGATCTCCGCCTCCGGCAGTACGAGGGGAACTGTCTTTTCCATGATCAATGCCTGCTGCCGTTCAAAGCCGGCCGTACTGAGACAGTAGAACTGTCCCACGTCGTGATAGAAGGGTTCCAGATCCTGAGATCTGGCGCTGCGGTATTGTGGCCATTTGAATTTCAGATACCCATCCTCCACCACTACGCCCCTCTGGGGCGGAAAACCGAACCGCACCACCGGAAGTACACTGTCCGCTTTCGTCTCTGCCAAAAGTTCCATGGCGGATCTCAGACGCTCCGGCGTAATAAAGGGCGCCGTGGGGTAAATACAGCACACCGTTTCAAAATGCTCCCCCCGCTTTCCGTACTCTTGCAACACCTCCATCAGCACATCGCTGGTGGTGGCATAGTCATTGGCAGTCTTCTCACTTCTGAAAAACGGCACCTCTGCGCCGTACTGTCTCGCAATCCCGGCAATCTCCTCATCGTCCGTGGACACCATCACCGTGTCGAACACACCGGATGCAATTGCCGCTTCTATGGAGTAGGCCAGAATCGGCTTCCCGCAAAATTCTTTTATATTTTTCCTTGGTATCCGTTTACTGCCTCCCCGTGCAGTGATGATCGCCGCCGTCTTCATACGTTACACTCCCTCCCCGTTTTTTGCCCGCCGACTGTTCTCCCGCAGCCGTCTGATCCGCAGCCTCAACCGGTATTCCCAAAAGAAGCGCAGAACCGAACGCCTCTGCTGTGCGATCAGCCTCTGTTCCTCCTGCCCCGTAAGCTGTCTGTAATATTTATTCTCCTCAAAGTCCGGAAATCTCTCTTCCACACCCTGCAGCAGCCGGCGCACAAAGGACAGTTTAGGATGCTCTACCCCCTGCATGTACGAGAACAGGGTGATCACATAATAAAGTTCCGTGAACCGGTATTCGATCTCGCTGTGATACTGCTCCAGCCATCCCCTATTTTGGCACTCTTCACAGAAGAGCTCCATGGCTGTCATGCGGTCCCGACACTTATCTTCGGTGATACGGTGTACCGTGGAATCACCGTTCTGATAATAGTAATACAGAGGTTCCTCCACCCGTTCGAACCGCCGGAAGTATAAAGACCAAAGAGGACCCGCACAGTTGTCCTCATAAAAAATGCCCTCCGGAAAACAGAGGTGGTTCTCCCGGATCACACTGTGCCGATATATCTTTACCACCATACTGCCCGGCCGCAGGATCAGCTTTTTATGCTTTTCCGCGTCCAATGCCCCGGTCTGATCCTCCCAGTTATTCCGTACCACCTGTCCCACCTCAAAGGTGTGCTCGGTCACCAGATTATAATCACATCCCACCAGATCCGCTCCGGTCTCCTCTGCTCTGGCAAGAAGCTTTTCATAATAGTCCGGCGCCACCCAGTCGTCACTGTCTATAAAGCCGATCCACTCACCTGCGGCGGCTCTTAACCCTTCATTCTTTGCGCCGCCCTGACGCCTGTTCTCAGGGTAGGTGATCACCCGGACCTTTCCCTTATATTCCCTCTCATATTGCCGCAGGATCTCCAGAGAATTATCCGTGGAGGCATCGTCCACCGCAATGATCTCGTAATCGCCGATGGTCTGGCTCACCAGAGAGTCCATGCAGAATTTAAGTTTTCCCTCCGCCGCCATATTATAGACCGGCACAATGACACTCAGACGCATTCCGTTGTCTCCTTCGGCAGACTGCCTCTCTCCAGCGCGGCCTTCCCATTCTCCACCCGGTACACCAGATCGCACTTTTCAATGGTCTGAAGCCTGTGGGCAATGATAATCAGGGTCTTCCTGCCGTGCAGCCTGTTGATGGAATCCATGACCGCCGCCTCCGTGTTGCCGTCCAGCGCGGAAGTGGCCTCATCCATCACCAGCACCTCCGGATCATGGTAAAGCGCCCTGGCGATACCGATCCTCTGCCGCTGTCCCCCTGAGAGACGGATCCCGCGCTCCCCGATGCCGGTCTCCAGACCTTCCGGCAGCGTTTTGATGAACTCATCCAGCTGAGCTTCCTTCAGGACCTCCCACAGCCTGTCCTCATCGATCTCCTCCCTTGGCACGCCGAAGGCGACATTGCTGCGGATCGTGTCGTCCAGCATAAAGATCATCTGAGGAATATAACCGATATTCCTCAGCCATCCCCTGTAATTTTCCATCACATTCACGCCGTCCGCCAGAATCTCACCGGTACGGATCTTCAAGAGGCCCAGCAGAATATCCACCACCGTGCTCTTTCCCGCACCGGTGGTGCCCACGATGCCCACGGAGGTCCCCACGGGAATCACCAGATCCGCATGGTCGAATATCAGCTTGTCCGTGTTAGGATAGGCGTAGGTAATATCCCGCAGTTCAATGCGTTTCGTCACCGGGAGCTTTGCTTCATTCGGGGTGAAGGCGGACAGATCCACCTTTTCTCCCTGAATCTCGTCCTGCAGATTATCGCTGACTCCCATAAAGAAGGGTTCAAAGTACGCAATGGAATTGATCTGATTGCTGATCCGATTCACACAGGGCAGAAGCACAAAGGCCGCAGCCGCCAGGGTGGAAAGCACGCTCAGCATATCCTCCGTGGACCGGCCCGTCACCACCTGGAAGATCATGTACCCCACCATGGCCGCCACACAGGCCGTCTCCAGAAGCAGCTTGGGAATATTGTTATAGAGGCTGTAGCGCTGCACCGCATCCACATAACCGCGGCCGCACTTGATATACTCACCTACAAAATACTGCTCCTTGCCGTTCACCTTCACTTCCTTGATTCCCTGCACCGTCTGGGATATCCATTTGAACAGTCCGCTGTAATAGTCCTGATTGTCCTTTCCCGCCTTGTACATGATAGGCTTTAAAATTTTTTTGACCAGGACCATAAGCACGATCAGCACCACCGCCAGCACCATGGTCATGGTGCCGTTGGCAAGAAAACAGTAGCTGACGATGAACAGCGAGACCGCCCCGTCCGACAGGAGCTGCAGGATAGCCAGGATCAGGGCATACATGTTGTTCACATCCGAAGTGATACTGCGCTGTACCACCGCAGTGTCCGCATTGAGATAAAACTCATATCCCCGGCGCAGATAATTGCGCATCATGCGCTCGGATGTGCGGAACTGATTTCTGTACACAAAGGCAAAGGTCAGTTTCTGCTGAAAATACAGGAACAGATTCTTTACAATAAATACAGCGATCAGAAGTACCATTACCGTGACGGAAAAGCTTTCGTAGCTGTCACTCCCCAGCAGGCCATAGAGCCAGGCCACCGCACGGCTGTTGTTCAGGGCATCCGGATCGATGACCACATTCACCACCTGTACCAGCATGCCGACGCCCGCAGTCTGCAGAAAAGCACCAATCACCATCAGCACCACCAGTCCTGCCATGATTCTCTTTTGTCTCCTGTCCAGGAGTATGCGAATTTTTTTAAATATTCGTATCACAGAATGTCCTCCGTCCCTTCAAAATGCCATACCAGATAAGCCGCTCCGTGGGACACGGTCACGGAATCGCTCAAATACGGCGACATACCTGTCTTTTCAGTAAAATAACGCACCGTAATATTTTCCCTCTGCACATCCTCCGGCTGCCCGTCATCATATGTGATCACATAAAAATCTTTCCCGCCATCGCCGAGATAATTTCTCTCATATTCCCGGAACGCAGGCGACTGGCCGATCCAGACCCCCGAATAGATTCCGTTTCCCGGCCGATAAATGCCCGTCTCCAAGGCGCTCCCCTTGTAAGAATTAAAGGAATATGTGTCCAGTACATACCTATCGGCGGAATGCTGTCTGCAATACTCTCTGATCTCCCTATAGCCCTGTATATATAACGCCTGTGTGTCATTGACCGCTTTGACATACCGGTATTGGTTCAGACCGGTCCGGCATCCGAAATAAGCGACGGCGGCACAGAGGCACAGGGCGGCAAATTTGCGCCAACGAGGCTCTATAGTCTCCTGCCCGTGATCCTTGAACAATATTGCCAGCAAGAACACGATCTCCGCAAAGAAGAGCGGCAGCGCCACCCGAATGGGCGTCCTGCCCCTGTAAAGGAGATAGCACCAAACTGCCGTTCGCGCCGCCCCCAGTCCCAGCGTCGGCAGGAGCATATCTCTTCTTCTCGCAAGAACCATCCAGAGCAGGGCACACGCCCACAGCAATCCCGTGAGCCGGTTGCAGATCAGAGAGGGCTCGATCAGCTTTTCCGCCAGGCTCCGCAAAAGCCCTGCCGGATCCCAGGCCGGGGAGCGGGTGTCCTTCGCGTATTCTGCCAGCTCTTCCACACAGTCTGCGTCAATATTGGAACCCAGCATGATCCAGTTGGCAAATCCTTCATACTCCGTCTCCGTGACCTGATGCCTGTCAAGAATACTCCGGACCTCTTCATAAGGCGGGAATCCATAGTAGTCCATCAAGGATACTCTGGCGTCATAATATGCGTCGGCCCTCTTCCATTCCTCGGAATGATAGACGATCCCGCGGCTCACCGTCCCGATCGCAAGGATGCCTGCAATGACCAGCGCCCATTTCAGGAGCAGCCTGCACTGGCTCTTCTCACGCCAGCCTCTCCGGCCAAGGAAAAAGCCGAACAGCACGGCGGCCCCCAGCGGCTGGATCATCAGCATTGCCTCGTCCCGCAGGAGAAAGCCAAACAGCTCCAGAGCCGCAAAGACCGCCACCGATTCGCCGTCCTCATTTATTATCAGACCGGCATATCCGGCGATGGCCAGCAGCGCCGCCGTCGAAGTCCACTGGATCAGTCCCACCGAATAAAGATTGACTGCAAAGAGAAAAAGGCACAGCCCCACGCCCGGAAGTATCTGTGACCTTTTCGTACAGCGGGACAGGACCGCCGAAAAAACAGCGCTGTAAGAAATGACATGGAAAAAGATCAGACACAGACCATACCACGGAATTCCGCCGGCCAGACGGTACAACAGGGCGAGCGGCGCGGAGAGCAGGCAGCTTACCACCTGCACATAGGCACTCGGCGTTCCGGTGATTGCTCCCGATAATGCTTCGGAAATGATCCTGTCGTCATTCGTCTCAAAAAATATGCCCGCTTTCCAGTAGACGGCGCCTACGGCTATCACAGCAAGAAACACGGCCGCAGTATATCGATATGTCCTTTTCATCGCCCTCCCCCTAAATCTGCTCATTCTGCCGGTGGATATCGGGATCTTCATATCGGTCCATAAAGTCCGGCCCCAGCCGCACTACCTCGTCGGCAAAGGTGATCCCCTTCATTTCCGTGAACACACCGACCACCTTCCGAAAGTGCACTCCCGGAAAAAATCCCAGCATTTCCATGGGGACCGTGGCGTCGAACTGCGGATATTCGGGAAAAAGCTTTCGGTAATCCAGATCGTCTCTGGGATGGGGCTTCAGGAAGATCGTTCCCTCCGGCTCGTACATCCTGATGATGTCCCGGAAGATCTTTTCCCTCACGTCCAGAGTACACAGAGGGTCCGTCAGGATCAGAATCTTATCTCCCACCAGACTGCTCTCCTCAAGCTGCCGCTCCAAGGTCTCCTTATCCCTGACAAAAGCCCGCAGGATCAAATCTTTATCCCGCCCGTCCAGCCTGTCCACCAGAGCCTGTCTGGGACATTCCACGTAATAAGGGCACGGGCGCTCTATGGAGGCAATGTCATTGACCTCCATATCGATACAGTATTTCCCGTATCCGTTCTGCACAAAAATCAGATTCAGCCGCTTGGACAAAAAAGCTTTTAACCGAAAATGCCCGCGGTTGTCATACCTTGCCGCATCAAAATTCTTCAGACAGTTCAAGCCGTCTTCCAGGGCATGATAATAGATCCTGTTCTGATTCAGATAATAGCCGATGGGGTCAGAGTCGCAGTATACGTAAACATTCCCGTATTCCCGAAAGTCGACCGGCAGAAAAGGCGCTTCCAGCTCGGCGTAGCGCTTTGTAAAACGCATCCTGTAATACAGATTGCCCAGAAAATTTCCGGTTCCTTTTCTCCACTTGGCAAGCTCCGGGAAAAAATCTTCCCGCTTCTCGTCAAACATATATACTTTTTGAAACAGTCCGGTACTCTCCACTCTGTCGGCCAGATTTTCAAAATTCGTGGACATCGTAGACAGCACAAGCTCCGCCCGGCCCTGTTGTTCCTTCGGAAGGCTGAGCTCCTTTAAAAAGGTGACATATACATGATAGTAAGTGTGACACACATAAATGCGCGGTCTTTGGGGATCTTTCCTTCTTTTTCCCATAATTTCTTTCCCTGCAGGTCATCGTCTGCGGACGCCCTGCCGCTTTACCGTATTTCCGGTGCGCCGGGGCGCACATGGAATCAGAGACTGACACCAACATTTTACCACAAATTGCTTTTTCGGTAAAATTTACTGCAATCTTTAAAAAAAATTTAAGGAAATCATCAGAATTTAAGCTGCGGTCAGTATCTCTGATAGAGCACCGTGGTCCCATCTCGCCATATCTCCCGGTATCCCGCCTCCCGGCAGGAAGCGTCGATCTGCCCGCCGGAAAGGCTGATCAGATACCGGCTCTTGAGAGAATCCAGATTCTCCGACACATAATCCGGCATACAGCAGCTGATGCCAAAGCCCTCCGGCAGACCGTACAACAGCTGCCAGTCCACATTGACGGTTCCCTGGGCATTGACATCCTGAAAGACCCATATGACCACATTGTCAAAGCTGGGAGCGTTCTCCTTCTCAAGTTGAAGCTCCTCCGCAAATTTTTCTCTCCACTCCTCCACGGCATCCCGCCTCTGTTCCGTCACGAAAGGCACCTGATAGTCATTGGGATCCACAGCCTTGTAGGAATAGAAAAAGAAAAATGTCAGCCCCAGGATCGCGGCTTTCTTATAAAACCGTGTCTCCATCAGAGAAATCACAAAAATACCCGCCGCCATAAAGGTCAGCAGATGCTTGCTGCCCTCCGTGAGCTTGTACATCAGGAGCAGCGCCAACAGCATGGATACAAAGCTGAAGGCCAGATGCGCCTCTATGATCAGATGGCTTCCCGCGGCCTCCCGTCGCTTCTCCTCCCCGCGCTGCCGGCGCAGGGCAGAGCAGTCCCTGAGGCTCTGACAGACCAGCACGCACAGCATCACCGAATATCCCGCAAAATATGCCCCCGATGCCAGGCCGGTACGAAATCCCTGTACGATGTGCCTCAAAAAATCCGTGCCCATATAGTACAGCTTGCCCAGCGTATAACGAAGACCGCCGAACAGTCCGCGTTCAAAATAAGCGGCCGCCCAATCCGTAAAGAACAGCGGCGCAAAATACTCGGCGCCCAGATAATGTTTGATGCCTATATACAGCGCGCCTGTCGCACCGATCACCAGTGCGGATCCCAGAAATCCCTTCCATCGGCTCCTCCGGATCCACAGATACGAGGGGAGCAGCAGAAACAGCAGCATGTACGGTCTCATCAGGGTCATGACTCCGGACATGAGGAACAGGAGCACCAGCTTCCATACCTTTTCCCGGTCCAGATAATTTATGGCCAGACCGTAAAAAAGGATCAGCATACTGAAGCAGATGATCTCCGGCATACCGGAAAGCATATATCTCACGAAGGGGGTGTAAAGACAGAACAGCATCGCCAGAACGCCCAGCTGTTTCCAGGTCATCTTCACCAGCCAGACAAATCCGAAGCAGCTCAGGCACATCAGGAAGATATTACAGATAACGGGAGACAGCAGATTCCAGCCAAAAAGAAGTCCCCACAGGACCCATGGGAACACCAGCACCGGACTCCATGCCGCAAAGGACAGCTTCAATGCTGCGCTTTCGTTAAATCCGAAATACCCCAGCGGATAACCGCAGTTCACAATAGCCTCCACCTGCTTGTAGTAGAACAGCTCATCGTTCCACTCTGAGGCGGGCAGGTAGACCTGCCCCACAGATCTGCCCTGGGCCGCGCAGTATACCACGCAGCACAGCAGAGGCAGCACTGCCAGCAGAACTGACTTTATGAGAGTCACATACCTTTTGTCACATTTCCACCAGGCCACAAATTTTTCCATAGGAACCTTCCCGCCAGCTACAAGTTTATCTTTTCGCGTATCACATACTGGGGCGAATTATTGAGACAGATATAGATCCTGCCAATGTATTCTCCGATCAGTCCCAGCATCAGCATGACCATTCCGCCAAAGAACACGATCGCCGCCATGGTCGAGCTGAAGCCCATAGGTACATTGGGATTGAGCAGGCGCTTTACGATCGTATAGATCCCATAGATAAACCCTGCTGCCGCGCTGGCCGCTCCGATGGCGGTGGCGATCCGCAGCGGTTTTACGGAGAAGGCGGTAAAGCCGTTGAACCACAACCCCAGCAGCTTTTTCAGAGTATATCCCGAAGTGCCTTCCTCCCGCTCCCTGTGATCCACGGAGACATTGGCCACATTCCCGGTGGAGCGCAGTACCAGACCAATGACATAGGGGTAGGAGTTCTCATAGCGCACCATATCCTCCACCACAAATCTTTTGACGGCAAAATAGCTGGAGACATAGAGCGTCTTCGGCTTTCCCAGCATGATGCGGGCCATGAGCTCGTTGACCCTGCTTCCGAAATTGCGAAAGCAGGAATGATGCTTATGCTCATATTTCGCATACACGGCATCATACCCTTCCTCCAGCTTTCCGATCAGCCTGTCCACCTGGTCGGCGGGAGTCTGCCCGTCATCGTCCAGGCAGACCACATAGTCTCCGTCCGAGTGCCGCAGCCCCGCCATCAGCGCGGAATGCTGGCCGAAGTTTCTGGCGAAATCAATTCCCTTTACGTTCTCATGCTCCCTGCACAGCCTGCGTATCACCTCAATGGTCCCATCCGGAGAGCAGTCATTTACCAGAAAAATATCGTACTCGTACTGTGAAAGTGTCTTCATTTTTTCTTCGATCTCGGCTACTACATGGGAAAGAGTCCTTTCCGATCGGTAACAGGGGATTACAAAACTGATCTTTTTCATATTGTTTTCCTTCTATTCTTATCTTTTTCTACACGTTCGGATTCAGGGCGGCCATCCACACGATATCCCGGTACTCTCCGTCTATGCACACGTCTTTGCGAAGGACGCCTTCCCGCACAAAACCCGCCTTTTCATAGCTCCGGATAGCCTGCTCATTGGAGGCAAGGGCCCTCAGATAGACCCGGTTCAGCTTTTCCTCCCCGAAACAGTACCGCAGCATCAGCCCGGCGGCCGCCGTTCCCAGACCCCGGCCTCTGGCGGATGCCTCGCCGATAAAAATGCCATATTCCGCCTTGTTGTGCCGCCTGTCGATATCACGGATATAGACAGAGCCCACCGGCCTGTCCCCGGCAATTTCACAGATGATCATCTGCACCGCCTTCCCGGTCTCTATCATGCTCCTAATCCATTCTTTGTGCCCTTCCGGGGTGAAAGGGTCCCGATAAATAAAATTTTGACGCACAGCGCTGCTGTTCCGCCAGGTCACGATCAGATCCGTGTCGTCATATGTCATGGGCCGCAGATAGATCCCTGCCGCTGTATCCCTGTATGAATCCATGTGGCAACCAGCCTTTCTATTTTTTTCTTTTCTCTGCGCTGACCCTGTTGAGCCGATATTCAAAATCGCGCCTGCTCTTGGCCGCTATCACCTCCAGGATCATGCCGGCGAACAGGGAAAGGATCCCCGCCAGCGCCATAAAGCCGCAGACGATCAGCGTGGGAAAGCGGGGCACCAGGCCCGTTTCCAGATAGGCGGTCATAACCGGAAGCATGAGCACAAAGGCCGCCAGCACCAGTATCAGGCACAGCGCGCCAAAGAATCTCAGCGGTCTGTAATTTTTGTAAAGCTGGAACATCTTCCGGATCACGCGCAGCCCGTCGCTGTAGGTATTCAGCTTTGACTTGCTTCCCGCCGGCCGGTCGCGGTACTCTACCACCACGTTCTCTACCTGCATATTATAATTTACGGCGTGGATCGTCATCTCCGTCTCTATCTCAAATCCCTCGGAAAAAACGGGAAAAGTTTTGACAAATTCGTAGCTGAATGCCCGGTATCCGGTCATAATGTCCTTGATGTCGGATCGGAACAGCCGATTGATCCCCGAACGCATCAGACTGTTTCCAAAATTGTGGAACGGACGCTTATTTTCCGTAAAATACGTGGAGGACAGCCGGTCTCCCACCACCATGTCCGCATTGTGCTCCAGGACCTTGTCCACCAGTTTCCGGGCGCAGTCCAACGGATAAGTGTCATCGCCGTCCAGCATCAGATAACATTCCGCATCGATTTCCCGGAACATTCTGCGGATCACATTCCCCTTGCCCTGCCTGTATTCATGACGCACGACCGCTCCCGCCTCCGCGGCCAGCTCCGCCGTGCGGTCAGTAGAGTTGTTGTCATATACATAGACAACGGCCTCCGGAAGCGCATTCCTGGCATCCCGCACCACCTTGGCTATCGTCTGTTCCTCGTTATAACAGGGAATCAGTACTGCTATCCTATCCATAACGCCGGTCCCTTTCTCCGTATTATTTATATTTTACCACGCCTGACAAATATCAGCCACTGGTTTTGTGAAATAAATTATGCTATACTGATTGCAGATCAAATGAGGAGTGCGCTCATGAAAACCTTCACGCAAAAACTATATACCTTTTCCTGCAGCTTTGTGCAGATATTTTTTCTGCTTCTGGTCGGACTGCTTTTTCTGGGCGGATTTCTGTTCACCTGCTACTGCTCGGATATGAATACCATGGCGGTGGAAACGCGCTGGGACAATCCCCTGTGGAATCTGCTGTGGATCGCTCTTTCTCTCGGTTTCATGGTTACGTTATCCGGCATTGCGTACAGGGCGCGCCTCCGCACCGAAAAATTTCCCGATCCATGCGATCTTCTCACCGTCATAGTTCTTTTGTGGTGTCTTGCCTTTGGCGGGCTGCTCATTCTGTTCGGCAGATCTGCCCCCGCCGCCGATTCCATGACGGTATACAGCATGGCGGAGGAACTGGCGTCTGGACAATACCTCGCCATCCATCCCACGGATTCTTACCTGTCCTATTATCCCCATCAGGTGGGACTTACGGCATTTTTTGAAATCTTGATCCGGATCTACCGGCTCCTGCCCGTCAATCTCGCCCCCTATCACTTTATCAAGTGCATCTATGTGCTCCTGGCCTGCTCTACAGTCCTCTCTCTGAGAGGGATCACAAGGATCCTATGGGCGGACCGTCGGGCGGAATTTTTCTATCTGCTGATGGCCGGGGCGAACCTTCCCTTCCTGATGTATACCTCCTATGTCTACGGAGAAATTCCCTCCTTTGCCGCCGTCTGCGCCGGGCTCTGTTTTCTGCTCAGACTGCTCTGCCAAAGGCCCTCCACTCGAAAAAGGTGCATTGGGGACGCCCTTGCGTCCCTGTTATTTCTGACCCTGGGCGTCATGCTGCGCAAAAATAACCTGATCGTTATCATCGCGGTATTGATCGTGACCACCTTGCAGTGGCTTTGGCAAAGACGCAAGGCTCTTTTGGTCTACGGGCTGCTCTGCGCCCTGTGCAGCCTTTCGGTCCTCCCTCTGGTAAAGAAAAGCTATGAGCTGCGCGCCGACAACCGCTTAAGCTCCGGTGTCCCCGCCATATCCTATCTGGCAATGGGAATGCAGGAAGCCCCATGTGCCAACGGCTGGTACAACGGCTTCAACTTCAACACCTATCACGACAGCGGTCTGGATACGGCCAAGACCGTTGAAATAAGCCAAAAAGCTATCCGGGAGCGGTTGGAATATTTTCGGGCACACCCCGGTTATACAGCGGACTTTTATATCCGCAAGCACCTGTCCCAGTGGGCGGACGGTACTTATACCTGCAGGCAGGTCACTCTGAATACCTTCGGTGCCAGGAGCCCGTTCCTCGTCTCACTCTACGAGGGGGAATACAGCCGTTTTTTCATCGGCTTCGCCAATATCTATCAGAATATACTGTATTTTGGCGTACTTGTTTTCTGCATTGCTTCACTCAGGAAGCCCTATCGGAACGGCCTGCCGGAAGCCCTGGGACTGATCGGTGCGATTGGCGGCTTTCTGTTCCACATCTTCTGGGAAGCCAGTTCCAGGTATGTCCTCCTGTACAGTCTCCTGCTGATGCCTTACTGTGCCAGAGGCATTTCGCTGCTGGCTGGCAGGCTCTCCTTTCTGTCAAATAATTCCCCTCACAGAGGAATTTGCCGTCACACCGATTTCCGGTAATATGCCGCCACCTTTTTCACGGCCCGCACGGTATCTTCCACATCCCGGTCCGTCATGGCGGGATAGAGCGGGATGCTCATGGACCACTGATAATAAGCCTCCGCATGGGGGCAAAGTCCCTGGGGATATCCGAGCCTCTCGTAATAGGAGTGCAGATACACAGGCAGATAGTGAACCTGGGGACGCACATTTTCCGCGCAGAGCGCATCAAAGAACTGTCGTCTGTCACATGTGAGCCTGTCCGGATTCAACCGGAGAATATACAAATGTCTGGTGGTATCGGATTCAGGGATCTCCCGCTGCACGACGATCTCCGGCATATCCGCAAACGCTTCGTCATACCTTCGGACGATCTCCTTTCTGCGGGCAGAAAATCTTGGCAGCTTGCGCAGCTGACTCATGAGCAGAGCCGCCTGGATGTCCGTCATTCGGTAATTAAAGCCCAGGTCGATCTGCTCATTATACCACGGCGCATCCGTTGGATGGGCCATCTCCGACCGGTTCCGGGTGATGCCGTGGGCCCGCAGACGCATCAGCTTGCGGTAAAGCTGCTCGTCGTCCGTGGTGACAGCGCCGCCCTCGCCGCTGGTGACCGTCTTCACGGGATGAAAGCTGAAGCAGGTCATATCCGCAATGCTGCCCACCGGCTGCCCGTTATATTTGGTGCCGATGGCGTGCGCCGCATCCTCGATCAGCACCAGACCGTTTTCCTTACATATTCTGTCAAGCGCATCGTGGGCGACGGCCTGTCCGGTGAAATCTACCGCCACGATGCCCTTTGTGCGCGGCGTGATAAGCCTCTCCACCGATTCCGGGTCGATATTGTAGGTCTGCGGGTCAATGTCGGCAAAAACGGGGCGTGCGCCGCAGTACAGCACACAGTTGGCAGATGCCGCAAAAGTGATGGAGCTGACGATCACCTCGTCTCCCTCCCCGAAGCCTGCGGCCAGGGCGGCCAAATGCAGGGCAGCAGTACCGTTTGCAACCGCCACCGCATATTTTGCCCCCGTGATCTGTGACAGACTCTGTTCCAGAGCCTCTATCCGGGGGCCGCAGGTGATCATGTCCCCCCGCAGGGCCTCCGCTACCGCGTCTATGTCGTCCTGCTCGATCCATTGCCTTCCGTAGGAAATCGGTCGCTCCCGCACCGGAGTCCCCCCGAATATGGCCAATTTTTCCATTTTCCCAGCCCTCCGTAATTCTCATTTGCAGGCAGATATTCCGCCTGAAGATATCGTCGGATATCCACTTCTATAGTTTAACAGGAAATGGCAAAGGTTACAATGCAATTATGATTCGATTTTCTTTTAGCTCCTTCAGCTTTTCCACACTTTTCTCATACAGCTCCCTTTGCGAGCGGACCTCTCCGATCAGCTCCTTCAGACCGGTACATCTGCTCGGTATCAGCATGACCCTTCCGTCCCGGTCCTCACGCCGCAGGATGAACAGCGCCTCCGAGATCCTCTCCACCAGGTCGGTGATGCTGCTTCCGCATTCGCCGGGATGCGTGTGCTCGACGATCCTGTCCATCATGAAATAACGCCTGCGCTTATCGGCTTCCTCCTTCACGTCCAACAGCAAATCCACTACCTCCGGGCCCTGGATCCCCGGCTCCAGTCTGATCTCCACGCCCACGAGGGCTTTATGGATACGGCGAAAGCTTTTTACCTCGGCTGCCAGCTCCCGGTGACCTTTCGCTCTCGCCAATACATGTGACAGCAGACCCATGACATCCTCCTTATCCGCACAGCTTCGCTCGATTGTTGCATTTTCAAATCATAGTATTTAATTTGCTGTATGCTGTCAAGAGTTTTCTATTGACTTACGTTCCGATTTAGCCTATAATTTCAGTAAAATCAGGAGGTAAAAAACATGTCACAATTAAACCCAAGAGAACTTGATGTATTAAATATTCTTTGGAAAACAGATGAGCCGATGACTTCCACCGACATTGTCAACGAACAGAGAGGACTGACTCAGAGCACCGTGATAGCGGTTCTGCGCAAGCTGCTGAAGGACGATCTGGTAGAGGTGGCCGGCGTTACCCACAGCGGCAAGGTGCTGAGCAGGACTTATCGCCCCACTGCCGCCTCCAGAGATGTGATCATGAAAAATTTTGCAGGCGACTATGCGAATTTTAAGAACGTGATCTCCAAGTCGGACCTGTGCGCAGCCATCCTTGGCATCGAGCAGGGGCCCGAACAGATGAAGTCCGAGATCTCCAAGCTGAAGAAGATCCTGGCCGATTACGAGAAAAAGCTCTGATGTAAAGCCCACGAAAGAGAAAGCTGTGAAGCCATGTTAAACTATTCTTTCGCGGCAGTGCTTATGGCTGTCCTGGCGAGCAACCTGATCATCGTTCTGATCGCTCTCTGCTTTCGCCGGAAAGGACTTTTGCTGTCCGTCGGCTATAAAGTGCTGATCGCATTCCTGCTCTTGACCTTGGTACGTTTTGTATTTCCGTTCGAGCTGGGAATCTCTACCAACATTTATCTCCCTGCTTTTCTGTCGGTGCCCTTGTCCTATTTCCGCCATCCGTTCCTGGTGATCCACGGCTTTGGGATTTCCATGTGGACCTTGGTGGAATGTGTCTGGCTTTTGGGCATCGCGATCCTCTTGCGGAAATTCATTCAAGAAAACATATCCTTCCGGCGTTATATCAATCAGCACGGCGACGATGTCACGAGCCGGGAGCCGTATGCGGAATTGCTTGCACGCATCTGCGGCAGGCGCAGGAACCGGTTCCGCATCTTAAAAATAGACGATCTTTCGGTGCCCTGCGTGGCAGGCGTCCTTCATCCTGTGATCCTGCTCCCGAAGGCAATGACGCTGACCGGTGACAACCTGTATTACACCCTGTCTCATGAAGTGTCCCATTATTATCACCGTGACCTGGCGATCAAATTCGTTGTCAGGCTGATGTCCATTGTATATTGGTGGAATCCCGCATGCAAGCTGTTAAAGGAACAGATAGATCTGCTGCTGGAGCTGCGGGTGGACGACTCTCTGACCGGCGGCGACAGGGAAGCGTCCTACGCCTATCTGCACACGCTGCTGCACGTGGCGGAGAGTTCCCTGACCGCGGCAGATCATAAGCTGCCCGGTGACATGGTGCTCTCCCTCTCCCCGGACAACGAGGGCGCGTTATCCCGGCGGTTCGAAATGCTGTACGCCGGCAAAGAGAAATCCAATGCGTTCCTGACTTTCCTGCTGTTTTTCGTTGTAACGGCCATTTACGCGGGCTCTTACCTCGTCACCTTTGAAAATCACCATATGAACGGTGTGGACACAGAGGGCACTTACAGTGTACCCGCCGACTTTTACGCTGTGGAAAACGAGGACGGTACATACGACATTTACTGCGGCAATAAGCTGTTAGAAACCGTGGACTCTTTGGAGTACTATCCCACTGTTCCCATACAGAACCAATGAAAAAGGAGGAATCACTGTGAAAAGAACACGTATTACGCGCAAAATCGCGGCCTGGGGGGGAGTCCTCTTCTTCTCTCTGGCCATCCTTTTCTGCCCCTCGGCCTCCCTGCCCGTTCAGGCGGCCCAGTCTCCCGGCACCGTCGCCACCCCGCAGAAGAACGACATCCAATGGCGCTTCAAGGTGGAGAACAACAAGCTGTACAAGCGTCTGTACGACTATACCATAATGGTATGGATCGGCGACTGGATCTACGTCTGCGACCTGTAAGCGGAGGAAAAAATCAAGAGCCCGCCCGACGGCATCTGGCCTTCGGACAGGCTCTTTCTCTGTGCTCTTATTTTTCCAGTTCTCTTATTTTTCCAGATCCACCGTCTCCAGCAGCTCTCTGATCCTCTCCACGCTCAGCCATTCCGTATTGTTGCCCGAACTGTAGGAGAAGCCTTCTGGCACCTTCTTCCCGGATTCGTCGATCTTTTGCCTGCTATTCCATTTGACCTGAGGATATACGATATAATGCCTGTCGTATTCGTAGGTGGTCGCCGAGTCCTCCACGGTGATCATGATCTCGTGCAGCTTTTCGCCGGGATAAATACCGATCTCTTTCGTCCTGCAGCCGGGCAGCATGGCCTCGGCCAGATCCGTGATCTTAAAGGAAGGGATCTTCGAGATAAAGGTCTCGCCTCCGGTGGATTCCTCCAGCGCCTTGATCACCAGCTCCACTCCCTGCCGGAGGCTGATCCAGAAGCGGGTCATGCGATAGTCGGTCACGGTGAGTTCCGTGCAGCCGTGCCGAATCATATCATGGAATTTGGGAATGACGGAGCCGCGGCTTCCGGCCACATTGCCGTAGCGCACGATTGAAAAACAGATGTCCTTGTTTCCCGCATATGCGTTGGCGGCAATGAACAGCTTGTCCGAGACCAGCTTCGTACCTCCGTAAAGATTGATGGGATTCACCGCCTTGTCGGTGGACAGTGCCACCACCTTTTTCACCGAGGTGTCCAGAGCGGCATCGATCACATTCTGGGCGCCGTGAATATTTGTCTTGATCGCCTCCGCGGGATTATACTCACAGGCGGGGACCTGCTTCAGGGCCGCCGCATGGACCACGTAATCCACTCCTTCAAACGCGCGGACCAGTCTTTCCCTGTCGCGGACATCTCCGATAAAGAACCGGAGCTTTTCGGCATATTCCCGAAATTCGTTCTGCATGATGAACTGCTTGAACTCATCCCTGGAATAGATGATGATTTTCTTCGGATCGTAATTTTCCAGAACGTATTTTGTAAAGGCCTTTCCAAAGCTGCCTGTGCCGCCGGTGATCAGAATCGATTTATTGTTCAGCATAACATCCTCGCTTTCGTACATGCGGATTCAACCCACATGCCTACATGATAGCATATTGCGCCGGGAAACGCAAATCAGATTTACAGGAAGAGCTTGGCCGCCTGTTACAGGAAGAGCTTGGCCGCCTCTATCATGACACACTCGAACCAATACAGTCTGCTGTATCCGTTGTTCCTGTAGATCCGGTATCTGGCCCGCCCCCGCTCCAAAGCGCGTTTCAGGCTTCGGTCATGGCTCATGCCGTCCATCCGGAAATTGGCGGTCACCTCGTGCAGTATCGCCGTTCTGTAGCCCTTTTTCCTGATCCGCAGCAGCAGGTCGAAATCATCGTGCAGACTTTCACATTTATATTTTTCCCTGTCGTAAAGACTTTTTCTGGCGAACTGTGTGGGATGGTTCCATCCTCTGGAGGTGGCAAGGCGGCTTTCGCGGGAATGTTTGATAAAGCTTGTCCCGTCCCGCCGGATCATTCTGAGATCGGCGTACATGAGATCGCAGCCTGTCTCCCCGAAGAACCGCACCGTTTTCTCCACCGCATCCGGCTCGTACCAGTCATCCGAATTGATGTTTCCGATGATCTCTCCGTGGGCCATGGAAATGCCCTTATTAATGGCATCGTACATTCCGTTGTCACGCTCGGAGACAATCTGATAGGAAAATCCCCGCTCCCGGAAGGCATCGATATAGCTACGGGCGATCTGCAGCGTCCTGTCGGTGGACAGGCCGTCCACAATAATATATTCTATATGGGGATATGTCTGATGCAGCACCGACTGAATGGTCTGCTCCAGTGTCTTCTCGCTGTTGAACGTGACCGTGGTGATCGTGACTAATGGTTTCATTCCTGCTCCGTAAGGCATATGGACTCCTCCAGCCCATATACACAATAATTTTCCCGATACCGGCTCAGCGCCGTATCGTATACCATGTTCCCGAAGGCTTTGTTGACCAAGCCGCCCAGCCGCCCCTTCCCTCTGCCAAGAAGCGCCAGCACGGGATTGAACAGGCGGGTCAGACGGATCTGCCTGCCGTGGCTTTCGGCGATCCTCTGCACCATGGCGCCGGTCCGCACGTACTCTTCGTTCTGGGGAAAGAACACCCCGTCTTCTTCGTTCTCTATCATCAGGCTCACAAATTTACAGAGATTTCCCACGTACAGCATACTTCTTTGGTTTGGCACGTCGGGAAACAGGGGAAGCCTGACTGCCATCCGGGCCAACAGCGGATAATTTCCCCTGCATCCCTTTCCGTAGATCATAGGCGGTCTCAGGATGACGACCTTAAAGCTTTCGTCCGCCAGTCTCCGCAGGCCCTCCTCCGCCTTCACCTTGCTGTCTCCGTAAAATCCCGCAGGCGCCAGAGGCGTGTCCTCTGTGATCACATACCTTCTGCCGATTCCCGCGGCATCCCCGTACACGATCATACTGCTCATGAACAGGAACTGGCCGACGCCCTCCTCTTTGGCTTTCCGGGCACACTCCACCGCCAGGTCCGCATTGACCTTATAGTACAGGGCCTTCTGTTCCTCCGACACCTTTCCCACGTCTGCGTGAGCGATCCCCGCCACGTGAAATACCGCGTCGTACTGACTGAAATCCCGCTCTCTCCAGGAATCTGACCTCATATCCTGCGTGTCGGTGACAATGGAATGAGAATTGTCCCTGATCCAGTTTTCAAAGGCGGTCCCGATATAGCTCCCCGCCCCGGCAATCATGACTCTCTTCATCGTTCCTTCGATCCTCCGGGATCCTGCCGCTCTTTCTCCAGCGCACCCGTGCCGCCTTCCACCACGCCCTCCTGTTTTGCCACGGAGGCAAACGTCCGAAAAATACATTTCAGATCCATCCGCAGGCCCCGCCCGGCCACATACTCCCCGTCGAGTCTTGCCTTTACCTCAATGGGCAGCTCGTCTCTCCCGTTGACCTGAGCCCAGCCCGTAAGACCGGGCAGGACATCATTGGCGCCGTACCTGTCCCTCTCGGCGATCAGATCGTACTGGTTCCACAATGCGGGCCTCGGCCCCACAATGGCCATATCTCCCTTCAATATGTTAATGATCTGCGGCAGCTCGTCCAGACTGGTCCTGCGCAGAAAGCCGCCCACCCCGGTAATGTACCGCTCAGGATCTGCCAGCAGATGTGTCGGCGTATCCTTGGGCGTGTCGATCCGCATGGTCCGAAATTTCAAAATGTCAAAATGGGTCTTGTGTATGCCTACTCTTTTCTGCCGGAACAATACCGGGCCTTCGGAATCCAGCTTAATGGCCGCGATCAGCACAAGAAAGACAGGCGAGAGAATCACAAGACCTATCAATGCCAGTATTCTGTCTATCAGTTTTTTCAACACATTATACATATCTTCGCAGCCTCGCGTATACGACCCATACTAATATAGTATTTTACCACTTATCTTCGGCCAGCACAACCAAAACAAAAAGAGACCCTTTCAAGAGTCTCTCCCACCTTCCGCCGGTTCATTCCGATTCACTCATTATCCTCCGCCTGCAGAGATTTCAGGAACAGCGCATATATCATGAGGTTTTCCCGGTATTTGACATTCAGATCCAAAATAGTATCCACATAGTCCATCAGCTGATACCTCTCCGTCACGGACTCCTTCAGCTTTCGCGGATCGTAGCGGTAATTCGTGTGGCCCAAGAGATAGTCGGTGGTCACTTCAAAATAATTTGCTATTTTCAAGAGTGTGCTGTAATCCGGGTAATGAATGCCGTTCTCATAATTGGATATGGTGCTGACGGACAGATTGACTTCTGCAGCCAGCTCTTTTTGCCCCAGATTCCTTTCTCTCCGCAACATCGCGATCATCTGTCCTACTTCCATGCCCGCACCTCTCTTTTGTGTTTTTCACAAACGCTAAAATATATTGTAATTCATTTTAGCTATTGCGGGGCGGTATTTTAGATATAGAATAATAATGCATCTTCACGGATTATTTTTTTATTTTTCATGAACTATTCATAGCGGTAGGTCCCTATGATCTCCTGCACGCTCTTACGGACATCTGACGACTCCTCCTTGACGATCTCAGCCAGACTCTTAAGCTGCTCTTCAAACTCCTCCTCGTCAAATTCGATCGGCCTGCCGATAAAGATCATCTTATTTCCTGTCTTTTTCAGGCCCTCCTCATCCATGAGCAATTCCTCATACATTTTTTCGCCGGGCCTAAGGCCCGTGAACCGGATCTCAATGTCCTCTCCCGGCCGGTAGCCCGAAAGCTTGATCAGATTGACCGCCAGGTCAAGTATTTTCACAGGCTCTCCCATATCCAGCACAAAGATCTCGCCGCCCTTGGCGTACGCGCCGGCCTGCAGCACCAGAGAGACTGCCTCAGGGATCGTCATAAAGTAGCGGATGATATCCGGGTGAGTGACCGTCACCGGACCGCCCTCGGCGATCTGCTGCTTGAACAGAGGTATCACGCTGCCATTGCTCCCCAGCACATTCCCGAATCGCACCGCCACAAAATTTGTCCTGGATCTGTGATTCATCATCTGAATGATCATCTCGCAGATCCGTTTGGAGGCTCCCATGATATTGGTGGGATTTACCGCCTTGTCAGTAGAAATCAGCACGAACTTATCCACGCCGTACCTGTCCGCCGCCTGTGCAGTCTTATATGTGCCGAATACATTGTTCTTGATCGCTTCGTTGGGGCTGGCCTCCATAAGAGGCACATGCTTGTGGGCCGCCGCATGATACACGATATCGGGGCGGTACGTGGCAAAGATCTGATTCATCCGGTTCGTATTCCTCACCGAGGCGATCAGCACCTCCTGATTCAGCTCCGGAAATTTTCTCAACAGCTCCTGCTGTATCTCATAGGCATTGTTCTCATAAATATCCACAATGACCAGCTGCTTGGGATGATGGGCGGCGATCTGTCTGCAAAGCTCACTGCCGATGGAGCCGCCTCCGCCGGTGACAAGCACTACCTTCCCGCTGACATAGCCCAGCACCTCCTCCGTATTTATGCTGATAGGCTCTCTTCCCAGCAGATCCTCGATATCCACTTCCTTCAGCTTGGATACGGACACATCCCCGTTGATCAGCTGATACATGCCGGGAAGGGTGCGGAGCTTACATCCGGTCTCCTTACAGATGTCCAAAATTTCTTTTCTTGTCTGGACGCCCGCGGAGGGTATGGCAAAAATGATCTCATCGATCCCGTACTCTCTGACCGCATCCAGAATTTTGTCACGCCCGCCTATGATGGGGACTCCCCGCAGCAGCTTGCCGTGGCATCCGGGCTGATCGTCGATAATGCATTTCACCTGGATATTGAGATACTGGCTGCTCTCAATTTCCTTGAGGATCATATTGCCGGCGGCTCCTGCCCCGATGACCATGGTGTTCGTTCCCTGATTTTTTCCCACCAGGGCCGTGCGCTTCTTGTTCAGTATCCGCAGGATCCTGTATCCGAACCGGATACCGCAGATCATGATCGTCAGCAGGAACCAATAGAGCACGTAACAGCCTCTGGGCAGCTTCTGACCGCTGGCGTAACAGAATACGATCTGCACCACCGTGGAAAAGGAGGTGGCGAAAACAATATTGATCAGCTCGTTGGCGCTGGCATAGCGCCAGACGCTCTTATATAATTTCCACAGCGCAAAGATCACCAGCGTGAAAAGCACATTGGGAATGATGATGTGCTCAAACGCCTTGAGGAACCGGAGCTCCATTTTGCTGAAGCTGAAATCGTACCGGATATACAGGGCGCCGAAAGCAGACACAATGATGGATATTGTGTCCAGCATCACCAGTGCAATGATCCGATTGACCGGTATCTGTGTAATTCTCTTACTTTTGTCCATAGCATAAAACCTTTCCGGATCACGCAGCAGGCAGCATGATCAGTGATCTATAATATGTCATCGGACCAATCCGTATCCACATCCCCGCCTGTTTCCGGTACAGGAGGCGCAGGCTCCTGAGTAGGCGCGGGCTCCTGAGGGGATGAGGGCTTCTGTGCAGGAGGCGCAGGCTCCTGTGGCGCGGGCTCCTGGGTAGGAGCAGGCTCCTGAGTGGGCGCCGGCTTGGGTGCAGAAGGCGTAGGTTTTTTGGTGGGAGTCGGCGTGGGTTCAGGAGTCGGTGTGGGAACCAATTCGCCGTTCTCGTCGTAAGTCGCGGTATTGGTCTCATACTCGAACCCTTCCCGGTTCGACCACAGATCGAAGGGACTGCCCTTGGGGGCGGAGCACACGGAAACGGTGTAGTCTCCCACTATCACGCCCACCGAATAGGTCCCCTTTTCCTGGCGGATCTCTCCGGTCTCACCGTCTATCTGCCACATCTCATAATCGCCGTCGTATTGTCCGTTCTCCGTCACGCCTGCCTGTACCAGACGGACGGCGCTTCCCGACTGCTGCAGCACTGTGACGGAGCGGCCGTCTCCGGGCAGGAACACATTGGTAAAGGGCTTCCCCGATATATCATAGCCTACCACTACGGAAAGCAGTATTTCCTCGCCCTGCCGCAGCGTATAAGTCCTGCTTCCCTCGCAGAGCCGGATGGCCATGGAGTCAAACCATTCCGAACCGCTCACCATGTTGATGCCTTCCCCGATATACTCCTGCAGTTCGAGATTCTGCCGCATGGTCTTCATATTCTCCAGCACGCCCGCTTCCTCATTCTCGGTGAGATAGCCGGTGTCGCACACCAATACCGGTTCCTGAGGTTCCTCCGGCTCAGGCGTGGCCGTGGCCTGCACATCGCCCAGCGGCTCCGGTGTGATCGCCTTGGGCATCATACTGTCCTCACCGTCCATGTTCCCGCATCCCGCGAGCGCTGCCGTCAGCGCCATACCTGCGATCATCACGCATATTTGTCTTCTTTTCAACATTGTATCATCCTCTCTGTCATTTGTTTCCGCAACATCATTTGCTCTGAACCGCATCTGCATCCCGGATCAGCTTTTCCAGGAATTTGTAGGCGTCGCTTGACGATTCATAAGAACCCATCTTAAGCAGCTGCTGTGCCAGAGAATAAATGCTTCTTGCCTTTGGCGGACCGTAGACCACTATCTGGCTGCCACCCTTTTCCAGCACGGCATAGCCCCGGAATGCATACTCCTCTTTATACTGCTCCGGAGGCATTCCCACCAGCACACTGGTATAGCGATACCTGCCGTCCGCGATCTCATAGACCACATCCTGCCGCTTTCCGTTCTCGTCCGTTCCGTAGGCCATTCCGCTCAGCACCTTTTCTCCGCCCTTTATCATGGGATATTTCCCCCGGTTGGATTCCTTCATGATCAGTGTGCCGTACTCCTTCAGGGTGTATCCGTTCACGCCCGTGGATGTCAGCTTTTCCCTGAGCTGTGCAGAAACGCCTGTCTTGAACCGGATTCCTGATTTTCCTGTGATACGGATGGAAAATCCGTGGTATGTCAGCAGGTTCTCCAATTCCGGCTCCGCCGTCGCCTTGTACAGCGTACCGTTGTATTTCAGGCTCCACACGTACATATTCGTAGGCACGCCTGCCTCGTCATACCGGTACACCACCGCCGTCTTCGCCTTGCTGTCCGCCGCCTTCGCGACCAGCTTTCCGTCCTTTATTGTTCCCTGAACAGGTATCCCGTCCAGCCACACGGTAGTGTCGCTGTAACCGTCGGGAAGCTTCAATGCCACCTCCGTGGACACGGCAGGCACTCCGCATGCCGCCGACGGCATATTTTGAAACACAGGTATACTGAACACAAAAGTACTGTCAAACGCATTCGCCGCCGTATAAAGCTGCTTGATCTTGGACGCCTCGGTGCAGGGCGCCGAAATATTCTGCATATACTGGTGCTCATACGGCTTGTAGTGTCCTTCGGGATTCACGTTGAATTTCTGCAGGTACAGAGTATACTGCCCCTGGCGGATATAGTTCGCGGAGATCACATCTGCCCCGCCGGCAATGGAGGTGTAAGCATCCTTCCAATTGTGCTCCTTTGCATACTTCAGTCCGTTCTCGATCACCTGCTGAGTGGTCTTTCCGCTGGCTCCCACATTAAAATAATTGTAGTAGCCCGCATACTGCCCGCCGTAATCCGCACAGGTGCCGGAAATAAGAGGCGAGGTCCCCTTGCCCTGCTCCTGTATCACTCTGGCCACCAGATGAAAGGGACTTACCTTGCGTCCCGCCGCGCTGCCCACCTCCCAAAAGATCTGGGCGTAGGTCTTGCTGGTCCCCGGCGCATTCTGGCTGCCGTTCATAAAGGTACTGTTCAGAATTTTTTCCACAGCGGCCTTTGTATGGTATTGCTCATTGTAGATGAGCAGTTCGAACTGAAAGATCTCATCCTCCGTCAGATGGCTCCGGGGATCCATGTACAGCTTCAGCGCTTCCTCCGTTGCGTAGTACCAGCTTCCGTTGTCATATAGGCCGTCCTTTGCCCATCCCGGCAGACTGGAGTGGACAAGGCTCCTGCCGCCCTTCATCTCCTCGGCCACCGCTGTATTCCAGTCCAAGTTTGTGTTCAGCACCGCAAATGTCCAGTTGGGATGCTTTTTCTTCAGCTCCAAAAGAGCGGGCCGATAACTGGCAGGGAACTTATCTATATCGGGATACGAGGGCGCCCCGATGGTGCTGAAGGGCGCGATCCTGACCGGATTCAGACCATATTGCTCCTCCCATTCCAGAAAACGCTGGTCGGAGCATGCCAGATTTGTTCTGGGTACATAGCCGCAAAATTCCTGTCCCCCATACTCCAGCCGCACATACTCCCAGATCTCACCGTCATCGCTCACACTGACATCCAGAATATCGACCTGCTGACCGCTGAGCACGGTCACCGCCGTCTCGCTGTCATAGTCTGGAGCGGTCCGCACAGGATACTCGTCGCTCAGATACACAAGCGCCATGATCTCTCGCTCCTGCGTGAGCTCTGCCAGAGCGGCTCTTGCCGTTTCCAGCCAGGAATTCTCAGGCGGCTGCAGATCCGATATGGACACGGCGAGCACCGGCTGGTACAGCTGAACGCTCATGAGGATCGCCGCAAATAAAGATATGATTTTTCTGATTTTTTTCATATGTATTACTCCTGTTCCGCTGAAATGAGCAATCGCTTTATACTCAGCATAACACATGTCCTTCCGTTTTCATACGGTAGTTTTTGGCACGGCGCATCAGCCCCTCAGCCGTCTGTGCAGCTTTCGGACTCCCCTTGGCGCCAGCGCGAGCAGAGTGTGATAGACCTTGTTCCTGGGCGTGAGAATGGGATTTATCATTGCCTTCGCCCAGTTCTTCCTCATATATGCCACGATGTCCCGGTAAGTCTCATTGCTGCGGGTCATCTGGGAGATGGGAATGTGCAGCAGGTACTCCAGGCGCTGGAACACTCCGAATCGAAATGCCGTATCCGCAAGCTCCGGAATGTCCTTCGCCACCATTTTCTCCACCATATCCGCGTTTTCCACGGAATCCGCGTACACCCCGGAAAAATTCTCCGGGTCTGCCTTTCTGGAGTTGCTCCCCACGCGGTAGAACACATGATAGTCCTGCCGGGGCAGCGACACCAGACTGCCGATCGCCGGCAGCATCTGCACCAACAGCCGAAAATCCTCGTTCAGCTTCTGCTCCGGAAAGCCTTCTCCCTCAAAGAGATCCCGGCGTATCAGCTTGGTGCAGAAGGAACAGTCGCCCCTGTGGAGAAGCAGTTCCCTCAAAAAATCCTGACTGTTCCATATCCGGGGCTGTTCCGGCGGTTCACAGATATTCGGGAGCCGGTTCCCCTGTTCGTCTATCTCATCCCGTCCCGCCTGACTCACCGGTACACCGTAGAGCTGTATCGCCTGATACAGTCTCTCATACATCCCGGCGTCAATGTAGTCGTCGCTGTCCACAAATCCTATATACTCTCCCGCCGCGTGGCGCAGCGCCAGGTTCCTGGCCGAGGAGGAACCGCCGTTCTCCTTGTGAAATACCCGGATCCGGTCATCCTCCTCCCCCAGCCTGTCGCACAGCTCTCCGGTGCCGTCGGTAGAACCGTCGTCCACCAGAATTATCTCCAGGCGGCGATATGTCTGTGCCGTGATCGAGTGCACGCATCTCGGCAGATAGTTCAATGTGTTATAGACCGGTACGATCACGGTGATCAAAGGCTTTTCGTTCATCACAGTCCTCACTCCGAAGCATCCGCATTTACGCAGACGGCGCCGCCTCGCTTCAACAGGCGCCGGGCCGAGCCCTCCGACAGCATCGGTGCGGGCGCGCAGGGCGACAGCTTTCCGTGAAAACATTGTTCCCGGACGGCGGGTCCCGCGGGACCGCTCTCTCCCGCAAGCAGCTCCCGGATCAGCTCCAGCAGCCTTGCGGCCGCATTTTCGGCATTCCACGTCTCCGCAATGGTATAATATGCGTTTCTTCCCAGCTTTCGCCGCAGTTCTCTGTCCTTTACCAGCCTCTCCGTCACCGCAAATAATTCCTTCGGCCTGCCGTCCCGGTAGACCAGGCCGTTCTGCCCCTGCTCTGTCAGATAAGGTATGGCCCCGATCATATGATCCGCCACCAGCGCACAGCCGCTGTTCATGGCCTCGTTGGCCACCGCTCCCCAGCCCTCCTGACGGTCACTGGTAAACAAAAAGATATCCGCCCTTTCCATACGCCGGCGCACTTCCTCCGGCGGCTGAAATCCTGCCAGACACACCTGGCGCTCCAGCCCATAGTCGTGCAGCATTTCCTCGATCCGCGGCCTCAGTCCGCCGTCGCCGACCATATCCATGTGAAAGCTCAGACCTTGATCCTTCAGATATTTCGCCGTCTCCAGCGCGAGCTCCGGATGCTTCCAGTCGATCATCCTGGCTGCCCACAAAAGATAGGGCACTCTGCCCTCTTCCCCGCTCCATCCCTTTTCGTCCAACAGCCTTTCCACGTCATAATGTCTCGTCTCAGGGAAGTAGCCCCAGCAGTACATTTTCCCAGGATAGGCCCGCACAATGCGGAAATCCGAGGGCACATACGCGCCGTAGCACAACAGCCATACTCTGCTTTTCCGATAACGGGTATGATCCAGGAACTTCCTGCGCAGTCCTCTGGGAGTGACGGCCTTCCACTGTCCCGTCTTATACAGCCGCTCGCTCAGGCGTATCACCGGCTTCCCGGCAGACAGGCGCTCCCTGATGAAGCTCTCATCGTCGGTCCCTCCAAACAGGACCACGTCGCAGTCCATGATCAGCCTTCGGCAGATATCCTCCTGTTCATACCAGCACATTACATATTCCGGCCGGTCCTCTTCATGCCATCCCATTTTCACTCTCTCCGGCTCCATGGCCTGCGTCTGAATGAAGGTAAATTCTCCCCGCAGGAGCCGGAACATCTCATTGCAGAAAGGAATCTGATGATGATTGATATAATTTGATACAAATGCTGCTCTCATGAAATGTCCTTCTCATCCTCCGCCTGATCTCCCTGACCGCCGGAAATGATTCTTGCATAAATCTCCATCAATTTTTGATAATTTCTCTCCTGTTTATGAGTTCTGCTTGCATGATTTCTTGCATTTTTACAATATTCCGCCTGTTTCTCCGGCTCACGCCACATTTCAATGACAGCGTTCGCAAGGCGTTTGGACACTGCTCTCATCGGAGCGTCGTCCTTATCCGAAAGCCCCCTGGGGCCGCTCCCGGCTTTCTTTCCTATCCGATATCCCTCATACATGATGCCGTCCTCACCATCCACGAACAGACTGGGAATTCCCCCCACGTCCGCGCTGACGCACGGCATCCCCAGCAGCATGGCTTCGCCCAGAGAATTCGGCGAATTTTCCAGGGAGGAACAGCATACGAACAAGCTGCTTTTCAGGAATCTGTCCCGCATCTGCACGGCGTCCAGCTTTCCCAGGAATCTCACCCTGTCGAACAGCCGGTTCTCCTTCATCAGCCTGCGCAGGTATTTGCCGTAGCCCGATATTTTCAGCTTCTGCTTCACGGTCCTGTAATTCACGATGCTGTTGCCCGCCACGTAGAGGGTCGCATCCGGATACTTTGCCAGGATCATGGGCATGGCCTGCAGCATATAGTGAAGCCCTTTGATGGGATAATCTCCCTGGCTGACAAAGATCGAATGGGGAATACATTTGTCCGCTTCCCACCGGGCTTCATAAAATTCCGGCCTCAGGATCTCATTCATATTAAAATAACGGGCGGTATTATTCCACTTTCTGGTGCACAGTCTGTCCCATTCCGTGCGGCCGGTGATATTTCCCGCCAGCGAGATGGACTCTTTCTCCAGGATCCCCCTCTTCACGAACTTCTGCTGCTGCTCCACCATGCTGTCTCTGCGCAGATAGTCCCGCAGAGTGACCTTCCGGATGACCTTTTCAGGCAGATTTGCAAAGTAGGCCTCCGCGTACAGGGCACAGATGCCCTGCAGACCGATGAGCAGCCGGCTCTTGTCGGGAAAGATCCGGGCCATGGCCAGCGTATGCGGATATTCCGTTCCGAAGCAATGCACGATATCCGGCCGCACCGCATTGATTATTTTCTGCAGCTTCCTCTCCAGCGACGGGTCATAGGTCTCGGCATGCCCTGTCTCCTCATAAAAGCCGTAGCAGTCGAGCTCGGCATTTCCCACCTTTATGACTTTTCTGCAGATATCATGGTTTTCGGGGAACATGTTCCTGGGTGCCGGGAACGCCACGGCCAGCTCCAGACCGTTGTCCTGCTGATTTTTCAGCACTGCCTCAGCCATTCCCGAAATCCAGCCTTCCTTGTTCGTCACTTCCAGATTCAGCTGTTTCGCTATCATTGGCATGATTATGTTGCACAACCACAAAACCTTCATATATCCTGCTTTCCGCCGCCCCAGGGCGGCTCTGCCGTCAGTTGAATATCCAGTTCAAGTATGGCAGAAGTCTCACGTCCACTGCATACATATCATGCAGGAACAATATAAAATATGCGCCGAAGGCACCGATCACTCCAATATAGCCCAGCCTGCGCAGGCGCACATTCTTTATCCGGGCCAGAAGCCTTGGCAGGAGAAATACCTGCGATACGATCATATAATAACCTACCCTGGACACCTCAGGGATAAATGACCCGCAGCAGTACACCACAGTCCCGAACAGATTCAGGAAAAAGTAGAACCGGGTCACCTTATCCTCCCTCAGGCACTCCCTGCAGAAGCATAGTCCCAGAAGCAGGACACAGGCACATTTTACAATGTTGACATAGGACACCTCTCCGTTATCGAACGCTGAATTTCTGTAATACGGGTAAAACCGGAATATCACTTCCCGGTAGATATCCCTGCCAAAGATAAGACTTGCGGCGAGGACGCATCCCGCAATATAATGCCAGCGCTCCAGCCTGCGGACAGCCAGATAATTCGCGGTCAGATACACCGGGATCACCAACAGCACCGATTTGTGGAACATTGCCCCCGCCAGGATCCACAGCAGGAACTTGCCATAGTCTCCGCGCAGCACATATTTCATACTGTACAGGGCAATCGCCAGCGCCAGGTAGTAGCGGACAGAGTTCAGACTGTTAAAGTAATATCCCCCGGTCATCAGCAGATACAGGGACAGCGCATAGAAGCTCCCCTGATCGTGCAGCGCTTTCACAAAGAAGAAGACCGTCACCGCCGAAAAAAAGGCGAACACCGGCAAATAGTTGTCATACCCGAAGAACATCTGGAGCCATCTGACGATCTGATTAAAGCCAAATTCCGAGGACACATGGCGCTCCTGGGCAATAAGCTTGAAATTGTCGCGATAGACCCAATAGTCGTTGCCCACCGCGATCCTGCAGGCACTGACTCCGGTAAGCAGGCAGTAGACAGCAATGGCGGCCACCCTGTTCCTGGCCTGCTGCCTGTTCAGGCCCGCCGGCTCACCGAACCCTCTTCCGCCGCGGATATACAGGGGGACATATTCTCTGTTGTCCACGCACAGACCGAGCAGGACCGTGACCAGAGTCAGCACGATATAGACCAATGCACTTTTTTCCATCCTTATACCCCTTATATCCCTGCCTCGCGCATGCCCTTCCGCATCCAGAGGCTGCACTGCCGAAGACCTGCATCCTTGCACATTTTTTTCCGATGGGCCAGAAGGAACCGCAGCGCCATGACTCTCGCAAGCCGTCCGTAAAGATATCTGTACAGCACTCCCCGGTCATGGAAGAATTTCTCATTATAACCGGTGAACCAGGTAGATTCCTCCGCCTCCTCCCTGCCGATCGTGACAGGGGCTGTATAGACTTTATAACCCTTACTTATGAATTCCTTCAAGAAAAGACTGTCCTCTCCGCTGCTGTATTTAGCGCCTCCTCCGAACAACAGAGAAAACGTCACGCCGGAGCTCAGAAGACTTTCCCTCCGCACGGCAAAGCTGACCGCGCCGTATCTTCCGCAATTGTACCAACGGACCCGTTTCCTCTCCGTGATGCAGTAAGTCCTTCGGCTCTCCTTGATCGTAACATTAAAAAGTATCATATCTGCATCAGAATTGAGACGAAATTCCTCCGCGATCATCTCTCCATAGCCCGGTTCATACACGATATCCTGATCGGAAAAAACACATATGTCACCGGTGGAGCGCAGGATCGCTTCATTGCGGCTTCTGCCGATCCCTCTGTCCGGGAAGGAATAAAAACGAAAAATATGGCCATTCCGTTCCGTCTCCTCGTATCCAAGCCTGTCGCACTGGTTTATGATCACTGCGTCCGAGTCAAGTCTCATCCGATCTGCTATTTCATTTAGATCCTGATTCATGACAGATGCAAGAACCTGAACTTTCATAATTCCTCCCAACAGATACCGAACTCACGCCCTGTGCCGAAAACCGTAATACCGTCTGAGCAGCGCTTCGTCCGCGTTCCATAAGATCGCGGCCGTGACCTTGCAATCCTGTCTCTTCAGATATTCCATCACATATTCCAGCTGTTTACCTGCATGACTGCCGGCCTCCACCACCAGCAGAATCCCGCCCGCACAGCGCAGCGTCCGGCAGCTTTCCGGGCAGAGGATGGGCGCGGGAGCGGGATACCAGCCCATATCCTCCCGCCAAAGCTCCGGGTCCGGACATGCCCGGCGCAGCTCCTGAAGGACCTGCACCGGATCGATGTGCTCCTGTATGGGGCACACCGCAATATTCCTTCTGTTCTCAAACAGGTATCTCAGATCTTCTTCAAGTTCCGGGCTTTCCAGGGTCCCCAGTACCTTCAGCCCGTACCGCCTCTCGACGGTGGACGGCAGCCATATGCTGTCATCGCCCAATTCCTTCAGCAGTACGATCACAAGGATAGTGAAGAACGACAGAATCGCGCTCAGGACAACGGCTCTGAGCGGCCTCACATCGGGATACACCTCCCGCGCCTCCTCGGCAGGGTCTATCACCTCGACGGAAGATATCTCACTGATCTCACCGGCCAGACACTGCACCAATGCCTTTTCCACCGCTGCGGCGACTGCAAGGCTCTCTTCCGGCGAATCCGCAGTTACCACGGTATTGATGACCTTTAGATTGGAGGCCACCACGGCGTCCACCGCATCCGCCAGCTGCCCGTCCGTGTACCGGCCGCTGTCAGGCAGGTAACGGCGTACCGCATCCTGAAACAGCTTCGTATCCAAATAGGTATTCCAGGTCATCTCATTGATATGCACCGTGCTGACATCCTTTTCCTCGGCTACCGCGTAATCCACCCGGTAGGTAGAGACGGCGCTGTAGACAGGCTCGGCGCGCAGCAGCACATTTTTCACATAATAACCTCCGCCGAACACCAGCGTTCCCGCCAGTGTCACCGCAGCGATCAGACCCAGCCTGCGGAACGTCCGAAGCACCGTCAGCCGCAGATCAAAGGGTTCCTTTCCGTAGCTTCCTTCCCACATAGCTATACTTCCTTTCCCCCGCGGTCCGTCTGTTCCTCCAGGCGCTGTTCTTCTCTCAGCGCCGTGATCTGCTCGGCCTCCACGCCCTCGGTGCTGTCCGGCCAGAACAGGACCTTGATCGTCAGCATCATCAGCTTGATATCAAGCCAGACAGAATAATTCTCTATATATGCCAGGTCCAGCTTGAGCTTGTCGTAAGGCGACGTATTGTACTTCCCGTAGACTTGGGCAAAACCGGCCAGGCCCGCCCGCACCTTCGTGCGGAATGCGAACTCCGGCATGACCTCCAGATACTGCTCTATGATCTCCGGCCTCTCCGGTCTTGGACCGATAAAGGACATGTCTCCCCGCAATATATTGAACAGCTGGGGCAGCTCGTCCAGTCTGCATTTCCTGATAAATCTGCCCACGGGCGTAATGCGGCCGTCATTTTTCTGAGCCAGCCTTGCCACTCCGTCTCTTTCCGCATCCGTCCGCATGCTGCGGAATTTCATGATATAAAATCTGCGCATATCCTTTGTGCAGCGCACCTGCTTGTACAACACCGGGCCGCCGTCGTAAAGCTTTACCGCCAGAGCCGTGAGCAGCATGAACGGCGAGGTCACCACCAGCAGGATCACCGCGCAGACTATGTCGATCATGCGCTTCAGGAACCGTTCCTCCACCGTCAGGCTGTACTCCCTGGTCAGGAGCATGGGGCTGTCGAACACATGCAGTTCCTCTGCGCCTGTCAAAATAACATCGGTAATTTTAGGCAGCAGATACACGCGTATGGATCTGCCGTAGCAGAATTTCAGCAGCGGCCCTCTCTCCTCCAACGAGATATCTCCCAGCACCACCGCATTGCATTTACCGCTTTCATAAGCCTCCGTGATGGCGCTGCACAGCTTTTCAAAGCCCGCCGATACATGCAGCGTACCGGTAATGACATATTTGTCGCCTCTGCTCTCGAATTTGCTGCAGATATGCTCGATCGGCCTGTCTCCATGGATCAGGAGCAGCTTCCTGGGCGGGAAAATGGATCTGTAGACCCGGTTGGCAACATTCAGGTATACAAGGACGATCACCGTCTGCTCCACCATCATCAAAATGAAGACCTTGGGGACGAACAGCTGATATGCCATCACCGACAGCTCGCCGTAGATCAGCAGGTTCGCCATGAGGGTCGCAAATACCTGAGAAAAAATAATTTCGGAGTTCTTCAGATATCCCAGCCGCATTCCCCCGTACATCTTGGAAAAAAAGAAGAGAATGATCCCGTAGATGGCGATCTCCAGCAGATGGCCCCTGAACCAGAAATTCTGCAGCTGTTCCACCACACTGTACTGGAAATTCACCAGCCAGTTATATGCGAAAACGCCGATTTCAAGAGCAAGACACCCCGCCGTAAGGCCAAGATTGATCAGTCTCTTGAAAATTTCCAGCTGTCTGAGTTTTTTTTCATTGGTACTGACGCTCAAGTTGTTCTCCTCCGGGTTCTCCAAATGCTGATACAATACTTTATAGTATACCACATTTTCTTCTTTTCGTACAGTGCGGACCGAAAACAGATATTCTCATTTTCCCCGCTACAGTCTCCTGCGCACTGCGCGCAGGGCCCAGAAGCAAAAATGTCTCATGCTGCTTGCAATGCTCATGCCCTCCGCCTTTCGATACAGGTTCCAAATGCGGCGCAAGGCCTCCAGCTTGTTGGAGGAAAGCGATCTGCCGGCCCGGCGGTATTCGGTAGTATTCTCATCCAGTCCGTAAGCAATATAGCCCTCCCTGAGCACCTTCCACCACAGAGCGGTATCCTCGCTTTTGATCTCCGGCATTTCCAAAAAATCCTTGGGGATCTTATCCGTGTCGAACATCACCGTTGACGTAAATATGGTGGTATTGCTCAGCGCCTGCGAATAATTCAGCGTCTCCGGCACATGCACCACCTTTCCGGTGCCCACGCCGTGCTCGTCAGCAAACTCATAGCCGGTAAAGACAAAGGCCGCATCCTTTTCTCTCATGAACTTAAGCTCACGCTCCAGCTTGTCCGGTGTCCAGAGATCGTCCGCGTCCAGATAGGCAATATATCTTCCCGCAGCCTCCCGAACCCCTCTGTTCCTGGCTCTGGCCGCCCCCTGATTGGAGGACTGGCGGAGCATTCTGATGCGCGGCTCTCCCTTCTCCTCAATATAGCGCCGGATCACCTCCGCGCTCGCATCGCTGCTCCGATCCTCCACCAGCAGCAGCTCCCACTGCTGATATGTCTGCGCCATCACGCAGTCCATTGTCTCCCTGATAAATTTTTCCGCATTGTAAACGGGCACGATAATACTGATCAGTTCATTCACAGCTTCGTCCTCACCTTGTCAAGAGATAATAATGCTCCAGCCTCCGGGCACTTCCCCCCAGGGCCTCGGCCAGCTCCTCGACGCTCTCGGAATTCATGCGCTCAGGCAGTATAATGCAGTTCGCCCCCGCCGAAACAGCCTTATTGATACAGTCTTCCCCCTGCAGGATCACTTTTCTCCCCTCAGGATCCTTCCCCACAGCCAGGCCCGTTTCATCCGTATTTTCCATCCAAAGATACAGATCCTGCAGGTCCTCGGAATAAGTGTCGTAGAGGTAACTGTTCAGGGAGATATCCCACATATTTCTTCCATACAGCAGTTCCACGGACGGATCCAGTTCCCTGGCATGTTCCAGGATCTCCCTGGGTGCCCACAGGCAGAAGGGGCCGCTCCCCTGCTCCGCCAAGAGCGTCATCACCTCCTGGGCCCGCAGACGGTCCTGTCTCTCCTGCCTCCGGTCATAGACCGAACTGCCCGGCCCGCTGCACAATACCAGCACCGCCAGCAGCAGCACCGACACTGACAGCGCCTCCCTTCGACGGCCGGATTCAAATTTATGCCGCTGCAGGCATAAAAATTCCACGGCCGCCCAGGCAGTCACAGCCGTCATGGGCACCAGGCTCCATATCCACTCATAATCATAAAATTTGGTCTGATACAGCATGAGCGCTGCCGCCGTCACGGGCACGATACAGCAGAGAGCAGCTGAAACGGTATAGGAATAAAGAACAGGCTCCTTTTTCCACTTGCCGCCAAGCCACAGAAATATAAGAGAGAGCAGCAGCAGCGCGGCCAGCTTTCCCCCGCTTGTGAACTGCAGCCAGCCCGACCATGCATTCAGAAGGAGTTCCCTCATACTGCCGCCTCCCTTCCCCTGCGCGCGTCCGCTCTGCGCCATATCGCCCCGCATACCGCCAGAGCCGCGGCCGTCAGAAGACATACGCCCGCCCCGTAAAGCGTCCAGACCATAACAGCCTCCGCAACAATGCACAGAGCCGCCAGCTTCCACCTTTTCCTGAGGCACAGAGAGATCAGGTAAGGGACCAGCACGGCATTGCGGATGACAGCACCGCGCCAGCCGCTGTTCAGGACGCCGAATCCGTCCATTCCGTATGCGTAGTTTCCTGCCCATATCAGCATCGCTGTCAGGACCAGAAAAAAGTGACGCTTCCCCGTATCCTCCTTAAAAATGCAGCGCGCCAGACAGGCATACGCACAGTAGCAGCCCAGCAATGTGGCCAGCGGAATCAGCCTCCACACCAGCGTCTCAGGTCTCAGGGAAAATAACCGGCACAACGCCCCGTACAGTCCGGGCAGACAGAGTATTTTGAACCGGGCAGGCATCCCCTCCCGGTATTCCGCTCCCGTCAGCGGATTCACCTGATAGATCCCGTCAGTGTGAAGAAAGCTTCCCACGGTCTCCACCGTCATGTCGCCGCCAAGATAGACCCCGCCTCCCAGGGTCATGTAAAGGACCTGGGACAGCACGAGCAGCCAGAAGAACACGAGCAGCGGAGAGCGCTCCGCCTTTCTGTCGGCTCTTTGCCTTTCCGCCGGGCGGCACAGGATCGTTACCGCCAGTGACACCAACGTCAGTGCGGCCAGCAGTCCGGCGAACACAGTGACACTGCGGGAAAAGGTCAGACCGGTAGACACCGCGCAAAGATGGGCCGCCCCGGCGGCTCCGATCACCGCTATCTCTCCTGTCAGAAAATAATCCGCAGCGCTAAAGCCGAACACTGAATTTTTCCCATACAGCACCCGGATCACACCGTTTCCTATCAATACTGAGACCGGTATCATACCTACGATCAAAAACTGCATACTTACATCTCCCGTAGCTTCTTTCTTCCCCGAATATAAGGCAACTATATCACAAATAGCGCTAAGGCACAAGCTAAAGCAGCCGACGCGGTCCACCGCGTCGGCTGTATAGGTTCGCATAACAAAAGGGCCTTTTCCATTTGATACGTTGATATGTTTCCTGTCACATGGCTTTTATATCAAGCCGTACCTTATCTGCGATCCTCGCAATGTACTCGCTGTTCGTAGGTCGGGTCCTGCCGGTCCTGACGGAATAACCGAACATTTTTTCAAATGTGTTTACATTCCCCCTGGACCACGATACCTCGATGGCATTGCGTATGGCTCGTTCCACCTTCTGGTCTGTCGTGCGGAAATGTCGGGCAATGGTAGGATACAGCAGCTTTGTCACGCTGCTCACCACATTCATGTCTTTTTCCGACAGCATTATTGCATCCCTGAGATAATGATATCCCTTCAAATGTGCCGGAACCCCAATATCCAGCATAATATCCGTGACATATCTCTCCAACTCGCAATCTTTTAATACATTCAGTTCCACCTAAAAACTCCTCCCTTACGCAAATACAGCCCTTACTGCTATGATAGTAAGATTTTATCATATATTTCCCGCCGTGAAAAGTACATTCGCCGCTAAGATTTTGTTAAAATTTACAGTTTTTCCTTTATCAGATACAGGGGCCGTCTCTTTACCTCCATATAGGTCTTCGCCAGATATTGTCCCAGGATCCCCGTACAGAAGAACTGTACACCGCTGGTCATCAGAATGATACAGACCAGGGAGGGCCATCCTGACACCGGGTCTCCGAATATCAGCTTTCTCACAATGATAAACACGATCATCAAAAAGGCAATAATGCAGAAGAGCACGCCCATTACGGATGCCAGCAGCAGCGGCGCCGTGGAAAAGGCCAGAATACCGTCCATGGAATACAGGAAAAGCCTCCAGAAGTTCCACTTCGTCTCCCCCTTGGCGCGCTCTACATTCTCATATTCCACCCATTTGGTCCGAAAACCTACCCAGCCGAATATTCCCTTGGTAAAACGGTTGTACTCCCGCATGGAGAGAATGGCGTCCACCACCTGCCGGGTCATCAGGCGATAATCTCTGGCGCCGTCCATAAACTCTGTCTTTGATATCTTTTTCATCAGCCGGTAGAACATTCTGGCAAAAAAGCTTCGGATGGGCGGCTCTCCCTTGCGGTCCACTCTTCTGGTCGCCACCGAATCGTAGCCCTGTTCAAGATAAACGAACATCTCCGGAAGAAGTGCGGGCGGATCCTGCAGGTCGGCATCCATGATCACCACATAGTCGCCGTTCGCGTTCTCAAGCCCGGCGTACATGGCTGCCTCCTTGCCGAAATTTCTGGAGAAGGACACCAGATGCACCCGCTCATCCTTCTCCCGAAGTTTTTTGACCTCCTCCACTGTCCTGTCGCGGGAACCGTCGTCAATGTACAGCAGCTCAAGGTCAATGCCTTTTTCTGTCAGAACGGATATCTTATCCAGCAGCTCCGAATAAAAGAGCGATATATTTTCCTCTTCGTTGTAGCAGGGTACGATCACACTCAGCAGGCTCACGATATCCCGCCTCCTTTCGTTTGTCTACCCATCAGTATACTATTCTGCCTCCCGAACCGCAAGATAAACATAGACTGGAAAAATGAAAAGTGGTAAAATAGAATCTGATGCAGGAGAAAAAATAATGACGAAACGAAAAATAGGGATCGTTCTGACAGTTTGTGTCATATTTCTGTGCGCCTGCAGCCGCACCGGCACGGAAAATGATTCCACTGTACAGAACGCCTCCTACAACAGCTCGGATACAAGTGAAGATCTGAATAACAATGGCCTGAGCGAAAATAACTTCGGCACATCCACAGAAGATCTGCAGCCCCCTCGCGAGGGCATGGTACGCAGCCGCCTGACGAATGAATGGGTGTCGGCGGAGGTGGCGGAAACACGCCCTATCGCGGTGATGATCCCCAACGAGATCGGAGCGGTGCCCCACTACAATTTGTCCAACGCCTCTGTGATCTACGAGGCCAACGTGGAGGACCGTATGTCAAGAATGATGGCGGTCTTTGAGGACTGGCAGGATCTTGAGACCATCGGCAATGTCCGAAGCCTGCGCACCTACTTTGGCTACTGGGCCTTTGAGTGGGATGCGTTCCTTGTCCACAGCGGCGGACCTTATTTTATCGACGACCTGATCGCGCAGCCCAATACCCAGAATGTGGACGACCATCTCGGCACCGATGCCGCCGCCTTTTTCAGGGACGAAAACCGACCCATGCCTCACAATCTCTTTGCCACGGGGCCCGGATTGCTGAAAGTGATCAAGGAAAAGGGGTATTCGCTGAAGTACAGAGGACTGGCAGACGACTGCCATTACAGATTTACCGACAGGGCAAATCAGAACACGCTGACCCAGTACGGCGACAGCGCCGTAAACGCCTCCTATATTGATATGTCGGGCTGTTATCCGCTGACGAGATGCTATTTTGAGTACAATGACAGCGACGGCCTTTATTACCGTTCCCAGCATCTGTCCGGCGGATCGGACGGACCGCATACGGATGCTGTCACCGGGGAACAGCTTTCCTTCAAAAATATTTTGGTACAGTACGTAGAATACAGGGAATTGAACAGCGACGGCTACATGGTCTTCAACTGTCACGACCATACCAGGGACGGGTGGTATTTCACCAACGGCAGGGGCATCCATGTGACCTGGGAAAAGAACAGCGACTACGGCGCCACCAGATACTATGATGACTCCGGCAACGAGATCGTCCTGAACACCGGCAGGACTATGGTGTGTATTGTGCTAGACGGAGATAATTTTACATTCCGATAATAAAAAAATACGGGAGGCCTCTCCGGCATCCCGTATTTTTTATTCTCCCAATCCACTTTCCACTGCCTGGATCAAGGTCTTAAGAGCTTCCTCTTCATCCTCGCCCTCACAGACAAATTCAATCTCATCCCCACATTTGACACATGCGCCCAACACGCTCAACACACTCTTTGCATTTGCCGTGTTGTCCCGAAAGGAAAATGTGATCAGTGATTTGAACTGCATTGCTTCTTTACAGAGAATCCCCGCCGGCCGCAGATGCAGTCCGGTAGGATTCTTGATCACTACTTTCTGACTTACCATATTAAATACCTTCCTCTGTTCTAAATGCCGCTGCATTCACCCCACGGTCTTACTGTAGCATGATTGAAAGGGAATTACAAGGGCATTTCTCAAAATTAGTCGAACTAGAACATCACGTCCTGTATCAGATTTGCCAGCTTTTGAGCTTCCTGCCGAATGACCTGCTGGTCCTTTCCCTCAATCATAACGCGCACCAGCGGCTCTGTTCCGGACGGCCTGATCAGCACACGTCCCTGACCTTCAAATTTCGCCTCCACCTCTTTGATCGCATCCACAATGACCGGATATTCCATATACTTATGCTTTTTGTAATCCGCCACCTTTGCATTCACCAGCGCCTGCGGCAGTACCTCCATGACGCCGGACAGGTCGGACAGGCTTTTCCCCGTCTCCCTCATTACCTGGAGCAGATGGAGAGCGCTCAGAAGACCGTCCCCCGTGGTATTCTCATCCAGAAAAATAATGTGGCCGGACTGTTCGCCTCCCAGACTTGCGCCGATCTCCTTCATGCGCTCCAGCACATAGCGGTCTCCCACCTTTGTCTTCTCAATGGTAATGCCTTCCCTCTCGCCCATCAGGAAGAATCCCAGGTTGCTCATGACGGTGGCCACGATAGTATTTTTTTTCAGCAGCCCCTGGCCCTTCATATGGCAGCCCACGATCGCCATGATCTGATCTCCGTTCACGACCTTGCCGTTCTCATCCACTGCCAGCAGTCTGTCCGCATCGCCGTCGAAGGCCAGACCGATATCTGCCTTCTCATACACTACCCGCGCCTGCAGCTCCTCCATGTGAGTGGAGCCGCAGCTGGAATTAATATTTGTTCCGTCCGGATTGTTGTGGATCGCCACCACACTGCCGCCCAGCTCCTTCAGCGCCTCCACGGAGGTGTAATAGGCGGCTCCCTCGGCACAGTCCACCACGATCTTCAGTCCGGTCAGATCCACGGGAACGGCTTTGACCGCATGGTTTATGTATTCCTCCCTAGCGTCGGTACGGTACTTCACCTTTCCGACGCCCGGCCCGATGGGGAATTTGATCCCCGGCATATCCTCCCGGATCAGCCTTTCGATCTCGTCCTCCAGCTCGTCGGGCAGCTTATATCCGTTTCCGTCAAAAAATTTAATCCCGTTGAATTCCACCGGATTGTGGGAGGCGGAGATAACGACTCCCGCATCCACCCGGTACTTCTGAGTCAGATATGCCACCGCCGGCGTAGGGATCACCCCAACGTACACACAGTTGGCTCCCACCGAGCAGGCGCCCGCCATCAGCGCATTTGCCAGCATATCTCCCGAAATACGGGTATCGCACCCCACCATGATCGTAGGCTTGTGCTTCTTTTCCTTGGTGAGCACATATGCTCCGACCTGTCCCAGCTGCATCGCCAGATTCGGCGTCAATTCTTCATTTGCGATTCCTCTGATGCCATCTGTTCCGAACAATCTTGCCATTGCTTACGATTCCTCCAACTCAACAATTACCGCTCTCAAGCTCACCGGTTCCTCCACCTGAACATTCTCCGGCAGAGTAAAGGATACCGGAATGGAGTAGGTACCCGGCGACAGCTTCTCCATACCCTGCTCCTCCATCCAGCCTGCAATATCTATGGTCGCTGCAAGCGCGTTCTCCTGCAGGACCGATACCTCCGCTTCCAGCCCCTTGATCCTCAGCTCATGGGTTCCTTCATTGCCGTCCGACAACTGTACTTCAAAGCCCTGGGGCACATTGATCACACTGACATCCTCCGGAGCGATATCGAATGTCCTCTGCACCTCCGGCTCAATATAGACGGTGACCTGCATACGCCCGTTAAAGCTGCTGTCGGCCAGTCTTACACCGTCCGGCAGATATTCCCGCAGATTCACCACCGTCGAAACATTTTCCTGGGCATCGGAAATATTCAGCAGCTCCGCCGGAACAACAATGCTGTTGACGCCGGCCAGATCGGACGCGGAGCCCGCAAGCATCACGGCGGAATAATCGCTCTCCACCTCGCCTGTCTGCCGGAATCCGGCGGCGGGAGTTCCCACGGTATTCAGAACGATGGGCACCTCCTTTGTGGCGAGCACTTCCGCTGCCATTCTCACATAGTTCATGTTCTTGGTCACGCTGGGCAGAATAAGAAGATTTCCGTCCGCGTCGTACAGAGAGATCTCCACGTTTGCAGAGACATCCGTGGTGGCGCCGGACACATCGATCTCCACGCTGGCGTAGCTGATCCGTTCCACCGAGGACTCCGGTCCGGACACCTCGATCCGGGTCTGGTCCGGCTGTACACTGCCGACCATGTATCCCTCCGCCACCTCACCCGTTGCGCCATATCTCACACTGACCCACTTACTGCTCTTGTTCTCCACGTTCAGCTTCAGTACGTCGGGATTGGCTTTGATGCTGTCGACATCGTTGTTGAGCACCCGCAGAGAAATCCCTATCGTATTGATCTCCGTCAGCTTGCTCATGTCGGCTTCCGCCACAATGTCGGAAGCGCGCAGATCATCGATCACGCTCTGAGGCGCACGGACGGTGACGCGGATAGTGTCCGTGTTGTCCAGCACCTCATATACCTTATTCTGCTGATCCAAGAGGCCGGTATTGGTCATGACCACAGGAATGCCTGAAAAGGTTTTATTTTCCTTCGGATCGTCGATCTGTACCACTAAGAACCATATTACAAAGGCGAGCACCAGAGACCCGATCTTCAGTCCCCAGTTATTTAAAATCTTCTTTTTCATTTTGCCTTGACCTTACGCCTTCCCCGCCATTTGCGCTTTCTCGTTGACCGATCCTCCGAGGTCTTATTGTTCAAGGTCACCTGCAGCCGTTCCTTTAACTGCTCCGCGTTCAGGCCCCTCTCCAGCACGCCGCCGTATGCCAGGCTGATCTTGCCCGTCTCCTCCGACACAATGACCGTCAGGGAATCCGTCACCTCGGAAATACCGACCCCGGCCCTGTGTCTGGTTCCCAGATCCTTACTGAGATCGAGATTGTCGGAAAGAGGGAGATAGCAGGTGGCAGAGGTCACCCTGTTCTCACGGATGATCACGGCTCCGTCATGAAGAGGAGTGTTGTGCTCGAAAATATTGATCAGCAGCTGGCTGGTCACGATTCCGTCCACCTCGATGCCTGTGCGCTCATAATCCTTCAGGGACTCCTTCTGCTCGATCACGATAAGAGCGCCCGTCTTCATCTTGCCCATTTCCACACAGGCCTTCGTGATCTCATTGATGGTCTTTTCCGAGAAGATCTCCTGCTCCCGGCGCGCAGAATCGGAAAAGATGGCGGAGGGCAGAAAATTCCTACGCCCCAGATTTTCCAACGCATGCCGCAGCTCAGGCTGCAGGACTACGATCAGCGCCACCATCGCAAAGCCCAGCACGTTTCTGGCCAGCCACACGATAGTGCTCATGTCCGTCATATATGCGAGCAGCAGAAAGGCTCCGATGACCAGCAGGCCCTTGAGCAGCAACCATGCTCTGGTCGCCTTCATCCAGACTAAAATATAGTACACCAAAAAGGCGATAATGATAATTTCAAACACATCGCCGATATCCATCGTTATTCCGTAAATGATAGAGCCCCTCAGGTACTCAATTGCCCCGTCGATCCACTGCATCCCTTTTCAATCCTGCTTCTGCCTTTATATTTTGTCTTAAAAGAATTCCTCGAAGTTTTCCGAGCCTTTCTCCTGATCGCTGTCCATCGACGCACTTCCGATAGTCACACTTTTCCCGCCTCTGTAATTTTCCCGCCTGCCGTATCCGGAGGCGTTGTTGTATCTGCCCCGGCCGGCCGCGGTATTCTCAGTGGTGACTCTGCGCCCCGCTTCGCCCCTTGGAGGCTGCGTGCTCCGCCTGTAAGCACCTGAGCCGGCAGCCCTGGCGGGCGCTGAGGTGCCACGCGCATACTGGCTCTGACCGCTGATCTTTTTCACCGTCCTGGTCGACATTGCGACGGACATCTTTGGCACGGCCTTCACGTAATAATAATACTCGTCATCCTCGAACTGCACCTTCTCCGTCCGGCTGTAATCCACACAAAATCGGAAGAACTCCACGATCTTTGCCACGACCAGCGCAAGCAGCGATCCCAGGAGAGCGCCCAGAACGGAAATATTGATATTGTAGATCAGATCTCCGACCAGCAGGATCACAATGTTCAGAAGAGCGCCAGATACCATGGCGATGGTCCAGGCGTGATCGACGGACATCCGCCGTATCAGATAGACCGCCAGCACCGTAATGGCAAAGGATGCCGCCATCACCATCATCTCCCGATTGCCGAGGATGCCGTCGATCATAAAACGCAGCTTTGCGGCAAAATCCTCCTCCGCCATTGTCCTGATGGTGGAAGAGCTTTCTATCACTGTCTGCAGAAAGTAATGAATGCCCACGCCGCAGGCTACGGACACTATAGATGCAGGCCCACAGACAAGCCCCACCGCAACGGGGACCACATAGGGGACCCGCAGAGCGAAGAGCAGCGGCGTCAGCACTACCACCAGCGAATCCTTCGGCGTAAAGCGGAAGAACAGCAGGAACATGACCAGGTACAGACAGAACCCTACCAGCAGCACCTCCGCCGACAGGGCGTACATGTGCAGCAGACTGAAGAGCGCGCCGAACACCACGATAAAATTCGCGGGCAGAAAGGAACACATCAGGCTCACGATCAGCACCACGGCAATATTGTTCAGCTGTATCATGTAGCCCATCCTGCTGTTCAGAGTGTTCAGCGCAATGAACGCCAGCAGAAATTTCAGGACCGGCACGATGAACGGTTCAAATCTGCTGTAGAACAGCTTAATTTTTTCTCTTATTTCCAGTAAATCAGTCATCCCATCCTCCAACCGAAGACTCTTGTCACTGTTGCTCGCTGTACAGAGAATTCAGCTTTTTCAAATTGTGATAATAACTTTTCAGACTTTTCTTTGCCCTGGCGTATCGATAGGTAAAGGCAGTGTATGTGGCAAGAAGATATACGCCGGCCGAGATGGCATAGTAGAGCAGGACCTTTTTCACAAAGGCCGCCATATCCATCTCGTACAGATTCTGCATGAACAGCTCAAAGTCATAAAAGATGAACAGTGCGAACACCACCCCGAAAGCAATGGTGACGCTGGCGAAGGACTTCAGGAGCTGCAGTGCGATATAATCGCTCCGAAAAAAATTTCCTATCTTTACGTTCTGCTTTCCCTCACCGCTCATCTCATAGGAGGCCATCCGGGTCATCAAAATAACACGTTCTTCGTTCAGCATTTTATCACGCCTTTCCGCAGCCTGACACGCAGGGCCCTTATTTCAGGAATCTCATCTTTGCGTTCGGATCGTCCGCGCTTTTCTTTTTCTCCACCGGCGCAGCGGCGGTGCGGCTACTCCTGATCACATCATTAAAGCCCCTCGTCATCTCCAGCTTGCATTTGTCACAGTACTTGCCGCTCCTGATAGGCGCACCGCAGATCTCGCAGTTCAGGAACATGGCGGAATCCTCCGTCACCTCCAGACGGTCCTCCCGCAGCCACTGCCGGATCTGTGACGGCTCCACGTCGCAGGCCTCGGCCACCTCCGCAACGCCTGCCCCGGAATGCTCACGGATATACTCCTTCACTTCCTGGAATTTCGCCTCCATAGTCTCCCGGCAGGCCGGACAGACAGGACTGCCCGCCATATAGTTAAAGATCCGACCGCACACTCTGCAATTTCTGATATTCATAGTATCCTCCATTTCGCAGCCAATGTATTCATCTGTGCATCAAATACCTGCTCCGCAGGACAGGGCTATAAAATAGACCTTTTCCACACCGGCCTCCTTCAGAGTCCTCGCAGCCTCATCCACGGTACTGCCGGTAGTGAAGATATCATCCACCAGTATAATCGTCTTTAATTTTACATCATTTCCCGATATATGGAAAGCTTTTTTCAAATTATTTTGACGTTCTTTTGGATTTAATTTTTTCAGGGGCGCCGTATTCCTTGTTCTCAAAAGTATTTTTGTATACACCGGAATGCCCGTCCTCGCCCCGATCTCCTTTGCCAGAAGAGCGGCCTGGTTGTAGCCTCGCCCGGCTTCCCGCCTTGGGTGCAGGGGAATGGGGATCAGGCCGTCGGGCCTGACTCCCCGGATAAAATCTCCCAGGTGCTCCGCGGCCTGTTCGCCGTAAAATCCGGCGTATTCCCTTCGCCCGCCGTATTTGAACCGGTAGATCGAGGCGGCGGCGCTGTCGTATTCATACAGCGACCGGCCTCTGACAAATTCGTGCCCTCCGGCGCGGCAGTCGGCACAGTACTCCGCCTCCTCCGAAAGCTTTTTGCCGCACCGCATACACCAGGGCGGTGTCACCGGCTTCAGCTTCGGCAGACAGTCCGGGCAGATCCTTGCGCCCCACGGGCGCACGATCCCGTCGCAGACCGGGCAGCGCAGGGGAAACAGCATCTGCACGGCCGTCTGGCCGAGCTTCTTTACACCGCGCGGGATCCTGTCCATCCTTTCCATCCTTTCCATCATTCACCCAGCCCTTCCGTATCCTGACATATTTCCCGTATTCTCTGTGCCAGCGCGGTACAGCGTCTGTTCTCGCTGACATTTTCTATCATACCGCGCACGGTGTCGCTGCTGCCCAGGATCGTGACGCAGCTCCTGGCCCTGGTGACCGCCGTGTACAGCAGATTGCGGTTGAACAGCATCCGCGGTCCGGTCAGAAGCGGCAGGATCACCGCCGGATATTCGCTTCCCTGAGATTTGTGCACGGTGACGGCGTATGACAGCTCCAGCTCCTCCAGCAGCGAAAAGGGATAGACCACCCTGCGCTGTTCATCATACTCCACCGTCAGATTGGACGCTGCCTCATTGATCTCCACGATCCTGCCCATATCTCCGTTGAAGATGCCCGTCCCCCGGTCTACGGGGATTCCGTAACGGCTCACCACTTCCCACTCCAGCTGATAGTTGTTCCTCACCTGCATGACCTTGTCGCCCTCGCGGAAGACCGTACTGCCGCTGATATGCTCCTGCTTTCTCCCGTCCGGAGGATTCAGATATTTCTGCAGAATGTTATTGAGGGTCTCGCAACCCAACGCCCCCTTGCGCATGGGCGTCAGCACCTGAATATCAAAAGGCCCTGCCTTTACATATCCCGGCAGCTTCTCCCTGATCAGCTGTATCATATGTTTATATATGACATTAACGTCATTTCTCTCAAGCAGGAAAAAATCTTTGGATTTATTGTCCAGAGCAATCTGCTGTCCGTTGTTTATCCTATGTGCATTGACAACAATGTCACTTTCTAACGCCTGCCGGAATATCTTCTGCAGTCTCACCATGGGGAACGCTCCGCTGTCGATCAGATCTCTGAGCACCTGGCCGGGGCCGACGCTGGGAAGCTGATTTACGTCTCCCACCAGAATCAGCCTGGTACCGGGTATCACCGCCTTCAGCAGCGCCTGGAACAGCTGAATGTCCACCATGGACATTTCATCTATAATGACCACATCAGCCTCCAGCGGATTGTCTTCGTTTCGCTCAAAGCTGACCCTTCTGGAGTTCTCATCCGACAGGCCGCTGTTCAGCTCCAGCATGCGGTGAATGGTCCTGGCCTCAAAACCGGTAGCTTCCGTCATGCGCCTGGCCGCACGTCCGGTAGGCGCCGCAAGAAAGATATCCAGCCCCTGCCCTGCAAAATAGCGGATGATCATATTGATGATCGTTGTCTTTCCTGTGCCGGGCCCTCCGGAGAGAATAAATATCCCGTTGCGAATGCACTGGGCCACCGCCTGCTGCTGCAGCTCATCCAGCTCCATGCCGAGCTCGCCGGCCAATCTTTCCAGCTGCTTCGTCAGCGCCGCATCCTGCGCCGGAAGATTTTCCGCCTCCGCCATGGGAATATTCCGCTCATACAACATTCTGGCGCAGTTCAGCTCCGCGTAATAATAGGCGGACGTATACACACAGTCTCCCTTGATGACGAGCTTCTTATCCATCATCATATTGTCCAGCTGCGGGCGGATATCCTCCTCCGCTACATTTAACAGCATATGCGCCCTCTCAAGAAGAGTATTCATGGGCAGATAACAGTGTCCCTCGCCAGCCGCTCCCTGAAGAGTATACAAAATACCGCTGCGGATCCGGTAATCGGAATCCGTATGTATGCCTATTCTGGCGGCCAGCTCATCCGCCATCTTAAAGCCCACGCCGTTGATGTCTTCCGCAAGACGGTAGGGATTCTCTCTCAGGACCCCATACAGCTCCATCCCGTATGTATCATAGATCTTCACCGCCAGCGCATTGGATATCCCAAACTGCTGGAGATAGACCATGGCATCCCGGAGCTCCTTCCTCTCCTCCATCTGCACCGCGATCTCGCGCGCCTTTCTCTCGCTGATTCCCTTGATCTCAGCCAGGCGTTCCGGCTCCTCTTCCATAATGCGGAAAGTGTCTTCCCCGAATTTCTTTACGATCCTGGCCGCCAGCGCGGCGCCCACGCCCTTCACGGCACCGGAGCCCAGGTAGCGCTCCATGCTGACGCTGTCCTGCGGCGGCGTCAGTTGAAAGCTGTTCAGCCGGAACTGTCTGCCGTACATCGGATGTTCCGTGTACTCGCCCTGAGCAGTGATATTTTCCCCCTGATTCAAGCCTCTGCACATTCCCACGCAGGTGATTTCCTCTCCCCCGCAGATCAGGCTCATGACCGTGTAGCCGTTCCCGGCGTTCTGATAAATAATGTGATCTATATATCCGCTGATCGTCTCCATACATTCACGCACACAAGGCTGCTATTCCAGCAGCCTCATTCTTCTCTCCGTATCCTATTTTATTTTTCAGCCGTTACGGTGATACCGCCTCGGCCTTCTCCGCAGCATCCGCGTCGGCGGTCTCCTCTGCGGCCGTATCGTCAGTACCCTTTTCTTCAGGCACATCCGCGATGTCATAGTTGCGCTTCATCTGTTCGTAGAGCATCTGCGCCAGTCCCAGATCGGACTGCTTTACGGTCATCTCAGCCACGCCCTGCACCATCTGATCCTTATAGAAATCCATCATCGTGGAGGTGTAATTTGAAGTCTCCTCGCCCTGGGGAAGCGTCTTTAACATCCCCTTGTACATCTGCTCCACGAAATATGCCTCAAACTGTTTGCAGGCATTCATCAGCTCGTCATCCGTAGCCTTGGAATAGTCTGCGTTCTCTAACCGGTCCTTTAACTTATTCACCGTCTGATCTGCGGCAGATGCGTATATGTCACTGTACATGGAAGCAATATCGCTCATATCTACCATAGTGTTATCCTCCTGACCGGCGTTCCGGCTCACAGCCGCCCGGCATGAATTATTCTTCTCCCTCTATGTCCGACTGAACTTAGCGGCGCAGGTTGTTGGCCTGCTGCAGCATTTCGTCGGATGCCTGAATGGCTTTGGAATTCATCTCGTAGGCGCGCTGTGCCACGATCATATTTACCATCTCGTCGGCCACCTGCACGTTGGAGCCTTCCAGATAGCCCTGGATCACCTGGCTCTTCTCAACGCCGGGGGTCGTTGCCTCGTTGATGGGCTGGCCGCTGGCTGCGCTCTGTGCAAAGAGACTGCCCTCCAGTCTCTCCAGTCCGTTGGGATTGTTGAACTGGAACACGCCGATAGTGATGCCGAGAGACTGGGGATTGTTGTTCTCGTCGGGATAGCATACCTCCCCGTCCTTTGTCACGGTGACCTGGCTCAGAATATATTCGTCTCCCAGCACGATGGGATTGCCGTCCACATCCAGGACAGGCTGGCCGTCCGTGCTGCACAGCATATTTCCGTTGGTGGCCAGAGACCAGAGCAGATTGCCGTTTCTGGTGTAATATGTGTTGCCGTCCTGGCCCCGGACTGCAAAGAAGCCTTTGCCGTTGATGGCGAAGGAGGTCTCGCTCTCCGATGCGAGCATACTGCCCGTTCTGAATATGGATGTAATGGATGAGTTCCGCGTACCCAGACCTACCTGGGCGCTGGTGGGCTTCCGGTCGCCGTTCGCCGTGGTCGTCCTGGTCTGAAGCGTCTGGAACAACAGTGTCTTGAACTCGTTCACCTGCGTCTTGTAACCGTTGGTGTTGACATTTGACAAATTGTTGGCAATGGTATCCAGATTCACCTGCTGTGCGATCATTCCCGTCGCAGCCGTCCATAAACTCCTAACCATATGTACCTTCCCTTCTTCCTGTGAGCTTTATTTTCATTTAAGGCATATGTGCCGCCCGTCTATCCCGCTGCCGGCACTGCCGTCTGTCTCTCAATTACTGCACCCTGCCCAACTGGGTCACGGCTATCTCCAGCGTGCTGTCCAGGGTCTGAATGACCTTCTGGTTGCTCTCATAGCCTCTGGTGACCGCGATCAGGTTCACCATCTCAGACACCACCTGCACATTGGCCATCTCCAGATATCCCGAATGGATCACTCCGTCGGCGGGAGTATAAGTGGCGCCCTCTATGGGACGGTAGTAGCTCTCACCGTATTTCTCCAGATAATTGTAATCTTCAAAATCCGCAAGCTGAATGGTGGCAACGGCTTCGCCGTTCTGATAGATCGTGCCGTTCGTATCGATCGTGGAATCGGTCAGGGTATCCAACTGGATCCGGCGGTTGTTCACATCCAGAACATAGTCGCCCTCGGTGGTCACCAGGAAACCTTCTCTGGTCAGTGTGAACTGGCCGGCCCGCGTGTACATGGTAGATGTCTCTCCGGCTTTGTTGGTAAACTCTGTCACAAAAAATCCGTTCCCCGAAATGGCCAGATCATAGGTATTGTCGGTAATACGGTAGCTGCCCTGGGTAAAGTCCGTGTAGTTCTCCCCGATCTTCACACCGGGATTGTCGTAGCCCAAAGGCCGGACATTGGCCAGTCCCACAGAGGCGTCCTTGATCTTCAGCGCCAGAATATCTCCGAACGCCTGACTCGTGGCGCCCTCCTTCTTATACCCGACAGTGGCGGCGTTCGCAAGGTTATTGGTCAGGGTGTCCATTCTGTGCTGCTCGTTGAGCATTCCTGTATATGCGGTATATAGCCCTTTTAACATCCGATGCTCCTTCCTGTCCGGCGCTTGGCCGGCAACTTATGTCTCACTGTAGGATCCGTCAGGTATTATCCTTGTAGTTGGAGAGGAATTCCACATATTTTCCGGTGCCGATGGCCACCGCCGTCATGGGATCCTCCGCTGTCATGGTGTTGATGCCGGTCTTGGCGGAGATCAGCTCCTCCAGACCGCGCAGCAGGCTTCCGCCTCCGGTGAGGACAATTCCCCTGTCCGCAATGTCGGCCGCCAGCTCAGGCGGCGTCTTCTCCAGCACGCTGTGAATGGTCTCCACGATCTGTGCGGTAGTCTCCCGGAGAGCCTCCTCTGTTTCCTCGGAGGATACCTTGACCGTTTTGGGAAGTCCCGTCACCAGATTCCGCCCTCTCACGTCCATGTAATCGACCTCGGCCCTCTTGTAAGCGGTACCGATCTTTATCTTCAGATCCTCTGCGGTCCTCTCACCGATCAGAAGATTATGTTTTTTCCTCATGTAGCGGACAATTGCCTCGTCGAAATCGTCGCCTGCGATCTTAATGGAAGCGCTGACCACCGTTCCCCCCAGGGAAATCACTGCAATATCGGATGTTCCGCCCCCAATGTCCACGATCATGTTGCCGCAGGGCTTGGAGATATCTATGCCTGCACCGATGGCAGCTGCGATAGGCTCCTCAATGATAGCCACCTCTCTGGCTCCTGCCTGATAAGTAGCGTCCTCCACCGCCTTTTTCTCCACCTCGGTGACGCCGCTGGGCACGCAGACCGCAATGCGGGGCTTTCGGAAGGTCCTTCTTCCCAGAGCTTTCTGAATAAAATACTTCATCATCTTCTCTGTCACGGTATAATTAGAAATCACGCCCTGGCGCAGAGGTCTCACCGCCACAATGTTGCCGGGCGTCCTGCCCAGCATCAGACGTGCATCCTCTCCAATGGCCTTAATCTTGTTAGTGTCTCTATCAAAAGCTACAACAGAGGGCTCCTTCAGCACGACTCCCTTTCCTCTGATGTAAACTAAAATGCTGGCTGTACCTAAGTCGATTCCTATATCCGTACACTGCATATTACTGTACCCCTTTCTGATGGATTCGGTCCTCAAAACATACTTTTGGTCATACATTACCTATTATAACCGAAATATTTCCATTTTCATAGGGGGTAATGAAAATTTTTCATAGGGGGTAATGAAAATTTAATATTTATAATAAAACACGGAGAACAGAACGGCTCCGTCCGTTCAATTCTCCGCTTCCATGCCCTTGTGAATATATCATCGGCATATTGCCCCAAAATCTTTAGGGCTTTTCTGATATTTTTTCAGTGGAAGATCTTTTATTTTTCTCCAGCATCCTTTTCACATAGAGGCCGGTGTAGGACTTCCCGTTCTTTGCTATTTCCTCAGGAGTCCCCTGCGCAATGACCGTCCCGCCGCCGTCGCCGCCCTCAGGCCCCATGTCAATAATGTAGTCCGCCGTCTTGATCACATCCAGATTGTGCTCGATGACTATCACCGTATTGCCGCTGTCCGCCAATCTGTGCAGAATTTCCACCAGTCTGTGCACGTCCGCAAAGTGCAGACCTGTAGTGGGCTCGTCCAGAATGTAGATCGTCCTGCCCGTACTGCGCCTGGAAAGCTCCGTGGCCAGCTTGATGCGCTGGGCCTCGCCGCCGGACAGAGTGGTGGACGGCTGTCCCAGCTTTACATAGGAGAGGCCCACATCGTAAAGCGTTTCGATCTTTCTCCGTATGGAAGGCAGGTTCTCAAAAAAACCGTATGCCTCCTCCACCGTCATATCCAGCACGTCAAAAATACTTTTCCCCTTGTACTTTACATCCAATGTCTCCCGGTTGTAGCGCTTGCCGCCGCAGACCTCGCAGGGCACATACACGTCCGGCAGAAAGTGCATCTCGATCTTGATGATCCCGTCGCCTCCGCAGGCTTCACAGCGGCCGCCCTTCACATTGAAGCTGAAACGGCCCTTGCCGTAGCCCCTGGCCTTGGCATCCGCAGTGGATGCGAACAGATCCCGGATCTGATCGAATACGCCCGTGTAGGTGGCAGGGTTGGAGCGGGGCGTGCGCCCGATAGGGGACTGATCGATCGCAATCACCTTGTCAAGCTGCTCCAGCCCCTTGATATCCTTGTGCTTTCCGGGAATACATCTGGCGCGGTTCAGATCCCTCGCCAGATGCTTATACAGGATCTCGTTCACCAGAGAGCTCTTCCCCGATCCGGACACGCCGGTGACGCAGGTCATGACGCCCAGCGGGAAATCCACGTCGATATTTTTCAGATTGTTCTCCTGGGCGCCCAGCACCTTGATCCAGCCCGCAGGCTTTCGGCGCTCTTCGGGTACGGGAATCCTCCTTTTGCCGCTCAGATATTGCCCCGTGACCGACTCCGGCGTCTGCATGATCTCCTGTGCGGTGCCGCAGGCGACCACCTCGCCTCCATGAGAACCCGCGCCGGGTCCGATATCCACCACATAGTCGGCCGCCAGCATGGTATCCTCGTCATGCTCTACCACGATCAGGGTATTCCCCAGATCGCGCAGGCTCTTTAAGGTGTTCAGAAGCTTGTCATTGTCCCGCTGGTGCAGGCCGATACTGGGCTCGTCCAGAATGTAACAGACGCCCACCAGCCCGGAACCGATCTGAGTCGCCAGGCGGATCCTCTGGGCTTCGCCGCCGGAAAGCGTTCCCGTGGCTCTGGACAGCGACAGATAGTCCAGGCCCACATCCACCAGAAAGCCTACCCTGGCTTTGATCTCCTTCAGGATCTGTCTGCCGATCAGGAGCTGCTGATGAGTCAGATCCATATTCTGCAGGAATCCGCTCAGATCCTTGACGGACATGGATGTGATCTCATAAATATTCTTATCGCAGACGGTGACCGCCAGGGACTCCTTTTTCAGACGCATGCCGCCGCATTCCTTACAGGGCGTGATACGCATGAAGGTCTCATACTCCTGCTTCATGGTGTCGGAAAAAGTCTCCTTATATTTTCTCTCCACGTTGCGGATCAATCCCTCAAAGGCCACGGGGTAGACTCCCCGGCCCCGCTGCCCTTGATAGTGAACCTCCACCTCCTTCCCCTCGGTGCCGTGGAGCAGGATTTTCTTGATCTTCTCCGGATACTTTTCAAAGGGCGTATCCAGGTCGAAGCGGTACTCCCTGCAGAGCGCCTGAAGAACTGCATTCGTAAAGCTGGTCTTGTCCATACAGGACTGCCATCCTATGACTGTGATCGCGCCCTCGTTAATGCTCAGGCTCTGATCCGGGATCATCAGATCCACATCGAACTCCATCTTATATCCCAGGCCAAAGCACACCGGACAGGCGCCAAAGGGATTGTTGAAGGAAAAGCTTCTGGGCTCGATCTCACTGATCCCTATGCCGCAGTCGGGACAGGAGAAGCTCTGGCTGAAGGTCAGAGGCTCCCCGTCGATCACGTCCACCACCAGCAGACCTTCCGCCAGGTTCAGCACATTTTCAACGGAATCTGCCAGACGGCGCTCTATCCCCGCCTTAACCACGAGGCGGTCCACCACGATATCGATGTTGTGCTTCACATTCTTATCCAGGAAAATATCCTCGGTCAGCTCATACATGCTTCCGTCCACGCGCACGCGCACATAACCGCTTCTCTTTGCACGGTCCAGCACCTTCGCGTGCTCGCCCTTCCTGCCTCTGACCACCGGTGCCAGCAGCTGGATCCGGGTGCCCTCCCGCAGCGACATGATCTGATCTACCATTTGATCCACGGTCTGCCTTGCGATTTCGCGTCCGCATTTGGGACAATGGGGAATGCCGATCCTGGCATAGAGCAGGCGGAAATAATCGTAGATCTCCGTCACCGTTCCCACTGTGGACCGGGGATTGCGGTTCGTCGATTTCTGGTCGATGGAAATGGCGGGCGACAGCCCCTCGATCTTCTCCACATTCGGCTTCTCCATCTGTCCCAGGAACATTCTCGCATAGGAGGACAGCGACTCCATATATCGCCTTTGTCCCTCCGCGTAGATCGTATCGAATGCCAGAGAAGATTTTCCGGAGCCCGACATGCCTGTCAGAACTACCAGCTCATTTCTGGGAATGTCAACGTCTATATTTTTCAGATTGTGCTCCTGTGCGCCCCTGATCTTAATGTATTCCTTTGGCCGCATCCTTTTTATTTCTTCCATGCTGTCTCTCTCCCGTGACCGTCTTCATCCTTGTCGAAATCCCGCAATTTCTCCTTCAGCTCTATCATTTTATCCCGAAGCTGCGCAGCCGCCTCAAAGTTCAGATCCGCTGCGGCCCGCTGCATTTTCTTCTGGACCTCCGCAATCAGCTTTTCCAGCTCCTTGCGGCTCATGGATTCGGGATCCTTTTCGAACTGCAGCTCCTCTTTGGCGATGACCTTTGAAATGCTGATCAGATCTCTGACGGCCTTTCGGATGGTCTGCGGGGTAATACCGTGTTCCGCGTTGTATTTCATCTGAATTTCCCGGCGGCGGTTGGTCTCATCCAATGCAGTCTGCATGGACTCTGTCACCGTGTCGGCGTACATGATCACATGGCCGTCCGCGTTTCTGGCCGCGCGGCCGATCGTCTGTATCAGGGAGGTGCTGCTCCTCAGAAAGCCCTCCTTGTCCGCATCCAGAATCGCTACCAGAGATATCTCCGGAATATCAAGTCCCTCTCGGAGCAGATTGATGCCCACCAGTACGTCGAACACATCCAGACGCATGTCGCGGATGATTTCAGACCGCTCCAGAGTGTCGATATCAGAGTGAAGATACTTGACCCGGATGCCGACCTCCCTCATATAGTCTGTCAGATCCTCCGCCATCCGCTTGGTAAGAGTAGTGACCAATACCTTGTTGTGCTTTTCCGTCTCTCTGTTCACGGCCGCGATCAGATCGTCGATCTGCCCTTCCACGGGCCTCACATCCACCTCCGGATCCAGCAGGCCGGTGGGCCTGATGATCTGCTCCGTGCGCAGCAGCTCATGCTCCGCCTCATAGTCGGACGGCGTAGCCGACACGAACAGCATCTGATCGATGTGCGATTCAAACTCCTCAAAGTTCAGGGGGCGGTTATCCAATGCCGACGGCAGCCGGAATCCGTAGTCCACCAAGGTGGTCTTGCGGGATCTGTCCCCGGAATACATGCCGCGGATCTGCGGAATGGTCATGTGCGATTCGTCGATGATGATCAGATAATCGTCCGGGAAAAAGTCCATCAGCGTCATGGGCGGCGCTCCCGGCGGCATCCCGGTCAGATGTCTGGAATAGTTCTCAATGCCGGAGCAGAAACCGGTCTCACGCAGCATCTCCACGTCGAAGTTGGTCCTCTCCGCAATGCGCTGTGCCTCGATCAGCTTGTCCTCGCTCTTGAAAAAGCGGACCCGCTCCTCCAGCTCCTCCCCGATGCTGTCACAGGCTGCCCTGATCTTGTCCTGGGAGACCACATAGTGGGAGGCGGGGAAAATGGCAATATGGTTCAATGTGGCGTGTACCTTGCCGGACAGCGGCTCCACCTCCGTGATCCGGTCGATCTCGTCACCGAAAAATTCTATCCTGATAAAATAGTCGCCGCCCTGAGCGGGATATACCTCGATCACGTCGCCGTGGACCCGGAAGCATCCGCGCTGCATGTCGGTCTCGTTCCTGGTATACTGAATGTCCACCAGCTCCCGCAATACCCTGTCCCGGTCCTTGACCATTCCCGGACGCAGGGACACGACCATGTCCTGATATTCGTCGGGACTGCCCAGTCCGTAGATGCAGGATACGCTGGCCACCACTACCACATCCCGCCGCTCCGTCAGCGAGGCGGTGGCGGACAGCCGCAGCTTGTCGATCTCATCGTTGATGGAAGAGTCCTTGGCAATATAGGTGTCTGAGGACGGCACATAGGCCTCCGGCTGGTAGTAATCGTAGTAGCTGACAAAATACTCCACCGCATTCTCAGGAAAAAATTCCTTGAACTCGCCGTACAATTGTCCGGCAAGGGTCTTATTGTGGGCTATCACCAGAGTGGGCTTATTCAGGGCCTGAATGACATTCGCCATGGTAAAGGTCTTGCCTGAGCCCGTCACCCCCAGGAGAGTCTGGAACTGATTCCCCTCCCGGAACCCCTTGACCAGCTCGGCGATGGCCTGGGGCTGATCTCCGGTGGGCTGATAATCGGAATGCAGTACAAAATGATCCACGGTCTCTCTCCTCTCTGAACAGCTATTCTATCCAACAGTATATCAAAATATAAACAAGAAGTACAGAACAAAATCGAACTTTTGTTCTGTACTCATGGACGGTCAGCTGCTCAGGGCCATGTAAAATAATGGTCCAGCCACTTCATCCTCTCCGTCTGATATTCCCGGATCTCTTTGATATCCGCAGACATTTTGTAGTCGGGCCACCGCTTATTCTCTCTGGCCACGGCGCCGGAGCTCACAATATAATTGATATTGTCATCCAGCAATTTCAGAATGTTTTCCGTGGACAGAAAGGAGGATCTGCATTCCCTCCAGCGGGCCCGGATAAGGGGATCCACCGAATCGGGATCAATCTTCCGCAGATAAGGAATCGCCCTCTCCTCGTACACACAATTCACATCATCGCTAAAGCTGCCGTCGAACAGCTCTCCGAAGGTAATATCCAGATCCCACGGGATCTGCCGCATGGTATAGCTGCCGTCCTGATCCACATCGGCCACAAAATAAACGTTCTTAAAATAGTTGTCGCTGCCGCTGACAGCCATGTTGAACAGATGCATGTCCACGGTGTTCGGAAGGTTCAGTTTATCCTCCTCCCCTCCCACAGGGCTCCTGGAACGGTAAAAGGTATTCAGATAATCCCGCATGGGATACCAATCCTTTTCATAATCCGCGATAATGTCCGGATAGCGGATACGTATAAAACTCCCTACTCTCCACCCTTGGTCCGCGGCATACTTAAGATCCGCATCCTCAGGAATGATCCAGTCAGTGGTCTTATAGAGGACATCGTTTTCGTCAAGACCCAGCTTTTTTTCATCCACCGGCTCCACCAGGCCGTATATGCCTATATAGTCGTTGTCCAAAAGCAGCTCCACATATTCCATCCGCGGGCCGGGCTGACTGACATCGGCATTGCTCCGGTCGAACATTTCCCAGATCTGGCAGGCGGTCTTCTCCCGCACCTTGCTGGTATCCGCCACCATGCCCTTCAGCTTCCATTTATTGTCCTCGCGCATTCCCAGCAGAGAGGCGTTCAGCTTCTCTCCCTCGGCGTCCAGCAGCCCCAGTGAGTAGCTTTTCTTTTCAAAATACGAGCTGGATTTCCCTCTCAGATAATACTTTACCGAAGTCTCTGTGATCTCGTATTGGTCTACTCCTACATTCGGATTGAAGAGCTGCATCCTGCCGTACCAGATAATACCGGGATCAAAATAATAACGGTCCGGATCCGTCTCCGGATTCCCCAGATCCTGCGGCTCCTCCCTCTCGGTCGTGAGGGTCATGACCGGCATTCCGCTCACGGTCAGCTTCAGCTCATAATAGCTGTCCTCTTTCACCATCCACAGCTTAAAGATATGATTTTTCCGGATGCTGCCGGCCTTGTCTGCCCATGCCTCATCCGGAAGAGTACACAAAAAAATATCTCTTGAGCCGGTGGAAAGCTCTCCGACCCATTCCTGCACATCCGCGTCCTGAGAGAGGTACAGGGTCCCGTCTGAGCTGTACGGGACTAACGTCTCCTCAAAATAAATACCGGGATTGCACTTCGAGGTGAGTTTTTTTCTGCCCTCCAAAAAATCCAGATCCTCCACGACCGGGATATTCATGATCTTGTACGTAAAGGGTACGGGCACGCGGTTATCCAGATAAATTTCATAACAGCAGAAGCCGACCGACAGCAATACCAGCACAACACTGCCCGTCAGCAGCAGCTTCATTTTCAGTCTTCTCATAGGATCAGATGACAGCCTCCCCGTCGTGGGTCAGTAAAGATACCATCTCCACCTCCGCCAGCTCGTTGATCGCACTCAGCATGTCCGACGCGCCCTTTCTGATTCGGAGCTCCATCACCATATCCATGCCGTTCTTGGTCAGATTCCGGGATCTCACACGGACATGTCTCGCATAGCGGGAAACGATCTGCGTCACCTGACTCTCCACCCCCGCATTGCTCGCATTCAGCACCAAAAGCATGGGCGTTCTGGGCGCCGGCAAGCATTCCAGGAGCAGTACCACGATCGTGACACAGAGGGACAGCATCAGCGCCATACCGTAAAGTCCCGCGCCGCAGATGATTCCCACGGCAATGGACCAGAACAGGAACACCAGGTCCATAGGCTCTTTTACCGCCGTGCGGAAACGGACAATGGAGAGCGCGCCCACCATACCCAGCGAGATTACTACGCTGGACTGAATCGCAAGAATGATTGCAGCGGTGATCATCGCCATGGCGACCAGCGAAATGTTAAAGCTTTTTGAATAGAATGCTTTTCTGGAGACCACACGGTAGACAAGATAAATGTAAATACCGAGAATGGCTGTGACGGCCAGCGTCACCGATACGGAAATCAGATTGAATTCCGCGACATTGAGTCCCTCCAGAAATGATTTTTTTAATACGTCGTTAAATCCCATGATCCTTTTCTCCTATCTGTATGATCTTATCCTGACCGGCGCATAGCTGCGCCTCACACACAAAAATCTCCGGTCAGCCTGCGAGCGGTATAGTACTTGGAGTTTGTCGTCTGGCTCAGATTTTTAAGCTGAAGCTCCCGGTAGATATAATCGGGGAACAGCTCATCATACTTGACCTCCAGAAGGTGCGTGCCGCTTGCCATCAAGGGTCTTGTATGGATCTGCGGCTTCAGGAAGTCCTGCACGGAAGATGTGGCGGAAATATTCCTGTCAAAAGTAATGCGCACGTTGCCGATGGGACATAAAAAAGGCTCCCTCTCATATTCCACGATCACTTTGGGCCTGTACAGCCTGGTGCGGTACAAAACAAAAAATTTGTTGAGCACAGGGTCTGCTCCTGCCGGCAGTTTATAGCGTCCTTCCAAAATAGCACGGCACTCCTCCCCGGTAATCCTGCAGGCATATTTGTGGTTCTTTCCGCCGATCTTCTGTTTGCACTCCAGGGTGATATAATCCGGGTCTCCGTTATACGACCGGATGCGGAATTTCTCCCGGCAGTCCGTCCCGTCCTCGTTCTCATAATAACAGGTGTCGGCGTAGTCATCAAAGTAGACACTGCGCACCGTATATCTGCCGCTTGCTCCGGCGTGGGGATCCGGCGTGCAGATATGCCGGATGCGCGCCCTCAGAAGTCCAAGCTCCTGTTCGCTGCACAGATATTTCAATTCGTTCCGATATTTTATCCCGCCGGAAATGACATTTTTCCTTTTCAACATGAAGTCTCCGTCCTGTCGGGCAGCCGTGCCCCGAAAATTTATTTTCCCATCAGCTGCGCCAGCACTTCTTTCGCTTTTTCCAGTTGATTGTCGGGACGGTCCTCACTGCCGTAGTAGGCCTCCCCGTCGAACTCGCACAGCACGTCCGGCTCAATGCCTGTTCCGTGGATATTGTTCCCCTTCGGCGTGTAGTAAGCGCTGATGGTCATTTTAACGGCGGAACCGTCGCGAAGAGGAATGATCTGCTGCACGATCCCCTTGCCGAAGGTGGTGGTGCCGACCAATGTCCCCACTCCGTAGTCCCGGATGGCGCCTGCCATGATTTCCGCGGCGCTGGCGGAATTACCGTCCACCAGAACTACCAGCGGCACCTCCAGCTGCTTTTTCCCGTCGCACTTATATTCGTCACGGTGCCCTGTCTTATCCTCAGTATAAACGATCAGGCCCTCCGGCAGGATCATCTGACACATCTCCACCACGGCTTCCAGCCTTCCTCCCGGATTGCCGCGCAGATCCAGGATCAGTCCCTGCATGCCGGAGCCCCGCGCCTCAGTCAGCGCATCCCTGAACTGGTTCACCGTGACATCATCGAACTCCAGTATTTCAATATAAGCCATATTGTTATCCAGCATGGTCAGCGTCACAGTAGGCGCCTCGACCCTCGCCCTGGTCATGGTGAAATCAAGCAGGTCGTCCTCCCCGTCGCGCTGTACGGAGATCGTTACCTGGGTGTCCTCCGGGCCCTTGATCAGCGCAATGGCTGCGTCAAGGGACATGCCGTACACGCTCTCTCCGTCCACCTCGTAGACCACATCATCCGGTCTCAGTCCTGCCGCCTCCGCGGGCGTACCCGGAATCAGGCCGGCGACCATCGGAAGTCCCGTCTCGCTTTCCTGTGTCATATAGGCGCCGATACCGTAATACAGCCCCTCCGTCTCCTGCATAAAGCTCTCGAACTCTTCCTTGGTGTAATACACCGTATAAGGATCGCCCAGCGCGTCCAGCATCCCCCTGTAGGCGCCCTCCTGCAGCTCTTCGTCGGTGACCTCCTCCAGATAATAGTATTGGTCGATGGTATCTTCCAGCGCCTGCATTTTGGACAAAAAATCCCTGTCGACGACGGAATCCTCCGATGCCACCGTCTGATTTCCGCTGGCGGTCACCCTTCCGGAAATAAGGCTGAAATACAGCACCGCAGCCAGCCCTGCAATCAGAGCCGTTATGCCCAGTCCCACGAACATGCCGGCTGTAAAGATAACGCCGATTCCCCCGCCGCGGTCGGCCTTGGAGGATACTCCCGCAGACGGCATCTGTCCGGAAGCACGATCGATATTTGTCTCATTTCTGTCCATATATATGGCCCCTCTTTTCTATACTTCTTACACCCTGATACGCCGTTTGGCGCTATTCACTCAAGTAATTCCACGGCGAGGTATATTCACCGTTCAGTCTCACGCCAAAATGCAGATGGTTGCCTGTCGAACGTCCCGTACTGCCCACCGCGGCTATCGTTTCTCCGCGGACTACAATATCGTCCTTGTTCACATACAGCGCGGAGGCATGCATATATATGGTGAACAGCCCGTCGCCGTGATCTATCATGATATAATTCCCCATGGTCTCACTGTAGGCCGCTGCCACTACCACGCCGTCGTATGCCGCATAGATCGACGTGCCCGCAGGCGCCGCCAGATCCACACCGTTGTGGAACTGCTCTACTCCAAGGATCGGATGGATCCGCATTCCGTATTCGTCGGAAATTCTGGTATAAGTAGCCAACGGAAATTTAAATTTTCCGCCATCGTATCTCACGACGGTACCGTTGTTGGCCAGGACGCGCTTCTTTTCCTCCGCTATTGCCGCCTCAAGAGCTGCGATCTCGGCATTTTGGGCCGCGATCTCCTCCTCCAGCTCCTTGATTGCCTGATCCTTGGTCCTGATATCCGTCTCATAGCTGATGATATCCTGGGTCTTCTGTTCGATCAGCTCCTTCAGGCTCTGCTTTTCCAGCTCCGCATTGGCCTGGGTCTGCAGCATGATTTCCTTTTCCAGCTCCAGATGCTCCTGGCACAGTTCCACATACTCTCTTATATTCCGGTAATCCTCCCACATTGTGTGCTCATAGGAAATGACCTTTTCCACGTAATCGGCCTTATTTAAAAATTCGCTGAAGCTGTGTGAAGACAGCAGGATATCCATGGCCTGAGGATTGCCCGTCTCATACGCAAAATTGATGTAGCCGACCATGTGTTCCTTCTGAGAATTTTCTCTCTCGATCGCCTCGTCCAGTTCCTTTTGCGTCTGCTCCAGCTCCTCCTCCTTTTCATGGATCTGCTGAGTCAGTCTCACCAAATTCTTGTCAATCTCCGCCACGCTGTTGTCCAGCTCAAAAATGTAGTTGTTCAGGTCGGTACGTTTCGACTCCAGATCGTCCTTCAGCTTCTGAAGGTCCGTCAGACCGCTCTGAAGATTTTCCTTATCCTTCCTGGCCTGAGCGATCTGTTCCTCCTTCTCCCGGATACTGTCGGAAGTAACGGCGGGAGTATTGGCGGGCGCTGCGCATACCTGGGGCACTTCTGTCCTCCATAACAGTGTAGCACAGACCGACAATAGAGCGATTAGGCAAATTATGGCTTTCCTGTTCATAGACACCATCCTACACGCGCAAATGTTTTCTCACCGTGGTCACACTGCCGAAAAATCCGATTCCTATGCCGACCAAAAGTGACACAGGCGTCAGCGTATGGAAGATCTCCTCCACAGACAGAAAATGCAGGAAACCGCTCAACACGGCGAACCTTTCCACAATATATGTCAGGGCATAATTGTAAATACTGTAGATCAACCACAGCGGAATAACGGCGCCGATCAGTCCGATCAGCATTCCTTCCAGAACAAAGGGCGCTCTCACAAAGAAGTCGGTGGCGCCAATGTATTTCATGATATTGATCTCCTCCGAGCGGACGGAGATGCCGATAGCTACCGTATTGCTGATCAGGAAGATGCTGACCGCCAGCAGGATGGCAATGATGCCGAGAGACACGTAAGCGATGAGCAGGTTCGCGCCGCTCAGCGTATCCGCCGTCACCTCCGAGTACCTGACCTTTCTGACCTCCGGAATCGACTGCAGCCATGTCACCAGAGCACTCTGCATAGAGACATCGCTGAGGTACACCTCATAATTATCCTCGCCGGCCAGCGGGTTTTCCGGGAACGCCTCCGCATATTCCTCGCCGTATGAGTTTGTGGCAAATTCCTTCCATGCCTGATCGTCGGAGACGAACCGTATCTTAGATACCTCCGGCCGTCTTGCGATCATCTGGCCGATCTCTTCCAGCCGCGCATCGGAGGGAAGCTGATCCGGGGTATGGCTTTCACAGCGGTCGCCCAGGGGACCCTCTTCATGATGAAAGAACACGGTGAGGGAGACCCCCTCCTCCACCCGCATCACAATATTCTGAAAATTAGAGACAATAGCGTAAAATACACCAAACAGGAACAGACAGGCGGATATGGTGGCAATGGAGGCAAGGGAATACCATTTATTTCGGAAGATATTGGAAAATCCCTGCTTGACCGTATACAGCAGTGTACTAATCTTCATCGATGTACTCTCCTCCCTCTTTATCACTTACAATGACGCCCTTTTTCATGGTGACGACCCGCTTGTGCATGGAATTGACAATATCCTTGTTATGAGTCACCACTACCACCGTGGTACCGCTCTCGTTGATTTCCTCCAGCAGCCGCATGATCTCCCAGGAGTTCTTGGGATCCAGATTGCCGGTAGGTTCGTCGGCCAGCAGGATCGCCGGGCTGTTGATCAGCGCCCTTGCCAGCGCCACCCGCTGCTGCTCGCCTCCCGACAGCTGCTTTGTCTTGGCCTTATATTTTCCGGCCAGTCCCACCGTAGCCAGTATCTCCGGCACATTTCTCCTGATCTCCGCAGGGGGCGTCTCCACGATCCTCTGGGCAAAGGCCACGTTCTCATAGACGTTCCTGTCGTTCAGCAGGCGGAAATCCTGGAACACCACACCGATATTCCGGCGGAACCTGGGGACCTGCCTGTGCTTTAATCTGGCCAGATCATGTCCCATAACATAAACACTGCCGCTGGTAGCCGTGAGCTCCCGCAGCAGAAGTTTGATCAGCGTGGATTTGCCGGAGCCGCTGTCTCCCACAATAAATACAAATTCCCCTCTCCCGATTCCAAGTGTAATGCCGTTCAGAGCCGGGGAGCCGGTAGAATAGACTTTTCTCACGTTGTCCAGATAGATCACGCCCTGTTCCTCTATCATCTGCTCCCGCTGCTTTCTCAACTGTTCCTTGTTCGCCATCTTCTTCCTCCAGAATATTAGTAGTCAGTACTTTCCATATATTTCATGTATTTTACCACCATGAGGGCGATCTTAAAGGTAATGGCGTCCTCAAAGACGCGCAGATCCAGCCCCGTGGTCTTTTGAAGCTTATCCAGCCGGTAGACCAGAGTATTTCTATGTATGAACAATTGCCGTGAGGTCTCAGACACATTCAGGCTGTTCTCAAAGAACTTATAAATAGTCGACAGGGTCTCTTCGTCAAAATCATCAGGGCTCTTGCCGCCGAAGATCTCTTTGATGAACATCCTGCACAGAGGAATGGGAAGCTGATAGATCAGGCGTCCTATTCCCAGCTCACTGTAAGCCACGATATCCCTCTCATCAAAGAATATCTTGCCCACATCAAGCGCCATCTTGGCCTCCTTGTAGGAACGGCTGACCTCCTTGATCTCACGGACCACCGTCCCGTAAGCAATCCGGATATCGTGAATGCCTTCTTTCTGCAGGAACTGTTCAAGAGATCTTGCCAGGCGCTCGATCTCCTTGGCCGGATCCGCTTCTGACAGTTCTCTTACCACAATGACGTTATTCTCGTCCACCGCCGTCACAAAATCTTTGCCGCTGCTGCTCAAATGTGTCCTGGCCAACTCCAGGGCATTGCTGTCTTTTCCGTTTCCGGACTCGACGATCACCACCACCCTGGGCACATCCGTCTGGATGTGCAGTTTTTTGGACCGGCTGTATATATCCACCAGCAGAAGATTGTCCAGCAGAAGATTCTTAATAAAATTGTCTTTATCAAAGCGCTCCTTATATGCCACCAGAAGATTCTGTATCTGAAAGGCAGCCATCTTTCCCACCATGTAGACATCCTCGCCGGTACCGCCGACCACGAGGATATACTCCAACTGCTGCTCGTCATATATCTTAAAATACTGATATCCCTGTATTTCCTGGGAATCTGCGGGCGAAGCGGCAAAATCCGCGGATATCGCTACGCTGCTGCTCATGTCCGTTGTGGAAGCCACTTCCTTGCCGTCCGCGTCCATGACGCACAGATCCACTCTTGCGATATTTTTCAGACCGTCAATTGTATTCTGCAATATCTGATTTGAGATCATAACTCCCGCTCCTTTTATTGTTCCACAACCCAAGCGCCAAAACCTGCTCCGCTATTTTCAAATCATATACTACAAATGTACAAAAAATACCGTAAAAAAGCAATAGGATTTTATGAATTTTCACAAAAAGACTGCCTGAGATATCACGTCAGGCAGTCTTAACCTTTTATTTCATGTCCGTACGTATATTTATTATTAATTTATTATACGTACATGTCCAGATTTGCGCCCACAGCCGGATTCACGCTCCGCTCCATGGCTGCCGAGTCGATCATTTGCACCAGACCTGCTCCAAGCGCTTCATTTGTATCCAGAGCCTTGCTTAAGACAGCAGTTCCTACCTGGGACTGCAAGGAAATATTTGACAATGCCATCGAAACACCTGCTATATCCAATTGTCATTCCCCCTTTGCGCAGTTTTCAGATTACTTATATCATAACACATCTTTTGCCGCTTTTCCATACTTTCTTGCAATTTTCATAATTTTTTGCGGTCCGCTTACTGTGTCCGGCGCACCATCCGTTCATCTATAACGATCCTTCCTTCCTTCAGGAGGCGCCCGACGGCACGCTTGAACTGATTCTTGCTCATGCCGGTCTCCTGCACGATCACTTCGGGGGACGCCTTATCGCTGAACGGCAGCGACCCTCCCCGGCGGTCCAGCAGCTCAAGGATCGCTTTTGCGTCCGCATCCATCTGGATATACGCCTTATCCCGAATACTCAGGGAAAGCCGGCCGTCCTCAAGCACCTTGACGACTCTCGCCGTCACATCCTCCCCCAGCTCTACTCTGCCGTAAAGCTCCTTTGACGGGATCAGCCCGGAATAAAGGTTGTCTACTGCCACAAAGGCTCCAAAATTTCTGCTGATCTCATAGACCCGCCCCGTAACCTTATCCTCCTCCTTATAGGGGCTGTCACTGCGCAGGTTCCCGTATACGTTCATGGTTGCGCAGAGACGGTCGCTCTTGTCGATATAGAGGGAGACCAGCACCTTCCTTCCCTGTTCTACCCTGCCCCGCTGCTGCTTAAAGGGAAGCAGCAGATCCTTCTCCAGGCCCCAATCCAGGAACGCACCGATCCTGTCTACCTGGACTACCGTCAGCTCGGCCACCTGCCCCAGCTCCAGCTTCGGCTCCCTGACCGTTGCGATCAGCCTGTCCCGTGAGTCCCGGTAGACGAACACTGAGAGCCTGTCTCCTATATCACTTCCCGGAGGGACCTGCCTGATGGGCAGCAGCACCCTCTCCTGGGCCTTCTCCCTGTCCGGCGCCAGATAAACGCCGAATTCTACTTTCTTAACAATTTCCAGTTCCTGTCTCTCGCCAAGACGTATCATGGAAGACCTCCGTCAAACCGCTTCATTCGCAGAAAATTCCACCGTCACATAGGGGGCATTGGCCCGGTCGGTCAGAGCAACTGTCACCTTCCCGTCGTCCGCAGCCACATAGGGTATCAGTATATCATTTAAGAAGGCCTGCTTCTTATATTCCGCACGCAGCTGCCGGATCACAAAACCTTCCGGCAGAAGATCCATGGCCATATTCACGAACTGGCCGTTGTTCACGTGATGATTGGTGTCGATATGATGACTTTTCACCGTGATCGGTTCCCCCGCGCCGCCTCCCTGAGGGATCGCGATCTTGCGGGGCGCGTATTCCATATCCAGCTTTTCTCCCATGCCGTAGCCGCGCACCATTTCCTCCGTCACGGCGCTGGGCCTGGCCTTCTGCGTATCGAGCAGGCTCCACAGGCTGTTGGCCTTGGCGATATAATTTCCCTCCGCATCCGTCATCCAGAAATTACGGCAGCCGATAAAACTCTTCATATCATACGGCTGTGTGCCCACCGTCACCTCCTCGCCCAGAAGAGGATAACGCTCCACTACGATCTGCCAGGAGGAAAGGACCCATACCAGGTGCCTGTCCCGCAAATACTGTATGCCCAGGCCCACGTCCTCCGAGTGAAAGGTGGAGCAGTCCTGAAAATAATTGATAAGAGCCAGCATCGTCAGCTTTCCCTGACTGTCCGTCTCACTGTATCGGATCCTGCTATTGAATGTATACATTTTTCCAACCTCTTTCCGGCCGACTGCGCCTCACACCGATCTTCAGGCAAAAAGCTGCAGCGCGATCATGAGTATCCAGGTGACGGTGAACAGCAGCATGCCAAGATTCAGGATCACCGTACTGAAGCGTTTCCCCTTGGGGATGCTTACCCGGCCCTTGTCGAACCTGAACTTCTTTTGTACAAGGGAGACGATCAGCAGCACACCGCCTGCGACCACTACGCCAAAGACACACAGCATGAAACAAAAATATATCATCCAGCCCCAAAGATTATCCATGTAGTATGCCATCAGTGCATCTGTGTCCATCCCGTCGCGGACAATCTCGAAATAACGGTCAAAATTCAATAATTTTAACAGGGAAGGGACCAGCACGCCGCCCACAAAATTGACGATCATGTGAATGCCGACTGTAATCTTCAGTTTACCTGTCTTCACGTAGAGAAAGGCCAGAAATGTCCCCAGCGAAAAGGCGTAGACGAACTGATTGAAATTGCCGTGGAACAGACCGAACATCAGGCCCGATGTCAATACGGCCACGCCCTGCCCGTAACGGACCGTCCTGTCCACGATCAGCTTTCTGAAGATATATTCCTCATACAGCGGCGCACAGCATACGGTAAAGAAGAACAGCAAAAGCACATTGGCGGAGCTCGTCAGATTCACCATCTCATTCTGCACCAGGCCGCCCTTGACCAGAGAAATAATGACCGTGACGATCAGACCTGCTATGTTTGATACTATCATAACGGCATAGCCCATCATGACAGACAGCGCAAAGTGTCCGCCCTTCATATGGCGCGGTTCGATCTTCTCTGCCGGGACCTGCTTCACCAGTGCGATCAGGGCAGGCATCCCCAGCAGATACATGGGCAGGATCATCAGCACAATACTGATATTGGGATCCTCCAGCCACTCCGGCCTTATGTGCTTCACCAGGGCCAGGGTGCCATACTGCAGCGCCTGAATGATGAGCGTTCCCAGAAAATACATGAGACCAAGTTTGGAAAAATGCTTCCTTGCCTCTTTCACCGCATCCGGTGCGGTCTGAATCGTTTCCGTCTCTGCCACAGGACTTTCATTCGTCTCCGTCACAGTACTTCCACTCGTCTCCTCCGCCACAGTTCTTTCACTCGTCTCTTCCGTCACAGTTCTTTCATTCGTCTCTTCCATTTCCATACCTCATCTCATCTGCCGTCCATGCGGATTTTTGTTCCTCCGGTAAGTATAGCATTTCCCCGCGTCAATTACTACCGATGATTGAAAATTTTAATTTTTAATCTTTCCCTCATGCGAAAAAGATGCCGACAGGAATATCTGCCGGCATCAGGACAGGGCTACAAGGATTCGAACCTTGAAATGACGGAGTCAGAGTCCGTTGCCTTACCGTTTGGCGATAGCCCTATTTGTATTACTTGATGTATTATACATGAAGTGTTTCCACTTTGCAATACCCTAATTCCACAAAATCAATAAAAGTTGTAATATAGCGGGTCAGATGGTAAAATGAGACAAACGGACATGACGGGAGGACGACATGCAGAGAGCGATCAAGGGAACTCACCCCACATATTCCTGGAAGCGGCTGATCTATACGGTCTGCTTTTTATTGTTCGGCATCATCAACCAGCGGTGCGAAAGCTGTACCGGCCTGGATGACTGGCTGTATTTTTTCCGGGACCTGACAGGCGCAGCTATGGCCGTTATCACTATGACCCATTTTCAGGCGGCCGACATCCGCAGGCATAAGCTTCCTTATCTCGTCTGGACCGGACTCTGCGCCGTGGGCATTCCGCTGTCGCTCCTGTGGGGAAGGGCGAACCGCGAATTCTTTTACGATTGGATCGTCATCGTTCTGGATGTGGTCCTGTACGGATACGTTCTGATCTACACTTTCATAAGCGCCGTTCTTAAAAAAAAGCTTCCGAGGATGAACCTCCGCTTTGTATTTCTCTGGCTGGCGATGATGCTGCTGATGATGCTGTCCGAGAGCACATACATCTGGCCGTTCTGCTATACTGTCATGTTCGGCTGTTTTTATCTGACAGATTTCAGCGCCAAGGAATGCGACGATCTGTTTCACGGAATGCTGGACGGCATTATCCTGAGTTTTTTTCTTCTGCAGGGATGGAGTTTTTTGTTCCGCCCCTACGATACGGTACGGTATCACGGAGCATTCCAGAATTCCAACAGGAACGCGCTCTACTATCTGGAGGTGCTGGCCGCCGTGTTGGTCAAGCTCCTGTACGTGACCAGATCCGGCAAGGGCAGACTGATACGGCTGTATTACTGGCTGGGCGCAGGCGTCGTGTTATCCTTTGAGCTGCTGACGATAGGGCGTGCCGGATGGGTCACGGCAATCCTTCTTCTGCTGCTGTTCCTGGGCCTTCTGAAAAAAATACGGCCCGGCTGGTGGCGGAACTGCGCCGTACTTATCGCATGTGTCATGCTGACATTTCCCCTGTGCTTCGGAGCGGCCAGATACTTTCCTGCAATATTTACGCATCCTATCTGGTTCTATGGAGAATGGAGCGAAGATAAAGTACTGTACGGGGATCCCTGGAATTCGGAAAAGTACATTGAATGGAATGAATATTTTGAAGCTGCCTCCGGGCGGTTATACCGAAGCTTTGCCGACTTCTTCACACATTCTGATGCGCAAAAGAGCCCGGATGCGGCGGAAACCCCGGCGGCGGTGAGCCCGGTCCCAACGGAAGCACCGGCGAAAGAAAGCTCGGTCCCGACGGAAGCACCGGCGAAGGAAAGCCCGGTCCCGACGGAAGCACCGGCGAAGGAAAGCCCGGTCCCGACGGAAGCACCGGCGAAGGAAAGCCCGGCTCCGGCAAAGACGCCTGGGGCGGTAAGCCCAAATCCGACGGAAGCCCCCGTGGAGAAGACCCCGGCGCAAAACGAAGTGCCGGAGGAGCTTCCTCCAAACAAAGTGCCCGTCCTGTCAGAGGAACAGGAGACGGATAATTCCATCCTCCTGCGGCGCATTATCTACGGTTACTATTTCCGGCATCTGAACTTCCGCGGCCACCCGTATGAGGAGCAGGGCTTCCAGCTGACGCAGACCTACTGGATCACACACGCCCACAATCTTTATCTGCAATACGGAACCGATTTCGGCATCCCGGTGATGCTCCTGCTGATCGCGCTGCTTCTCTGGGCCGTTCGTTCCCTTTGGAGACTGTCCTTCCGGCATGGCCGGGAGACGGCTGCCGCCGGCTTGATGTACGTGCTGATCCCCGCCGTCTTCGGACTGTTCGAATACTCCTGGGGCGTGGGCAGCCTGAGCATATTAATGCTCTTCGTGAGCTTCAGACAGATCATCTGCCCCGGCGAAGAACAGGATTCCTGATATATTGGACAAAATAAGACCTGCACTGCAATCGTCACCGACCGGTCTGCAGTGCAGGTCTTTCATATATTCCTATCCGCTCGTCACACTTCGAAGATCAGATCGCCGTAGGTAGGAATCGGCCATACCTTCTTGTCTACCAGCATCTCCAGCTCATCCACCGGTGCCCTCAGCGCTTCCATTGCGGCACGGACCTTATCCTTGTAGAAGAATGCCTGCTCCTTCTGATCCTGAATGGCACTGCCCTCGGCCTCCGCCTTCTCCAGCTCCAGGAGAGCCTTCCGTGCCTCCGCCAGCTTAGCGGAAACCGCATTCAGCAGATCGGTCTGAACACTTGCGTCGGCGCCTGCCTCCTTCACGGCGAGCACCGTGTCCGCAAGGCTCCTGGTGTATCGGATCACTGCGGGAAGAATCTGCTTTTTCGCCATATCCAGCATGGTAAGCGCTTCAATGTTGATGGTCTTGGCGTAGGTCTCATACAGGATCTCTTCTCTGGACTTCAGCTCCACCTCGGTGAAAATACCGAATTTTTCAAACAGCTTGATGGCCTTTTCGGTGGTCAGGGTAGCCGACGCCTCCACCATGGATTTTATGTTGGGGAGTCCGCGTCTCTCTGCTTCCGCCACCCACTCGTCGGAATAACCGTCACCGTTGAAAATGATCCTCTGATGCTCCGTCATATACTTTTTGATCAGATCATGCACCGCAACGTCAAAGTTCTCTGCCTTCTCCAGTATATCCGCAGCCTCGCAGAATGCCTCCGCCACGATCGCATTCAGGACCGTGTTCGGACTTGCGATGGAATCGGCGCTGCCCACCATACGGAACTCGAACTTGTTGCCGGTGAATGCGAAGGGCGATGTTCTGTTCCTGTCGGTGGCATCCTTATCCAGATCGGGCAGAGTGGAAACGCCCGTCAGAAGCTTTCCTCCCTGAATGGAGTGCTCGGCCTGGCCGGTCTCCACCAGCTGCTTCACCACATCCTCCAGCTGCTCTCCGAGGAACATGGAGATAATTGCGGGAGGTGCCTCGTTGGCGCCGAGTCTGTGGTCATTTCCCACGTCGGACGCGCTCTGGCGCAGCAGATCCGCATGAGTGTCCACAGCCTTCATGATGCAGGCCAGCACCAACAGGAACTGGACGTTCTCGTTGGGAGTGTCGCCGGGATCCAGCAGATTGACACCGTCGTCGGTTCCCAGAGACCAGTTGTTATGCTTGCCGGAGCCGTTCACTCCCGCGAAGGGCTTTTCATGAAGCAGGCAGGTCAGTCCATGGCGTCCTGCCACCTTCTTCATGGTCTCCATTACCAGTTGGTTGTGATCCACGGCAATGTTGGCCGTCTCATAGATGGGCGCCAGCTCATGCTGTGCCGGAGCCACCTCATTGTGCTGAGTCTTGGCCGTCACGCCCAGCTTCCAAAGCTCTATATTTAGATCCTTCATGTATGCGCCGATTCTCTCGCGGATAGTACCGAAATAATGATCTTCCAGCTCCTGTCCTTTGGGGGCCGGTGCTCCGAACAGGGTGCGTCCCGCAAAGATCAGATCCTCGCGCTTTAAGTATTTTTCTCTGTCCACCAGGAAATACTCCTGCTCCGGGCCCACGCTGGCCACCACCTTGGTGGCTTCCGTATTGCCGAACAGGCGGACGATCCTCAGCGCCTGCTCGCTGACCGCTTCCATGGAACGCAGCAGCGGGGTCTTCTTATCCAGTGCCTCACCTGTATAAGAGCAGAATGCGGTGGGAACGCACAGGATCACTCCCGTGGCATCTTCCTTCAGAAAAGCCGGCGAGGTGATATCCCATGCGGTATATCCTCTGGCCTCAAAGGTAGCACGCAGTCCGCCCGAAGGGAAAGAGGACGCATCCGGCTCGCCCTTGATCAGCTCCTTGCCGGAAAATTCCATGAGCATTTTTCCCTCGGAATCGGGATGCGTCACAAATGAGTCGTGTTTCTCGGCTGTGATGCCGGTGAGGGGCTGGAACCAGTGAGTATAATGGGTGGCTCCGTTCTCTACCGCCCAGTCCTTCATGGCTTTTGCGACCACATCTGCAGCGGCGAGAGACAGCTCTCCGCCCTGCTCCATGACTTTTTTCACCTCTTTGTACACATTCCTGGGCAGTCTCTCCTTCATTTTCCCAAGAGTGAATACCTTGCTGGCAAAGATCTCTTCCACGTTCAATACTTCGCTCATTTTCTCTCTTCCTTTCCTGTTATGTACCATGAATTGCCTCTGCATGGCCGGACGACCGCCGGATGTTCCGCCTGATATCCGCATCTGCAAAAAAAGAGTCCCAAAGTAAACCCGTTACTGTGGAACCTCCTCGTTCAAATCATACCCTTATGCAGAAACACGGATGTCAGCCATCCAACGCTTCGTTTTCTATAACATAACCCACTTTTTTTGAAAATGCAATACCCAAAATCATTTTTCTCATTTTCGGCAAAAAAACATGCTATTTTTGCCCGTCCACTGGACATTTTGACGGAAAGCAGAAAAAATGCGGCCTGGGTCCCCTCAGATGTCCTCCCGCCGGTAGAACCGCCAATAACGGCCGTCCACGTAAGTACTGGGCTGAAATTCCTCCTGAATCCACTGATAGATCCAGCTCTCTTCGCTGATCCGCAGCTGTCCGTACCAACAGCTGACCGCTATCACATTGGGATATTTCTCCGGATTCTGATCCCAGTATTTCAAAAGCATCTCATCGTAGGTGGCCGTGCAGATCGTGGAATGTACGCTGATGTCCACATCCTCGTACATGTATCCCAAGGTATTGATATTGTCTGCGACCATCAGAAGACGGTCCCCCTGACGGACATATTTCTTCCAGTCTTCCATGTTGCAATTGATCTCATACGCCCCCATATAGCGCGTTACCATCCCCACCGCGGGTCCCGATCTGACAATTCCCCGCAGGTCGAAGATATTTGTGGGCTCGCCGTCTATTGTCTTCGCGATCAGCCCGCGGTGCGCAATGATCATGGCACAGAACATCACCGCAATGCTCATCGCCCTGTCCTTCCGCAGCCATCTGCAGATCGGCAGGAAAGAGACCATCACCGCCAGGACAAGGTACGCGACCACCGAGACGATATCCAGATTCGTCAGCACCAGCGTGGCGAGAAAGGAACCTGCCGACAGCAGCATACCGACCGTGTATATGCGCTTTTCGTCAGGCTCACAGTGCTTCAGGCCCATTCGCCCCAGAAGGATCACCGCGAGAAATGCCGTAATGTATGAAAATCTGTCCCGATATATAAAGATCCGGACTACCTCCGACACGAAAAGCAGCAGAAAGAAAACGGCCAGGATATTGTTCCACATCAGCTCTCTTGTACAGGGCACTTTTCTTTTATTCCGCCAGATCCGCAGGACGGCTTCCGCCAGCAGGGCCGCGGCCAGGCATCCCAACAGCCATATGACGCCCCCTGCAAGATATTTATAATAGTCTCCCGTCCACATTGCGGATTCCCCGTGGGTCTTATCCGCATTGACGATATTCAGCAGATTGGCGGCGAATTCGTTCACTCCTATTCTGCTTACGAAGAACAGGAGGTAGCAGACGCCCTGCAGAAAGCAGCAGCCGGTGAACAGAGCGGCATTATAAAATTTTCTTTCGGAATACATACAAATGAGAACGACCGCAAAAATATATACCAGCAGGCAGGAGGGATAAGACAATATCTGCAGGCATAGACAGACACTGCCCATGATGAGCCATCTCCTGTGCTTTTGATCCTCAAAGAATTTTATCAGAAAAAGGAAGAGCAAGACCGAAAAACCGATCTGCATATTGGAAAATTCCGGAAAGACAATGGCCTTGGGGCGGTAAGCAAAGAAAAAAATGCTCATGCAGGCCGCAGTAAAGGGCTGGATCCGTCTTGAGAGGACCCTGTATGTCAGGATACCGACGGCTCCCTGCAGCAATACGCCCATACTGTGCAGATATACCACGATGCCGGTCCAGGTCCCGAACAGAGAGTGGTAGATCCACATCAGAAAAGTGGTCAGGAACGCAGAGGTCTGGTGGGGCTCCCACATCTGCGTGAACATACGGTCGCCCTGAAGCATTCTGTAGGATGTGACCAGGGCATATTCAATGTCTATGTCGTAATCCGAAAGAATACTTTTTAAATTGGCCAGGATTGCCCCTGCCAACAGAATGTACAGGCACCGGCGCATATTCCGTTTTTCCGACTGCATATTCATTGTTCCTTCCATTGTCGCAATTCCCCTTCTAAACAGGATCATCCGCCGGCTTCCGCATCCGCAGCAGCTCGTACCTCCCGGCGGGCGCCGAGAGCTCCAGCCACAGCGTCTGCTTCGCGTGAGGGCAGCTCTCCACAGGCGTTCCGTCGTTATCGTACATGGCCAGCACTCTCACCGGCTCGTCGTCGCCGTTGGGACGCATGATCTCAACGGTGTCTCCCACAAAGAATTTATTGCGCTGCGTGATGCGCACCCTGCCGTCCCGGACCTCCTCCACGATGCCCAAATAGATATACTCATTCACATACGTACTGCTGTCATAGATCTGAGCATCCGCGTCAGGTCTTCCAAAGTAAAAGCCGGTGGTATAGCGGCGGTTGGTACACTGTGAGACCTCTTTGACATACCGGTCCCTGTTTGCGCGGTAAAGCTCTTCCGACATCAGACAATCGTCGATGGCCCTCCGGTAGGCGCGAGCGATCACGGCGACATAGAGCGCGTTCTTCATGCGCCCCTCCACCTTCAGGCTGTCGATCCCCGCCTCCAGAAGCTCCGGCACATGCTCTACCATGCACAGGTCCTTTGAGTTGAACAGAAATGTCCCGCGCCCGTTCTCCGTCACCGGCATGTATTCTCCGGGCCGCGTCTCCTCCACAAGGGCGTACCTCCACCTGCACGGATGTGTGCAGGCACCGCGGTTCGCGTCCCGCCCGGTAAAATAATTGCTCAGCAGACAGCGCCCGGAGTAGGAAATGCACATGGCGCCATGTACAAAGCTCTCTATTTCCATCTCCGGCGGTATATGCTGCCTGATGGTCCGCAGCTCGCTCAGAGAAAGCTCTCTGGCGGAGACGACACGTTTTGCGCCCAGCCTCCACCAGAAAAGATATGTCTCATAGTTCGTATTGTTGGCCTGCGTGGAAATATGGATCTCCGCCTCCGGCCATATCCGCTTTGCCACAGCGAACATTCCCGGATCGGAGACGATCAGCGCATCGCAATGCTGGGGCTGCATATCGCGAAGCCGGGCAAAATATTCGGCGGCGCTCTCAAGATCCCCGTTATGGGCAAATATGTTGGCGGTGACATAGACCCGGACTCCGTGAGAGTGGGCAAATACAATTCCCTCCGCCATCTCCTCCAGGGAAAAATTTTTCGCCATGGCCCGGAGTCCGAAGACATCCCCGCCGATGTAGACCGCATCTGCTCCGAATATCACGGCCGTCTTCAGCACTTCGAGACTGCCGGCCGGCATGAGGAGTTCCGGCCTCCCTTGTCCTCTGGTCTTATCGTTCATGCTCTGTCATCTCCTCTTTCCCTGTTCCGCCTGTCATCGGGGCGGGCATTTTGTGGTCAGCGCCACCCCGTCCCCCACAGGGAGGATCACGGTCTCCAGGCCCGGAGCATGCTTCAGCTCATACAAGTAATCGCGCATACGGGCATGAATCGTACGATTCCGGCGGGTCACCGCAAAGCGCGACTCTATGATATCCCCGTCCTGCAGTACATTGTCGGACACGAGGATTCCGCCCGGAGCCAGCAGACGCACTGTCTCCGGCAAAAAATGAATATACTGCCCCTTGGCCGCATCCATGAAAATCATATCGTAAGGTCCTTCCAGCTCCTTCAGAAGTTCGGCGGCATCCCCCTCCAACAGAGTGATTCTGTCCTCTCTTCCGCTGCGCCGGAAATTTTCTCTTGCCTTCAGGATCCTTTTTTCATACTTCTCCACGGTCGTGACATGGCAGTCCTCAGGTCCATACTCGCTCAGCAGCAACGCAGAAAAGCCGATAGCAGTCCCGATCTCCAGGATGTTCTTCGGCTTTGAGAAGGCCAACAGAAATTTCAACAGGCTCTGCACGGATCTTCTTATCACGGGGACCTGTGTTTCCGCGGCATATTTTTCTATTTCATCCAGAAGGGGAGTGTTCCCCCTGTCAAGAGAGTCGATAAAGGCGCACATTCTCTCATTTACGACCATCCGATCATCACGCCCCTTCCGCAGCTTTCCCGCTATTCTTCTTCTTCGGAATCTTCTTCCTTTTCAATGACCATGGCCTGCATCATCTCCTCTGCCGTCATGGAGGTGCTCAGGTCAAAGACTCCGGGGCCCACCTCATCCTTGTACTCAGACAGATAATACTGAAGCGTAAAAAGTCTTGCGTCTCTCACCAGACCTCTGCTCTCCAGAATTTTACCAAGATCGGAGGGCGACATATCCTCCGTAACGGCGACCGTGACCGTCCTGCCCTCTCCCGCAGAGACGGCGGGCTCCGTAAAAATACGGTATCCGTAATCATAGCAAAGCAGGACGCCGCGGTAGATCACATATACCACCAGCACCGTGACGATGACCCTGCATATGGCGCCCAACACGGCGCCTACCACGTTCTTTGTATTCATAAGCATTCCCATCCGCGCTGTCACGCGCTCCAAAATCAGTTTTCGGCCGGTATCTATTCAAAATTCAATCCGGCGGTAATGCGTGCGTTGATCCTCTGCATCATCCTGCAGAGACCCAGCTCTGCCGCCAGAAAATCCGCCACCAGAGGATTGGCCCTGAATCCCTCATATTCCTTCTCAAACCGGTCCAGCTTGCCAAAATCGTTGTCCGCATTTGACTGAAATTCAAAATTGCGCTTTCTGTATTCGTCGATCTGAGCCTTCAACTCCGGCTGCTTTTTTACCTTGGCCAGCTCACGCGCATAATTTTCATAGACTTCCGTTTTTAAGATGGCCGCAATAAATTCATCTGTGGCATTGTCGATGTTGTTCATGATTTCTCGCTAAACCTCCATTATGATGGGCAGGATCATGGGACGCCGCTTCGTCTTCTTCCAGACGTAGTCGCCGAGCGCATCCTTTGTGGTGTTCTTCAGCTTGCCCCAATCCGTGATGCCTCTGTCCAGACATCTCTGGAGCGCATCGTCCACGGTGTGACGGGCCTCCTCTATCAGCTCATCCGACTCCTTCACATACACGAAGCCTCTGGTGACGATATCCGGTCCCGCTACAAGCTGGCCGTTGAACCTGTCCAGGCTCATGACCACGATCATGATGCCGTCCTCCGCCAGATGCTGACGGTCCCTGAGCACCACGTTCCCCACATCGCCAACTCCCAGGCCGTCCACCAAGATAGCTCCCACGGGGACCTTTCCCGTCACCTTCGCGCCGCTGCCGTCCAGTTCGAGCACCTCGCCCGATGACAGAATAAAAATATTCTCCTTTTCGATGCCCAGGCTCTGCGCGATCTTAGCCTGAGCCTTCAGATGCTTGTACTCCCCGTGTACGGGAATGGCGTATTTGGGACGTATCAGGGTATAGATCAGCTTGATCTCCTCCTGGCAGGCATGACCGGACACATGAGCGTCCTGAAATATTACGTCCGCGCCCTTGATCAGCAGGTCATTGATGACCTTTGTCACGGACTTTTCGTTGCCCGGTATGGGGTTCGAGGAAAAGATAACGGTGTCTCCCGCGCCGATGGATATCTTGCGGTGCATACCGCTGGCCATACGGCTCAGCGCCGCCATGCTCTCCCCCTGACTTCCGGTAGTGATGATCACCTGCTGCTCATCCGGATAATTTTTTAACTGATCCACTTCGATCAGGGTATTTTCGGGAATATTGATACATTCCAGATTTCTGGCCGTCTCGATGATGTTCACCATGCTGCGGCCCTCCACGCAGACCTTGCGGCCGAACTTGTATGCCGTATTGATGATCTGCTGCACCCGATCCACGTTAGACGCAAAGGTCGCCACAAAAATCCTGGTATTTTTATGCTCCTCGAACAGGGAATCAAAGGTGGGGCCCACCGTTCTCTCCGAGGGCGTAAAGCCTGGCCGCTCCGCATTGGTGGAGTCGCACATCAGAGCCAGCACGCCTTTTTTGCCCAGCTCCGCAAAGCGCTGTAGATCGATGGCGTCTCCGAACACAGGCGTATAGTCCACCTTGAAATCTCCTGTGTGGACCACCACCCCCGCAGGGGAATAAATAGCCAGCGCCGCAGCGTCCACAATACTGTGGTTGGTCTTGATAAATTCAACGCGGAAATGGCCAAGATTGATAGACTGCCCGAACTTGACCACCTTGCGCTTGGTAGTCTTCATCAGGTTGTGCTCCCGCAGCTTATTCTCAATGATCCCCATGGTCAGTCTGGTGGCATACACGGGCACATTAATGTCCTTCAGCACATAGGGCAGCGCACCGATATGGTCCTCATGTCCGTGAGTGATCATAAAGCCCTTCACCTTGTCAAGGTTATCCTTCAGGTAAGTCACATCGGGAATGACCAGGTCGATGCCCAGCATGTCATCGGCCGGAAATGAAAGACCGCAGTCTACGACAATAATACTGTCATCATACTCGAAGGCAGTAATATTCATGCCGATCTGCTCTAAGCCGCCCAAAGGGATGATCTTCAGCCTAGAGCCATTGCTATTCTCTTTTTTCTTCAATGAAATCTCCTCCGCAATCTACACAGTAGCCGTAGAGCTTGACCTCGTGATCCACAACGTGAAATCCGACCGTATCGGTGATCTTCGATTCCAGCTCCTCCAGGAGGTCATCCCGGAAGGAAATCACCCTGCCGCATTTCATACAGATCAAATGGTGATGATGGTGCTTTTGTCCGAGGCCATGAGCATTCCCCATCTCATAGCGCACAAAACCGTCATCAAAATTGATCCGGTCGATCAGATGCAGCTCGTTCAGCATCTGTATGGTTCTATAAACAGTGGCCAGCCCTATCTCCGGGTAGCCTGCTTTTACCAAATCAAAAATTTCCTCCGCGGTAAGATGCTCTTCCGGGCAGGACGCGATCGCCTCCAGCACCAGAAGCCTCTGCTTAGTGACTCTTAATCCGTTCTCTTTTAACAGTTTTTTGAATTGCTCTCTGTCAACCGCCATTTTCCTTCTTCCGTCACGTATCGCCCGCAGCGGTCCGATCTATACAAATTTAATATCGTCCAGCATGTTTTCAAACACGCCTGCCACAGCCTCCAGCTCCTCATCCTCAGACACGATGGTAAAGACGCTCTCCTCCTCGCCGTCTTTGGAAATGTCCTTGAGGATCAGCGCTTCCCCGTCGCCCTCTTCATGATCCGTCACCAGGATATAATTGAAGCCTCCGATCCTGGTCTGCTCCAGTACAAAAAAATCTACCGGTTCCTCACCGTGAGGATTGAAAGTAATCTTCTCCAGCTTTGCCATACTTCCTCTTTTCTTCCGCCACCGGTCTCACTCCCGGTTTCTCCTGTCCAGATATCCCTGAAGGATCAGAACGGCCGCGATCATGTCCACATGATCTTTTCTGTTCTCTCTGCGGATGCCGGCCTCCGTCATAGTCCTGTCCGCCTCCACAGTGGTAAGACGCTCGTCCCATAATGTCACGGGCAGCCCCGTCCTTCTCTCCAGCTTGTCCTTGAACTCATTCGTCCGCTCTACGCGCACACCCTCCGTGCCGTTCATATGCTTCGGACAGCCCAGAACGATCTCCTGTACATCATACTCCAAGATCAGCTCCTCAATTCGGGCCAGCGTCCGACGCAGCTTATTTTCTTCTTTGCGCCGGATGATCTCAACGCCCTGAGCCGTCACCGACAGACCGTCGCTGACAGCGACTCCCACCGTCTTGGAACCGTAATCCAATCCCATTATGCGCATAGATATCTCCCGTCCGGTCTACTGCCAGCCCTTCGCGTTGATGTACTCGGTCAGCAGCTCCTCCACCAACTCGTCCCGCTCCACCTTCATGATCAGGCTTCTCGCGTTCTTGTGGCTGGTGATATAGGTAGGATCTCCGCTCATGATATAGCCGACGATCTGATTTACCGGATTGTAGCCCTTTTCGGTCAGTGCTTCATATACAGCGGCAAGTACCAGCTTAGCGCCGGTCTCCGGCTCCGTCTCCACTTTGAAATATTGCGTTCTTCCTAAGTCCTGCATATTTATCCCATCCTTTTGATCTGCCAAAAAAGCCGGCAAAGTAAGTTCTCACGGATCCTGCTGTTTTCTATGATAACTCATTTATTTACAAAATTCAAGACAGCAGGATTTCATCTGTGAGAAAATCTTTTACTGTCACCGTCATCAGCCGTCCCACTTCCGCGGTTTCGGCACTTTTACTGCACGGAACCGCGATCTTGACATAGTCCGCGGTGTGCCCCAGCAGATACTCCCGTCCCCGGACCGTCTTTGTGTTCTCCGCCAGGATTTCTGCCTGTCTCCCTATGTAACGGCGGCGGAATTCCTTCGACTGCCTTCTCTCCAATTCAAACAATTCATTGCTCCGCAGAGTCTTGACGCTCTCCGGCACCTGATCCGGCATTTCGGCCGCCCTGGTCCCCCTGCGCTTTGAATATTTAAAGATATGCATCTCATAAAATCCTGTCTTTTCCAAAAAGCTCCGAGTCTGTGCAAATTCCTCCTCCGTCTCCCCAGGAAAACCCACGATCACATCCGTTGTGATGGCCGGACAGTCGAAGACCCCGCGCAGATATTCTACGCTTTTACAGTATTCCCCCGTGGTGTAGTGTCTATTCATCCGTTTTAAGGTATCGTCACAGCCGCTCTGCAGGGACAGGTGAAAATGAGGACATAGCTTCGGCAGCGCTCCGAGGCGCCGGGCGGTCTCCTCCGTAACGATCCTGGGCTCCAGCGAGCCCAGACGGATCCTCTCCAGCCCCTCTATGCCGTGTATCCGCTCGATCAGATCGATCAGACTGCCCATATCCGGCCGATCGAGGCCGTAGGAGCTGATGTGAATGCCCGTCAGCACCACCTCCCGGTATCCGGCATCCGCCAGGCCCTGAATCTCCCGCAGAATATCCTCCCCGCTCCGGCTGCGCACCCGCCCTCTGGCCAGGGGAATGGCGCAGTAGGAGCAGAACTGATTGCAGCCGTCCTGAATCTTGATGTAAGCTCTTGTATGCTCCGCCGTATGCTTCAGCTGCATCTCCTCATATTCACAGGTATGGGCAATGTCCGGTACCGTGGTGCCCCCCAGGGTCTTGCTGCTGCGGGAGGCCATATATTCCTCCAAAATTTCCGCAATGTCCTTTTTGCGGTTGTTTCCCACCGCCAGATCAACACTGTCATCCCCTTCCACCGTGTCGCGGTCCGTCTGCACATAACATCCCACGGCCACCACCACTGCTTCGGGATTGCGCTGCTTTGCCCTGTGAAGCATCTGCCTGCTCTTTCTGTCCGCAATGTTCGTGACGGTGCAGGTGTTGACGATATAGACATCCGCGACCTGATCGAAGGGCACGATACGATATCCCTTTTCCTGCAGCTTCTGCATCATTACGTCCGTTTCGTAAGAATTCACCTTACAGCCAAGATTGTGAAAAGCAATTTTTTTCATTCTGTTTTCTCCATTCGGGAGCGCTTCCCCGGTTTTTATACGGTTTTTCCCTTGACTTTTGTTTTCTATGCCGCTAATATAGGTATGAAGAAGGTATGACAAGAATAAGGAGGTGTGAATAATGAAAACCGTACAGATTTCATTGAATTCCATTGACAAGGTAAAGTCTTTCGTAAACGATGTCACCAAATTTGACTGTGACTTTGATCTGGTTTCAGGAAGATATGTAATCGATGCAAAATCCATCATGGGTATTTTCAGTCTGGATCTTTCCAAACCTATCGACCTGAACATCCATGCCGAGGACGGTGCGGAGGAAGTGCTGGCAGCACTGAAGCCTTACATCATATAAAGCTATTTTCCGCGGCGATACATAATATCGGGAACAGGCAGAGGACCTCAAAGGACACGATTTCTTTGAGGTCCTCTTTTTGGTATTGCAGCGGTCGTCCCTATTCCACAATGATCAGTTCATCGGTCTCCAGCGCCGTCCTCACCAGCTCGTCGATCTTCCCGTCCAGATTTTGTTCATGTCTGCGGATTACCTTCAGGTTGGGCTTGGTCACAGGATGCTTCGCCACAAAAATGGTACAACAGTCCTCGTAGGGCTGGATGGATGTCTCATAGGTCCCGATCCGGTCAGACATCTCCACGATCTCCTTCTTGTCAAAGCCGATCAGCGGCCGGTAGACCGGCAGACTGCACACTTCATTGGTCGCGATCAGGGAATTCATGGTCTGTGACGCCACCTGGCCGATGCTCTCTCCGGTGATCAGACCGAGACACCCCGTCTCCTTCCCGATGTGCTCCGCGATCCGCATCATATAACGCCGCATGATGATCGTCAGCTCCTCGTGCGGACACCTTTCGTGAATGTACAGTTGAATATCGGTGAAGTTGATCACGTGGAGATAGATCGGGCCCGTATATTTTGACACGATACGCGCCAGATCCACCACCTTCTGCTTGGCCCTCTCGCTGGTGTAGGGCGGTGCATGAAAATAGACCGCATCGATCTTCACTCCTCTTTTTGCAATCATATATCCCGCAACGGGGGAGTCGATACCGCCGGACAAGAGCAGCATGGCCTTGCCTCCGGTGCCTACCGGCATCCCTCCCGGTCCCGGAATTTCAACGGAGTAAATATATATTTTTTCCCGAATCTCCACATTGATCACCGCATCCGGCCTGTGGACATCCACATGCATTTCCGGGTAGGCATTCAATAAGGCCTCGCCCAGATCTGCATTGATCTCCATGGAGCTCTTGGGATAGTTCTTTCTGGCGCGCCTTGCATTTACTTTAAACGTCATGCTGCGGTCGGGATAGATGTCCGCCACATATCTGACAACGGTGTCACAAAGCTTTTCAAAGCCCTCGTCCTCCACATAGACCATGGGACAAATACCGGATATTCCGAAGACATGCCCCAGATGCTCCACCGTCTCATCATAGTCGAACTCCCCCTGCGCCTCCACATAAATGCGCCCCTGGGTCTTTCGTATCTCAAAGCTGCCCTCGCACTTTTTCAGCGCGGACCTGATCTGATGGACGAGCGCATCCTCAAAGAGATAGCGGTTCTTCCCTTTTACACCGATCTCCGCGTACTTTATCAAAAAAGCCTTAAACATATTTACCTCATTCCACTTTACTTTCTTCTGATATATTTTCGCAGTATAGGAATTTTATCATACATTGTCCGTATTGTATAGTCTATTTCTTCCTCGGTCGTATAGACGGAAAAACTGAACCGCACGGTGGACTCCAGCATCCAAGGCTCTACGCCCAGGGCCCGCAGAGTTGCGGAAGGCTGCGGCTTGCGGGCTGCACAGGCACTTCCCGCGGACACATAGATCCCTTTCTCCTCCAGCGCATGAAGCAGCACCTCGCTGCGGACGCCGGACACCGAGACGCTGACGATATGGGGCGCGGTGCCCTCTCCGTCGGGAGATTCCGGCAGCAGCCCGTTGATTCGGATTCCCTCCATCTCTCTGACGCCGTCCATAAAGCGGCGCTTGCACTTCCACAGGCGCTCCATATCCTCGTCATAGTGAGCGTACAGAAGCTCTGCCGCCTTCGCCATGCCCGCGGCGCCTGCCACGTTGTCCGTGCCGGAGCGCAGATTCATCTGCTGGCCGCCGCCGTAGATGATGGGTCGGATCTTTACCCTGTCTCCGATATACAGAAGTCCGATCCCCTTGGGTCCATGAATTTTATGGCCGCTCGCGGAGAGAAGGTCTATCCCCATCCTCCTCGGATATATCCTGGCCTTGCCGAAGCCCTGCACCGCATCCACATGAAACAGCGTGTCGGGATTCATTTTCTTGATCAGGGCCCCTGCCTCTGCGATGGGCTGCAGAGCGCCGATCTCATTGTTGGTATGCATGACGGATACCAGAACGGTATCCTGCGTCATGGCCTTTTTCAGGTCCTCCAAGGAGATACGGCCGCTTCCGTCCACGGGCAGATAGGTAACGCGAAAGCCCTCCTGCTCCAGATAGTGCATCGTCTGCAGGACGGCGGGATGCTCTATTTGAGTGGTGATCAGGTGAGTGCCCCTCCTCCTGTTGGCGAACGCACAGCCGATCAGCGCCATATTGTCGGATTCCGTTCCGCCGGAGGTAAAAAAAATCTCTTTCTCGCTGACCTTCAAGAGTCCGGCAAGAGTTTCACGGGCATAGCGCAGATACTGCTCGGCCTGAACGCCCTTCATATGAAGGCTGGCGGGATTCCCGTAGTCTTCACACATTATTTTGGTCATCAATTCCGCCACCTCCGGCAGCACCCTGGTAGTGGCGGAATTGTCTAAATACACTTCCATTGCTTCCTCCGTTCTAAAGCTTACGTTTTTGTTAACATATGCAGAAAATGCTGTCCTTGTCAATGTTTGTCGTCATATGGAAGATTTTACTGCCCAAGACCTACGGCACGTCATCCGCCCCCTGACACTCCAGCCGATACATGATCCAGGCGAGCACCGTCATGCCCGCCGTCTCCGTCCGCAGGATACGCTTCCCCAGCGTAACGGGCTCTATGCCACACTGCATCGCTTCCCGGATCTCCGCCTCGTCGAAGCCGCCCTCCGGGCCGATAAATACCGCAATGCTCTGCCCCGGCCTCAGACCGTCGATCACTCCCTTTGTCTTGTACATCCCATCAGCCATCTCATAGGGAATAATTCTGACATCCATGTCGGCTGCCATTTTTACTGCCTGGGAGAAGCTCAGCACCTCCGTCACCTGGGGGATGACCGACCGTCTGCTCTGCTTGGCGGCGGCTTCCGCGATACCCTGCCACCGGGCGATCTTTGACGCCGATTTTTTCCCGTCCAGCTTTACCACGCAGCGCTTTGCCGCAACGGGAACGATCCGATACGCTCCAAGCTCCACGGCCTTCTGTACGATCAGCTCCATCTTGTCCGCCTTGGGCAGACACTGAAAAAGACAGACTCTGGCAGGGAGCTCCACGGCAGCCTCCCTTATGAACCGCAGCTCGCAGAGGATCCTGTCCGTCTCCAGGGAGACAATGCCGCACCGGTATTCTTTTCCGTCCGCACCGCTGCTGACATCAATTTCCTCGCCGGGCCTCATGCGCAGGACGTTCCTGATATGATTGACATCGGTGCCCACAATAGTGACACATTTGTCATTTACATTGATCTGTGATGGTTCTACAAAAAATCGGTACATAATTTCTATTTCCTCGCAGTCACGCTGACCCATTCGCCCTGATACGTCACTTCCACCACATCCAGACCGGCGGCTCTCACAGCCTCCTTCACGGTCTCCTCCTTATCGTCGATAATACCGGAGGTAATATAGATCCCGCCCGGTCTCAGCTGGGCCGTGATGACCGGCGTCAGCGGCACCAGCACATCCGCCAGGATATTGGCCACAACGATATCGTAACGGCTGTATCCGACTTTGTCCTGAATTTCTTTGTCCGAAATAATATTCCCGATCATCATTTCAAATTTTTCCGGGGCAATGCCGTTTGCCTTGCAGTTCTGGGCCACCGCCTCCGCGGCGCACACGTCCAGATCCGTGCCCACCGCATGCTTCGCCCCGAACATGAGCGACAGGATCGCCAGAATACCGCTGCCGGTCCCCACGTCCAAAAGCTCCGTCTCCGGCGTGACATATTTTCTCAGCTGCCTGATACAGAGCTGCGTGGTCTCATGCATCCCCGTGCCGAATGCCGTGCCCGGATCGATATGCAGCACCGTCCTGCCCGTATCCTCCGCCTTCACATCCTCCCAGGAGGGGATCACAAGGATATCGTCGATATAGAACTGATGAAAATACTGCTTCCAGTTGTTGATCCAGTCGACATCCTCGGTCTCGTCCACGGTGATGCTGCCCTCGCCGATATCGCAGAACTGTCTCAGGTCCTCCAGCTCCCCCTTCACCCGCCGAAGCAGAGTCTCCACATCCGTTCTCTCCCCCAGCACCTCCAGGCTGCCGTCCTCCTTCTTCTCCACAAAAAAATTCAGGTAAGCAATGCCGTCATTCTCCGGCCCCTCCGGCAGAATATCCACGAACATCTGCTCCTTTTCCAGAGCCGTCAGCGGCACCTTGTCCTCGATCTGCGCGCCCTCCAGGCCGATGTCATAGAGGGTGCTGATAAGGATGTCCTCCGCCTCCGCAATGGTCTTAATCCGAATTTTTATCCACTTCATTTTAATATCCTTCCTCCACTATGTTTCATTAAGCAGCAAGACCTCCTTCTTGCCGGAAATCTGCTGTTTTCTCACGGTATACTCGCAGATCCCCAGCATCAGAAAGAACAGGGGCGTACTGGTCACCTGCTGGAAGCTCACCAGAGAATTGACACTGTACAGAACAAGCGCAAACACTCCCGGCAGATAACCCTTATATCTCCTCAAGGCGGTGAGCAGAACGCCCGCCGCACAGCATGTCCCCAACAACCCTGTGTTGACCAGGTGATTGAGCCATTGATCATGAGCGTTGGCAAACACGGCCTCGGCCCAGTGCTCCCTTACCACGGGGAGCTCGGACGGAGCAAAGACAGAATAAATATACTCCGCAAAGCAGTCCGGACCTGCGCCCAGCAATTTTTGCTTCCAGCTGCCCCGCAAAAATCCCTGCAGGGACAATCTCCAAAGTGCGCCCCGGCCGCTTTCCCATCCCTCACTGCCCGGAAGTCCTCGGACATACAGCACACCGGCCGTGACCAGCACCGCCCCGGTAAAAATCACCGTCCCAAGCCACAGTCCCCTTATCACCGACCGGTCCCGCCTCCGCAGCCTGCGGACCACAGCATATGCCCCAAGACAGAAGGCGCCGAGCAGCCACCAGCCGCCCCAGCTTATCACAGTGATTCCGGGACCGTCCGCAGGAAGTGCCTTCCATGCCGCTTCACCCCGCAGCCGCACAAGAACGCCAAAGCAGGGCAGGCCGAAAGCGACTCCCGCTGCCAGAAGCGCCGTTCTCCCGAACACGGCCGCCTGACTGCGCCCCGCCCACAGACAGACGCACAGGCAGGCCGCCGCAAGGACGGGACCGATATCGCTTCCCTGTATACATAATAACACCAGACCCAATACGCTGACAATGTACAAAAGCAAACACTTTTTCCGGTTCCGGGCCTTCAGAAAGCCTGCCGCGGGCATGGCCAGCGCCACAGAACAGTATCCGCAGAACCAGTTGATATTTCCGAGCGTGGAGATCAGATGGCTGTACTCCCAGTCATTCTCCGAAAAGCCCCTCAGAAGCCCCAGCGGATCCAGGCCCAGCCGGCTGCAGAAGCCCAGGACCACTGCCGCAAAAAAGGCCGCCTCCCACAGATAGACAGGCCAGGCGCTCCCCCGGAAATTTCTGGATACAAAAAAATAAATGCCCACGAAGACCAGCTGGCTCAGAGCTCCCATGTGCCATTCCCGATATCCTGTCCAGGCGGTGGCGCCATAACTGCTGCAGAGTGCGGAGAGCACGGCAGCGGCTCCGTAGAGGGCAATACAGATATCCGCAGGACTAAGGTCCGGCTTTTGAATACACCGGAGCTTTTCTCCGACGGCAGGCAGTCTGCCTGCGTTCTTCATCAATCGGCCCGCTAACGCCGCCACGGCTCCCGCTCCGAGACAGAACAGAGACACGCGAATGAACAGAGCATACTTGCGATCGCCCAGCATCACATAAGTGCCCCCCGTATACAGCGGCAGCAGCACGGTCAGCACCGCGATATAAAAATTGCACAAAACTCCCGAAAATTCTCTTTTCATCCGTCTGTGTACCTGTACCGCAAAAAGGATTGCTGGACGACAGCAATCCTTCTCACTATCACAATGTTGTTTTATTTCCAGAATTTCTTTTTCTTACCGTCCTTGGAATCCCTGTCCCCATTGTCGGTGGCGGCAGCATTCTTTGCGGCATTCAGAGTATCTCCGGTTATTTCGTCAAACTGACGGAGCAGCTCCTTGGCCTCCGGCTTCAGCCTGTCGGGCACCTGTACCACAAGCGTCACATAATGGTCGCCGCGGACATCGCGGTTTCTCCAGGAGGGCACGCCCTTGCCTCTCAGACGCACTCTGGTGTCCGTCTGTGTACCCGGCTTCACGTCATATATTACCTTGCCGTCCACCGTATCGATCAGTATTTCCCCGCCAAGAGCCGCCACTGCGAACGATACCGGCACCGTGGAATAAATATCGAAATCCTGCCTCTGAAAAATAGGATGCCGCCCTACGATTACCTCGATCAGCACGTCTCCTCTGGGCCCTCCGTTCACGCCGGGCTCGCCCAGTCCGGGCATACGTGTGGACTGCCCGTTGTCGATACCGGCCGGAATGTCCACCGAATACCGCTTTTTCATGGGAATATAACCTGTGCCATGGCAGTCGGTACACTTTTCTCTGATGACCTTTCCGGTACCCTGGCAATCAGGGCAGGTCTGTACATTCCGCACCGTGCCGAAGAATGACTGCTGTGTAAATACTACCTGTCCCTTGCCGCCGCACTTGCTGCAGGTCTCAGGACTGGTGCCCGGTCTTGCCCCGGAACCGTTACAGGTCTTACAGGTCTCCTTTACGGTCAGCTCGATTTCCTTTTTACAGCCGAACACGGCCTCCTCAAAGGTGATCCTCACACTGGTGCGCAGGTTCGAGCCCTTCATGGGGCCGCTGCTGCGGCTCCTGCTGCGGCCTGCGCCGAACAGATCCCCGAATATATCGCCGAATATATCACCGAAATCCGCTCCGCTGAAATCAAAACCGCCGGCTCCTCCAAAGCCGCCCTCAAACGCCGAATGTCCGAACTGATCGTACTGGCGTCTCTTTTCGGGGTCACTGAGTACGGCGTAGGCCTCCGAGGCCTCCTTGAACTTTTTCTCAGCCTCCGCATCACCGGGATTTACATCCGGATGATATTTCTTTGCCAGAGCCCGATATGCTTTTTTGATTGCGGCATCATCCGCATTTTTTTCAACGCCGAGGACCTCATAATAGTCCCGCTTTTGCTCTGCCATATCTGCACCTCTGTTGAATCTTACGAAAAGGTGTCACCCCTTCGCCGTTATACTTCGCGGAAATCTCCGTCGATCACATCATCATCCGCTCCGGAACTGCTTCCCGCGCCCGCATCTGCCGCGCCTCCCATGTCGGGACCTGCGGCGCCCTGCTGGGCCTGCTGCATGTTCTCATACATTTTGGTGAACAGACTCTGCGCGCTGTTAGTCAGCTTTTCCTTTGCTGCCTTCAGCTCATCGATGTCGCTGTCGCTCATCTCCTGGTCCTTGGTCCTCTCAAGGATAGCCTTCAGTGCATCCAGATCTGCCTGTACCGCGGACTTGTCGCTGTCGCCGATCTTGTCGCCTACCTCCTCCAGAGCCTTCTCGGTCTGGAATACGAAAGAGTCTGCGTCGTTCCTTGCCTCGACGGCCTCCTTGCGCTTTCTGTCCTGCGCCTCGAATTCAGCAGCTTCCTTGACCGCCTTCTCTATGTCTTCGTCGGACATATTGGAGCCTGCGGTGATGGTAATGTGCTGCTCCTTGCCGGTTCCAAGATCCTTTGCGGACACGTTTACGATACCGTTCGCGTCAATATCGAAGGTAACCTCGATCTGAGGCACGCCTCTTCTTGCAGGAGGGATACCGTCCAGACGGAACTGTCCCAGGGACTTGTTGTCCTTCGCGAACTGTCTTTCACCCTGCACCACGTTGATGTCCACAGCCGTCTGGTTGTCTGCCGCGGTGGAGAAGACCTGACTCTTCTTGGTGGGGATGGTAGTGTTCCTCTCAATCAGTCTGGTGGCAACGCCGCCCATGGTCTCAATGGAGAGGGACAGAGGCGTCACATCCAGCAGCAGGATCTCACCTGCGCCGGCGTCGCCCGCCAGTTTGCCGCCCTGTACGGAAGCGCCGATTGCCACGCACTCGTCGGGATTCAGGGATTTGCTGGGCTCCTTGCCGGTCAGCTGTCTCACCTTATCCTGCACAGCGGGAATACGGGTGGAACCGCCTACCAGAAGCACCTGGCCCAGATCTGCGTTGGTCAGACCGGCATCCTTCATCGCATTCTGCACGGGAATGGCAGTCTTGTCGACCAGATCTCTGGTCAGCTCGTCGAACTGAGCGCGGCTTAAGTTCATGTCAAAATGCTTGGGGCCGTCCGAGGTAGCAGTGATGAAGGGCAGGTTGATGTTGGTGGTCATAGCGCTGGAAAGCTCTTTCTTCGCCTTCTCTGCGGCCTCCTTCAGTCTCTGCATGGCCATCTTGTCGCCGGACAGATCTACGCCCTCTGCCTTTTTGAACTCGGAGAGCATCCACTGAATGATCTTCTCGTCGAAATCATCGCCGCCCAGGTGCGTGTCGCCGTTGGTAGCCAGCACGGAGATAACGCCGTCACCGATCTCGATGATGGACACATCAAAGGTACCTCCGCCCAGGTCGTAGACCATGATGTTCTGCTCCTTCTCATTGTCCAGACCGTAAGCCAGAGCGGCGGCAGTGGGCTCGTTAATGATACGCTTTACATCCAGCCCTGCAATCTTGCCCGCATCCTTGGTCGCCTGACGCTGTGCGTCGTTAAAATATGCGGGAACAGTGATCACCGCATCCGTTACCTTCTCTCCCAGGTAGCTTTCTGCGTCTGCCTTCAGCTTCTGCAGGATCATAGCGGAGATCTGCTGAGGGGAATACTTCTTGCCGTCGATGGTACGGCCTCTGTCGGTTCCCATATCTCTCTTGATGGAGGAGATCGTCTTCTCCGCATTGGTGACGGCCTGACGCTTTGCAGGCTCACCGATCAGTCTCTCTCCCGTCTTTGTGAAAGCCACAACGGAGGGAGTCGTCCTTGCCCCTTCCGCGTTCGCGATAACAGTGGGCTTGCCGCCTTCCATCACAGCCACACAGCTATTTGTTGTTCCCAAGTCAATACCAATAATCTTGCTCATTTTTTTGTCCTCCTGAAATTTATGATTTGATTGTGATCTGCTCTATAATTGTTGCTCTGTATTCCTGTTCTGCGCTTCCTGCCGTCCGGCTACTCTACTACCGCCACCATACTGTGGCGCACTACGGTGTCTCGGTAGGTGTATCCCTTCTGCAGCTCCTGGGCTACCATACCGGACTCAAGCTCCTCGCTGGCCACCTGCATCACCGCATTGTGCAGATTCGGATCGAACTCCTGTCCCACGGCCTCAATGGGCTTGACGCCTATATTGTCGAGCTCCGTAAGCAGCTGCCTGTAGACCCGGTTCATACCGTCCACAAAAGGATCCTCCTTATTCTCTTCCGGGACCGTAGCCAGACCTCTCTCGAAATTGTCGACCACGGGAAGCATCTTCTCGATAACGCTCCTGGCGCCCGTCTCGAACATGGCCTGCTTCTCCCGCTCCGTTCTCTTCCGGAAATTTTCGAACTCAGCCATCTGGCGCTTGACTCTGTCCTCCAGCTGTTCGATCTGCGCCTTGAACGCTTCCTCCTTCTTATTCTGCTTTGCCTGCTTCTTAGCGGCACGCTTTTCGGTCCAGTTCCTGGATTCTTCCTCCCCGGCGCTCTCCCCGCTCCCGGATGCCTCCCCGGCCTCCTCCTGCTGTTCTCCGGCCGCCTCTTTATCCGGTTCTTCGCCGGACGCTTCGACAGATTCCGTAGAATCCATCTCTTCCGCTTCCGAAATATCCTCCGGTTCCTGCTTTTTCTGTTCTGCCATATGACTCAATCCTTTCTGTACAGCTCATCCAGCTGCGTCTGTATGGTCCTCAGCGTGCCCACCACCTTATCGTAATCCATTCGCTTCGGTCCTACGATCCCGATGGTGCCCTTCATGCCGCCTCCCAGCTCGTAGGTGGCAGTGACTACGCTGCAATCCTGCATGCTCCGCACCGGCGTTTCGGCGCCGATGTACACCTGAATCCCCGTGCCGCTTTCCTCCGCCTGAGTATCCTGCAAAAATTCTCCCAGCAGATGCTTCTCCTCAAAAGTATTGATCAGCTCGCTGGCCTTCTGCTGGTCCGCCAGCTCCGGATAGCGGAAAATATTGTTGGTCCCGCTGGTGTAGATCTCCACATCCTCTTCGGCCCTGATGCCCTCCGCCACCGCATCGATCACGTCGCTCACGATGTCGCTGTGTATCCCGGCCTGCTGTTTCATCACAGAGATGATTCCCAGGTTGATCTCATCGATGGATAATCCGTTCAGATGAGTGTTCAGCAAAATATTCAGCTTCAGCAATGTCTCATCGCTCAGCCCGTCATTCACAGGGAGAATATTGTTCTTTACCACATTTCCCTCTGTCACGATGACCACCAGGATCTGCTTTTCATCCACTCTGGAAAGCTGGATGAACTTGAGCTTGTTCCGCTTGGTCTGGGGCGCCGAGATCATGGTCGCATACTGCGTGTTCTGCGCCAGCACTCTCGCCACCTGCTTTAGCAGCGTCTCCATTTTGTCCTGACGCTCCACCAGCATTTCCTTCATCTCCACGACCTCGCGCTCCTTCTCCTCCATCATGGTATCCACATAGAGACGATATCCTTTGTCGGAGGGAATTCTTCCCGCGGACGTATGAGGCTGCAGAATATAACCCATCTCCTCCAGATCCGCCATCTCATTCCGGATGGTAGCCGAGCTCAGGTTAAGGTCGGTGTACTTTGAAATGGTCCTGCTTCCGACCGGTTCTCCGGTCTCCAGATAGTTGCGGATGACTGCCTGCAGAATTTTTTTCTTTCTCTCATCCAACTCCATTTCAGACACCTCCCTTCTCATGCCTGTTAGCACTCATTTAAAGAGAGTGCTAATATTCGCTAAACATAAAATATCACTTACCCTATATATTGTCAACCGATTTATTTCAAAATAAATATAAAATAATTCTAAAACCGAAAAAAGGAAGCTGCCGCTCCATAGATTGCTCATCTATTTTGCAACAGCTTTCCGTCACTGCAGAGGATTGGCATGAGTCCTTTTCTGCTTATTCATAAGTGAACGAATGTAAAAATTTCCTTAGTCTTTCTGTCTTGGGATGTTCAAAGAAATCCTTCGGTTCTCCCTCTTCAATGATCCTGCCGCCGTCTATGAATACCACACGGTCCGCCACAGCCTTCGCAAACGGAAGCTCATGGGTCACGATGATCATTGTTCTCCCCTCCTTTGCCAGATCCAGCACCACCTCCAGCACTTCCCTGACCATTTCCGGATCGAGCGCCGCCGTGATCTCATCCAGAAGAAGAATCTCCGGATTCATCATAAGCGCCCTGACGATCGCGACTCTCTGCTTTTGTCCGCCGGACAGCTGTCTCGGATAATTGTTCTTTTTGGAGAGCAGTCCGACCCTTTCCAGAAGACGCAGCGCTTCCTTTTCCGCCTCTTTCCGATTCATTTTTTTGACTCTGACCGGCGCCAGCACCAGATTCTGCAGGACCGTCTTATGAGGAAACAGCTCATAGCTCTGAAAGACCATTCCGATCTTTTCTCTCACCTTGCTCAAATGTTTGTCCTGAGGATCGATGACCTTGCCGTCCAATATCACCTCGCCGTCGTCGACCTTCTCAAGCGCATTGATACATCTGAGGAACGTGCTCTTTCCGCAGCCGGACGGCCCCACAATGACCACCACCTCTCCGCTTCTTACCCGCAGATCCAGATGATCCAGAACAACAAGATCCTCGTATTTCTTACTGATACCTCTGATATTCAAAATTTCGTCCATTTTGTTCCTCCCTGCTGTCCTAAGGTTCCGACAGATGCTATGCCTCCCATTTTTTCTCCAGATACTTTGAAAGCTTGCTGATCGGCCAGCATACGGCAAAATACAGTACAAATACGGTAAAATAAATTCCAAAGGCCGCGTTCGGATCAATTTTGCGGTTCGCCTCAATGATTTGCTGTCCTACCTTCAGGACCTCTACAATACCGATCATCATGATCAGGCTTGTGGTCTTGATCATTCGGGTGATCAGATTGATGGAAAGCGGAAGCATTCTCCTTATGATCTGCGGAAGAATAACGAAAACAAGCGTCTGAACATCGTTCAGTCCCAGCGCCATACTGCTCTCATACTGGGCGGCCGGAATCCCCGACAGCGCTCCCCGCACAAGGTCGGACATCTCCGCCGTTCCCCAAAAGGAGAACACAAAGACGGAGGCCGTTTCCGCAGAAATATTGATGCCCAGAACTCTTGTGGTCCCAAAGTAGGCAAGGAACAGGAGTACCAGCTGGGGCATGAGTCGGACGATCTCAAGGTATCCTCTTAAGACGCCTTTTATCAGAGGATGCCTGTCGTTCATCAGACTGCCCAGAACAGTGCCCAGGATGAGGCTGATGCAGACGGAAAGAAGACTGATCTTCAGCGCGACGGCAAGACCTCCGAAAAGCCTGCCCAGATTATTTCCCTTTAACAATAATTCAAAGCCCATCTTCTATTCTCCAAACATTTTATATCTTGCTCTTCTCTCCAGTATGCTGCCCGCTATCGACACAGGTACGAGCATGATAATATAAAATACCACCAGCATAAAAAGCGCCTCTGTGGTGTCGTAGTACAGCCCGATGAGATCCTTGGCCGTAAACATCAGATCCATCAGACTGATCGCCGAAAACACACTGGTCTCCTTGAGCAGAAAAATCACGTTCGCCACCACCGCCGGTACGCTCAAGACCCAGGCCTCCGGTAAGATTACCCGGAAAAAGGTCTGAACGGAGGTCAGCCCAAGCGCTTCGGCGCTCTCCTTCTGTGAATTCGGAATCGCGCCGAGACTGCTTCTGAACGCTTCCGACATATAACTGCCGCCCAGAAGTCCCAGACCCACAATTCCGCACGTTTCCGCCGAGATATTAAGGCCCAGCTTCGGAATTCCAAAATATAGGAAGAACAGCTGCACCAGCAGCGGCGTATTCCGAAAGATCTCCACATAGGCACCGATAAGGCGTGAAAGCACGGGAACCCGAAAATATATGGCAAAGGCTGAAACGATTCCGATCACGATCGACAAAAGGATTCCCAGCCATCCGATTCTCACCGTGAGCAGAAACGCCTCTGCATATTTTGGAAAATAAAAGCTTAAAACACCGAAATCCATATGTATTACCGCTTTCTGTGGTCAAGTTTTTTGGATAGCTTCATTCCGACGGTCTGTATGATCTGAAAAATGACGATCAGAAGAATGACCGTGACGACCATAATGCCCGTCTGCCATCTGTAATAGCCGTAACGAACCGCAATATCCCCCAGACCTCCGCCTCCGACGGTACCCGACATAGCGGAATATCCCAGGAGAAGTCCTGTGGTAATGGTAAAACCCGTGAGCAGAGATGTCTTTGCTTCCACCAACAGCACTTTAAAGACAATCTGCAGATTGCTCGCCCCCATGGCCTTCGCAGCCTCGATGACGCCCGCGTCCACATCGGTCAGGGAGGATTCCACCACTCTGGCAATGTAGGGGGCGGCGCACACCACTAAGGGCACGATGGTAGCCGTCGAACCGTAGCTCTGCCCTACCAGCAGTCTTGTGAACGGAATCAGCAGTATCAGCAGAATCAGGAACGGAATGCTCCGTATAATGTTGCATATAAAATCCAATATCCGATAGAGCAGCCCGCACGGTCTCAATCCGTTCTTTCCGGAAACATACAACAGAATGCCCAGCGGAAGCCCAATCACATAGCCGATGATCACAGAACCCAGCGTCATATACAGGGTCTCGCCTATGCCCTCTACCAGCATCCATATGACTTTCTCATTCAATTTCACTCACCTCCGTCACATAGATTCCCGTTTTTTTCAACTCCCGAATAATATCCGCCTGCTGTCCGCCGTCCTCCGGCAGACCGAGAATCATCTCACCGACCGCTTTCCCGCCGATATTTTTTGTGTCGGCTTTCAGAATGTTGACGGGAATCTGCAGCTTGAGTATCAAATTGGAAAGAATCGGCTCATACGCTGAATTTTCCCGAAAGACGATTCGTATCCTGCGCCCTTCCTCCAGCTTTTCCAGAGGCTGGAAGGAAATTTTCTTTCCCAGCAGAAGCTCTCTGGCCGCATCCGACTTCGGATCGCTGAAAATTTCCTCCACTCTTCCCGTCTCCACCAGTCTTCCGCTGTCTATAATAGCCACTTTTTTGCAGACATCCGTCACCACGGACATCTGATGCGTTATGATCACAACGGTTATGCCAAGCTTTTCATTGATTTCCTTGATCAAGTCCAGAATGGAAGCCGTCGTCTGAGGATCCAGCGCACTGGTCGCTTCGTCGCACAGAAGGATCTGCGGATCCGTGGCAAGCGCTCTGGCGATCGCCACCCGCTGCTTTTGACCGCCGGACAACTGGGAGGGATAGGCCTTTGCCTTCTCCTCGATCTTTACCAGCTTCAAGAGCTCAAGAGCCCGCTTCTTTGCCTCCCTGCGCTTCGTGCCGTTGATTTCAAGGGAAAAGCACACATTGTCAAGGACATTTCTCTGCTCCAGAAGATTGAAGTTCTGAAAAATCATTCCTATTCTGGAACGCATCCTGCGCAGCTCACGCTCTGAGAGCGTTCCGAGATCGACACCCTCTATATATATGTTTCCGTCCGTAGGTCTTTCCAGAAAATTGATGGAACGCACCAGAGTACTCTTTCCCGCCCCTGACATTCCGATCACTCCGAAGATATCCCCTTTTTCAATTGTCAGGCTCACATCGTTCAGCGCGGCGATGGTATGCCCTTCTATGTCAAAATTTTTTGTCAGATGTTTTATCTCGACTGCAATCATAGTCTTCCACCTTATCATTATAATAAGGAGAGGCTCATGTGCCTCTCCTTACCTCACATTCCTATTCCTCGAAGAAGATCACAGCTCCGTCATACGTGTCCTCGATAAATTTTTTGATATCGTCAGATCTTAAAACGGTGACCAGAGCTTTGATCTTGTCTGTATTCTCATTTCCCTCGTAAACTCCGATGATATTTACATAGGTCTGTGCTGCGAGGGAATCGCTCGCCTCATAGGCGATCGCATCCCGGCCCACGGAATACCCTGCTTCCAGTGCATAGTTGCCGTTCAATACGACATATTCCACTTCTCCGACGACTCTTGCCACCTGTGCGGCTTCCAGCTCCACGAACTCAATATTGTGAGGGTTGTCTTTGATATCGTTGACCGTGGCGGTAAGCCCTGCGCCGTCGTTCAACGTGAGCAGCCCGTTGTCCTGTAAAAGAAGCAGCGCTCTCGCCTCGTTGGTGGTGTCGTTGGGAATCGCTATCTTGTCTCCGTCCGCTATCTCATCCAGACTCTTCTTCGTGCCGGGATATATTCCAAAGGGCTCATAGTGGATCCCGCCGGCGCTTACGATATGCGTTCCCTTTTCCTCATTGAAGCTGTTCAGATAAGGGAGATGCTGTGAATAGTTCGCGTCAAATTCTCCGGACTCCACCACCAGGTTGGGCTGAACATAATCCTCAAATTCTACGATGTCCAGTTCATATCCGTAATCCTTGAGGATCTCCGCTGCCTTTTCCAGAATTTCCGCGTGCGGGATGGGGGACGCGGCGATCTTTATGACCTGGCCATTTCCCGGTACAATATCCAGTGCCTGTTCGGTGCCCTGTTCCGCAGCCGTTTCTGTCGTCCCTGCGTCTGCAGAAGTCTTTCCGCCCTCTACCACCAGCGTATCCTCATAGTCCGCGCCGTAAGTATCGAGTAATGTGGCCTCATAGTCGGCATGGAAGAACCCCTCCTGGCCCAGCGCTTCGATCTCCGCGTTCAACCATTCCAGCAGCGAACTGTTTCCTTTTGAAACCGCGGGAGCTATGGTATCCTGACTGCCAAGGGAGGGAATCCCCACCACATAGCCTTCATTCTCCAGCGCATATGCGATCACCTCGGTGTTGTCATTCGCCCATGCGACGCCGGTTCCGTTTTCAAACGCGGTCTTGGCCGAAGCGTAGGTATCGAATTTCTGAAGCTTGATATCCGGATGGTTCTCTTCCAGATAAGTCTCCGCCGTCGTTCCGGAAATCACGATTACCTGATCGTCGGCTGAAATCTGGCTCAGGTCTTCGATCACATGATCCTCAGGTGAAACAACGCCGAGCGCCACATTCATATAAGGAAGCGCAAAATCCACTTTCTCCGCACGTTCCTCCGTCACCGTAAAGTTCGCAAGTACAATGTCCACTTTTCCCGTTTCAAGATATTCGACCCTGCTTGCCGCCTCCGTGGATACATAATTGATCTTGACGCCGAGATCCTCTCCGATCCTCTCCGCAAAGTACACGTCGTATCCCTGGTAATCGCCGTTTTCGTCCACGTATCCGAAGGGATTTTTGTCTGAGAAGACGCCGATATTGATCTCACCGCTGGATTTGATCTCGTCAACAGTCCTATAGACCCTGTCGTTGGTATCGGCTGTGTTATTGGCTTCCTGCGCATCGGTCTGCCCGCAGCCTGCCAGCAGACCGATGCCTACTGCCAAGGTCAACGCCGACGTGACCAGTTTTCCGAAAATACTCTTTTTCATAATCTATCCTCCTGCTTCGTTTTGGTGGTGTCAAATCCCACCTGCTCTTTGTTTTGACTATCATATCATCAGAAGCTTGTTTTGAAAATTCGCTTCCTTTTATCATTGATGATAAGCTATCCTTATCACAGATCAAAATTAAAAGGCTGCCCTTTTTGAGCAGCCTTCAATCCGTCCCTGTTTTCCATGCGGTCTACAATTCCTTATATTTTAAGAGCTCTTCCACATACCTTCCCCCATAGGCAGACAAGGTAATTCCCTTGCGCATAATATAACCTATGATCAGCGGATCCTCCTCCTGAAGCTTTATGGACACCAGGCCCGGCAAAATCGCATCCTCCCCTGAGAGCATTCCCGAACCGACGGCGTATCCGCCAAGCTCCGCAATGATCTCCATCGTCGTCGCCCGGTCGTCAGACTTGATCATCTTATCAAAATCATAGTCCGCCATCGCTTCCTCTGTAAGATAGAAATTACCGTCATTGGTCTGATCGAAGGAAACGCAGGGGTATCCCTTCAGCTCATCCAGGGATATTGTCCTGCGATCGGCGAACTCGTGATCCTTCCATACATAAATGTAGGTATCACGCTTCATCAGCGGTACGAACTCCAACTGATAATCCTTAAACAGCTTCTTGATCACATCTTCATTGGAACTGGAAAAGGAAATGACGCCGATCTCACTTTTTAAACTGTGCACATCTTCCAACACTTCCTTGGTCTTGGTCTCATGAATGGAAAACACATATTTTTCAGGTTCCATGCTTCGTATCGTATCCGTAAAGGCCTTTACGGAAAAATTGTAATGCTGGGTAGACACGGAAAACCGTTCCTTGTCGCTGTCCTTTGACAGATACCTGCCCTCAAGGATCTCATACTGACCGACCGCCTTCTTGGCATAAGAGACAAATTCTCTTCCCTCATCTGTCAGGGAAATTCCTTTATTGGTTCTCTCAAAGATCAGAATTCCCAGCTCTTCTTCCAGTTCACGGATACTTGCGGAAAGTGCCGGCTGAGACACATATAATCTTGTGGATGCCTCCCTCATGGAAGATGAGCCTGCAACCGCAAGCACATATTTTATCTGATTGATATTCATATCGTTTCAAAAACTCCTCTTTTGCATCCGATAATCCGGCCGCAGGACATCGAAAGCGTGTACACGCGATAAAAAACGGCATGATCTCAGTCACGCCGCTTTTTACGATCAGAACAATTATTTTCCCGAAACCGCCGCCGGTCAATTCTTAAATATCAAAGGAGCCGGTGAACTGGTTCATTACATAGTAGACCTTGTTCTCTTCGGGCTTTACATAAAGGTCGATGTTCGTCAGATCTCTTACCTTCTGCTTCAGATCGTACTTCCATACGTCCTTGGCTATCTTTTCCAGATCCTCCTGAGCGTAGGACTTGCCGGAGAACTGTACATGCAGAGCAACCTTAAGCTCCGCCTTTTTTGCTGCCTTCTTTGCGGGAGCCTTCTTTACAGGCTCTTTCTTTGCAGCGGCCTTGGGAGCGGTCTCCTTCTTTACCGCAGCCTTGGGAGCTGCCTCCTTCTTTGCAGCGGCCTTGGGAGCTGCCGCTTTCTTCACTGCCACAGCCTTGGGCGCTGCGTCCTTTTTCTCCTCTACCTTGGGAGCCTCTTTCTTCTCCTCCGCCTTGGGAGCCGCAACGGTGGCTACAGGCTTCTTTACCTCTACCTTAGGTGCTGCTGCCGTCTCTGCAACTTTTGCCACAGGCTTTACTGCCTTCTTAGGTGCTGCCATACTTAATACTCCTTTCTTGTCATATGAATGACATACGAATGATAATCGCTTATAATAACTCCTCAACAAGCTTGCTATCATCGGGTCGTTTATGCTTGCTTGAAAACAGTTTATTCCTTTTCATGGAAATTGTCAACTACACATATACTTTTCTTTATCCCGCCACCGCAAAATAAATCAGAACGACTGCTCCGAGGACTATGCGATACCATCCGAAGATCTTAAAGTCATGCTTTTTGATGTATCCCATCAGAAAGCGGAGCACGAACAGCGAGACCACAAAGGAAACGATCATTCCCACCAGTAAAAGAGTTAGCTCTGACGAGGTGAACGCAGCCCCGAATTTGATCACCTTCAACAGACTGGCACCGAACATCACCGGAATTGCCAAAAAGAACGTGTACTCTGCGGCAACGGTCCTGGACACTCCGATGAGCAGCGCGCCCACGATCGTCGCACCGGAACGGGAGGTTCCGGGAAACACTGCGGCGATCACCTGAAAGACACCTATCAGCAACGCCGTCTGATAGGTGATCTGCGACAGCTTTCTCACCTTGGGCCTTCTGCCCTTGTTCCAGTTCTCTATGACAAGAAACGCTACGCCGAACAGAATCAGTGCGAGCGCAACGCAGGTGGGATTATAGAAGAGCGCGTTCAGCACATCGTCGAACAGCAGGCCGATGACGGCCGCGGGCACACAGGACACCAATATCTTGGACCACAGGATCCATATATCCTTTTTGAAATAGGAGCCCACGCCGGTCCGTCCCTGTCTGGACCCCGGAGTCAGCGCGAACGGCCATATCTGATTCCAGAATAATATCACCACGGCCAGAATAGCCCCCAGCTGAATGACTACGTCGAACATATCAAAAAATTCTTCACTGGTACTCTCAAAGGGAATCAGCTGTTCCAGCAGGATCAGATGTCCTGTGCTGCTGATGGGCAGCCATTCGGTGACCCCTTCCACAATTCCGTAGATGAACGCCTTAATGACTTCAAACATGAATTCAACTCCTTCTCCCTGCCTAAGGTTCCAAAAATCTCATAAGCTCATCATAACGTTCCGCAATATCATCATAACCCTGTTGATAAAGAATACGAAGCTTTTCAGGATCCTTTTCCACCCGTTTTACATTGCCGGCCGTCTTGGGACGGATCACGAACGCCCTGCCCTCCCGGCGCTGTTCTTCAATATAGGCAAGCTGCTCATTGTAGTTGATATGCCTCTCCGCCATCAGCTGGCCCACCTTGGGATAGTTGATGTAACGCGCCCGGACCAGACCGAGATGTCTGGACGGCTTCCTTACATAACCGATCTCCTTCGTCATGATCACGACATTTTTCTGATTGCCGCTCAGAACGGACTGCTGCAGGGGAATGGAATCACTGATCCCGCCGTCCAGATAATACCTGCCGTCGATCTTCACATTTCTGGACACCAGCGGCAGCGACGCGGAAGCCCTTATTTTTGTAATATCCTTTTTCATATCGCGGATCCGGAAATATTCCGGCTTGCCCGTAACAATATCGGTGGCCACGCTGTAGGCCTTACCGCGGTACTGCAGAAATGCATCGTAGTCATAGGGATACAGATAGTCCGGGATCAGGCTATAGCAGATATCCACATTGAAAAGATCGCCCGTGGTCAGCAGACTTTCCAGGCTGCAATAACGTCTGGTGTCCAGATAGTCCACGCTGATATCCAACGCTCTTCCCCGCTGTTTGGAGAGATAGCTGCACATGTGGCATGCGCCGGCGGATACCCCGTACACACTGGAGAACTCAATGCCTTTGTCCAGAAAAAAGTCAAGGACACCGGCAGTATACACTCCTTTCATTCCGCCGCCTTCCAGAATCAGTCCGGCCTGATACATAGATCGATCACCTCACAATTTTTTATGTATATTCCTCTCTTACAAATCTGCGCAGAGCTTCCAGAGACCTCTCTACCTTTTCCGTGTCGATACAGTATGCCATGCGGAAATATCCCGGCGCTCCAAAGGTATCTCCCGGCACAAGGATCAGATCGTATTTTAAGGCCTTCCTGCAAAAGACCTTCGCGTCTTCCTCCAGTGCCTTCGGAAAAATGTAAAAAGTCCCGCCCGGCTTCACACAGGAAAATCCCAGCGCGGTAAGTTCCTTATACAAAATGTTCATGTTGGTCTCATAGACGCTCAGATCCGCCGTCTTATCCAGCAGCCGCGCCGTCACCAGTTGAAAGAGGGACGGGGGACAGTTGTGCCCGATGCCCCGCGAGATCTGACCGCACATGTTGACCATCAGCTCCGCGTCCTTGCAGTTAGGATTGACGGCCACATATCCGATGCGCTCTCCGGGCAGGGACAGTGCTTTTGAAAAGGAATAGCACATGATTGTATTGTCGTAGAAGGCAGATACACAGGGCGCCTCCACCCCGTCGAACACGATCTCTCTGTAGGGTTCATCCGAGATCAGATAAATGTCGTGTCCGTATTCTGCGGATCTTTCTCTGAGAATATCTGCCAGCTTCCGCAGCGTCTCGGCAGAGTAGACCACACCGGAAGGATTATTGGGCGTATTGATGAGCACCGCCATCACCTTGGGAGACAGCATTTCACAAAATCTTTCGATATTGATCTGAAAGCTGTCCGTGTCGGGCGGCACGACCTTCAGCACCGCTCCCGTCAGATCCACATACGGGCGGTACTCAGGGAAGAACGGCGCAAATGTCAGGATCTCGTCCCCCGGTTCTGTCACCAGCCGGAAAGCATGGGCCAGCGCACCGGCCGCGCCGCAAGCCATAAAGATATGCTCCTTTCTGTACGGAAGTCCGAACCGGTCCTTCAGGGATTCCGCCACCGCCTCCCTGACGGAGGTAATGCCCAGACTTGGACTGTAGCCATGCGTTGTTCCTGCCTCCATGGTGGCGTAATAGATCACCTGGGAAGTCACGTCGTCGGGAACGGGAACGGAAGGATTTCCCAGGCTATAGTCGAACACGTTCTCATAGCCGATCTCATTTCCCCGTGCCGTGGCAAACTCCGACAGCTCTCTGATAACAGATTTTCCCGATAACATATCCTTATATTTTTGAACTAACATCTCTGCCTCCTGCTATATCCCCCGAACCATTTTTTCATTCAGGCCGCAATCCAATTATACTCCTTTTTCAGTTCTTTACAAGAGGCGTTATCTCGCTTTCCTCCTGCTCTGCCCACACCAGCGCGCATTTCACGGCTCTTTTCCAGCCCCTTAAAAGCTGTGAACGCTTCTCCTCCTGCATAGCAGGCGGAAAGACCTTTCCGATCTGCCAGTTCTCCCGGATCTCATCCCGGTCCCTCCAGTAATTCACCGCAAGACCTGCCAGATAAGCAGCCCCAAGAGCCGTGGTCTCAATGCAGCGGGGCCTGTGTACCGGCGTGTTGACAATATCCGCCTGGAACTGCATCAGGAAGTCGTTCGCACTGGCGCCTCCGTCCACCTTGAGACTGTTCAGGTGAATCCCGCTGTCCTGCTCCATGGCGCGAAGCACATCCGCCGTCTGATAGGCGATGGATTCCAGCACGGCCCTGATAAAATGCTCCTTGGTGCATCCTCTGGTAATTCCCACAACGGTGCCTCTGGCATACTGATTCCAATAGGGGGCGCCCATGCCGGCAAAGGCAGGCACAATATACACGCCTGCTGTATCCTCCACCGCCTCGCTGTACTTCTGGGACTGGGGAGCATCCTTGATCATGCGCAGGCTGTCGCGGAGCCACTGGACCCCGGCTCCCGCCACAAAAACACTTCCCTCCAGAGCATACTCAGGGACCGTATCCGTTCCCGCCGCGATGGTAGTCAAAAGGCCCGACTTGGAGACAATGGCCTGAGAACCCGTGTTCATCAAAAGAAAGCAGCCTGTTCCGTATGTATTCTTCACATCGCCCTGCTCAAAACAGCACTGGCCGAACAGCGCCGCCTGCTGGTCCCCGGCGGCTCCGGCGATAGGAATCTCTCCGCCTAGGACAGAAGCGTCGGTATGCCCGAATACATATCCCGACGGCTTTACATCGGGCAGAAGGGACGCAGGGATCCGGAAGCGCTCCATGATCTCCTCATCCCAGCAGAGCCTGTGGATGTCGAACAGCATGGTCCGGGAAGCGTTGGTGTAATCGGTCACATGTACCGCGCCCCTTGTCAGATTCCAGATGAGCCAGGTGTCCACCGTGCCGAACAGCAGATCCCCGGCCTCGGCTTTCTCTGCGGCCCCCGGCACGTTCTGCAGGATCCACGCTATTTTGGACGCGCTGAAATAGGCGTCGGGAATCAGCCCTGTCTTCTTCAGGATCACCTGGTCGAAGCCGTCCCGCTTCAGTTCCTCTATCATGCCGGATGTCCTGCGGCACTGCCAGACAATGGCATTGTACACAGGCTCTCCCGTGTGTCTGTCCCACAGAATAGTCGTCTCACGCTGATTGGTGATCCCGATGGCAGCGATCTGCTCCGGGGAGACTCCCTGAATGGCCATACATTCCGTGGCCACCGCCAGCTGGGAGGACCATATTTCCATGGGATTGTGCTCCACCCAGCCGGGCTTTGGGTAGATCTGCGTAAATTCCTTCTGGGACATGGAACAGATCCTGCCCGCCTTGTCGAACAAAATGCACCGGGAGCTGGTCGTTCCCTGGTCAAGCGCCATAATATATTTTTGCATATGCCCTCCTTTCTACCGCACATCGGCGGTGGCTACAACATTCACCCCCGTGCCGCACACATCCTCAAGGATCACGTCCCCCATGTGCACCGGCGGGGACAGCTCTATCCCCTTTAATTCCCTGATACAGTCAAATATCTTATCCTTGGGAATATCCGCTGCGGTCTTTACGGAGACCACCGGCATCTCACCGCCGCGAACACGGACAAGGCTGGTAACGGTACGCCTCGGATCCGTCAGCTCCCCGGTCACATAGTCCGCCCCTCTCGGACAGGTGTTCCCGGTAATGCTCTTGATTTCCCCATCCGATGTCTCCACCGTGATGCCGCAGCCCAGAGGACACCGAATGCAGACGAACTCCTTTTTGTCGGCCATTTTCCCTGCACCTCCCTGCCTTTATGTCCGGACACAGACAGAGATCTCCTTCGGATCCCCCGCCTGCGCTGTCTTTTCCAACTCAGACTTCTTCAAAATGATCTGCTCCATCTCGCCGGGCGCCAGAACGCGCCTGTCAATATGCTTCAGCACCTGACCGCCGCAGGCCACCTCCACGGCGGCATCCCGGAACATACCTGACACCCGGAAGCGGACGGTCTGAGTCTCGCCCATACGGCCTATGTCAATGGAAGCGGGGACGGTATAACGCACCCCGTTCTCGGCGCGGATGGGAATCTCTCTTCCCTTTTCCGCAAGCCTGCCCTGCAGATAGGCGGCGGCGTTCCTTCCCGCACTGGCCGCCTCCTCGGACACATAATCCACAAGATCGTGCACATGGAGCACGTTCCCGCAGGCAAATACGCCCTCCCGGTCCGTCTCCAGGCTCTCGTCGACGAGAGGACCGCCGGTGGCGGGATTCATGGCCGTGCCAAGACTTTCCGACAGCTCGTTCTCCGGTATCAGACCGCAGGACAGCAGCAAGGTGTCACAGGCCACCTCTTCCTCGGTGCCGGGAATGGGCTTGGAATCCTCATCCACCTGGGCGACGGTCACGCTCTCCACGCGCTCCTTTCCCTTGATGTCCACCACCGTGTGACTGAGCTTCAGAGGAATACCGAAATCGTCCAGGCACTGCACGATGTTCCTCTTTAAGCCGCCGGAATAGGGCATCAGCTCGGCCACAAGCTTCACCTTCGCGCCTTCCAGCGTCATTCGCCTCGCCATGATCAGACCGATATCGCCGGAGCCTAAGACCACCACCTCTCTGCCCGGCATCCGTCCTTCCATATTGACGTATCTCTGGGCAGTGCCGGCTGTGTAAATACCGGCGGGACGGTATCCGGGAATGTTCAGCGCCCCTCTCGGACGCTCTCTGCAGCCCATGGCAAGGATCACCGCCCTTGCCCGGATCTCGTACAGCCCCTCCTCCCGGTTCATGACCGTGACCTTTTTCACGCTTCCCTCCGCGGCCAGATCCACCACCATGGTATTCAGTCTGCAGGAAATCCCCAGCGCCGCCGCTTTTTCGATATAGCGCCCCGCATACTCCGGACCTGTCAGCTCCTCCTTGAATGTGTGCAGGCCAAAGCCGTTGTGGATGCACTGATTCAGTATTCCTCCGAGGCGCTGATCTCGCTCCAGTACCACCAGATCCTCCACTCCCGCCTCTCTGGCCGCCGCTGCCGCCGCCAGACCTGCGGGGCCTCCGCCTATGATCACCAGATCTTTCTTCATCGCCATACTCCCTGCCCGCCCAGGCGGGCCTCCGTTAAAAGTCTGAAGGTCTGCCCTCAGACCTATCTCTCCTTCGCTTCGCGGATTCCGTCCTTGTCATGACCTGTCAGGAATTCGGAGCCCGCTTCATTTTTGCGGATCTGGCCCGGATCCTTTCCCAGCTCCCGCGCCAGGATCTCCACCACCCTGGGAGAACAGAATCCCGCCTGGCACCGTCCCATACCCGCTCTGGTGCGGCGCTTTACACCGTCCAGAGTCACAGCTCCCAGCGGTCTCCTGATCGCATTCAGGATCTCGCCCTCCGTCACCAGCTCGCAGCGGCAGACCACGTTGGCATACAGAGGGTCTGACGCGATCAGCCTCTTTTTCTCCTCCGCCGACGCCATAGCCATGTTGGGAATGCCCTTTCTCTCGGTCACAAAGTTTTCTTTTTTCCCGGCCGGCAGATACCCGATCAGCATTTCCGCCAGATACCTGCCAAGCGCCGGTGCACAGGTGAGCCCCGGCGACTCGATGCCCGCCGCGTCAAAGAATCCAGGTGCATCCTTGGGCTGGCCCAGGATAAAATCATTGCCCTCCTCGTGGGCCCTGAGCCCCGCGAAGGAGGTGATCACCTGTCTGACCGGAAGGCCCTCCACACTCAGGGCCGCGCGCCTCAGCACATCCGCCAGCCCTTCACCGGTGGTGTTCAGGGCTTCGGGGTCCTCCACATCCGCAGCCGTGGGACCCGCCAGCAGATTGCCGTGGACGGTGGGCGTCACCAGCACGCCCTTGCCGTAAGCGGTGGGAAGCTGAAAGATTGTATGGCTGACCAGCCCGCCCGCCTTTTTATCCATCAGACAGTATTCTCCCTTTCGGGGAATGATGTGTATTTTTTCTTCGCTGACCATATTGTGAAAACGGTCGGCGTAGACCCCTGCGGCATTGACCACGGTCTTCGTTTCAAAGCTTCCCCGATCCGTGAGGAGCCGGTAGCCGCCTTCCATCCTCTGTATCTCTTCCACTTTCGTCTCCAGCATGAACTCCACGCCGTTCACCGCCGCATTCTCCGCCAGGGCGATCGTCAGACCGAAGGGGCAGACAATGCCGCCTGTAGGTGCATAGAGCGCCGCCACCGCACTGTCGGAAATGTTCGGTTCCGTCTTCTTCAGCTGTTCCCGGTTCAGGATCCTAAGGCCCTCCACTCCGTTCCTCTGCCCTCTGTCATAGAGCCTCTGCAGAGCCGGAATATCCTTCTCAGCAAAGCACAGGACAAGAGAACCGTTTCTCTTATACGGAAAATCCAGCTCTTTCGACAGAGCTTCCATCATCCTGCTGCCCTCTACGTTCAGCCTTGCCTTCAGGCTGCCGGGCTCTGCGTCGAACCCCGCGTGGGCCACGCCGCTGTTGGCCTTGGAGGTCCCCTCGCACACATCGGAGGCCCGCTCCAGCACCGCCGTTCTCAGACGGTAGCGGGACAGCTCTCTTGCGATTGCGCAGCCGCAGACCCCCGCGCCGATTACGATCACATCATACATGGCGTTTCTCCCTTTTCTTTTCAATGATACAGATATATCATATCCCCTTTGCCGTGTTCCGCATAATGGGATTTCTCAGCATACTGACCGCCAGTGGTATGACCATCAGTGCCCACACGATGGGTTCTGACAGGACCACGCCCATGTACCCCGCGGCCGGCACCAGCAGATATGCGATCAGGACCTTGCCCACCAGCTCCACAAGGCTGGAGACAAGAGGCGTCCTGCTGTCGCCGAAGCCCTGCATACTGTTCCTGAAAATACAGATGACCGCCGGCAGAAAGTAGAAGGAGGCGTTTACCTTCAGATACAGTACGGCATTTGCAATGACCTCCCGGTCAGTGCTGGCGGTGATCAGACGAATGATCGCGGGTGACAGGGTAAATACAATGAGAAGCACCAGAAGATACCAGCACAGAGAGAACAGGACCGTATCTCTGATACCCTTCCGGATCCTTCCGTATTCCTTCGCGCCCAGATTCTGTCCGCAGTAAGTGGCAAGCGCCGTGCCCAGCACAAAAAAGATCATGAGGAACAGCGAGGTGGCTTTCCTGGCCCCCGTGTGGGCTACGATAATGTTCTTTCCCAGAGCGTTGATCGCTGTCTGCAGCGCAAGAGAACCCATCAGCACGAAGGACAGCATAAAGCCCATGGACAGTCCCCGCGGAATAAGCTGTCCGTACATCTCCCGCTCCGGTATCAGATCCGGGCCCCGCAAAATGATCTGAGGGTATTTTCTGCGCATATACAAAAAGCAGAGCGCTGCCGACAGGGCCTGCGAGATCACCGTTGCGACGGCAGCTCCGGACACTCCCATATCCATTCGAAGGATCAGCAGGTAATCAAGAAATACATTCAGCAGGTTGGATATGACCAGGAACAAAAGAGGCGTAAAGGAATCCCCGATTGCCCGCAGAATAGCCGCGCAGATATTATAAAGCGTCGTTGCGATCAATCCCGCTGTGATAATTCCGATATAAGCCGAGGCTTCCGGTGCCAGCTCCGGCTCCACATTGAGAAAGTCCAGTATCCTGGGAAGGAAGAGCAGGCACGCCCCGCTCAACAGCAGGGTGAGTCCCACACTCAGCACCACCGTTCCTCCGATGGCCCTTCTCACGCTTTTTTCATCATCTGCGCCGAAACAGGTGGCCACGATGATTCCGAATCCGCAGATCACGCCGTTCAGAAATTCTATCAGCAGATCGCTGAGGGAGGTGGTGGCTCCCACTGCGGCCAGCGAGACATCTCCCAGCGTGCTGCCTATGATCCTGGTATCGATCAGGCTGTAGCCAAGCTGAAACAGCTGACCGACGTACAGCGGTATTGCAAAAAGCAATATGACCTTCAAGGGCTTTCCCTGCGTCAGATTTTTCATAAGTTTTCCCTACTTTTAAAATAATTTTGCATTTACAGTCTCATATTTATACGGTTCATGAATTCATATTATCTCTTCACAGGCCCGCGCGCAACCGATTTTTTAATAAAAAATTTATTTTTGTTTCCGGTTCCGAAGGCCTGCACCCATTGCGCTTTCTCATTATTTTTAGTATGATGTTTCTTGTATCCGGGCCGAGGACAGGTCCGGCACAGGACCGTAAAATTTACAGAAGGAAAGGGAGTATTGTTATGGGTTTTTGGAACGGGGATTCCCTCCGGAACAAAAGGAACGGTTTTGAGACCATGAACGGCGGCCAGGCGGCCACGCCGAAAAAGTTCGCCTACGGAAAACTGATTGGCATCATCGTGGCAGTTCTGGCGGTGCTGATCCTGGCCGCCAACTGTACTTACGAGATCAAGGAACAGGAGCAGGCGGTGCTGATCACTCTGGGAAAGGCCCAGGCCGTGACCACCCCCGGTCTGCATTTTAAGATTCCGTTCATTCAGCAGGTGAGAAAGGTGAACACCACCATTCAGGGCTTTTCCATCGGTTACGACACGGCTACCAGCGAGACGCTGACGGAGGAATCCCTGATGATCACCTCGGATTTCAACTTTATCGATGTGGATTTCTATGTGGAATACCGCTACAGCGATCCGGTGAAGGCGCTCTACGCCTCCTCCGACCCTCTGGAGATCCTCCGCAATATCAGCCAGAGCTGTATCAGGACCGTGATCAGCAGCTACCCGGTGGACGATGTGCTGACCACCGGCAAAAATGAGATTCAGGCCAAGATACGGGAGCTGATCCTGGAGGATCTGGAGACACAGGACATCGGCATCCAGCTGGTGAACATCACCATCCAGGACTCGGAGCCTCCCACCGCGGAGGTAATGGAAGCCTTTAAGGCGGTGGAAAACGCCAAACAGGGCAAGGAGACAGCGCTGAACAACGCGAACAAATACCGCAACGAACAGATTCCCTCCGCACAGGCGCAGGCGGACGCCATCGTAAAGGAAGCGGAGGCGCAAAAGACGGAGCGCATCAACGAAGCCACCGCCCAGGTGGCGCGCTTCAACGCCATGTACGAGGAATACATCAAGAATCCCACCGTCACAAGGCAGCGCATGTTCTATGAGGCCATGGAGGAGGTGCTGCCGGATCTGAAGGTCATCATCGAAAGTCCCGACGGCAGGACCCAGACGGTCTATCCGCTGGATTCCTTTACCGGTACCGCTGCCGCCGGAACGGACAGCGAAAACAACAACGGAGGTGACGAAAATGAAAATAATTAAGAGAACGCTCCTGGTCGTCGCCGCGCTTGCGGCGGCAGCCGTCTGTGCATCCAGCATCGTGATCACCCGTGAGAACGAGTACAGCCTGATCCGGCAGTTCGGCCGCATCGACCACATTGTGTCGACTGCCGGCATCAGCTTTAAGGTCCCGTTCATTCAGAGCGTGGACACGCTGCCGAAGCAGACCATGCTGTACGATCTGCTGCCCTCCGACGTGATCACCAGCGACAAAAAGACCATGATCTGCGACAGCTATGTACTCTGGCATATCACGGATCCGCTAAAGTTCGCCCAGACCCTGAACTGCTCCATCGCCAATGCGGAGAGCCGTCTGGACGCCATCGTCTACAACTCTACAAAGAATGTGATCAGCAGCACCACCCAGGACAACGTCATCTCCGGGCGCAACGGCGTGCTGTCCCAGGCCATTGTGGACAATATCGGCGGCTCTCTGGATCAGTACGGCATCGAGCTGCTGGCCGTTGAGACCAAAAAGCTGGATCTGCCCGCCGACAACAAGGACGCCGTGTATGAGCGCATGATCTCCGAGCGCAACAACATTGCCGCCACGTATACCGCGGAGGGCAGTTCCGAGGCACAGATCATCCGCAACTCCACCGACAAGGAGGTGACGGTGATGCTCTCAGAGGCACAGAAGGATGCCGAAATCCTGATCGCCGACGGCGAGGCAGAGTACATGCGCATTTTGTCGGAGGCCTATGCAGATGAGTCCAGACAGGATTTCTACTCCTTTGTGAGAAGCCTTGACGCACTGAAAATATCCATGGACGGAAACAACAAGACGATCATTCTCTCCCCGGATTCTCCGATTGCAAGAATTTTTTACGGAAACTGAGGGAATACCCGAAACGGATAAAAGATGAGGAGCCGGATCTGCCTGCGATCCGGCAGAAAAAAATCCCCCCGGTGCCGTCCTGCTTCTGACGGCCCAGGGGGAGCTTCATTTACTTACTCTACGTCCTGCAGGGCGGCGAAATCCTCTTCGCCGGTGCGGACCTTGACTACTTTATCTACGCTGTATACAAAGATCTTACCGTCTCCGATGTGACCGGTATATAGCGCCTTCTTGGCCGCTGCGACCACACTGTCCACGGGAATCTTGCTGACAACGATCTCGACCTTTACCTTAGGCAGCAGCGTCGCATCCATCTCTACGCCTCTGTACATCTCTCCTGCGCCCTTCTGGATACCGCAGCCCATTACCTGGGTGACTGTCATTCCTGTCACGCCCAGATCGTTCATGGCCTTCTTCAAATGATCATACCTGGACAGCTTAGCGATGATGACCACCTTATAGATGCCGGAAGCAGAAGCCACGGGAGCCTGCGCCACAGGAACCGCCGCATCCTTCCTGGCCTGCGAGGCCTTGTCGTAATCGCTGACACCCAGATCGGTGTTCTCATTCACCTCCATGGTCATGGTATTGGAAATATCCATGATGGAGAAGCCGGAGTATGCGGAAGCAAGACCGTGCTCGGTGGAATCCAGACCGACGATCTCCTCCTCCTCACTGACACGAAGTCCAAAGATCGCTTTGATTATAAGGAATGCGATCACAATGGTGACGATCGTCCATCCCATGGTGGCGCCCATGCCTAAGAACTGGATGCCCAGCTGACGGAAGCCGCCGCCGTAGAACAGGCCCTCGCCCGCGATCTGGTTCGCACCGAAGGTCACGCCGTCGCCGATGCCCCTTGCAAATGCGGGCGCGGTCTCCGTGGCAAAGAGTCCCACGGCTATGGTTCCCCAGATACCGTTCAGGCAGTGAACCGCAACGGCGCCCACCGGATCGTCAATGTGAAGCTTATAATCCAGAAGCCATACGCCAAAGACTACCAGCAGACCGGAGACAGCGCCAATGACGATGGCGCCGAATGCGTCACAGACATCGCAGGGAGCCGTGATCGCCACAAGGCCTGCCAAAGATGCGTTCAGGCACATGGAAACATCAGGCTTACCGTACTTGATCCATGTAAATACCATGCAGACCACTGTTGCGACGGAAGGTGCAATGGTAGTCGTCACAAAAACGGAACCCATTTCCTCGACAGAGGTAGCTGCCGCTCCGTTAAATCCGTACCAGCCCAGCCACAGAATGAACACGCCCAGGCAGCCCAGGGGCAGGTTGTGTCCGGGGAAGGCATTGACCTTTGTGATCTTGCCGGACTTATCCTTTACGAATTTACCGATACGGGGCCCAAGCATCGCCGCACCGATCAGAGCGCAGATACCGCCCACCATGTGAATGCAGTTGGAGCCTGCAAAATCATGGAAGCCGATCTGTGCCAGCCAGCCGCCGCCCCAGGTCCAGTGGGCCTCTACGGGATAGATGACCGCCGAGATGACCGCGGAATACACACAATAGGAAAGAAACTTTGTCCGTTCCGCCATGGCTCCGGACACGATGGTGGCTGTCGTTGCACAGAACACCAGATTAAACACAAAATTGGACCAATCGAAGCTCTCATAGCTCGTAAAAATGTCGAATCCCGGTTTTCCGATAAAACCTACCAGATCCTCGCCCAGAAACAGACCGAATCCGATCAGGATGAACGCTACGGTACCGATACAGAAGTCCATCAGATTTTTCATCAGGATATTGCCGGCATTCTTCGCTCTGGTAAATCCTGTCTCTACCATGGCAAATCCTGCCTGCATCCAGAATACCAGCGCAGCGCCGATCAGGAACCAGACGCCGAAGACCTGACCGTTAACAGCACTTAAAATTTCCTCTGCCATAACCTTTTCCTCCTAAAAAATAAAAATAGCGACACGGGTGCTTCCTCGTCGAAGCTCCTTCGCATCGCATCCTTCGCGGTCCTGCCGCTTACCGCGGCAGTCCGTCTCCGCATATTTGCCCGGCCACGCGCGTGAGTCTGCCGAACAAAAAAGGCACTACGGAATACCATCCATAGCGCCTTTGCTTATGTGTGAGTATAGCATCAGGGCAAAATAGTGTCAATCATCAAAAATAAACATAATTTTTATAATTTTTTTATTTTTTTCGTTATTTTTTACAGAGCATTTGCGGGACAGGGCGTCAGCAGCAGGCGTATATACTGCTTTCCCTGCAGACAGATCCGCTCCTTTTCCCGAAAGCCCAGCCGTCGGCAGAGACGCAGTGACGCCTCATTTTCCGACTGCACCAGGACCTGAACGCGAACGAACCCCAGCGTCTCCCAGCCGTACTTCAGGATGGCACGGCAGACCTCCTCCCCGTATCCCCTATGCTGCCAGGGAACTCCGATGATAAAGCCCAGTTCCGGCGCGTCGTATCCCTCTCTGCAGGAAAAACCGGCGCGTCCGATGACCTCGCCGCTGTCCTTCTCCAACACGGTCCAGACACCGAACTCCATAAAAGAATAGACCTTTTCAATATATTCCCGGATATACTGTTTTTCCTCCTCCACGTCCGGGTACAGCTCCTCCGTATATTTCGTGACGGCAGGGTCGCTGTAGATACGGTAAAAAGCATCCACGTCCTCCGGTGTGGTCTCCCTGATCAGACAGCGGTCCGTCTCCAGAATATTCCAGGGCAGCCCCTTCTGACGGCGGTAGACCTTCTCCACAAAATCCGGTTCCAGAGACAGAGGGTCCTCCACCGCATACAGGAACCGTGAAAAATCCTGACCTCGGTTCTCCTCGTTCAGATAAATCAGTACCGCTTCCCCCCGGTCACGCAGCATCCCGGCCGCCCGTGCGTCATCCGTCACATACAGTACAGGGGCTTCCTCCGCCGTCCCGCCGTATTCCGCGATCGGCACCTGTATTCTGTCCAAATAACTCACAATGTTCACTTCTCTCTTTACGGTATCTTCCATTTAAGGTATACTCGTATTATAGCATGATTACACGGCGAATAACAGACAGAAAGGAAAAGAATATGACAAAGAATCCCATTGTGACCATTACCATGAAGGACGGCGGCACGATCCGCCTGGAGCTTTACCCGGATACCGCTCCCATCTCCGTCAACAATTTCATCAGCCTGATCAACAAAAAATTTTATGACGGTCTGATCTTCCACAGAGTGATCAAAGGCTTCATGATCCAGGGCGGCTGCCCCGACGGCACCGGCATGGGCGGCCCCGGCTACAGCATCAAGGGGGAGTTTGCCCAGAACGGCGTGGACAATTCCCTGAAGCATACTGAGGGCGTACTGTCCATGGCACGGTCCATGCATCCGGACTCTGCGGGTTCCCAGTTCTTTATCATGCACAAGAACGCGCCCCATTTGGACGGCGCCTATGCGGCATTCGGAAAGGTAATAGAAGGGATGGATGTGGTGAACCGCATTGCCGAAACAGCCACCGATTACAGCGACAGGCCGCTGGAGGATCAGGTGATGGAGACCGTCACCGTGGATACCTTCGGTGCGGATTACCCGGAACCGGAGAAGTGCTGAAAAGCTTCGCAATTTTGCACAATAGATCGCACAGGGAATTGCCGCTGTCAACCGACGGCGGTTTTCCTTTTCGACAGACATTCAGGTTCTGAGGAATAAGGATTGAAAATATAGGCGTTTTCTGCTATGATTCATGTGGAAATTTGATATTTCCGCCAAAAATCGATTATAAAATACTTTCCCTGCGTATGACCGCCTGATCCCTTCCGGTAAGCGGATCCGGCAGTTCCACTCACGCTCTGTCAGACGCGATATAAAACCGGTCATGGAGGTTGCCGATGAAAAAAAGAATCACATTGATCTACATATTGACCGCGCTGTTTTCTGCGGTCATCATCGCCGTACTGGCGATCAACGTCATTTCGACCTATCAGCTCGCCTCCGGGCAGACGGAAGAAATGGGCCGCATGAGGATCGAGATCATCGCCTCTGACATGCAGGAGACCCTGAGCGAGGCGACGCACTCTCTTGATCGGATCGGCACAAGCTTCGAGCAGCTCCTCGCCGACGGCGCAGACAGCGATGAGATCCGCTCGCGCCTGTCAGAGGAAAAGAAGACGTAAATCGCCTCCACGGGCAGAACCTGTCTGAACATCTTCTGCATCACCGGATCCGGCGATGTCCTCATCTCTGATATGCCCGCGCCTGAAGACTACGTCGTGCAGGACAGGATATGGTATCAGGGCCTGATGTCGATACCAAAAGGGGAACCGTATATAAGCTCGGTCTACAAGGACGCTTTCACCGACGACATGTGTTTTACCGTCTCGAAGATACTGGAGGACGGAGAGACGATCCTTGGGATCGACTACTCCATGTCGGCCATACAGGCCTATATTGAGAAAATGAACTCCACGGATTACGGCCAGGCCATGATCGTCAACAGGGACGGACTGATCGTCGGCTATTCCGACCCGGCTCTTGTGGGCGAGCGGCTCTCCGAAGAGTACGAGGCCTACCGTGCGGCCTTCACCCTTGCAAACTCTTAGGACACCAACGACAGCATATCGGTAAACACGTCGGACGACGGCACCATCTTTTGCTCCAGAACCGAAAACGACTGGTATCTCATGCTCCTGGTCCGCAATCGGGATCTCTATCGGGACGGTTACAGGCAGCTCATCGTAAGCTCCGTTTCCCTTGCCCTTATGGTGGCCGTTTTCGCGACCATCCTGATCATCAGCGTAATCATCATAGTCTTTCTTGTGACGATGGTCACCACCATCCTGATCTTCGGCAGCTCCACCTGCGGTGGGCGAGAGCCAATATGACCGAGGAGGCGAATTCCTACAGCCACCAGGTCTCCAGCTGGGTGCTGGAGCAGCAGTCCATCCTGGGTATGTTCGTCAACGAGATCGCGACCCGGCCGGACATGATCCTGTTGGATATCCATATGCCCGGCATGGACGGCTTCGATGTCCTCAAACAGATCCGTCAGGTTCTTGGCCTGAGCGATATTCCCGTCATCTTCCTGACCGCGGACGACGATCAGGACACGGAGGTACAGGGTTTTGAAGAGGGCGCGGTGGATTTTAAAAAAACCGTTCGTGGCGGAGATTATGCTGAGGCGGGTCCAGAGGATGCTGGAACTCTCCCGCCTGAGACATAATCTGGAGGCCGAAGTCTGCAAGCAGACAAAAAAGGCCGTGGAACACCGCGAGAGGATGGAGCGGCTCTCTGAGGAGGCCGTCCTCTGCCTTTCCAAGGCGATCGACGCAAAGGATAAATATACGAACGGCCACTCGGAGCACGTGGCCAAGTATTCTCAGGAGATAGCTCGCCGTGCCGGCATGAACGAGAGTGAACAGAAGGATATCTTTTTCATGGGCCTTCTCCATGATGTGGGCAAGATCGGCGTGCCGGACACCGTGATCAACAAACCCGGAAAACTTACCGATGAAGAATTCGCCCTGATCAAAAAGCACCCGGTCATAGGGTTCGAGATCCTGAAGGACATCACGGAAATGCCCGGAATCGGTCAGGGGGCGCGCTGGCACCATGAGCGCTACGGCGGCGGAGGTTATCCTGACGGCATAGGAGGCGAGGACATTCCCGTTTATGCCCGTATCATAGGAGTGGCGGATGCCTATGACGCTATGACCTCAAAGCGCAGCTACCGCGGGGTGCTGCCTCAGGATGTGGTCAAAAAAGAAATCGAAAAGGGAATAGGAATCCAGTTCGATTCCACCTTCGCAAAGATCATGCTGGAAATGATCGAAGAGGATGTAAATTATACACTTCAGGAGTCAGAGGAATAAGAGCGGCCGACACCCTTGGCACTCGCGACAGGTATCAAATAAAACAAAAAGTGACCATGCAAGAGCGTTCCGCCTTACATGGTCATTTTGTATTTGCCCCGCTGAAAGGTTGTCGACTTGAATCCCATGTGTAGTATTGTGTTTATCCTACCGTGATTTGGACAGTCTTCACAGTCGGAACCGTCGATACATTTTTGAAAAAAATTGACCGTATTTAAATTTCAAACGTGTTAGAGGTGAAAGGAGGATTTACCGAATGAATCATTTGTCAGTGAGGCCGGCTGATGGTGTTCAGACCGTTGTTCAAATTTACGGCAATATGCTGTTTCGAATATGCTATGTCATATTGGGAAACGAAGCGGATGCGGAGGACGCCGTTCAGGAGACCATTATCAAGTATATGCAGAAGGCTCCTGCATTTGAAGACTCCGAGCATGAGAAAGCATGGCTTATTACAACGGCAAGAAATCAGTGCAGGGATATGCTGAGGTTCCGGCTGCGGCACCCGCAGGTCCATCTTGAATATCTGCAGGGAGTATCCCCGGATACGTATGACAGCGGTATATTGGAGGCTCTCATGTCCCTGCCGGAAAAATTTCGTATTGTCCTGATTCTCTACTATGTTGAGGAGTATCGTATTGAAGATATTGCACGAATCATTCGAAGAACCCCGTCAGCGGTAAAAATGCGTTTACAAAAGGGACGCAGGCTGCTGGAAGAAAAATATCGAAAGGAGTATCTGTAGATGGATCATAAGAGATTGAAAAGTTCAGTAGAAAAAATTGAAATGTCCGAGGAAATGAGAACACGCATTATCAGGAACTGTGAATCGCAGATCTTATATGAAACGGCGGAAAACACAATGCATAAAAGCAAATCTGACATACGGTTCAAAAAGCCGGCAGTCGCGGCGGCAGTTCTATTCTTTTTTCTGTGCTCCGCGGGAACAGCGGCGGCAGGCCGCTTGGGACTTTTCAAAGACATTACTGACTGGAAGGGAGCTATAGTCGGCACTAAGTATGAGCAGGCTTCCGGCGAAATCAAGACAGAGGTTTTCGTTGAGGAAAATGGGATTACCGTTCGCGCCGTGGTAGTCGATCCCACTGTTGTCCCTTACAGCGAGATGGAGACCTTCGGCATTGAAAACTACAAAATAATCGATAGGTCCGGAAAGGTCATTGTGAAGGGAGAAAGGACGGAAATGTCCGATCTGATCGGCGGAGTGTCAGAAATTACAGTACCTTCGGATCATATCGGAAGCGGAGAATATAAGATAGTGATAACCGCTTTCGTGGGCGCAAAAAAAGGGGATCAGCCGCTCCGGATCGACGGAACATGGGAGTGTGATTTCTCACTCTAAGCAAAAGTTACCGCACATTTTGCATAATGTGCGGTAATTTTGCTGTTTATCATCTTCTTTAAGGATATTGACAATAGTGGATTAGTAATTGACGTAATTAATGTAAAGAAAGTCAAGCATAATACAAAAGGTATTGATTATGGAAATAGCAAAATTTCAAGTAAGAGACAAATTACAATTCCGCTATCGGTAAGAAAAAAATCAAATTGAAAATAGGTAGTAAAATAATTATCTTACGAGGAGAAATATCATGACAAAGGTAATTTGGAGAGCCAATCAAGTAATCAGCATAGAAACAAAATGTAAAGATGAGAGTAGAAAAGAAAATATTTATGTATTGGCGCAAATGATTAATAAGGCCCAATTATTAGTTTTTAATTTATTTAATAAGGATAATAATTGGGAAGGCATTGATTTAAATAAGGCACCTATTTTATTCTGTACATATGTAACAAGACAATTTATTGCTAACAGTAATATTTCCAAACAAAAAATAGCACCGCTTAAAGATTATCAGCCGCCTCGGCGACTAATAAATGCTCTGAGTTTGGGAGTCAGGTATGTAGATTTATGGAAAGGAACGCCCGATGAGAGAAGGATAATGGTACTGGGAGAAGGGGGAGGGCGGTTAATAGAAGGCGATATAGGGGACTGTATTGAGATTATACATCGGATACCTTTCACAGATGATGAAACCATTGATAAATATGAATTAACTCATGTTCGCATATATCCGGAATTTAACGAGCGATTATACCTTTGTTATAAAATGGGTAAAAATGTTGATCCCATGAAAGATTTGATCTTTAATAGACCAATTCCTTTGGAATATAAAGATTACATCGACATTATATCTCCGAAAAAATCACAAGAAGGCGGTCATGACATTATACCTCAGAAAGATTCACGAAAAGGCGGTCATATGGATTTGACATTAAAACTAAATGCACGATTTCAGCCAAAACACAGATTTGAATTGGAAGATGTTTTGCAAGAAATACTGGAGAAAGAGCGGTTCGGGGAGATAACCGGAGGCGGGACAGCTCAAAATTCAGATGGTGAAATTATGTACTGTGATATAGAAATTCATCTGACAAATGATAAGCCTGACAGCGTAAAATGGCTAGTGGATCTGCTCAACAGTATAGGCATTCCGAAAGGATCGGTTCTGCAGGGTATCCGGCCGGAGATTGAAGTGGGAACATTAGAGGGATTGGCATACTATTCTAACGGAGTTGATTTGCCGGAGGAGGTTTATAAAACCTGCGACATAAATTATGTGATAGAACAAATGGAGTTGACTATGGAAGGAATAGGACGAATGTATAGTTATTGGGAGGGAGCTGCGCATACTGCCCTGTATTTTTATGGCAGCTCCTTTAGTGAAATGAAAAAGAGAATTGAACCTTTTATTGCAACTTATCCATTGTGCAGAAAAAGTCGCATAGAACAAATTGCATAGAAAGGAAACTACGATTTTTTTCTTTACAAAGCTTCTCTTTCCTGTTACAATCAACCTATCCTTGAAAAATCAAATCTTTCATTTCACGCAAATTCTGCGGCATTTTTCAAGACAAAAATCTAATCTTACAGGAGGAGTCTGCCTATGACAGAGGACAGAACAAATGACTTGGCCAAGGCTGAGACGAAAAAAGGCGGGAAGGAGGTGTCCAACAGGGAACTGAAATCCGACGTGTTCACGGCTCTTTTCAGCGAGCCCGAAAATGCCGCCAAGCTCTATGCGGCCCTTTCCGGTGAGGAGACCGTCCCTGAGGACATTCGCATCACGACTTTAGAGGGCGTGCTGTTCTTAGCAAGAAAGAACGATCTGGGATTTACCGTAAAAGGGAGGATGTTGGTCATCAGCGAGCATCAGTCCACGGTGAACGAGAACATGCCCCTGCGGAGCATGCTCTACTACGGCCGCACCATGGAAAAGCTTTTGCAGGACCGGAACCTGTATCGGGAGAAGCGTATCCCGATCCCTACGCCGGAATTTTTTCTGTTCTACAATGGGACAAGGGATGTACCTGACGAAAAAGTATTAAAACTTTCGGACGGGTATATTGTCAAAACGAAATATCCTATGCTAGAATTAACAGTAAGGATGATCAATATCAATTTCCCAGTAGGACACAGGCTGCTTCAGGAATGCGAGCCGCTGTATGAGTATTCCTGGTTCATTGAACGGATCAGGACATATCTGCAGGAAGACATGGATCGGGATACGGCTGTGACCCTTGCGGTGAAGGACAGTGTTCGAGAGGGGATTTTTTCAGACTTCGTAGCGAAGCACGGTTCGGAGGTGGAGAATATGCTGTTTACGCAGTTCAACATGGATGACGCTCTGGAAGTGAGATATGAGGAGGGCGTGGAGGACGGCATGGAACGCGGTCTGACTCAGGGCAGGAAGCAGGGGCTGGAGCAGGGCTTGAAACAGGGCATCTCTCAAGGCATATCACAAGGCATCTCCCAGGGGGAACACCGTCTTTTGATTCGTCAGGTCTGCGGCAAGCTGCAGAAGGGAGAGAGCGCGGAGAAGATTGCGGAGGATCTTCTGGCGGACGAAGCGCAGATCCGCCGGATCTGTGAGGCCTATGAGGCCTGCGGACCGGAGGAGACGGCCGTTTCCCGTTGGCTGGAAGATCACGTCTGAGGTAGAGACACAGGGTATGGAGAAGTAAATAGCGGAGCCGGGAAGGAATCTGTTGAATCTGTTTTCCCATCACTCCAACATAACACTTTTAATCGACAATCTCTTGATCCGCTGAGAGTAGCCGTACATCACGATTTCATAGGCAAGGATAAATAAAATAAATGTAACCGCACACATTTTAAAATCGAAGTTATATTCGGGTACACTTCCGACATCGGCAAATACAATCGTTACCATGATTTTTAATAACGCATACTGATAGATCGTACCGATCGCAAATCCAATATAAGAAAACGGTCTGTAACCTCCGAGGACAGCCTTACTGCAATCACTATGTTTATAACCGAACAACCTCATCATAGCAATGGTTTTCGTATTTCCTTTTACTACGCTGGAGAGCGATAGAAATAAGGTCACAAAGGCCAGGATCAAGCCTATCGTTATCATCATGACCGCCATGGTTTTACTTGAAAGATCCTTCATGGACATGGACATCTGTACCATATCCGAGAAACAAAACGCCGAAAATGCGATAAAGAATACAAGTGATTTTCTGCCTCTTACCGTACTCCTCGCTAATTCTTTCAGAAAAGGCATATCCTTTGTTTCCTTTTTGCTGACCTTCGTCTTATGCTCACGCTTTTCTTTCAACAGATCGAGTACAGGTGTTTTAAGTCTGAAACAAGCATATATAACTGCTAAAGCCGCAAAGCTCATTGCAGGCACGCCGATCAAAAGGAATGCCAAAAGAGGGTAGAACCGTACCCTTATTTCGGTGAAAAAATGTTCGGCATTTTGCAGCTCATAGAACGACGGCAGATAGAAAAAGGCCGATACATATCCCAGGACACACCCGACAAAGACGCTCAGCCCGAACACCCAAAAGTGCTTTGCGATTTTAAGGCTAGGATACCCGATGGCTTTCAATATCCCAAGCTCTTTGCTGTGCGTATCTATGTAATTCTTGACATAGAACAGGAGCATAATGACTGATGTTATGGCTAAACAACCGCCCGAAACGGCTGCAACGACCTTTCCCGTTGAGACCTGCGCCTGATACATTGCCATACCGGCCTGCGTTGTAATTTTGTCCTTCATTGCCGCTAGATCAATATTGTAATTCAGAAACAGAGTACATACGAAAACGGCGCAGCCCGCAATCACAGATATGCCGATCAGCTTCACTGTATCTTTCATTCCCACTACCATACGATCACCACCCGATCTCATAAGCGGTCTTTTGCTTTTCGTTCGCAGAAACCTCGGATATTTTCCCGCTGTTCATTTTTACGACTGTGTTCGCCATCTCCGCTATGTTCTGATTGTGCGTCACCATTACAATGGTAAAGCCATATTCCTTATGCAGCCTGCAGATATAATCCAGCACCTGCCGGCCGGTCTGTTCATCCAATGCACCTGTCGGCTCGTCCAAGAACAGCACCTTGGGCTTTTTCGCAAGCGCGCGGGCGACGGAAGCTCTCTGCTGCTCACCGCCCGAAAGCTCGCTCGGATATTTCCTCGCTTTATCTTCAAGCCCTACAGCATTTATCATTTCCCTGTATTCCCGATTGCCGGCAAGGTCGGCGCCCATTCGCACATTCTTTTCCACGGTCATGTTGGGAAGAAGATAATACTGCTGAAAGATAAAACCGATATTGTCCTTGCGAAACTGCGTTAATTTTTCATCGGTCAGTTTTGTAATGTCGTTCGTTCCATATACAACGCTTCCGCTGTCGGGGCGCTCAAGCCCTGATATGACATTCAAAAAAGTAGATTTCCCCGACCCCGACGCCCCTAAGATCACAACAAAATCTCCTTCCATGATCTGAAGGCTGATGCCCTTGAGGACCTGATTTTTATTTCCGGCATTCCCATAAGATTTTACAATATCTGATATGGCGATCATTCTGTTTGGCCCCCTTGGATTTCTTTTAACAAACCGAGGAACACCTCGGTCACCATCACGCTGATCTCTTCAGCAGTGAAAGAGCACATATTCGTTGCACAGAGCGACGCTATTCCATGGGTGTAGATCCACAGGTGACGATAAAGGCGTTCGGCGTCGGTTTTCTCCAGACCGTACCCGTTTTGTACGGAAGCGAGGATCTGCGGATAGTTCTCATCGATTATCGGCAGAATACTTTTGACCGGCGGCTTCTGCGGCTGTTCCGCCATAAAGAGAAGCTGAAACAACTTAGGTTCTTTTATGGAAAATAAGATATACTGCGTTCCTACGCCCTTAAAAGCGATGTCCCCGGAAAGCCCTGTCTTGATATAGTCGGCATACAGCGCTTTCGCCGCTTTCCGGACCTCCGACTGCACCTCCTCCATATTTTCAAAAACGGTAAAAATCGGTCTGGCGGATGAGCCGAGCTTTGTCCCCAACGCCCTTGCCGTAAGTGCGTCAATCCCTTCTTCCCGTGTCAGGTCTAAAGCGGCTTTCACGATTTCTTCCCTTGTAAATTTACATTTTGGCGGCATGATTTAAGTCCTCACTTTAATCGAAAACTGTTGTTTTGCAACATCTGTTTCTGATTATAGCAGGCACAATACGAACTGTCAAGGGAAATGTTCTCTTTCCGCATCCGGCAGAACAAAATAGTTGAACACAGCGATACAGAGATGTATGATAAAATAGATAATTATCTCAAATTTTGAGGTGGGAATTCATGAAGAAAACAAAACGCATGAACGCGGCACTGTTTTTGATCTGTTTGGTTCTTATGATAAGCGGGTGTGAAAGGGGGCAGACCGCGAAAGTACAGGAAGATAATACGGAGCATGCCGAAACATCGACGGAATCTTCCGAGACAAAGGAGGAGCATGCCGAGACAGCAATTCCGGAAACAGAAACAGCGTATTTTTCTTTGGAAGAGGAACCTTCAGATATTCCGGAGGTCTTCATGGATGTTTTAAAACAGTACCTGCAAATTCCGGTCGGTACAAATTTATATTCAGACATGTATTGGGAAAAAGTGACACAGGGAGACTGGAAAGATGTCTATGAATATTTGGGAGGTGCAGAAAATATATGTTACAGTTTGTCTGATTTGACGAATGACGGATTTCCTGAACTGATCATGGGAAGCTATACTGATGCAGATGCCGGTCATCTTGAAGGCGAAAAAGTATTCCAGGTTCAAGGCTCTGTCTGGGAGAACAGCTATGTCTGGATATATGTTGTTTATTATTACAATGGCAGTGAAGTAAAACAAGTATGCGAATGCGAGGGTAACCGTATTGAATTATATGAGAATGGAATTATCCATTATTCGGGAGGAGGAGTGTCGCAGCCAATGCAATATCTCCAATTTCAAACGGATACAGAGAACTATGAAACGGGAGCATATATTGAGTTGAAAATAGAGAATGGCGAAGTCACAGGATATCTGAAAGCAGTAGGAGACGATTATGTGGAGATAACAGAGGACGAATATCATCAGATCGTTGAGCAGTACACTACTTCTCCTGTGGAATTGAAATGGACTGTACTGAAATAGAAAATAATGATGTGCTGCAGGAGCCCTTAACACCACCGCTATGATATCGTAATGAAGAAGAACTGTTATGAAAATACAAGAAGTAAAGATAGAAAGCATATCGGAAAACATATGACCAGCTAAATATTTTTATAGCATATATCAAAGATTATAAGGACGCTCTCGTAAAAATATTGACGGAAGCAGCGAAAAAGAATGCCTACTCATACCTCGGCAGCGCGACGACCGTATAATCGTGCCCCATGGCGGGCAGGATCCTGTCGGTCAGATCGCTTATCGCAAACTTGATGCTGGAAGTATTGATACAGGGATGACAGCCGATTTCCTTCCCTTGCAAAACCTCCTCGTCAATCACAAGCCTGACTCGATTCTCCGTGTCATTCATCAGCCCCATGACGCTGACCGAACCCGGCGTGATATCGAGATACTTCTGCATATGACTCTCATCGGCAAAGGAGAGTCTGGCCGTGCCAAGCTCCTTTGACAGATCCTTCGTCTTGAATTTCTTATCTCCCGGCATCATCAGCAGAAAGAACTCTGTTTCCTGCCGGTTGCACAAAAACAGATTTTTACAGATAACAGCCTGTAAGGCCTTGTCGATTTCGGCGCAGACCTCCATTGTCGTTGCCGCCTCATGGTCGATCCGCTTGTACGCAATTCCAAGCCGGTCAAGGAAATCGTAGGTCCTGATCTCCTTTTCGAGTCTGCCCGTACAATCCAGCGGCCGGCCGTTCATAAGTTCCAGCATTTTTTGTCCTCCCGATCCCGATATTTTGAGAAGCAGCTTCCGCATGGGACATCTCCTTCTCATATTCCTCCGTATACTTTTCCGGAAGATCACCGCACTGCCACTCCGGCCTTCCCTGCACACTTCCTGATATAATCCGCCGCCTGCCTATAAGTACAAAAATCAGGCAGATGCTCCACAAAGAACGGCATGTCGGAATCCAGCTTCTCCACCATGGGCAGTATTTCGGTGTAATCCAAGGTTCCCGTTCCGGGCATTACCTCGTGGATCAGGGTAGTGTACGCCGTCTCCATCAGGACATCCTTTCCGTGGATACTCTTGATATAAGGCCCCAGCAGTTCAAAACAACGCCGGATGAATTCTGTACTGTTCACATATCTTTCGGGACAGTTGATCATATTGACAAAGTCCAGATGCACGCCAAAAGCCTTCCGATCCACATCCTCTATCAGCCTGAGATACTGCTCCGGAGAATCCGGAACCATCCACGGCATGGGCTCGATCGTGTAGAAGGTGTTCTTCGGGTGCACCGCATCTATGATTTCCCTGACACTGTCCACCACCATCTCATATACCTCCGGCAGATAATTCTCCCGGTCGAAGCCGTCCCATATCTCTCCCCGACTGCCGGAAATGTTGACACAGCAGCAGGCTCCCATTTCCTCGGCCAGCGCAAGCTGCGCCTTCGCATACTCCATAGCCTCCCTGCGCTCCGCATCGTCCTTGGAAAGACAGTTCCTCCAGACGCCGACCTCACCGATCACCAGATCGTTCGCTTTCGCACAGGCCAGATATTCCCGTATCGTCCCGGAATCCGCGCTACTGTCCACAGGTGACAGGACGGCGCTGTAGCCCAATTCCCTTACCAGCCTCAGCCATTCATCCGGGTCTTTGTACTCTCTCTCGATTCCTCCGCCCAGTCTCACAGTGCGCTCTCCTCTCTGCAGTTTCTTTTCCAAATCACGCTGCTGTCAATATCCGCCACGCGGGCGCAGCCCGTTCTCGCCATCACGCCCTTTAACTGCCCGTTCATGCGCACGAGCATGTCTCTCACTCCCTCTGCGCCGTTCTTCCTTAAGGGCTCCATAATCGCCCTGCCGACACAGACCGCATCGGCGCCGAGAGCCAGCGCCTTAAACACGTCCATACCGCTCTCCACGCAGCAATCTACAAAGACAGGGATCCTGCCGTCTATCACCTTGACGATCTGCGGCAGGATCATCAGGGGCGGCACGGCATAATCCATAATGCCGTGATGATGGGAGACCACAATCCCGGCGGCTCCCACTGCCAGAGCCTTCTGTGCGTCGACCGTGCTGAGCACGCCCTTGATCACAAAGGGAAGCTTCGACGCCTGCACAAAGCTTTTCAGCTCTTCCAGGGATTTCGGCTTCATGGGAAGTCCGCAGACAACGTCATACTCCCCCTGTCCGTTAAAGGCGTGGTCAATATCCATGCCCACTCCGAAGGCGCCGTCCTCCTCCGCCTGCCGAATTTTCTCAAATACTACCGCGTTGTCCGCATGGGGCTTGATGATCTTGATCACCTTCGCCCCGGTCCCGCACATATCGGCCAGCTCCTGCCTTTCTCCCATTCCGGAAAAACAGAGCGCCCCTGCCAGAGCGGCGCCCTCCGCCATCCTGACCATGCCCCGCTCGCAGGTGTCGTTCAAATGCGACAGCGCCGCCGTGGCGATAGGCATAGAGAAAGTTTCCCCGAACAGCTCCGTTTCCGCAGCAGGCTTGACGGCATCAATATGCCTCATCTCCAGCAGGAGACTGTCGAAATACTCACGGGTAATCAGATTGGAATCATTTCTCGGCACATACTCCATTGATAAGCACTCCCTTTCTCCTTCACACCATCAGCCGGTAGATTTCTGTGCAATCCTTCCGATCCAGCGTGACAAAGCCGCTGATGGAACCGCTGCGGCCGTTGCCGTTGCAGAGCGTATCCACCAGATAGGGGATATCCTCTTCCCTTGCTCCCAGCTCCGCAAAATTTCCGGGCATACCGATGGAATGCAGGAAACACCGGAGCGCTTCGATCCCGGCCTTTGCGGTCACTTCGGGATGCGCGTAATCCATCTGACAGCCCCAGACACGGACAGCCACCTGTGCAAACCGCATCACATTGTGGTGCATCACATAGGTGAAGACTGCAGGCATGGTCACGGCAAGTCCGGCTCCATGAGCGCAATCGTACAGCGCGGACAGCTCGTGCTCGATATTATGGCTGTTCCAATCCTGACTGCGCCCTACGCCGCAGGAATTGTTGTGCGCCATCATGCCTGCCCACATGATATTGGCACGCGCCTCATAATGATCGGGATCCTCGATCACGCGAGGTCCCTCATGGATCATGGTCAGCAGCAGCGCCTCGATCAGTCTGTCCGTAACCTCCACCTCCTCGGTGTTCGTCAGATAACGCTCATACAGATGCGCCATGATGTCCGTGATACCGCAGGCGGACTGATAAGCGGACAGGGACTGTGTGAGGGCAGGATTCAGGATACTGAAGCAGGGACGAATGGCATCGCCGCTGGCGCCTCTCTTGAGCATTCCCTTCTCACGGGTAATGACGGAGTCAGGGCTGCCCTCGCTGCCTGCCGCTGCGATGGTCAGGATCGTGCCTACAGGAAGCGCCTTTTCGATAGGTTTTCCGCAGTAAAAATCCCAGAAGTCACCGTCATAGACCGCACCGGCAGCAATGGCCTTAGACGTATCGATCACACTGCCGCCTCCCACAGCCAGAACAAAATCCACATTTTCCTTCCTGCTAAGCTCAATGCCCTCATAGACAAGACCGCTGCGGGGATTGGGCTTGACGCCGCCCAGCAGAACACAGGGAATTGCCTCCCTGTCCAGAGAAGCCCTTACGCGGTCCAGCAGACCGGAACGAATGACGCTTCCGCCGCCGTAGACAATGAGCACCTTGCTCCCGCCAAAGCGCTTGACATATTCTCCGGTCTCATTTTCACGGTCTTTTCCAAATGCAAAAAAGGTAGGTGAGTAAAAATTGAAATTATTCATATCCTGTTTCCTCCTCGATCCACGCTCCTGCTTTGTTCAAACAAATTATTACAGTCAATATACCATTTTCGCACACGGGAAACAAGATACAGAGTAATTTATCGATTAAAATTCCGCTGTGTTGTTGTCAAAAATGCAGAAAAGTTGTATGATGTACATATATGTGCCACAACACACAGCGATAACAGAGGGGAAATAGTGTGAAACAGTTTCAGATCGCATATACGGACGACAAAGCATTCTGTCGGCAAATAGACGAAATCAACTCCTGGTGCGGCGCAAATCCCGCCTACACTAAGCTGTTCCGTATCTATTCGGAGGATATGGAGCCGGAACATATCCAACATATCTGCAACTTACTCGACGAACATATGCCGGAGGCATTATACCTCGGCTGTACCACAAATGCCAATATCATGAATGCCGCTCTTGCGGACGCAAAGATCCTGCTGACCTGCACCGTGTTCGAATACGAGACGACGCAGGCGGCAATCTTACAGTTTCCGTTTCTTGAAGAAAATGTCAAAGACGACGTGGAGAGGCTCCGCACATTCTGTCTTGAAAATCCCTGGGTCAGCTGCGTAGAGATGCACGCCACCATCATGGATATGTCCATGAAGGAGTTCTGTGATGAAATGACCCTGCTGCCGAAAGACATACAGGTATTCGGCGGAGGTGCGTTCAACCCCAATATGGACGACGACACTGCCGCCGTCTTTTCCAAGGGCAGCGGCTTTCTTGCCCACGGCATCATCTTTCTTCTGCTCGGCGGCCCGGATTTCCACGTCCACAGCACTTTTATTTCCGGCTGGAAGCCGCTCAGAAGACGGTTCCTCGTCACAAAAGCCGACCGTGCGATACTCTATGAGTTGGACGGACGCCCCGCCTTCGACGTATATCACAGATTTCTGGGTATTAAGAAAAATGACAGATTTTTCTCCAACACGTTGGAATTTCCGCTGTTCGTGAGCCACAATGACCTTGATGTCCTGCGCTGCCCTCTGGCCGTCAACGAAGACGGTTCCTTCGTCATGTCCTCTGACATGCAGGAAGGGACTTACGTGCGAATGGCATACGGCGTTCCTGACACGATTCTTGCAAGCATCCGCAAGGACGGCCAGAAGATAGCCGACTTCCGGCCGCAGATCATACAGGCTTTCTCCTGCGCCGCACGCAGAGCCTTCTGGGGCGACGACAATATCAGCGAGGAGACCCTTCCGTTTCGTTCGGTGGCGGTCACCAGCGGCTTTTACACGCACGGAGAATTTCTGCGCATGAACGGAGATATGCTTAATTTTAATGTGACGCTGGTACTTGCCGCCATGCGCGAGGGAGATCCGGCGGCAGGGGAACCTGTGCATATCTATGACACACAGCTCGACGACCTTGACAAAATTCCCATCATTTCACGCTTTGTCTCCTTTATCGAGGCATCTACGGCCGAACTGGAGGAGATAAATGTAAAGCTCGCAATGACATCGATCACAGACGGGCTGACGGGACTTTACAACCGCACCGAGATCGAACGCAGGATCCGGATCGCCATGGACAAAAGGACCGCAAACGAGTCCTCTGCTCCGCTTTCGCTCATCATGCTGGATATCGACAATTTCAAGCGTGTGAACGACACCTACGGCCACCGAGAGGGGGATCACGTCATACAGGCGCTCTCCGACGTGCTGAGAAAGACCGTCATCGGTGTGCACTCGTATTACATCGGCAGATGGGGCGGCGAGGAATTCATGGTGCTGCTGTCGCAGGGCACCGCGGACGAGGCCGCCGCTCTGGCCGAACAGATACGTCTGAATTTCGCCGCAGTTTCCTACGAGACAGCAAAACCGCAGACTGTCAGCATCGGCGTGACCGCGGCGCGCGACGGCGAAAACCCGGATGCACTCTACAGCCGGGTAGATAAAGCCCTTTACACCGCCAAGGCGAACGGAAAAAATCAGGTGGTACGTCTGGATTGATAGGCTACCCCTTCTCTTGTTCATATTTTGTTTACAATTCATTCAATTTTTTTTTTAATTCTCATCATTTTTTAGACATTTCTTTCGCCTATACTAAGAACATGGTACAGAGTAATACCAGAACAGTGCTTAAAGCAGTTTACTGTTTACCAATAACTTTTTCATAATAAATGCCAAGGAACAAAGTTCCTTGGCATCCTCCCTTTTCAGAGCATTTTTTCTTCTCCGCAGAAGCATACCTTTTCCCCTGTCTTCAGAAAAAAGTATTCGCCGCCGCAGCTCTCACTTCCCGCAAGCCTCATCAGAACAGATCTCATGCGCTCATCCAGTCTGTGATACACTCGCCTGTCGACCCAGGGCAGGTCCCGCAGATATTCTCTCTGCGCCTCATCCAATTTCTGAAGCAGCTCCTCAAAACGACCGGGCTCTCTGTGCTCCAACAGCCCGAAATCACAGGACACATAAGAAGCGTCCTCACCGTTTACAGCAAGCTTTTCCCGCAGCATATCCCAAAGGGCTTCCGGGTCTCTGCGCACGGTAATCTCCTTCCACCGTATCGGACCGCCCGACCTCTGCGGTTCCGACACACGCCGAAAGCTGGCCCTGCCGTACTCATTATATTCCCGCACATAGGAGACCTTCTTTCCCGTTGTGCCGTCCGGTTCCTCTAACAGAAGGATTCCCGTCTCGATCAATCTGTTCCACATCTCCTTTTGTACCCGCTCAAAAGAGGCGGGAAAATCCAGTCGTTCCATGATCTGCTTTGTAGAATAACCCATATCGGTCAGATGACGGATGGCTCCGCCGTTGGCTGCCTCATTTGTGAAGTTGGTCAGAGCATTCTGAAAAAAAGAGCGTTCCGGCATACTTTTCCTCTCCTGTGGGCGCAATATTGTTCCGCTCGTCCGTCACCCGCTAAGTCAAAACATAAGATCCGGGTAAAATAATCCCCCAGCTATTGTGAAGAATAGCCGGGGGTATTATCAGAACAATTTAAGAACCCAACGATCCGATCTGATATGTTCTCAGCGTTTTATGCTTTTCCGTCGGAGCCAAGAACATTTTTGATCTTATGAGCGACCATATCCTTTACGGCCTGGCGGGCAGGCTTCAGATACTGGCGGGGATCGAAGTGATCCGGATGCTCCGCAAAGTATTTACGGATATTGCCCGTCATGGCAAGACGGATATCGGAATCAATATTGATCTTACATACGGCAAGCTCGGCTGCCTTGCGGAGCTGTTCCTCCGGAATGCCTACTGCATCAGGCATATTTCCGCCATACTGGTTGACCATCTTGACGAACTCCTGAGGAACGGAAGATGAGCCGTGAAGCACGATGGGGAATCCGGGAAGACGCTTAATGCACTCCTCCAGCACGTCAAAACGAAGTGGCGGGGGAACAAGGATGCCGTCGGCGTTCCTTGTGCACTGAGCGGCGGTGAACTTATAAGCGCCGTGAGAAGTACCGATCGCGATCGCAAGAGAGTCGCATCCGGTCCTGGAAACGAATTCCTCCACCTCCTCCGGACGGGTATAAGACTCATGGCCTGCCTCCACCGAGACTTCATCTTCGACGCCGGCCAGTGTGCCCAGCTCGGCCTCGACTACGACACCGTGAGCGTGAGCATATTCTACGACCTGTTTGGTCAGGGCAATGTTTTCCTCAAAAGACTTGGAGGATGCATCGATCATAACGGAAGTGAATCCGCCGTCAATGCAGGATTTACAGAGTTCAAAGGTGTCGCCGTGATCCAGGTGCAGGGCGATGGGAATCTGGGGATTCTCTTCCACTGCCGCTTCCACCAGCTTCACCAGATAAGTATGATTTGCATAGGCTCTTGCGCCTTTGGACACCTGAAGGATTACCGGGCTGTTCAGCTCGCCGGCAGCTTCCGTGATGCCCTGAACGATCTCCATGTTGTTCACGTTGAACGCACCAACCGCATAACCGCCATTGTATGCCTTCTCGAACATGTCCTTTGTTGTAACTAATGGCATTGTCATTACCACCTTTCCTGATATGATTCTGACCGAATGTCAGACCGAAATTCATTACGGTTTTTATTATAACCTAAAGCATGGCCTTTCGCAAGCATATTCTGACAGGTTTCATTTTACACGTATGTCCATGCCCCTGCATATGTTATGAATGTGCACGCTCTTATGACTTCCCCCGTTCTCCCCGTCCAACGTCCAAGCCACCGGTTCGGGAGACTCGAACGCGATGCTGGAGGTGCGGAAGCAATACATAAGGTCCGTATCAATATCGTGATTCACAAGGGACACCATAATATTATTCAGCTCTATGGCATTCTTGGGCTGCTTGATCAGGGTCACCTCAAATACTCCGTCGTCCAACTGTACGTTTTTTCCGGTAATATTTTTGAACCCGCCCACGGAGATGGAGTTGGTGACCATTCCAAAGATAAAGTTCTCCACAATGATCTTGTCCTCATAGCTGACCCGCATGGGAAAGGATTTAATGGATGACAGACGTTTCATGCCCTCCAGCACATAAGCCATATGTCCCAGCAGGTTCTTCGCTTCCTGGTCCGTCTCGTAGGATACCTCGGTGAACAGTCCGAATGCCGCGATATAGACGAAGACATCCTCATTGAAGGTGCCCACATCGCAGGGAAAATTTTTTCCGCTGACTATGGTCTCCGCAGCGCGCACCATGCTTTTCGGCAGTGCCAGACTACCGGCAAAATCGTTCGTGCTTCCCGCCGGAATATAGCCGAGGGGCGTCCGAAGACCGCTCTTGAACATGCCCGTCACCGTCTCGTCCAGAGTGCCGTCTCCGCCGCTGCAGACGATCAGCTCGTAGTCCGCGGACCGCTTTTCCATGATCTGCTCCGCATCGCCCTTGAATTGTGTGGGACATATCGTCGTCTCGAAGCCCGATTTTGCAAAGACATCCAAAATGTCCGCCAGCTTGCTCTTGATTTTTGCCTTTCCCGCTTTGGGGTTATAGATGAACAACAATTTTCTTTTCATATTCCCTCGATCTGCCGCCGTTTCGGCCGTATACTGTTAAAAAAAGCGAAACCAACAGCATCTATTGACTCCGCCTCGTTTTTATTCATCTATGGAGTGTAAGGGTCACTGCTCCTTAGCGCTCAGAAAGTGTCCGATACCATCCACCGCCGCCTGTTCGTCCGGTCCCTCGGCGGAAATCGTGAGCGCCTCGCCATTGTCCAGCCCCAGGCTCATCATGCCCATAATGCTCTTCGCATTTACCTTTCTGTCGCCTGTCTGGATGTAGATCGTACTCTCATATTTGCTGGCCTCCTGCACCAGCAGCGCTACGGGCCTTGCCTCAAGTCCGTTCTCCAGATGGACAAGAATATCCTTCTTTGTCATGATCGTTCCTCCTCTATATGATACGTCCTTATGAACATATACGCTCAAATAAATGCGGCCCTACGAACCGGATCGGAGCTTTTCCGCCAGTTCGCTGAGCTTGCGCAGTCTGTGGTTGACACCCGACTTTCCGATGGGCGGCGTAAAACACTCGCCCAGCTCCTTCAGCGGTGTATCCGGATTTTCCAAACGGATCAGGGCCATTTCCCTCAGTGCAGCGGGAAGATTCTGAAAGCCGTAATGGGCTCTGATATATTCAATATCCTCCACCTGCCTTGCCGCCGCATTTACAGTCTTTGCAATGTTGGCCGTCTCGCAATTGACCCGGCGGTTCACAGAATTTCTCATCTCCTTCAGGATCCGCGTATTCTCCAGATTCATCAGAGACACAGGTGCACCGCATACATTGAGAAGATCCACGATACCGGAGCCCTCCTTCAGGTAGACTACATAATACTTTTTCCGAAGGATGATCTTTGACTCGATGCCGAAGGCTCCGATCACCTCCTGGAGCTGTTCGGCCTTCGCCCTGTCGGTACAGTCAAATTCCAGGTGATAGCTCTTTTTCGGATCGCTCATGGAGCCCACGCTCAGGAACGCGCCTCTCAAAAAAGCTCTCTGACAGCAGGTGCTCTTCAACAGCATTCTGCTGACGGGTTCATCCAAATTGCCTATTTTCTGGAATATTCCCCTCAAATCCTTCTCCTGCCTGGACACTCCATTTTCTATATTAAATGTTTTTTTCAATATTGTAAAGCCTTTTCTGACTACAGCTTCATTTTCCGTCTGAAATCCTATGGTATAACGTCCGTTCTCATCACGTCCGTACTGGCCGCAGAAATGCATGAGCGCCGCCAGCTCCGCGATCTGACAGTGCCGGGCCGGGCTGATGTGCTTTGCAAGTTCTTCCTTGACCTCACTTGAAAAAGACATAGGCTCCCCCTATTTCCCCGGATTGGTCACGTCTCTGTGGTAAAGCTTAATACCGTATTCCCCCTTGTCCTTCATGCGGGTATACAGCTCCTTTGCGAGAGTGACGCTTCTGTGCTTTCCTCCCGTACACCCAATCGCGATCACAAGACTGTACTTTCCTTCCTTCACATAATTGGGAATCAGAAAACGGATCATTTCCACCAGCTTCTGCATAAAGATCTCCGCTTCCGGAAATCCCATCACATAATTTTGGACCTCGATGTCATTGCCGGTCTTCTCCTTCAGCTGTTCCACATAAAAGGGGTTCGGCAAAAATCTTACGTCGAATACCAGATCCGCATCCACGGGAATACCGTGCTTGAATCCGAAGGACATGACCGTTACCATGAGACTATTATATTCTTCGTTCTTCAGAAAAATTCGGTCAAGCTCTTCCTTCAGTTCCCTGGTCAGCAGATGCGTGGTATCAATGACGTAATCGGCGCTTTTCCGCACGTCCTCAAGGACCTGCCGCTCTCTGCGCACGCCCTCCTCCACTCTGCCGCCCATGGCCAGGGGGTGGATCCGCCTGCTCTCCTTATAGCGCTTGATCAGCACGTTCTCGTCCGCATCCATGAACAGGATCTCGAATGTGCACCCGCTCTGCTTCAACTGTCCCAGGATCCTGGTGGCATCCCGGAAGGACTGGTCGGAACGCACATCCAGGCCCAGCGCCACCTTGCTGATCTCGCTGTTCGGCATGGAGATCAGTTCCACAAATTTTTCCACCAGGGAAAGAGGCAGGTTGTCCACACAGTAAAATCCTGCATCCTCCAGCATTTTCAGGGCGGTGCTCTTACCGCCTCCGCTCATCCCGGTGACCACTACAAATCTCATATGTCCTCACAATCCGCCGTTCTGACGGCAAAATCCGCTGCTTTTCTACTCCAGGTAGATGATCTCCGTCTCCAGATCTATTCCAAATCTCTCCTTGACCCTCTCCTGCGCTTCGGCAATGACATCCAGCACATCGTGTGCGGTAGCCTTTCCCACATTGACGATAAAACCGCAGTGCTTGTCGGAGATCCTGGCGCCGCCTGTCTGATAGCCGCGCAGTCCGGCATCCATAATAAGCTTTCCCGCAAAATGACCCTCCGGCCTCTTGAAAATACTTCCAGCACTGGGATACTCCAACGGCTGTTTCTTCCTGCGCTTTTCCGCAAATTCATCCATCCGGGCCCTGATCTGCTCCCGGTCTCCTTCCTTCAGTTCAAAGGTCACTTCCGTCACTGTGAACGAATTCTTTTTGAGCGCGCTCGTGCGGTAACCGAACTCCATGGTCTCATTGTCGAACACCATGGATTCTCCCTGGCGGCTCACCACGCTGACCTGCTTCACTACCTGACTCAGCTCCCCGTCATATGCGCCCGCATTCATCACCACACCGCCGCCCACGGTGCCCGGTATGCCGGATGCGAACTCCAGGCCCGTCAGACCGTGCTCCAGCGCCGCCTTTGCCACTTGGCTCAGAAGCGCGCCGGCCTGTGCGGTAATACGGCAGCCGTCCACTCCGATGCGGCTCATCCCTTCGCCGATCTGCAGGATCACTCCCGCATAACCGTAATCGCTGACCAAAAGATTGCTGCCGTTGCCAAGAATGAAAAAGGGCTCCTCCACCAGACTCAGATACTTCTGCACGTTCTTGAGCTGCTCTTCATTTTCCAGCTGTACCAAGCAATCGGCAGGCCCCCCTATCCGAAAGGTAGTATGGCCTGCCATTGGCTCGTTGAGATGTATATTCTTTTCCGATACATAATTTTTAATTGCTTCAATTACCGCATTACTGATCATGAATTTTATTTTCCTGTTCTATAATTTGCATGTTTTGTCCGGCGCACGCACTCCAGGAACTACTTCTCACAGAGAATCAGTCCCGCTGCGCCGTAAATCCCGGCGTCGTTTCCAAGCTGTGCCAGTGCAAGCTTTACGTTGCGGCTGGCCGGAAAGGTATATTTCTGCAGCTCAGGCTTTACGAGATCCAGCAGAACGTCTCCCGCCTTGGATACGCCTCCGCCGATGACGAACACCTCCGGATTTACCACATTGGCCACCGCCGCCAGACCCTTTCCCAGATACCGGCCGAACTGCTCCGCAATCTGCATCGCCACCTCGTCGCCGTCCTTTACCGCATCGAATACCGACTTGGCGGATAAGGTGCCCTTGCGGACAGCGCTGGGGGTATCGTCCTGGGCCAAACGTCTCTTTGCCAGGCGCACCACTCCCGTTGCGGAGGCGTACTGCTCCAGACAGCCTTTGTTTCCGCAGCCGCAGACCTCCGTCTCACTGTCCTCCATATGTATATGCCCGATTTCACCGGCTGCACCGGTGGCACCGGTAATGATGTCTCCGTTGACGATAATGCCGCCGCCCACGCCTGTTCCCAGGGTGACCGCCACCATATTGGAGTATCCCTTGCCGCCGCCCTGCCACATTTCACCGAACGCTGCGGCGTTTGCATCGTTCGCTGCCCTTACCGGTACATTAATATATGCACTCATCACCTTAGGTATGTTAAAGGGCTTCCAACCGATATTTACCGCGCCGCTCACCAGAGTGCCCTCGCTGTCCACCGCGCCCGGCACGCCGATGCCGATGCCCTCCAGGTCGTCCTCCCCGATCCCTTTTTCTTTCATTTTCTCCAGGAGGCTCTGTGCCACGTCAGGCAGGATGGAAGAGCCCTCGTTGTCCTTCACGGTAGGTATCTCCCATTTGTCCAGCACGCAGCCGTTCCTGTCGAACAGACCGATCTTCACGGTAGTACCGCCTATATCCACTCCGAATGCATAATTTCCCATATTGTTTACCTCACCTTCCCCACAGACAGTCGACTTAAAGCCGAGTCCCGAACGACGCCTACTCTTCTTCCTTCCGGTTCTTTGCCAGAGAGTTCTGGACGCGGGTGTAGAGCTCCTGCGCCGCATTGTAGCCCATCTTTTTCTGACGGTGGTTCACGGCCGCCGTCTCACAGATAAGAGCCAGGTTCCTTCCGGGACGGATGGGGATATTGTGGCAGACTACCTTGTTGCCAAGATACTCCGTGTAATTTTCCTCCAGGCCCAGTCTGTCATATTCCTTATCCTTGTCCCAATCCTCCAGATGAATCACCAGATCTATGCTCTGTGTATCCTTTACCGAGGATGCCCCGAACAACGCCTTAATATCCACAATGCCGATGCCTCGCAGCTCGATCAGATGCTTCGTCACATCCGGCGCCGTTCCCACCAGAGTCTCGTCGCTGACCTTCCGCAGCTCCACTACGTCATCCGTCACCATACGGTGTCCCCGCTTTACCAGCTCCAGCGCCGTCTCCGACTTACCGATACCGCTCTCTCCCGTGATCAGCAGGCCTTCACCGTAGACATCCACAAGAACGCCGTGAACGGAGATACAGGGCGCCAGCTTCACGTTCAGCCAGCGGATCGTCTCCGCCAAAAAAGCAGATGTCGTCTTTTTGGTCGACAGGAGCGGAATCCTGTGCTCCACCGCCTGCTGCAGAAATATAGGATCCGGCTGCAGCTCTCTGCAGAACACTATGGCCGGGATGTCATAGCTCATGAGCTCGCTGTAGACCTCCCGCTTCTTCTTGTCGCTGAGGCTCTCCACATAAGTGTACTCCACAAATCCGATCACCTGCAGCCGGGTGGCGTCAAAGTGCTCAAAGTATCCCGTCAGCTGCAGAGCCGGTCGGTTGATATCCGGCTGTGTCACGCGGATCTCCTTCACATCCACCTCCGGATTCAGGATCGTCAGTTTCATTTTCTCGATGAGCTGAGTCAAATGTATACTTGCCATATTCTCCTCCCTCGCAGATTCCGTCCGCTATTTTAGATTTTAACACATCCAGGGAATTCTGTGAAGTAGATTTCCTGTCAAGATTTTTCCGGCCCGGTGCCGGACCTGTCATTTTTTTGTCGGAAAAAATCGTATATCTCCTCCGCGGCCCGCCTGTTCAGCTCCGGCAGCGCGGCCAGCTCCTCCACCGTGGCCGCCTTTATCTCCTCTATGGATCTGAAATGCCGCATGAGGGCTTTTCTGCGGGCCGGCCCCACACCGGGTATATCGTCCAGCACCGACCTTACCTGAGCCTTGCTGCGCAGAGAACGGTGATACTCGATGGCAAAACGGTGAGCCTCATCCTGAATTCGGGTGATCAGCTTAAATCCCTCGGAATGTGTGTCGATGGGAAGCTCCACATTGTTGAAATACAATCCCCTGGTGCGGTGGTTATCGTCCTTCACCATACCGCAGACAGGGATGTCGATATGCAGCTCCCGAAGCACCGAAAGCGCAATGTTCACCTGTCCTCTGCCGCCGTCCATCATGAGCAGATCGGGAAATCTGGTAAAGCTGCCGAAATCCCGGTCCAGCTTTTTTTCGTCCAGCTCCCGGCTTTCCTCAAGACCGTGCCGGAAACGCCTGGTCAGGACCTCGCGCATACAGGCGTAGTCGTCGGGACCGGACACGGTCCTGATCCGAAATTTGCGGTAATCACTCGGCTTGGGTCTCCCTTTTTCAAACACGATCATGGAACCTACATTTTCGAATCCGTTGATGTTGGAGATATCAAAGGCCTCCATTCGTTCAATATGTGAAAGCCCCAACACGCCGGCAATCTCCTTCACCGCGCCGACCGTCCGGCCCTCCTCGCGCTTCAGCCGCTCTCTGTCCTGCTCCAAAATATGTCTGGCATTCTGGGCTGCCAGCTCCACCAGCTTTTCCTTTGAACCGATCTTCGGCACGCGCAGATAGACCCGCGCCCCCTTTCGCTCCGTAAGCCACCTTTCAATCAGCTCGCCGTCCCCGATCTCGTACTGAAGCATCAACTCTCTTGGGATAAAGGGGGTGCCGGCATAGAACTGCTTTACAAAATTCTCAAGAATATCTGCCTCGCTGTTTTCCGACACGTTTGTCATGTAATAGTGCTCACGCCCGATCAGCTTCCCGTCCCGCACAAAAAAGACCTGAACGACCGCCTCAGTCTCATCCCGGTACAGAGCAATCACATCCTTGTCCTCCCCCACGCTGTCCGTGATCTTCTGCTTCTGCGCCACGGATCTGACGCTGTTATACAGGTCCCGGTAGCCTGCGGCCGCTTCAAAGTCAAGGGCCTCCGACGCCGCTTTCATTTTGGCCTCCAGATCCTTCAGTATGAAATTGTAATTGCCGTTGAGAAATTCCAGCGCCTGTTCCACCTGACGGCGATACTGTTCTTTACTGACGTATCCCTGACAGGGGGCCATGCACTGTTTGATGTGGTAATTCAGACAGGGGCGGTCCATACCGATATCCCTGGGCAGACTTCGACGGCAGGTGCGCAGACAGTACAGCTTATTCAAAAGCTCAATGGTGTCCTTCACTGCCGCCGCACTGGTATAGGGGCCGTAATATTTTGACTTATCCTTCTTCATGGTGCGCGAGAAAAGGATGCGGGGATATTCCTCCCCCACCGTCACCTTGATATAGGGATAAGTCTTATCATCCTTTAACAGGGTATTGTATTTAGGAGAATTCTCTTTGATCAGATTGTTTTCCAATACGAGCGCTTCCAGCTCCGAGTCGGTGACAATATACTCGAAGCGGGCAATGAGGGAGACCATCTTATCGATCATGGGACCGCGGCCGATGTTCTCCCGAAAATAGGATCGGACGCGGTTGTGTAGATTGACGGCCTTGCCTACATATAAAATGACATCCTTGTCATCCCGCATAATGTACACGCCGGGCTCTCTTGGCAGCTTTTTCAGTTCTTCTTCAATGTTAAACATGGCGTACCTAATCTATCTTTCCGTTGGAAAACCTGCCCACGGAGCGGGTGTCATCGGACGGCCGGTCGTAAGCCTTCGGGACCGCAGCCTCACCGTCTTCCGCGTCATCCTCCGGCCTGCCGGTCTTCTCATTCTCCTCCGGGGCACCGGCATTTTCATTCTCTTCCGCGGTGCCGGTACTCTCATTCTCCTCCGCGGCGCCGACATTCCCTTTCTCTTCCGTTACGCCGGCACTTTCATTCTCTTCCACTACGCCGGTCTTCTCATTCTCCTCCGGGGTGCCGGCACTTTTATTCTCCTCGGCTGTACCTGCATTTTTATTTTCTTCCGCTGCGCCGGTACTCTCATTCTTCTCCGCGGCGCCGGCGTCCCTGTTCTCCTCCGGAGACACGTCGGGTTCGGGAATCCCTTTTTCTCTGCGGTAGATCTCCATAAACTCCTTGCCTGTGATCGTTTCCTTTTCGATCAGATAATCCGCCAGCTTGTTCATCACTTCCCGGTTGTCATTCAGCATTGCAAGGGCCTTCTCATAACTCTCCTTCAGGATCTCCACCACCTCGGCATCCACCTCCGCCGCTGTTGAGTCACTGCAGTTCAGGGCAGTCCTGCCCTCCAGATACTGGCTCTCCACGGTAGCCAGGCCCATCAGGCCGAACTTCTTGCTCATACCGTAGCGAGTGACCATGTTGCGGGCAATATCCGTAGCCCGCTCTATATCATTGGCGGCTCCGGTGGTGACGGTATCGAACACGATCTCCTCCGCTGCCCTTCCGCCTACCAGGCTGACCAGCAGGTCACGCAGCTCCGCCTCGGTATTCAGATACTTCTCCTCCTCCGGGACGCGCATCACATATCCCAGGGCTCCCATGGTGCGCGGCACGATCGTGATCTTCTGCACCGGTTCGGAGTTCTTCTGCAGGGCGCTGATCAGAGCATGGCCCACCTCGTGGTAAGACACGATCTTGCGCTCCTCCTTGCTCATGATGCGGTCTTTCTTTTCCTTGCCGACCAGCACCACCTCAACGGCGTCGAACAGGTCCTTCTGGCTCACGTACTCCCGGCCCTCTTTGACCGCATTGATGGCGGCCTCATTGATCATATTGGCCAGATCGGAGCCTACCGCGCCGCTGGTGGCAAGCGCAATGGCATCCAGATCCACGCTCTCATCCATCTTCACGTCTTTGGAATGAACCTTCAGGATCTCCACACGCCCCTTCAGGTCAGGTTTATCCACGATGATCCGCCTGTCAAAGCGTCCGGGACGCAGCAGGGCCTTGTCCAGGATCTCCGGCCTGTTAGTGGCGCCCAGGATGAGAATACCCTTGGAACTGTCAAAGCCGTCCATCTCGGACAGCAGCTGATTCAAGGTCTGTTCCCGCTCCTCGTTCCCGCCGCCGTATTTGGAATCACGGCTGCGCCCGATCGCATCGATCTCGTCTATAAATACGATACAGGGAGCATTCTTCGTAGCCTCTTTGAAAAGGTCTCTCACCCGGCTGGCTCCCACGCCCACATAGAGCTCAATAAAATCGGAGCCCGTCATGGAAAAGAACGGCACATGAGCCTCTCCGGCGACTGCTTTTGCCAGCAGCGTCTTTCCGGTGCCGGGAGGGCCCACCAACAGCGCTCCCTTGGGAAGTCTTGCGCCGATCTTGGAATATTTTCCGGGATTGTGAAGGAAATCCACCACCTCCACCAGAGACTCCTTCGCCTCGTCCTCACCCGCCACGTCCTTAAAGGTAACGCCGGTCTCCTTCTGCACATACACCTTGGCGTTGCTCTTGCCGACGCCCATCGGGCCGCCGTTTCCCGACATTTTGCGGAACAGGAAGTTCAGCATGATGACCATGAGGATCACCGGAACAATGGTCAGCACAATATTCCAGAAAAGGTTGGAATTTCCGCCCAGAGTCCTGTGACCGTCAATTCCGTGCTCCTCCAGCCGGGACATCAGCGTATCCATATCCTCCATCAGGATCGTGGAATACTGCGAGGATGCCCTCTGCGCATACAGCCCCAGCCCGAAGCTGGGCACTCCCGTTCCGGGCAGACGGTCTTCCTCATTCTTTTTCAGAGTGAACTGGATCTTGCCGGAGTTGAGCAGATTCACCTCCTCTACGCTGCCATCTTCAATATAGCTCAGGAACTTACTGTAGGAGACTTCATTCGCCTCGGAACCGGCGGTAAAATAACTGTAGAGCGCAAATATGAGCAGGACCGTGCTCAACACTGCCAGGACCGTCATGATCGGGTTTGGCTTTCTGGGCGGCTGCCCGCCGTGTCCGCCATTTCCGCCAGGGCCGTTGCCCTGGCCGCCGTTATTGTATCCGCTGCCGTTATCATATTGATTAAGCTGATTATCCATAGTGACCCCATTTCTATTTACTGATAACATCATTATTCCGCAATACGGTGAATTTGAATCTATTTTATTATAGAAAGAACAAATTGATAAATCAATAGCAGAATTATGAAAAAAGCGTGTCTTGTCTAAAAGATTTATAAAATTTCCATCTTTCAATACAGGATGATCTATGTTAAAATACAAAAGTGATTTTTATACAAAGTCAAAGGGAAAACGGCAAATGGGAAACGGCAAATGAACTGCCGCCATAAAAGTGAACGGGGAATTATGAAAATAGGATTTGACAACGAAAAATATTTAAAACTGCAGTCCGAGCGCATCCGGGAGCGTATCAGCCAGTTCGGGGACAAGCTCTATTTGGAATTTGGCGGAAAGCTTTTTGACGACTATCACGCTTCCAGAGTACTCCCCGGATTCGCACCCGATTCCAAGCTGAAAATGCTGATGCAGCTCTCCGACTACGCGGAGATCGTCATCGTCATTAACGCCGCCGACATCGAGAAGAACAAGGTCCGCGGCGATCTCGGAATTACCTACGATGTGGACGTGCTGCGGCTGCGGAACGAATTTCAGCAAAAGGGCCTGTTCGTGGGAAGCGTGGTCATCACCCACTATGCCGGCCAGAACAGCGCCGACCAATTTAAGGCAAAGCTTGAGAAAAAAGACATTAAGGTATATCTCCACTATACCATTGAAGGCTACCCTGCCAACGTACCCCTGATCGTAAGCGAGAACGGCTACGGCAAGAACGATTACATAGAGACCTCAAGACCGCTGGTGGTGATCACCGCTCCCGGTCCGGGAAGCGGCAAGATGGCGACCTGCCTCTCCCAGCTCTATCACGACAACCTCCGGGGGATCAAGGCCGGCTATGCCAAGTTCGAGACCTTTCCCATCTGGAACATTCCGCTCAAGCATCCGATCAATCTGGCTTACGAGGCTGCCACGGCGGATCTGAACGACGTGAACATGATCGATCCCTTTCATCTGGAGGCCTACGGCGAGACCGCCGTCAACTATAACCGGGACATCGAGATCTTCCCCGTCCTCAACGCTATCTTTGAGGGCATTTACGGCAGCAATCCCTACAAGTCTCCGACCGACATGGGTGTCAATATGGCGGGGAACTGCATCATTGACGACGAAGCCTGCTGCCGGGCGTCCAATATGGAGATCATCCGCAGATACTACACCACCTTGAACAGAGTGGTGCGGGACGAGGCTTCGGAAAACGAAGTCTACAAGATCGAGCTTCTGATGAAGCAGGCGAAGATCACCACAGACGACAGGAGTGTCACTTTGGCTGCAAAGAGACGCGCGGAGGAGCTGGGCGTGCCCACCGCCGCCATCGAGCTGTCGGACGGACATATCATCACCTCCAAGACATCCGATTTCCTGGGAGCATCCGCCGCGCTTTTATTGAACGCCCTGAAATATCTGGCCGGCGTGGACCACGATACCCGTCTCATCAAGCCGGAAGCCATTGAACCCATTCAGGATCTGAAGGTCCGCTACCTTGGCGGAAGGAACCCCAGGCTGCACACGGACGAGGTGCTGATTGCCCTTGCATTGGCCGCCTGCTCGGACGAGAACGCCAGACATTCTCTGGAACAGCTGCCCAGGCTCCGGGGCTGTCAGGTCCATACTTCGGTGATGCTCTCCGAGGTAGATATCAAAATTTATAAAAAGCTGGGCGTAGATCTCACCTGTGAGCCGGTCCAGACTGCAAAGAAGCGATACTGATCGCGGAAAAGAGGAGCTTATGCCAGTAAAATACGTGTTCGTCACAGGAGGCGTCGTCTCCGGCCTGGGGAAGGGCATCACCGCCGCATCCCTCGGCAGACTTCTGAAGGCCAGAGGCTACAAGGTCACCATGCAGAAATTCGATCCGTACATCAACATTGATCCCGGCACCATGAACCCCATTCAGCACGGGGAAGTGTTCGTCACGGACGACGGGGCGGAGACCGATCTGGACCTGGGCCACTATGAGCGTTTTATCGACGAAAGCCTCGACAAGAACTCCAACGTGACCACCGGCAAGGTATACTGGTCCGTGCTGCAGAAGGAGCGCCGGGGAGATTACGGCGGCGGCACCGTCCAGGTCATCCCCCATATCACCAACGAGATCAAAAGCCGGTTCTACCGGAATTTTACGGACCCCGACACCCGCATTGCCATCATCGAGGTGGGCGGCACGGTGGGCGACATTGAGAGCCAGCCGTTCCTGGAGTCTATCCGCCAGTTCCAGCACGATGTGGGACATGAAAATGCGATCCTCATCCATGTGACGCTGATCCCGTATATCAGCGCTTCCCAGGAGCTGAAGACCAAGCCCACTCAGGCGAGCGTCAAGGACCTGCAGGGCATGGGGATCCAGCCCGACATCATCGTATGCCGCAGCGAACATCCCCTGGACCAGTCGATCAAGGACAAGATCGCTCTGTTCTGCAATGTGCCCAGCAACCGCGTACTTCAGAATCTGGATGTGGAATACCTGTACGAAGCGCCGCTTGCCATGGAGAAGGAGCGTCTGGCGCAGGTGACGTGTGAATGTCTTCATCTGGATTGTCCCAAGCCCGACCTGGCTGACTGGGAAAAAATGGTAGACGACCTGAAGCATCCCACCGACGAGGTGCAGATCGCACTGGTAGGTAAATATGTCTCCCTGCACGACGCTTATATCAGCGTAGTGGAAGCTCTGAAGCACGGCGGAATCACCAATCATACCACTGTCCGTATCAAATGGATCGATTCCGAGACGGTCACAAAGGAGAACGCAGCAGAGCTCCTGAGCGACTGCAACGGCGTCCTGATTCCCGGAGGCTTCGGCTCCCGCGGCATCGAGGGAAAGATCGAAGCCATCTCCTATGCGCGCACCACAGGCACCCCTCTGCTGGGCCTGTGCCTCGGCATGCAGCTCACCATTGTGGAGTACGCCCGCAACGTGATCGGCTACAACGATGCCCACAGCATCGAGCTGGACCCCTCCACCACCCACCCCGTGATCGCGCTGATGCCCGACCAGAACGGCGTGGAAGACATCGGCGGAACTCTGAGGCTGGGCGCATATCCCTGTGTGCTGGACAAGGAGTCAAGAGCCTATGAGCTCTACGGTCAGGAGACTATTTACGAGAGGCACCGGCACCGCTATGAGGTGAACAACGATTACCGGGAGGTGCTGGCCAGGAACGGCCTGCGGCTCTCCGGCACCTCACCGGACGGCCGGATCGTCGAGATGTGCGAGATCACGGAGCATCCTTTCTTCGTGGCCACACAGGGACATCCCGAACTGAAATCCCGCCCCAACAAACCACATCCTCTGTTCAAGGGCTTTGTGGCTGCGGCTCTCCGGAATAAAAAGGAAAAGTGATATCATGAACCGCGTGTTCCTGTTTTTCAAAAAAGAGACCGTCCATGGACTGGCGGGTGCTGGCGCTGCTCTTCGGCCTCATGCTCGTGGTGAAGGGACTGCAGAGCATCGGTCTGTTCCAGTATCTGGGGACAAAGCTTTTGTCCCATACAAAAACTGCCAGACAGCTCTCCCTGCTGCTGACAGCTCTTTGCTTTTTCTCCGCCATGCTGATCACCAACGATGTGGCCCTGATCACTTTCGTGCCCTTTGCCGTCATGGTGCTGATCATGGCGGGCGAGAAGCGGCTGCTGATTCCCGTGATCGTTCTGCAGACCGTCTCCGCCAATCTGGGCAGCATGCTGACCCCCATCGGCAATCCTCAGAACCTGTATCTGTACTCTGCGTTCTCCATTCCCATGAAGACATTTTTACTGCAGATGCTTCCTCTGACAGTATTGTCATTTTTTCTGCTGATCCTATGTAACCTGACGCTTCCAAACGAAAGGATTCAGGTGGAGGCTTTGAAAGAAATTCCCGCTCCCCACCGGTCCCGGCTGATCTGTTATCTGCTCCTTTTTCTGGTGGCGCTGAGCTGTGTCCTGCGGCTGCTGACCTGGCCGGTCATGCTGGTGATCCTAGTGCTTGCGGTGCTATTGCTGGACAGGACCCTCTTTCGGTCTGTGGATTATTTTCTTCTGCTGACCTTCGTCTGTTTTTTCCTGTTCATCGGCAACATGGAGCGGATTCCCGCCGTCTCCGGGCTGATGCGCACCTTTATCCGGGGCAGGGAACTGCCGCTCTCCATCCTCTTCAGCCAATGCATCAGCAATATGCCGACTGCCATCCTGCTTTCCGGCTTTACCGAAAAGAGCCGCGATCTCCTCTACGGCGTCAATATCGGCGGTCTCGGTACGCTGATCGCCTCTCTGGCCAGCGTGATCTCCTTCCGGATCTACGGCGCCGGAGAAAATGTCTCCAAGGGGAAATACCTGAAGGCGTTCACCCTGTACAACATCCTTTTTCTCGCGGTGCTGTCTGCCGCCGCTGCGCTCCTGCTGAAATTCTGCTGAGCCGCCGGGCATACGCAGAATAACGGAATCTCGCGGATCCCATCACAGCTTTTTCAGATAATGCCCCGACACGTTGACACCCTCATTGAGCACGATGAAGGCGCCGGGATCATGCTTGTAAATGATCGCCCGCAGGCGGTGGAGCTCGTATTTTGAAAGCATGATATACAGGACATGACAGTGCTCATAGGTGTAGGCGCCCAGGGCCGCCCATTTTGTAATGCCTCTGTTCAGCTCCTCAAAGACCTCCTTTTCCAGAGCCGTGGTATCGGCCTTCGTGATAACGGTGGCCTCCACATTAATATTCTGAGTGTGCACCCTGTCCATGGCAACGGCATACACCGCCGCATAGATAACGGAATACACTACGATCTCCGAGTCGAACAGGAAAAGACAGGCGGCATACAGCACAAAGTTCACAAAAAGATTGACTCTTCCCACGCTGAAATCCTGCTTCCACTTTGTCAGCAGGACTCCCACCACATCCATTCCGCCGCCGGAGGAGCCCATGCGGAGCATGATGCCGCTTCCCGCCCCGGCGATGATACCGCCCACTACGCAGGATGCCATCTTGTCCTCCACGCACAGGCGGATCGGGATCAAAGACAAAAATACGGTCATGGATGTGACCGTGAGCACCGTCTTTGCAAAGAATCTTTTTCCCAGCCTGCTGAACGCCATGACAAATATGGGCACATTGATGGCATAATAGATCACGCCGGCTATGTCAAAGGTGTCAAAGTCCAGCCCGAAGGACCGTGCCAGAACGGTACGGATGACCTGACAGATACCCATCACGCCGCCGGTGTACAGCCCGGCCGGCACCACAAAAAGATTGATTCCAGCCGCGTATAAAAATGCGCCCGCTACACTTCCCAGCGCTCTCTTTCCCTCATATTTTGCAATTTCTCTGTTCATTTATCCCAACACCCGTTCGATCTGATCTTTGAACTCTGCGGAGGAAGAAGCGCCCGTCCATTGAGCGATTGCTTTGCCGTCCCTGAAGACAATGAACGTGGGTATATTGACCACGCGGTACTGCTGCCGGATCTGCTCATTCGCGTCCGTGTCAAGCTTTCCCACCTTCAGCCGGCCGTCAAATTCTTCGGCCATCTTCTCCACCACCGGAGCCATCATCTTACAGGGAGGACACCACTGCGCATAGAAGTCCACCAATACGGGAATGTCCGATTGCAGCACCTCCGCCTCGAAATTTTCCGTTGTAAATTTGTATTCCATCTTTTCACCCTTTCCGCACCGTCTTCGGCGCCGTTATTCTACTGATCCCGGTCCGTCACGACCGCGCCCGCTCAGCCGGACATTTCCGCTGCCGGAAAATAACATACTTGCAGATGGGATTCCCCATGGCGGAAAATTTCTCCTCATACTCCGTCATGACGTTTCCCTGCATCAGCTCCCGGTCTCTGTGCAGATCGTAGGAAATGACCTCCGCTATCCAGCCGGCCGGCTCCAGCTCCCGCACCGCAAAATCAAAAAGCTCTCTGTCGTCCGTCTTGAACTCCAGCCTCCCGTCTTCCTTCAAAATGACATCGTAACGCGCCAGGAATTCTCTGGAGGGAAGCCGCCGTTTTGCATGACGGTCCTTTGGCCAGGGGTCGGAAAAATTCAGATAGATCCTGTCCACCTCCCCCGGTCCGAACACGGATGTGATATCCTCCGCGTCCATGCGCAGGAACTTCAGATTCGCAAGCTCCTCCCGTTCCATCTTCTGGACCGCCCTGAGCAGCACGCTGGAATATTTTTCGATCCCCACATAATTGACCCTGGGGTGCTCTTTAGCCATAGTATGTATAAATTTTCCCTTTCCCATACCGATTTCAATGTGGATGGGATTTTCGTTCCCGAATATATTCCTCCAGGCTCCGGGACACTCAGGCTGCACCGCCTCCTGTACCACATAGGGACTCTCTGCGATCACTTCCCGCGAACCCGTGATATTGCGAAGTCTCATAGATCCTCTTTCCGCCGCCCGGTGCGGCCAACAAGATTACTTTCAATTTACTTTATCTTTTGGTAATTGTCAACACGGTCATGGGAGTGTATACTATATGTACAGAAATTTTTCGAGGTCACAAATGCGTTGCAATTTATTATATAAGAACATCTCAAAAGTTCATATGCACATACCGCTTCGCGGGCTGCTGGCGGCATTCTGCACCGGCGTGCTCGCTGTCTCCCTGCCGCTTACCGCATATGCGGAGCCCTCCGAGACAGAGCTTCGCCTGGAGCAGCAGCGCGCTATGCCCATCCAATCCAACGAAATCGCCAACTGGCCCATCGGCCCCACAGTAAGCGCGGAATCCGCCGTTCTCATGGAGGCGGAAACAGGGACCGTCCTCTATGCAAAGAATATTCACCAAAAACAGTATCCCGCCAGCACCACTAAAATTTTGACGACCCTGATCGCCTCGGAGCGCTGCTCCATGGACGAGATCGTAAATATTTCCCAGGAGGCCGTATCGGACACGCCCCGCGATTCCAACCATATCGCCCTGGACGCCGGGGAGGCGCTTACCATGGAGCAATGCCTGAACGCCATCCTGATCCGTTCCGCCAATGAAGCGGCCTTCGCCCTTGCGGAGCACATCGCCGGAGGCAGCTGGCACGATTTTGCAGCCATCATGAACCAGAGAGCAAAGGAGCTGGGCTGTCTCAACTCCAATTTTGTCAACCCCAACGGACTGCCCGACGAAAATCACTACACTACCGCTTACGATCTTGCCATGATCGGCAGGGCGTTCTTTTCCAATGAAATGCTCTGCAAGATCACACTGACCAAGCGGCTGGAGATCCCCGCATCAGACCTACAGCCCGACAATATTGTGGAAAACAATGCCATGCAGATCATTCCCGGCGGACAGTATGCTTACGATTATCTGGTGGGATGTAAGACAGGTTATACCGACACCGCCAGAAGCTGTCTGGTGTCCTGCGCCGAGCGGGACGGGATGAAGCTCATCTGCGTGGTCCTGCGGGACGAATCTCCTTATCAGTACGAGGACACGATTTCCCTCTTTGAATACGGATTCAGCAATTTTGAGAAGGTGAACGTATCTCAGACTGAGACGAAATATGACATAGACAACGTCGGATTGTTCTACGGCGGGAACGATATTTTTGGAAGCTCCGCGCCCATTCTGTCCCTGAACAGGGACGACTACATTATTCTGCCCAGGACCATTTCCTTTGAGGACGTGCAGTCCTCCATCTCCTACGACACGGCCAACGAAAATCAGGCGGCCGTGATCACCTACACCTATCAGGGCATAGACATCGGGACCGTAGGAGTAAATCTTTCTGTGAACCAGTCCGACAAATATATGTTTGCACCCCTGCCCGGCGAAAGCTCCGACACAGACACAGAACCGGAAACGCAGGATTCTCCCGTGATCTATGTAAATGTACTGCGGGTGCTTCTCGGCATGGCAGCGGCGGGAGCCGTCGTCTTTGCGATCGCTCTTATCAGACTGCTTTCCAAAAACTATGAGTTCTCCCACAAAAATACCCGCCGGACCTGGCAGCGGGAGCGCCGGCGCCGGAATAAGAGGACCAGGCGCGCGAACCCATTCCGCGACTTTGACGATTTTGACATCTAGTCACGACCGGGACTCTTTCTTTTCCGATTTCAGCGCACCGGCCGCCTCTCTGCGGCTCCGGTTGCGGCGCCTGTGGAGCTCCTTGGCGTGCTCGCTGCGTTCCCGCAGCGCTTCCGCCTCCTCATCGGTGATCTGTCTGGTGGTCTTTACCACAAATATCCTGTCATTCTCCGATCTTCTGAGCCGGATCTTATTTTTCAGATAACCGTGCTTTTCACAGTGTGCCAGACAATAGTAGTGCTTTCCGTTCAAGGTGAACCACTTCAGCTTCTTCTTCAGATTCCTGTGACAGAGATAACACTTGCTGGACATGACCTCCTTATCCGACAAGGCTTCCGCCTTATCCGCAAATTCCCTGCTGATATACTTCATATAACGGTCGAACGTGACTCTGACCTCCGCCTCCCGGCTGACCGGGGGATGGAATACATCGTAGGATACGTTCCGCAGGACCTGGCTGCGCTCATTTATGATCCGGGTCAGCAGCTTCGCCGTGTAGTACGCATCACCGAAAGCTCTGTGGAAAGGAATATCTTTCTCCAAATGCGCCATATCCACAGCGTTCTCCAGCGAACGTCTGGATCTTCCGTCCTCAAAAGCCAGGCTGAAAAGCTTCTGCACATCCAGGAAGGGCAGCGGCCTGTCTGACAGCTCTGTCATATTGTAATATCTCAGATTTCTCTGCAGCTCCGTCAGGTCCGAACCGCCCCAGGTGCAGAACATATACTCCGTTTCCCCGCACCACTGCAAAAAGCTGTCCGCCACCTCCGGAAAAGCCTCTCCCCGCTCCAGCTCCTGCATCTGCAGATGGATCAGCCTGCTTGTGATCTTATGCATCTCACGGTAGACCGCCGGTCTTATCAGTTTGCTGAACTCACTAATCATGACACCGTTGTCATTTAGTTTGATGGCACCGATCTCAATGATCTCAAAAGGAATACCCGGAACTTCTTTTTGTCCGTTCGTACTCTGATTCCACTCCAGGTCCAAAACAATATAATTCATCTTAGTAGGCTTTCCCCCAATAGACCATCTTCCTGGCCGGCTTTCCGCAGCAGACACAGGTATCTGCAATGTGCTCCTGTTCAAAGGGCATGCAGCGGCTCGTGACGCTCAGACGCTCCTTGATAATGTCCTCGCAGCCCTGCTCTCCGCACCACATGGCTTTCACGAAGCCTGTTTTCTCGGCAAATATCTTCTCAAGCTCCTCCATATTGGCTGCGGTGTAGGTATGCTCGTCCCTGTGGGCCCTTGCGCGCTCCAGCATCTCCTTCTGGATAGTCTCCAGCAATTCCGACACCTTGCCCTCAAGCTCCTCCAGAGCCACCTGGATCTTCTCCCCGGTATCTCTGCGGCAGACCACACATTTGCCTGCCTCGATATCCTTGGGACCTATCTCCACACGGATAGGATAGCCGCGCATCTCCGCCTCCGCAAATTTCCAGCCGGGCGTCTTATCGGTGTCGTCCAGCTTTACCCTGCAGACGTTCTTCAGGCGGTCCCTCAGTTCGCAGGCCTTCTCCAGCACGCCTTCCTTCTTCTGCTGAACAGGGATCACGCACACCTGAATAGGTGCGACTCTGGGCGGCAGCACCAGGCCCTCATTGTCACCGTGCACCATGATGATGGCGCCGATGAGGCGGGTGGTCATGCCCCAGGAGGTCTGATGGACATATTTTAAGGTATTGTCCTTATCCGCGAACTGAATGCCGAAGGCCCTCGCAAAGCCGTCCCCGAAATTATGGCTGGTGCCGGACTGGAGCGCCTTTCCGTCGTGCATCAACGCCTCGATGGTATATGTCGCCAGCGCACCCGCGAACTTCTCCTTTTCGGTCTTCTGCCCTTTGATCACCGGGATCGCCAACACCTCCTCGCAGAACCTCGCGTACACATTCAGCATCTGAATGGTGCGCTCCTGCGCCTCCTCAGCGGTGGCATGCGCGGTATGTCCCTCCTGCCAGAGAAATTCTCTGGAGCGCAGGAAGGGTCTGGTCTCCTTCTCCCAGCGGACCACGGAACACCACTGATTGTAGACCTTCGGGAGATCTCTGTAGGAATGTATGTCGTTCCTGTAAAAATCGCAGAACAATGTCTCCGAAGTGGGACGCACACAGAGCCTCTCCGACAGAGGCTGCAGCCCTCCGTGAGTCACCCACGCCACCTCCGGTGCAAAGCCCTCCACATGGTCCTTCTCCTTCTGGAGCAGCGACTCCGGAATGAACATGGGCAGGTACACGTTCTCCACGCCCGTCTCCTTGAACCGCTCGTCCAGCTGCTTCTGGATCAGCTCCCAGATCGCATATCCCGCAGGCTTGATCACCATACATCCCTTTACGGAAGTATAGTCGATCAGATCTGCTTTTTTCACCACGTCCGTGTACCACTGGGCGAAGTCCACGTCCATAGAAGTAATTTCTTCCACCATCTTCTTATCTGCCATCTCATTCTCCATTCCGAAGCGCTTGCGCAACGAACAAGGTTCGTTCCGTAAAACAGTCAGCTCATCAGTGTGATTTTCACACTATCTTTTCCTGTCGTCTGCACAGCTATAAAATACGCCGGAATCCCAATCCCGAAAGGGACCTGAGATCCGGCGGTATCACCTGATTGACGCTCTCGCGTCCCACTTGATCGCCGCTGACGCCGGCTTACGCTCCTATATTATCTATATCATATAGAAAAATTTTAGTGTAAGAGCATGCAGTTTGTCAAGACATAAAATGTGACTGTCCTTGGACAGCGCGGAAAGTGCCATATCAAATGTACAAACGTTTTTTAATATTAGTAAAATATCTGTGATTTCTTTTTGCGTTTTTTTATTCTCTTTGCTCCTTTCCAGTCTCCGTTGGCAGGATTGTCGATCACTCCGCCGTCTTCATCGAACCGGGAACCGTGACAGGGACAGTCCCAGGAATGCTCCGCCTTGTTCCATTTCAGAGCGCAGCCCAAGTGAGGGCAGCGCTTCGTGACAGGCGTCAGCATATTCAGCATTGCTTCCCCGACATTGACAAAGAGCTGAGGCTTCCACATGCTCCTGGAAGGGCAGAAGACCTCCCTGTATGGATTTTCCTTTCCGGTAAGCATATCCGTCAGGAGCATCGCCCCTGCCATGGCAGTGGTCATTCCCCACTTATGATACCCTGTCGCCACATAGCACTGAGGCATGCTCTTAGAGTAGGGGCCGATATAAGGCACATTGTCCAGGGGCATACAGTCCTGGGCAGCCCAGCAGAAGCGTTCCCTTGCCTGCGGGTAATATTTTCTCGCATAGTCCCGCAGCTGCCGCCAGTTTCCGCCCTTTTTTCCCGTTCGGTGGGAGCCTCCGCCAATCAGCAGCAAATCTCCGCAGCTCCGAAAGGACATGCCTTGCCTATACTCGTTCACATACATATTTCTGATGGGAGCCGCATTCTCCAGAGCTATCACATAGGAACGGTGCTGATACATTTTCAGAAAATACATTCCGTGCTTATTGTCTATGGGAAAATGGGTGGCAAAGATCACTCTCTGAAAACGGATCCGCGCTTTTTCCGTGAGGGCGACATTTTCTGACAGTTTTGTCACAAATGTGTTTTCATAGATATTCAACCCGGAGGCTATCTGCGCCAGAAATTTCAGGGGATGGAACTGGGCCTGGCGGGTAAAGCCTACCGCCCCCGCGGTGGGGAAGGGAAGCTCCGCCGTGACCTTCAGCAGGGCCTGATAACCCAGTCTGTCAAGGGCCTCCACTTCCTTCTCCAGCCTTCTGCCGTCGCTCACGGAGTAGACGAAATTTTTCCGCTCCTCAAAATCACAGTCGATATTCCTGCAGAGTTCAAAATATTTTTCCACCGCGTCCTGATTGGCTTCCAGATACATCTTAGCCTTTTCCGGGCCCGCTTTCTTTAACAGGTCTGCATAGATCAGACCGTGTTGGGAAGTGATCTTGGCCGTGGTGTTCCCGGTAACGCCGCTGCAGATGGTCCTGCCTTCCGCCAGCAGATAATCCACTCCTTTCTCCTTCAGAAAATAAGCGCACAGTATCCCTGTGATACCGCCTCCGATGATCAGCACATCCGTAGACGCTTCTCCCTCCAGCGTATTAAATCGTGGCATTTTCACACCGTCCGTCCAAACCGAATTCATACATTTCCTTTCCGCCGCACTGACATTACGCACTGACATTGTCCGTAAGATAAATTTTCAGGATCCCTATATCATAAATACTGTGCCCCCGGATACGAAATGTATGCATAAAAAACGGGCATGCCCGAAGGCACGCCCGCTCAAAAATACGATCGATCTTTCATTCCGTTCCTTTATTCTGCAAAAATATGACGCGTTTGTCATATCAGATCTCATTGCCAGGGAACTGGGGAACACCGGCAAAGCCCTTGGCCAGGTCCTCGTCGCTGGGAATGTAGTCCGACATCTCGCCGTTGTTGTATTTCTCATATGCGACCAGATCGAAGTATCCTGTTCCGGTAAGGCCAAAGAGAATGGTCTTCTCCTCTCCCGTCTCCCTGCACTTAAGCGCTTCGTCTACAGCCACCTTGATGGCATGGGCGCTCTCCGGTGCAGGCAGGATGCCTTCCACTCTCGCAAAATCCTCAGCAGCTTTGAACACTGCCGTCTGCTCCACGCTGGTGGCTTCCATATAACCGTCGTGATACAGCTGGGACAGTACGGAACTCATGCCGTGATAGCGCAGACCGCCCGCGTGGTTTGGCGCAGGGATAAATCCGCTGCCCAGGGTATACATCTTCGCCAGAGGACAGACTTTTCCGGTATCGCAGAAGTCATACACGAACTTACCTCTCGTCAGGCTGGGACAGGAAGCCGGCTCTACAGCGACAAAACGGTAATCCGCCTCGCCTCTCAGCTTCTCTCCCATGAAGGGAGCGATCAGACCGCCCAGATTGGAACCGCCGCCGGCACAGCCGATGATGACATCCGGCTTGATGCCGTACTTATCCATGGCTGCCTTTGCCTCCAGACCGATCACGGACTGATGCAGAAGCACCTGGGAAAGCACGCTTCCCAGTACATAACGGTAACCCTCCTGAGTGACGGCAGCTTCCACCGCCTCCGAAATGGCGCAGCCCAGGCTTCCCGTGGTGCCGGGGAACTCGGCCAGGATCTTGCGGCCCACCTCCGTGGTATCGGAGGGAGAAGGCGTCACGTTCGCACCGTAGGTCCGCATCACCTCACGCCGGAAAGGCTTCTGCTCGTAAGAACACTTTACCATGTATACCTGACAGTCGATATCAAGATAAGCACACGCCATGGAGAGCGCCGTGCCCCACTGGCCCGCTCCGGTCTCCGTGGTAACGCCCTTCAGGCCCTGCTTCTTTGCGTAGTATGCCTGGGCGATGGCGGAATTCAGCTTGTGGCTGCCGCTGGTGTTGTTGCCCTCGAATTTGTAATAGATCTTCGCAGGAGTCTGCAGCTTGCGCTCAAGACAGTATGCGCGCACCAGAGGGGAGGGACGGTACATCCTGTAAAAGTTCCTGATCTCCTCCGGTATCTCGAAATAAGGCGTGGTGTCGTCCAGCTCCTGCTTGCACAGTTCATCGCAAAAGATACCGCGCAGCTCCTCAAACGTCACAGGCTTCAGGGTGCCGGGATTTAAAATCGGCGCCGGCTTGTTCTTCATATCCGCCCGCACATTGTACCAGCTCGCGGGCATCTCGTTCTCTTCCAGATAAATCTTGTAAGGAATCTTTTTTTCTTCGCTCATTTTCCTTTCCTTTCCGCGTTTCGATTCATCCAACAGCTCATAAATTTTATAGCACATGGCAGGGAAAAAGTCAATGCAGGCTCCTCTGTCCTTATCCCCGCAGCTTTCTGATCGCCTTGGCCTGGATCAGGCACGTGCCGTGCTCCTCCAGCCGCAGGAGCAGACTCTGCTCAGCGGAATACAGGCTTCCGAACTCCATGGCCTGTATGCAGGCCCTGCTGTACCTTTCATAGGACGCATGCCCTCTGCCCAGGCAGAGATAATATGTACCTTCCATCTCGTACAGTGCACTATCCACCCGCAGGTTGGCCGGCAGCGCCGCGGCCAGGCTCATCACATCCCCCAGAGACGTAAAGAAAAAGATCGCAAAGCTTGGCTTATTGTCCGCAGCCCTGGTCCCCGGTCCCGCAGCGGCGGAGGCAGGGGGCGCTTCGATCTGTGATTTCTGTTTCTCCTCGATCATGCTCACCTGCTTGCGGGCGTTCTGCAGCACACGCTTCATTTCCTTGAGGCATTCCATCAGCGGCTCCCCTTCCGGCTCCCGCTCGGAAAATGTGAGCAGCAGGCCCTGATCGGGCAGCATCATGATCTGCAGGTCAAAGGAATATCTCGGAGGCTTATAGCCCACCTCCTCCTCGGCCTGCACAATGATCTCCTGCACGATTTCCTTGGCTTTCTCGCTGCGGAGCACAAAATCCTTATAATCAATATTGTATTCATCCAGTTCTTCATTAGACAGGAAACATTTTACCGTCTTGTCATCTACACGTTCTATTCTCATACATATACCTCTTGCGTGCTTTAGCACACATGCCGACACACTGTCCCTGAAATTATGTACGACTTCCAAAGCATCCTGCTTACATATTTATAATAGCATGGTATGAATGATTTTTCAATTATATAAGTTTTTCCAGATGACCGTGCCGGATAAAACTTTTAAAAAATCCACGTCATAAAATTTCTCCGATTGGAAAGCATAGTATCTAAGGCTGTACAAATACAGCGGAAAAGAGGATTCATGACTTTGGACGGAAGAGCTCGCAGAACGGCGATCATTACATTTCTGGAAAGACAATCCGCTCCTGTCAGCGGCAGTGAGCTTGCAAAACAATTCGGTGTCAGCAGACAGGTCATCGTACAGGACATTGCACTGCTTCGGGCGGAGAACCGAAACATACTGTCTACCAACAAGGGATATATTCTCCGGCATTCCCAGGGAAGACGCGGTGTCTGCACCAACATCATCTCGGTGAACCATACTCCGGAACAGACCCTGGAGGAAATGTATTCCATTGTGGAGTACGGCGGCACTATGACGGACGTTTTCATCGACCACGATCTGTACGGCCAGATCCGTGTGGATCTGGTCATCGACGACAAGGAAGATGCTGACGAATTCTGCGAAAAGATGAGGAACAGCAATTCCAGGCCTCTGAACGAGCTGACGGCCGGCTGCCACTATCACACCATTACCGCACCCTCGGAAAAAGTGCTGGAGCTGATCAGGAAGGAGCTCAGAGAAAAAGGAATCCTGACGGAATGAACCGGCACACCGCCGATCCGCTCCTCTATTTTACAATCTCTCCGTACATCTCAGGCCGTCTGTCCCGGAACAGTCCCCAGCTTAGACGCAGTTCTTCAATGGCATCCAGATCAAAGGTATGGAGTATGACCTTTTCCTCCCGCCGGCCTGCATCCTCCAGAATGTCACCGGTCTCGTCGGTCATGAAGGAGGATCCATAGAAGGTCAGGGCGGACGACTGCATATTGTTTTCCGCCACAGGCTCTACCCCTTCCTCGCCGATACGGTTGGCAGCGATCACCGGCACCACATTTGCCGCCGCATGTCCCTGCATACACCTGCGCCAATGGGGCATGCTGTCACACTCTATAATAGGCTCGGATCCGATGGCGGTAGGATACAGGATGAGCTGTGCCCCCATCAGTGCCATGCACCTTGCGGCCTCCGGGAACCACTGATCCCAGCAGATGCCTACGCCGATCCTTCCGTAGACGGTATCCCACACCTTGAAGCCGGTATTGCCGGGGGTAAAATAAAATTTTTCCTGATAAAAATGATCGTCGGGAATATGGGTCTTGCGGTACACACCAAGCACCTCCCCGTCCGCGTCTATCATCGCTGCGGAATTATAAGTCACATTTCCGTCTCTCTCAAAAAAGCTGACGGGCATCACGACCTTTAATTCCGCCGCCACCTCTCGGAAATGCCGCACCGCAGGATTCTCCTCAAGAGGCATGGCCAGCCTGTAGAAATCATAATTTCTCTCCTGGCAAAAATATCTGGTCTCGAACAGCTCCGGCAGCAGGATGACCTGAGCTCCCTTTTCCGCGGCCTCTCTGACCAATCTGTCCGCCGCCTCTATATTCTCCTGCCGGGAGCGGTCACAGCACATCTGTACTGCCGCCACAGTCACATTCTTCATCCGAAATCCTCCTGTTCCCGGTCATAAGCTCTCACTCCGGGATCTGCTGTGTGATACAGTGTATATTCCCCCCGCCGATCAGGATATCTCTGGAATATATCTGGATCACCTCCCGGTCCGGGAACAATCCCTGCAGGATCTCCCTGGCCCCTTCGTCGGCCGGATCCCCAAAACCGGGCATGACAATACTCTCGTTTGCAATGTAAAAATTCACGTAGGACGCCGCCAGCCGCTCGCCGGGAGTCCGGGCGGGCTTCTCCCTGCAGGCATCCAATCCCTGACATTCCTGCGCAGTGACCGTCACAGGCCTCGGCAGAGGCAGCTTATGTACCCTGATCTTCCTTCCTTTCGCGTCAGCCGTTTTTTCAAGGTATTCGGCGCAAGCCATGGACATGCCGTACTGTGCATCGCTCTTGTCGTCGGTCCATGCCAGCACCACTTCACCCGGCTTCACAAAAGCGCAGATATTATCCACATGCCCGTTGGTCTCGTCATTGTAGATCCCGCAGGGCAGCCAGAGGATCTTGGACACATTCAGATACTTCTTCAGCACCTCTTCCGTCTCCTGCCGGGTCATGTCCGGATTTCTTCCCTTGCTGAGAAGGCAGCTTTCCGTGACCATACATGTCCCCTCGCCGTCCACATGAACGGCGCCGCCCTCCAGAATAAAATCCCTCTTGTCATACACGTCCTTGTCCAACAGATCGCAGAGCTTCCGGGCCATCTGATCGTCCTTGTCCCACGGAAAATACAGACCGTCGTACAGGCCGCCCCAGGCGTTGAACCCCCAGTCTATCCCGCGGAGCTCGCCCTGATCGTTCTTTACAAAGGTAGGGCCGTAATCCCTGGCCCAGGCATCATTGCTGGACATTTCCACCACCCGGACAGAATCCGGCAGCAGAGCTCTGGCATTGTCGTACTGAGAGGCACTGGCGCATACGGTCACCTTCTCCGACCGGGCAATGGACTCCGCCACCTGCACAAACGCTTTTCTTGCGGCATAGCCGCCGTACTGCCAGGAATCGGACCGCTCCGGAAAGATCATGATACATCCCTGATGTCTTTCAAATTCCCCCGGCATACGGAAGCCGTCCCCGGCGGGCGTAGAATCCTTTATTATTCGCATTTTCTGTCTCCTTACCTGAGGAACATGCTTTTCTTCTTTAGCCTTTTTTAAGAAAATTCATAATTCCTTTAGCCCTATGTCAAACTTTGGACATATTTCCCATGTACAATGAATTTAACAAAAGGAGCTGTTGAGTCTTGATCGATCCGGTCACGGTTCTGTCAGCTTCGCCTAACAACAATCTGTCGGGCTTCGGTTCCGGCAGTTCCCCATAACCTTACATTTTTCTCTCTGTTCAGACAAAGACTCCGCTCGGCCGGAGTCTTTGTCTGTTCCGTTTCAGGAAAGCCGTCCCTTGAAATCTTCATACCCGAACTGCTTCAATATCCTGCAGTCGCCGCTCTTCTCCCGCAGCACCAGGGCCGGAAGGGGCATGCCGTTAAAGGTATTGTTCTTCACCATGGAATAGATGGCCATGTCTTCAAATATCAGCCTGTCTCCCTCCCGCAGCGGGGCGTCAAAGGAGTAATCGCCGATCACATCCCCTGCCAGACAGGTGGGACCGCCCAGCCGGTACGTGAACGCCTTCTCTCCCGGCTGACCGCTTCCCCGCAGGGGCGGCCGATAGGGCATCTCCAGCACATCCGGCATATGACAGGCGGCGGAGGTGTCCAGAATGGCTATGTCTGTTCCGTTGCTCACTGTCTCCATCACCCTGGTCACCAAAAATCCGGCGTTCAGCGCCACCGCTTCCCCCGGCTCCAGATACACGGTCAGACCGTACCTTTCCTGCATCCGCCGGATACATTGCTCCAATGTGGAAATATCGTAGTCAGGCCGGGTGATGTGATGGCCGCCGCCAAAATTGATCCACTTCATATTCGGCAGATACCTTCCGAATTTTTCCTCCACCGCATCCAGCGTCCTTTTCAGCGCGTCGGAATTTTGCTCGCACAGCGTGTGAAAATGCAGGCCGTCCAATAAGGAAAACAGTGTTTCGGACCTCCCGCGCTCCGACACCGCATCCTTTTCCGACTGGAAATTTTTCCAGGTCACTCCCAGTCTGGAGCCGGGAGCGCAGGGATCGTAGATGGCATGTCCCTCCTGTGTGGAACATTCCGGGTTGATCCGCAGACCGATGCTCTTTCCCGCAGCCTGGGCCCTTGGGCCGAATTTTTCCACCTGCCGGAAGGAGTTGAAGACAATATGATCCGCGTACTGCAGGAGCGCATCGAATTCCTCCTCCCGAAAGGCGGGGGAGAAAACATGGTTCTCGCAATGTCTGCCCTGAGCCCTCAGGGGCCGTACCATCTCCTCATAGCCCAGCCTGGCCTCGAAGAGACCGCTGGCGGCAGCGCCCGAAAGACTGCTGCCGATCAGGGGATACAGGGCATACAGAGAAAACGCCTTCTGGGCCAACAGGACCTTCGCCCCCGTGCGGTCCATAACGCCTTTCAATATCGCAAGATTTTTTTCTATCAGTGCCTGATCCACCACGTAACAGGGCGTGGGCAGTTGGGAAAATTGCATCGCTTCCAATTCCTCCGCTAGTCTATCGGGACCGGGTCTTCCTCCACCACCCAGGGCAGTCCGTACTCCTTCAGCGCCTCCATAAAGGGATCGGGGTCGAACTCCTCCACATTGAACACGCCCGGCCTTTTCCAGGTGCCGTTCATCACCAGCATCGCCCCGATCATGGCCGGCACCCCCGTGGTGTAGGAGATCGCCTGGGAGCCCAGCTCCCTGTAGCACTCCTGATGATCGCAGACATTATAGATGTATACTGACTTTTGTCTGCCGTCCTTCACACCTGTAAAAATGCAGCCGATGTTCGTCTTGCCCACGGTGCGGGGCCCCAGAGATGCGGGATCCGGCAGAAGCGTTTTCAGGAACTGAATGGGAACAATTTCCCGCCCTTCGAACATCACCGGATCCGTGCGCAGCATGCCCACATTTTCCAGACATTTCATATGGGTCAGATAGCTCTGCCCGAACGTCATGAAAAAGCGGATGCGCCTGACGCCGGGAATATTCTTTGCCAGAGACTCGATTTCCTCATGGTGCAAAAGATACATCTCTTTCCTGCCCACCTGGGCAAAGTCATACTCTCTCTTGATCTCCATGGGCTCCGTCTCTACCCAGCGGCCGTTCTCCCAGTAGGAACCGTTGGCGGACACCTCCCTCAGATTGATCTCCGGGTTAAAATTCGTGGCAAAGGGATAGCCGTGGTCACCGCCGTTGCAGTCCATAATATCAATAAAGTGGATCTCGTCAAAGTAATGCTTCAGCGCATAGGCGGAGAATACGCCGGTAACGCCAGGATCAAAGCCGCTGCCCAGCAGGGCGGTGATGCCCGCCTTCTCAAATCGCTCCCTGTAGGCCCATTGCCAGGAATAGTCAAAATATGCGGTGAAGCCCTTCTCCCGGCACCGCTTCTCATAGACGGCGCGCCATGCGGGATCCTCCGTGTCCTCCGCCTCGTAGTTGGCCGTATCGATGTAGTCCGTCCCGCAGGCGAGACAGGCATCCATAACGGTCAGATCCTGATAGGGCAGGGCCAGATTGAGCACCGCAGCGGGCCGCTCTCTCCGGATCAGTGCCGTCAGCTCCTCCACACTGTCCGCATTTACCTGCGCGGTGGTGATCACAGCGTCGGTCTTTCCGCGCAGCTTCTCCTTCAGGGCATCGCACTTGGCCAACGTGCGGCTGGCGATACAGATTTCGGAAAATACATCCGCCTCCCCTGCACATTTTTGAATCGCCACGGAGGCGACGCCGCCGCAGCCGATGATCAGAATTTTTGCCATATTATCCGTGTACCTCCACTTTCCGCAACAGCTTCTCCACATACGCCGGCAGACAGAATGCTCCCTCATGGAGCCTTGGCGTATAATACCTCGTCTCAATACCCTTCTCCAGCCAGCGCTCTGCGTCCAGATCGTGCACCGGGTGATATCTCTTGGAGGCAAAACCAAAGAGCCAGTGCCCCGACGGATACGTGGGAATGTGGGCCTGATACACCCTGCTTATGGGAAAGCTCTCCACAATGCGCTTATGCGCCCGCATACAGGCCGTTGCGTCGGCTTCATAAAAAGGACTTTCATGCTGGTTCACCATAATGCCGTCCTCCTTAAGCGCCTTGTAGCAGTTGCCGTAGAACTCTTTGGTAAACAATCCTTCCCCCGGTCCGAAGGGGTCCGTGGAATCCACAATGATCAGGTCGTACTCGTCCTCTCTGGAACGGACGAACTTCAGACCGTCCTCATAGTGAATGAACACGCGCTCATCCGTCAGCTTACCGGAGATCCTGGGCAGGTAGTCCATACACACCTGAATCACCTGTTCGTCGATCTCCACCAGATCGATCCTTTCTATCTCAGGGTATCTGGTCAGCTCCCGGACGGCACCTCCGTCCCCCGCCCCGATGACAAGCACCTTTTTTACGTTGGGATGCACCGCCATAGGTACATGCACGATCATCTCATGATAGATGAACTCATCCTTTTCCGTCAGCATCACATAGCCGTCCAGCACCAGAATACGGCCGAATTCCGGAGATTCAAACACATCGATCCTCTGATATTCACTCTCCCCGCTGTACACCTGTCTGTCCACCCTGACAGACAGCTTTACATTCGGCGTGTGCGGCTCCGAAAACCACAGCTCCATACCACATACCTCCCATCTACACCCATTCCTCTTTCAATACGTTCAGTCTGTCGATGCCGGCATCCTCCGGGCCGGTCATCGAGCATCCCTTTTCTTTTGCGTAGAGTATATATTCCAGGATCTCCCCGGTGATCTCCTCCCCAGGCGCCAAAATGGGAATCCCCGGAGGATAGCACATCACAAATTCACTGCAGATACGCCCTTCGGTCTTCCCCAGGGGCAGGGATTCCTTCTCCGCATAAAAAGCATTCTGAGGGGATACCGCCACCTTCGGCTCGATATACTCCTGAGTGAACATTCCCGTATTGTCTCTGCTGTACTTCCGCCTGATCTCCACCAGCGCGCCGATGAGCCGTTCGATGTCCCGCTCTCTGTCACCGATGGAAATATACGCCAGCACATTGGCGATGTCGCCGAGCTCCATCTGAATGTCGTACTCATCCCGGAGAATATCGTAGACCTCGATACCGGCCAGCCCGATCCCCAGCGTATTCACCGTAAGCTTTGTTCTGTCGAAATCAAAGATGCTGTCGCCGTTTATCAGCTCCGCGGTATAGGCGTAATAGCCGCCGATCCGGTTGATCTCTCCTCTCGCATACTCCGCCAGCTCCGTCACCTTGCGGAACTCCTCTCTGCCCCGCATGGCGAGATTGCGTCTGGAAATATCCAGACTGGCCAGCAGCAGATACGATGCGCTGGTGGTCTGGGTCAGATTGATGATCTGCCTGACATGGCCCGGCTGCATGCTTGTCCCCGTCAGCAGAAACGAACTCTGCGTCAGACTGCCGCCGGACTTATGCATACTCACGGCCGCCATATCCGCACCGGCCTCCATGGCAGAGACCGGCATTTTTTTCCCGAAGTAAAAATGGGTCCCGTGTGCTTCGTCCGCCAGCACCTTCATGCCGGCTCTGTGCGCCAGCCTCACAATGCTTCTCAGGTCGGAACAGATCCCGTAGTAAGTGGGATTGTTCACCAGCACCGCCACCGCATCGGGATTCTCCCGAATAGTCTTCTCCACCTGCGACACTTTCATCCCCAGGGCGATCCCCAGCCGGCTGTCCATATCGGGATTCACATAGATGGGAATGGCGCCGCTGATCACCAGTGCGTTGATGACGCTTCGATGTACGTTCCGGGGCAGAATGATCTTGTCCCCCTTTTTGCAGACGCTCAGCACCATGGTCTGCACGGAGGATGTGGTGCCTCCCACCATCAGGAATGCGTAGGCCGCTCCGAACGCCTCCGCCGCCATCTCCTCTGCCTCCCGGATCACCGACACCGGATGACAGAGATTGTCCAAGGGCTTCATGGAGTTTACGTCGAGGGATACGCACTGCTGGCCCAGAAGCTTTACCAGCTCCGGATTGCCCCTGCCCCGCTTGTGTCCCGGTACGTCGAAGGGAACCACTCTGTTCTTCTTAAATTCCTCCAGCGCCTCGTATATGGGCGCTCTTTCCTGGTTGAACCGTCCCATCAGAAAATGTTTCTCCCGCTGAAGATTTCTATCATTTCCCTGCGCAGATTGTCCGTGATCTCCAGCCTTGTCTTTGGCGGCAACTCGTACACGTCGCTGTTGAACAGGTAATTCTGCAGATCGATCTCCTTGATCAGCATCTTTGTGTGGAAAATATTCGCCTCGTACACATTGATATCGACCGCATCGTACCGGCGCAGAATGGCCGCGTCAATATAATTCTGAATGGATGTGACATGATGATCCATGAACAGCTTCTGGCCGCTCAGATCTCTGGTAAAGCCTCTGACCCGATAGTCCATGGTAATGATATCGGAATCAAAGGAGCCGATCAGATAGTCCAATGTAGACAGGGGCGTAATCTCCCCGCAGGTGGCCACATCGATGTCTACACGGAATGTGGCAAGACAGGTCTCCGGATGATACTCCGGATAAGTGTGTACCGTAATGTGACTTTTATCCAGATGCGCCACGGTGGTGTCCCCCGCGGGGATCATGCTGTTCTCCGCGATCAGAATGGTGACGGAGCTTCCCTGGGGCTCATAATCCTGACTGGAAATATTCAGGACCTTGGCACCGATCATATCCGTCACATTGGTCAGGATCTTGGTCAGACGCTCCGAGTTGTACTGGGTATCGATATAGGCAATGTAGTCCTTCTGTTCCCTCTGGGTCTCGGCATAGCAAATATCATAGATATTGAAGCTCAGGGCTTTTGTCAGGTTATTGAAGCCGTACAGTGTGATCTTTTCGCTCATGGCTGCTCCTTTGTTCACAAAAAACAACGGCAAATGATGACACCATCACTTGCCGTGAAATTTCTGCACTTTCCTTCTGTTATTCTGTCCGGGGAGACAATCGGAGACTGCCGCCGCATAGTATCAGGTATGAAAGCAACAGATATAAGGTTTTTAGAGTCTATATAGCAAATATTTTACTTTTACTACTCTTATTGACCGTTTCACAAGTTAGATGTGCATCTGCACCGGTTTATAGTAACCAACTTATAAAATTTGAGCTTTTAACTCAATCAATAAGGCAACAAGGTTGCCAAAATATTTGCATGGAAGACTCTTTCTGTCTGTTTTCCATACAACGCTAATATATCACAGTCATGACTCTGAAGTCAAATCTTTTTTACTCCCCATTTCCCCTCTTTTCCTTCTGGTAGCCTGCCAAAAACTGTTTGGTGCGCTCCTCCCTTGGATGCTCGAACACCTGCAGGGGATCTCCCTGCTCCAAAATATAGCCGTCATCCATAAAAATGACCTGGCTGGACACATCTCTGGCAAAGGACATCTCATGGGTGACAATGATCATCGTCATATTGCAGGAAGCCAATTCCCTGATGACCTTCAGCACCTCGCCCGTCAGTTCGGGATCCAATGCGGAGGTGGGCTCGTCAAAGCAGAGGATATCCGGCTGTAATGCCAGAGCGCGGGCAATGGCCACACGCTGGCACTGGCCCCCGGAGAGCTGGTGCGGATAATTGTCCATGCGGTCCTGCAGGCCCATCTGCCGCAGCAGGGACACCGCCTGCTCTTCGATCTCCTCCTGGATCTCTTTTTTCCGCTCTTTATAGCCGGGCTGTTCCCTGGCCAGAAGCTCTCTCGCCAGCATGACGTTCTGCCGGGCGGTATATTGCGGGAACAGGTTGAACGACTGAAAGACCAGGCCGAAATGCAGACGCTTTCTGCGGATATCCGCCTCCTGATTTTTCTGAGGGACCGACGCGTCAAAAAGCGTCTCCCCGTTCACGCGAATGATTCCCTGATCCGGCCGCTCCAGAAAATTCAGGCACCGCAGCAGAGTCGTTTTGCCGCTTCCGGAGGAACCGATAATGGAAAGCACCTGCCCGTGCTCCAGAGAAAAGCTGAGATCCTTCAGGACCTCCGTATGTTCAAAAGTTTTCCGGATATGCTCCACTTCTAAGATCGGCATAGCTCTCCCTCCTCACCTGAAAAAGTTCAGTTTTTTCTCAAGGCGTCCCAACAGCACCGTCAGAATACCGTTCCAGACCAGATAATAGATCGCTGTAAAGAACAAAGGCCAGATGGCGCCGGAAATACCGTGGGAGCCCTTCATGAACGCCTGCCCCGCCCAGATGATCTCCTGGAGCGCAATGATACGCGCCAGCGAAGTATCCTTCACCAAGGTGATGATCTCATTGGACATGGGCGGAACGATCCTCTTTATCATCTGCAGCAGGGTCACGCGGAAAAAGATCTGAGAGCGCTTCATGCCCAGCACCAGTCCCGCTTCCTCCTGCCCCACGGGGACGCCCTGGATACCGCCCCGGTAGATTTCCGAAAAATAGCAGGCATAGTTGAGGATGAAGGACAGAGAAGCCGCAAGGAAACGCCCTGCCTCGCCGCCGCCCCAGATCGGATTGTTCAGGACCAGTCCGGGAAAATAATAGATGATCAGCAGCTGGATCATCAGCGGCGTGCCCCGGACGACCCAGACGATGAGCCTGCACAGATAACTCAGCGGCCTCCATCTGGACATGGAGCCAAAGGCAATGATCAGCCCCAGCGGGATCGCTCCCACCAACGTGACAAAGAAAAGTTTCAACGTCTGTAAAAAGCCCACATTCAATGCCTGTATGACAATGGGCATCTGTTCCATGATCAATTTCATAGTCTGTCCTGCTTTCTCCTATCGGGCCGCCGTCCTGTCCGTTATCCACACAAAATGGAGAGCGGAATCCTCCCGCTCTCCATCTGCTGCCTGCAAAAATCTACTGTTCGATCAGCGCGGCCTGTACCCCGTAGGTCTCGGCGCACCTTATCATGCTTTCGTCGGCATAGCTTGCCGCGAAGAAATCATTCAATGCGGCCGCCAGATCGGAGCCTTTGCGGAATCCCACGCCATATTCCTCACTGCTGAGGCTGACGGTGGAGGTCAGATTGGCATAACCGGTCCCCTCCCCGATCATGGCTCCCGCCATCAGCAGATCAATGACAGCGGCATCCGAGGTGCCCGCACTTACCTCCATCAGCGCATCCGCCTGAGAAGAAACGGCGGTATAGTTCAGATTCAATGCAGATACCTGTTCCTCGCCGGCGCTTCCGGTCTCCACTGCAAAGGACAGCCCGGAGAGACTATCCTTGTCCTGATATTGATCGGCCACATCGGAAGGCACCACTACCACCTGCGCGTTCTTCATATACGCCTTGGAACACTCCATGGCGCTGGTGACCTCGTCCGTGAGCGTCATACCGTTCCATACACAGTCAATGGTCTTACCTTCCAGCTCCATGACCTTGCTGTCCCACTCGATGACCACGAACTCCACATCCACACCGAGGCTCTCGCCGAACGCCTTCGCCATATCGGCATCAAAACCTATCCAGTTTTCATTCTCATCCTGATAGTCCATCGGCTCGAATACCGTAATGCCCACTACCAGCTTGCCCTTGTCCTTCACATACTCCATGTCGCTCTGAGCCTGACCGGACGCCTGCTGACCGGAACCGGCGCAGCCTGCCGTCAGCACGATCATAGCGGCAGCCAATAACATTGCTAATATCTTTTTCATAATTTCCTCCTCTTTGCTTTGCTGTGTTTCAAAGCCACGCCATTATATTAGCAAGGTACTGTGCTAAAGTCAATAGATGATTTTTACAGTTCCAGCTCCTGCTGAAGATATTTTTCATCCCGGATCAGTCCGATTCCCACAAACACGGCCCATACATACGGAGCTCCGTACACATTTAATGTCTTTGGCCCTACGATCTTTTCCGGCGGATTCTCGCCGCACCGGTCCGCCAGCAATTTTTCATAGGCCTTCTCGAAGGTGCTTCTGGTAATGGATCTCTCCCGCCTGTCCGTAAAGAGCTCGCCGCCCCTGACCGTGTAGGTAAAGGGCAGCCCTTTTTTCGTCAAAAAGCTCCTGCCCTGATATTTCCGGATCACATCCCACAGACCCTCCAATGTTGCCGCCGATTCGTCGAATTTCATGAATATCTCTCCACATTCCTTTTCCTTGTAGGGATCACTCTATTCATGTTACTAGCAACAGGGCCTGTTGTCAATGTCCACTGTCCGAAGCCTCCCCGTCATGGGGACTGTCTGCGGCCTGCTCATGATCGTGCGCCACAATGGATTTGGTCTTCCACTTGCCCTGGAAGTATCTGGCGACACATACCAGCGCCGTCGTGGCCCAGGTGATTCCCGTGGTGACCCAGATTCCCCAATAGCCCAATGCCGGGATATGGGTGAATATCTGTGAGTACAAAATACGGCAGGTGACCTCCGAGATACCGTTGATCATGGAGAATGCCGCGTCTCCGCAGCCGTTGAGCAGGGCGCGGGGCACATATATCATGCCAAGTCCGAAATAGCACAGACTGGTGATGCGCAGGGCTTTGTAGCCGATATCTATCACCTCCTGCTCCTTCACAAAGATTCCCACGATCTTGGGGCCCAGCAGATACGCCACAGGAATCAGCAGCAGGCTGAATATCAGAACGATCAAGGTACACTGTGCGAACCCTTTTTTCACACGGTCGATCTTGTTGGCACCGATATTCTGGCCGGAGTAGGTAGTCAGAGCGGCTGCCAGAGAAGTGTAGGGCTGCTGTACGATCTGCTCCACCCGGTTGGTGATGGTGAACGCTGCCATGACCGTATCGCCGAAGCTGTTCACCACTCCCTGCAGCACCATACAGGAGATGGCTATCATGGAATTCTGAAGCGCTACCGGCACGCCCAGGCGAACGGATTTCTCAATGATCTTCCTGTGGGGCTTTAACTCCTCCCTGCTCAGGCGGAAATAAGGGACCTTGTGGTAGGCGTAGATCAGACAGGCCACAGCGGATACGAACTGGGCAATAATGGTGGCAAGAGCCACGCCGAACACAGCCCAGCCCAGGGCCAGCACAAAGGTCAGGTCCAGGACCACATTGACGATGCTGGACAGAATCAGGAAATACAGCGGCGTCTTGGAATCCCCCAGCGCCCGCAGGATAGCGGCAATGCCGTTATACAGGGCAATCCCTGCGATCCCGGCGCAGGTGACTCTCATGTAGACGATGGAATCACCGATAATATTGTCCGGCGTCAGCAGAAGTCTCAGAAGAGCGGGAGCCGTAACAATGCCGATCACGCTCATCAGCAATGCCGCCGCTATCAGCACATAAAAGGAATTGGCAATGGTGCTGCGCACATTCCTTTCGTCCTTCGCCCCAAAATACTGGGACACGATAATGCCGATACCGATGGCAAGACCGGCGCTCAGTGAAAAGAACAGAAAGTTCATGGAGCCGCAGGTCCCCACTGCCGCAAGCGCATCCTTGCCCACAAAATTCCCCACCACAATGGAGTCTACCATATTATACAGCTGTTGAAACAGGTTGCCGATCAACAGAGGCATCGCAAATTTCAATATATGCTTGGCCGGACTGCCGACCGTCATATCCGTCAGATTTTTCGTATTCATTACCCTCACCTCTGACAAATTATAATCACTATTTGTTTTACAAACTACCTATACCTTGTCACTTTTTGCTTATTTTTTGCTTTTTTACTTGCATTTTTCTTCCCAATCCTATAGCTTTATTATTTAAGGAAGCGTTTTTATTCTCAATCGGAACCGTATCCCGGAGGTGAAGCAAAAATTGAACAGTCCTGACAGACACGGCACCTATGAAAATTTACTGTACAACGGTCTGATCAATGTGATCGACCCACGAGATTTTCCCCGTTCCTTTCCCATGCACTGGCACAAGCATGTGGAGATGGCGGTCCTTCCGGAGGACGCAAGGGCAGACCGGCCTTCGGTGCTGCGGGTGAATCAGACAGAATACCGTCTGTCCCCCGGCGACGTTCTGTTCATCTGGCCGGGCGAAGTGCATGAGACCGTTTCCAATGAAGGCGGTCAGATGATGGGCCTGCAGTTCTCCGCCGTCACATTGAATGAACTGCCGGATTTTACGCCGTTCATCCATCTTTTCCGCACCTTTCACCACATACGCCGGACGGATGCACCGGAGCTTGTACAGAGGATGCATATCCACATACGGCATATTCTTTCCGTCCAGAATAATAACGGGACCTTTGCCGGCGTGGAAAGTCTGATCTGTCTGTATGAAATGTTCATGGACTTCGGCACCCATATCAAAAATCATGTTATGAAGGATACGCAGCAGCGCACCTCCGGATCCGCCAGGACCTTTGAAAAGATCGGCGCCGCGTGCAGCTATATCACCGACAACTGCGACCGGGAACTGACTCTGGAATCGGCCGCGGATCAGATCGGCTTCAGCGCCTGCTATTTTTCCAGGATCTTTAAGCAGGTCACCAGCTATAATTTCGTGGAATACCTGACACTTCAGAGGATCAAGCGGGCACAGGTGCTTTTGGCCGACTCGGATAAGACGATTACGGAAATTTCCTATCAGGCCGGCTTCAAGAGCATTTCCACCTTCAACCGCGTCTTCCGGCAGTACAGAGGCTGTTCCCCCAGCGAATACAGAAAGTACTACCTGAGATAACGAGCTTGATTTACCGGCTTTCCGCATAGTATAATAAATCAGGAAATATCCGTGATGAACAAAGATCCGAAAATATAGTACGGGAGAGGAAAGAAATGATGGTATCAACAAAGGGGCGCTATGCCCTGCGTATTATGATAGATCTGGCCGAGCATCGCTCGGAGGGATACGTTCCCCTGAAGGAAACGGCCGACAGACAGGAGATTTCGGAAAAATATCTGGAAAGTATCCTGAAGGTCCTGGTGAAGAACAAAATGTTGGAGGGCCTGCGGGGAAAAGGCGGCGGATACCGTCTGACCAAATCCCCCGACCAGTACACAGCGGGAAGCATACTGCGTCTCACGGAGGTCTCACTGGCGCCGGTCAGCTGTCTGGAACCGGACCGGCCGGCCTGTCCCCGAATGGCGATCTGCCAGACCCTGCCGATGTGGCAGGGCCTGAACAAACTGATCAATGATTATCTCGACGGTATCACTCTGGCCGACCTGATGCAGCAGACACAGCAGCGGGGCGGCGATTATGTGATCTGACCGCCGTGAACGGCCCTGTCGAGCTGCTCCAGTGCCCGGAGCAGGAGCGCTCTCGGACAGGCGATATTGATGCGCTCGAACCCTTCGCCGTCCTCGCCGAACATTGCGCCGCTGTCCAGCCAAAGGCGCGCTTTGTTCACGATCAGATCTTCCCGCTGTTCTTCGGTCAGTCCCAGCTTACGGAAATCGAGCCATACCAGATACGTGCCCTCCGGCTCCGTCAGCCCGATCTGTGGCAGATGCTCCTGCAGATAATGCCGCACAAGCTCCAGATTCCCCGCAAGATACTGCTTTAATTCTGTCAGCCATTTCTCCCCTGTTTCATATGCCGCCCGGCAAGCCGCAATTCCCATCAGATTTACCTGACTGTACCCGGCTGCGTCCATGGCTTTCTGAAATTTTTTCCGAAGGTCCGGATTGGGAATAAAGATATTGGAGACCTGCAGGCCCGCCAGATTAAAAGTCTTTGTGGGAGCAGTACAGGTCACCGTTATATTTGCCAATTCCTGGGACAGACTTGCAAATACCCGATGCGTATGCCCCTCATAGGTGAAATCACTGTGAATCTCGTCGCTGACCACCAGCACGCCGTGGCGCAGGCAGATCTCTCCCAGCCTGCGAAGCTCCTGCTCGCTCCAGACACGTCCCACGGGATTATGGGGACTGCACAGCAAAAAAAGCTTTACCTGCTCGTCTCTTATCTTTTCTTCCAGATCTTCAAAGTCGATCTCATAGCGTCCGTCCACCAGCTTCAGAGAGCTGTTGACCAGCCTTCGGCGATTGTCCAGTATCACTTCCCTGAAAGGATAATAGATGGGCTGCTGCAGAAGGATCCCGTCTCCCTCCTTCGTAAGAGCCTGAATCGCCATGGCAATGGCGAACACCACGCCGGGCGTCCGCAGCAGCCAGCTCTTCTCCACCTGCCAGTCAAAATGCTTCCGGTACCAACGCCGCACGGCTTCAAAATAATCCTCTCCCGCTTCGCTGTATCCGAAAATGCCGTGACGCACAGTCTGTTCCAGCCGCTCCAAAATCTCCGGCGCCGTCCGAAAATCCATATCCGCCACCCACAGCGGGAGCACATCTTCCCTCTTGCCGTGCTCTCGGACAAAATCATATTTAAGACTATTCGTGCCTTTCCTATCAATCACCGTGTCAAAATCATAACCCATAGCTCTCATTCGCGCCGTTCCTGCGGCTCTCCTTTTCTTTATTTCCCTATATTCCTATATGTAAAGTATGTTATATTGAAGAGTATAAGATCAACAGCGGATTTTGTCAACAGTTTATTTTAGTCCATGCAACAAATTAAAATAAAATGTTGCATCGGGTTTATGGGAAAGGATCGGATGCGAAAGCTTAAAAGTCAGGGCCCGACAGGAGGGCAGACGCATCCGGTCACTGCAACCAAAAAACAGCATTACTGACGCAAAAGGATTTGCGCAGTCAAAACAAGGAGGTAAACTTATGATAGTACAACACAACTTAACAGCAATGAACTCCAACAGAATGTTGGGACTTACGAGCTCCTCACAGGCAAAGTCCACAGAGAAGCTGTCTTCCGGTTACAGGATCAACCGTGCGGCAGACGACGCAGCAGGCCTGTCCATCAGTGAGAAGATGAGAAAGCAGATCAGAGGTCTGACCCAGGCTTCCGCAAATGCACAGGACGGCATCAGCGCAGTACAGACCGCAGAGGGCGCACTGAACGAAGTTCAGGATATGCTGCAGAGAATGAACGAGCTGGCAGTTAAGGCAGCAAACGGCACCAACTCTGAAGATGACAGAAGCTATATCCAGGACGAGATCGATCAGCTTGTGACTGAGATCGACCGTGTCGCTGAGACCACCAAGTTCAACGAGACCTATCTGCTGAAGGGCGACAGCAATGCACCTGTGAAGACCAACTTCCAGTACAAAGAGTCCGAGGTGACAAAGCAGGATTACTACTATGTCGACAAGCAGGGCAATGTTCAGGTCGTTGCAAAAGGCAGTGCCAAAAGCGCTATTGATAACAGCGGCGTATATTTCACCAGCGACAAAGCAGGTCTGGTTGGTGAAAAGCTTACCGCGACTAGCGCAGAAGTAAAGGCAGTAACAGTTGTAGGTGCAACTAACCTCTACAAGTTCGTGAGCGGTGAGTATGTTCTGGTCGACCAAAATGAAGAGCTTAACGACGCTTCTGATTACTACTACAATGTTATGTTCAACACCGACGGCACCGTGAGCGCCGCAACGGCACTGGGTTCACAGAAAGGCACGGCCGGATATATCATCCAGGGTGATGTCAGAGACAAGAATGGTGTCAAGGTTGCAGAAGGCACGATTGTTTCCAGTCTTGATAATTTGTACAAGAATGTTAAAGAGGGCTTTTTGGATAACAATAATATTACCACACCCGGATATGTTTCGGCAGTAGCACAGTTCGTCGACAAGGACGGCAACGAGATTGCTGCAAACGGTCTGGATAAGTACCTCAATGACGACGGTAGCCTGAAAGCAGGCGGCGGCCTGTATTTAAAGAGCGGCAACAAGATTGTCGGCGCTACTCAGGACGATGTAAACGCCATGGTGGACTACAGCGGAAAATATGATGTGGGCGCACTGACCCTGACACTGCATGTAGGCGCAGACGCTACCAAGAACAACCAGATCTCCGTTGATCTGGACGCTATGAGCGCAGTAGGTTTGGGCATCAACAAGCTCAGAGTTGACGGTTCCGATGATACCAATGCACTGAACTCCATCGAGACCATCAAGGCTGCGATCCAGAAGGTCTCCACACAGCGTTCCGCACTCGGTGCAGTTCAGAACAGACTGGAGCACACCATCAACAACCTGGACAACGTAGTTGAGAACACCACCTCCGCAGAGGCTGCTATCCGTGATACCGATATGGCTTCCGAGATGGTCAAGTACTCCAACAACAACATTCTGGCACAGGCAGGTCAGGCAATGCTGGCACAGGCCAACCAGGCGAACCAGGGAGTTCTTTCCTTACTTGGCTAAACAAGTTGAATGTGGAGGCGCAAAGCTTCCGGCTATCAAAACTAAAAAGGGACGGCTTCGGCCGTCCTTTTTTAGTAATAGGGGCGTCAATGCCCAAAGGAATAAGACAAAAATAAGACCGCGCAGGAGGATGCGCAGAAACGGGGTCCCATATGAGCGAGAAGATACTGCTGACCATCACCATGCTGGTGAGCGATAGGGAGGATACCATAGAGAAATGCATGAAGTCGCTGGTACACCTGCGGGAGGCGGTGCCCAGCGAGCTGATCGTGGTGGACACTGCAGGCGATCAGGTGTGCATGGACATCGTGAGACAGTACACGGACAATATCGTGAGATTCGAGTGGTGCAACGACTTTGCCGCCGCCAGGAACGCAGGGGTAAAGAGGGCAAAGGGCGAATGGCTCATGTTCCTGGACGACGACGAATGGTTCGAGACCACAAAGGAGCTGGAGGATTTCTTCCTGTCCGGTAAATATAAAGAATACAATGCCGCTTCCTATGTGGTAAGGAACTATCATAATTTTGAAGGCACCAGGTGGAGCGACTTCGAAGCAGTGCGGCTTGCAAAGCGGGAAAACGATATCGCGTTTGTAGGAAAGATCCATGAATATCTTGCCCCGCTCAGACTTCCTTTTTGCTATCTCGGCGATTATGTGCATCACTACGGTTATGTTTTCAATACTCCTCAGGAAAAAAATGAGCACGCTTGGAGGAATATTCGCCTGCTGCTGGAAATGCATAAGGCCGTTCCGGAAAATGTCCATGTCATAGGCCAGCTCATTCAGGAATATGTGGGGGTGGGAGAAAATTTTTCCGCTATTGAGCTATGCAAGGAGCTCAGAAGGGTTCCAGGTTGCTGGAAGGATCTGTCAGATGCCCGCTATGCCACATATTCCGTTATGATGGAAACAAGATTATATTTTCGACAGCAGCGGTATGACGAAGGTTATCGCTTTGGAAAGGAAATACTTGCTTTGCCTGATATTACGGTGCTGGCAAAAGGAATTCTGCACTATCAAATGATACACTTTTGCTACTATTTGGAAAAATACGACGAAGCGCTTGAATATATTGAAAAATTTAAAAAATCTTATGACGAATGGGTGGCTTACCCTGACAAAAAAATCTTAGATGTTTTTTCCGAGTGTGCCACTTTTATGGAAGAAGATGAACTGACACGTTTTGCTCTGCTGCGCCTGCATATTCATGTCTTGCAGGAGGAATGGACAAAGACTGCAGAAGATATATCGGAGATTCATTGGGAAGGCGAAGGGCAAAAGATTCTGCCAGAGACCCCGACGGATATCATCAGCGCTTTGAAACACTTACCCTTTGACTCAAAATATCGGGCAGCATTGGAGTGTTTGATAAAGCCCTTGCGTTTCCGCACGGATCTCTACAAAGCGACCGACCAGTCCGATGCCAAAGAGAAGAATTTCTTACTGCCTTATTTTAGTATGCTTCCTCCGATGGATTCCAAGATGTGTCAGTATCATTTGATCTATGCAGGAGAAGAGAATGACCTCGGTCTGGCCGTGCCTGCACTGGAAAAGATGCGGGAATGCAGCTTTCCGTTCTTCCTGCCGGATAAGGAGTACTGGGACAGTCTGCTGAAGCTGAATATCCAGGTGAACTCCTACATGGACTCTTTGAGCGCCTATGAATGGATGGAGCTGGCCAGAAGGCTCTGGGCGGAGATGGCCCTGGAGACCTGCGAGTCCGCCTATCTGTGCCTGATCCGGGGACTGGAGAAGAGCGAGCTCCGCTTCCTGTTCCTGAGCGCCCTGATGATGGAGAAGCGTCTCTTATCGGAGCCCGCTCCGCAGGAAGATAAGGCTTCCGGTCAGGAAGAGGCCGCGGCCGATCCGCAGACAAGGACGGCGGCGGATCCGGCAGAGGAGCCGGATACCGGCACAGGGGTACAATGGGCCTCTCCCGATGACGGGGATACAGAGCCGGAACAAACGGGCGATGCGGAGGAGAGCCCTCAGTCTGCATGGCAGCTCCTGACCGTGGAGGAGCTCTGGGACAGGCTGAGCCAGCTCTCTCAGTACTGGGTATCCTGTGCGGCCTCTCTCTACCGTGAAGATGTGTTCCTGGGGGATCTGATCGAGGCGATCCCGCCTGCCTATCGGTTCGGCTGGTACATCATGCAGGCGAACGCTGTGAAGAACGAGAACGACAGTCTGTTCCTTCGCAAGGTAGCGGATGCCGCCAAAGCATATCCCGTCATGAAAGAGCTCTGCAAACAGGTGATGAAGGGGGAAGCCATTTAAAATGACAAGTCCGCAAGTAAGCGTTATTGTAGTACATCAAGGCACCTGTGCTGAACTGCAGACGACCTTTGGCAGTATCAAAGAACAGAACTGCCCGAATCTTCAGGTGGTGGTCGTGGACATATCTCCCGATGGCCGAAGCCTTGCATGGGCACATGCGGCATATGGGGATTATGAGGATATCATCTATTTGAAAGGCGATGCTTCCATGAACCGCGGAGCGGCTTATAACCGGGGGGTAGAGGCATCGTCAGGTCAGTTTTTGGCTTTTCTGGAAAGCGGCGCCACCTGGCATCCCCAAAAGCTCAAGCTTCAGGCAGAGCACTTGTCCGAAGAAGACATTTCCTGGATCTATGCCGCCGCTCAGGACAGGGACAGGCCCGACCGGCAGATCCCGGCCGCGAACCTACCCTTATATAAAAAAGTCGGAAACATCTTTCCGGATCTGATCATGAACGAGCAGATCAATATCAACACGGCAGCGATGAAAAGAGAGGTCTATCTGGCAGTGGGCGGGATGAATGAAGATCTGCCCGTGATGGCGGAATATGAATTCCTTCTGAGAACTTCCCTGATGTATCCTGCATCTTTCCTGGATCATGTCATGGCCGTCGTCCCTATGAAGGAAAGTCCCTGTGAGCTGGCGGTGCCGGTACAGGCAATGCTCTTGGAGGAATTTTCCCAGAAGCTGAGCCGGTTGGGCCTCAAACAGGAAAAGCTGGAGCAGATCCTTTCCTACGCGGAAAAGAACGATCAGACAGCCCTTATGCGGGAATACGCCGTCATCTTATCGGAAGAGGAAGAATACAGGGAATATCTGAAGGACTTCCTGGAGCGGACGGACTATGAGGGGAGAAGACCGCAGCCTTCCGCGGAATGCATAGACGGGGAAGGGGATGCCTGCGTGGGATGCTGCGGCTGCGCCGACATCTGTCCTGTCCATGCGATCACCATGGTCTACAATACAAAGGGATTTCCAATCCCTCACGTAAATAAGGAGAAGTGCATTTCCTGCGGCAGATGCAGGCAGTGCTGTCCTGCCCTGCAGAAGCTCTCCAGCGCACCTATACCTAAACAGTGCTTTGCCGTACAGGCGTCAGAGCAGGACCGTCGGGAGAGTTCCTCCGGCGGTGTATTCCCTCTTTTAGCCAGAACCTTTTTGCAGTCGGGGGGGCATGTAGCCGGAGCGATCTTCGACCGGAACTTTCATGTACGGCACATCGTCAGCGACCGGCCAGAAGACATCAGGCGGATGCAGACTTCCAAATACGTCCAGAGCGATACCCAGGGAATCTACGCGAAAATACGGGACCTTCTGGAACAGGGCGAAAAAGTGCTCTTTACCGGTTGCGCCTGTCAGATAGCGGGCCTGAGGGCCTTCTTGGGGTCCGAGCCTCAGGGACTATATACGGCGGAGGTCGTCTGCCACGGAGTGCCCTCGCCGATGGTATTTGAGAAATATTTACGGGAGTTTACAAAATCGCAGGGTAAGATTGCGGAGGTGAGTTTCCGAAAAAAGAGCATATTTGGCTGGACGACCGGACTGTACATAAAGTTTAAGAACGGGAATGCCTATATCGGAGAGCAGCATGAACCGTATATGGCAGCCTTCCTGCGCAACTGGATCTTACGTGACAGCTGTTATCAGTGCCGATTCAAAGATAAGAAATACAGTGATATGATGCTGGGAGATTTCTGGGGGATCAAAGCGCTGGACACATCGATGGACGACGGTACAGGGACCTCCGTCATCACCTTGAATACAAAAAAGGGAATCGAAATGTACCGACAGATAAAGGAATCCTTCTGTCAGGTGAAGTCATTTCCTACGCAAGGTGCTCTTATGCAGAATCCTTCCATACTGTATTCGGTACCAAAACAAAAATACAGCGAGCTGCTGTATGCCCATATGACCGGGAAAACGCTGCTGCAGGCAATCCATGCGTCCTATGCAGACCTTCACTTTGATATTGCGCTCGTAGTAATGTGGTCCGTCAATTACGGGAACGCATTGACCAATTATGCACTGCACCAGATCTTAAGCAGGAAGCATTCCGTTCTGGTCATTGACACGGTGAGCATGAAGCCCTATGAACGTTTTAAACGCTTTGCAAAAGAATATTATCAGTTAAGCTCTGACTATTTCCGCTTCGGACAGAATGATCAGCTGCAGGCTTGCTGTGATACTTTTATGGTCGGCTGCGACCAGACGTGGAATTATGATTTTGAAAAGATATTTAGATACGGACGTTGCTTCCAGCTAGACTTCGTAAGAGACGACAAGCGCAAACTTGCTTACGCCGCTTCCTTTGGCAAGGTGGGAGCGGAGCCTCCGGCAGAAGAATATACAGCACTGTATCAGCGCTTTGATAAGATATCCGTCAGAGAGGGATTCGGCGTAGACCTGTGCAGGGAAAAATACGGCGTGGAGGCTGTGCAGGTGCTGGATCCGGTATTCTTACTGGACGGTGAGGATTATGATGTGCTGGCCCGCAATGCAAGGGTACGGGAGGAAGAACCCTTTATCATGGCGTACATTCTGAACCCGACGCCGGACAAGCGAAGGATCTGTAAGGAGATCCAAAAGCTGCTCGGCGGAATAAAGATCGTCAATGTATCAGAGAATCCTCCAGATAAACGAGATCTTTATCGGCATATCCTGGAATTCGACAATGTAAAAGGGGACATCGAAGTAGAGGACTGGATCTATTACATGAAGAACTGCCGGTTCGTGATCACGGATTCTTTCCATGGAACTTGCTTTTCCGTCATCTTTGAAAAACGGTTCGTGACTTTTGTGAACCGCCAGCCTGACCGATTTTCTCTCTTTCAGGAGCTTACCGGTATCGGGCAGCGCATTCTGGAGCAATTGGATCAGGTCAGATCGGAGGATCTTGAAAAATATCTGGAAGAACCGGACTATAATACGATTCGGGCGGAGCTGGCCGTAAAGAAGCAGTATTCTCTGGACTGGCTGGAAGAGGCACTGCGTTAGGTTACAGGGCATATCGGGCGGCGGAGAAAATTCGGAACAGGCAGCACAGAATCTGACTGACAACAAGAAAGATAATATTTTGTGAGGGTGTGAAGATGAAAATGGATCAGGAAAAATGGGAAGCAGTACGGGAAATGCTTACCACTGTGGAAGAAGCGTTGGAATACTATCAACGGACTTCTGATGAGAGCATTCTGCAGGACATTGAACTGGGAAGGAAAGAAGTGACTCGTGTCCTGGAACAGGAGCTTCACTGTTCCCTGCAAAGGACCATAGACATAGACGGGCTTCCGGACAGTTACTGGCTGATCACGGCATCTCATATCCTTGAGGAGATCCGGGATCCCTTTCGACCGCAGAATCGGTATGACAGAGACTTTCTGGAACTGTTGCGCTATGTGTGGAAATGCGATGAGAAGAAGCTGCTGGACCAGATGAAATATGTTCTGGCACAGTGGAAACAGAACAATCCAAACGCCTACCATAATTTTATAAATTATTTTTCCCGCTTCCCCTTATGGGGAACCTTCGATCCGGAACACGGGGACGATACTACCCTGATATTGCGCGTTCAGGTCCTGAAGCAGCACAGCTATGATTTTTTGTGGCTGTACCGCCGTCTGGAGGATTATCTGTCCAAACAGACATTGTTCGCCATCTTAAAGAACTGGGCCTTTCTTGACATTAATGAACTGGTCCGTGTAAAGTCGATCTTCCCGGATTATTATGAGCCGGATATTTTTCCGGATAATCAGGACGGCTTATTTGTGGACGTGGGAGCTTTCATAGGGGATTCCATCCAACAATATGTAGACGCCTACGGGAACGGTTACCGGAAGATCTACGCTTACGAGATCACAGAAGATAGCTGCCGCATCCTGAAGCGGAACACGGCACATCTGCACGATATGATTATCCGGCAGAAGGGCGTAGGACGGGAACCCGGAAAAATGACGCTCGAAAGTAATAGTGATTTTTCTGCCAATAAGCTGCAGGGGGCTTCTGGGGGAGAGACTGCCAAACAGGGGGGGCAGCAAGTGGAGATCGTAACTCTGGATCAAGATCTGGAAGACATTCCCACCCTTATAAAGATGGACATCGAAGGTGCGGAACAGGACGCGCTGCTCGGCTGCAGGGAGACCATATGTCAGTACCATCCGGGACTGGCAATCTGTGTTTACCACGGCTATGAGGATATATGGAAGATTCCCTTCATGATAGACTGTATGTATCCCGGTTACCACTTTTATCTGCGGCACAATGGAGGGAACCTGATCCCTACGGAATTTGTCCTGCTGTGCAGGGCGGAAGGATAGCGCTATCTCACCGGATACCATACTCCTTCAATAGCTCTTCCAGATAGGTCCGGTCCTTGGCGGCACGTTCCAGATCCTCCAGCCGGTTGTCCTCGATCAGACGTAGATTCAGACGGTTCACTTGTTCTATGCCTTCCGTGCGGACATATTCGTCCCGTGCATACTGGTCCCGTATCTGTTTCATGTGTCCTTCGTACAGCGCCCGCATGGTCTTGCCCAAGCTCATGATCCTTACCTCTTTGATGGCTTCCAGTATTCCCGGATTTTTGGTGGTGGTCTGCAGCATATTCAATTCCTCCTCTGTCTTTGCGTTGAACAGCCTGATCCAGTCGTCCATGGGATCCGTGCCGTTCAGCGGTTTGTTCAGCTCAATGACCCGGATCTCCAGCATGTCCGAATATTCGTGCCCCGTCTCGTCCCGCAGGCGGTATACCTTGTGGTATTCCGGTCGGTCATCCAGATTGAATCCTAAGATATTGATGCTGATGCATTTCCTCAGTTTGTAATACTTCTGCCCGATCAGCAGGTCCTCCGTATACATCTTGGACAGATAGAACAGGCTTCGCCTGTCCCAGTGGGAGAGCATCTTAATCTGGAGCTCCACATTTACCTTGCGGTCATCGTTCAGCTCGATGAGCACGTCCAAAATTCCCTGCTTCTGCTTCCGAAAACGTTTCCACAAGTACGGGTTAGCGAGCCGCACGGACCGGATCTCCTCCAGGGGCAGCCCCAGAGCGTCACTGACGAAATACCGGCGGATGCTCTCATTGAGAAACAGATGCTTAAAACTGAAATCGTACTGTAGTGAAATGATATCAGCCATACAATACCTCCTGTCCTGCAGGAGAGATGGCCGTCATGCTTCCAATGATCCGCAATCACCGTGTGGAAAATCTCCTGCTTTTAAATTGTTGGAAATGAATTAAAAGCACAAGATTTTCTGACACAGAAATGATCGTTTGAATTACTGATTAATTGAAAGAAATATTATGCTTTGAGTATATGCTATCATATAAAATGTAATATTGCAAGAAAAAATTTTTGCTTTTGGTACTAAAGTTTTTTAATAGTGTTATTATTCCTGCTGCTCTAAAAATATATTTTTATTTCTCTTGACATACTTAAGGAAATCCTACAAAATAGAGGTATCAGGGATCGGTTGGAGGCATGGCTGGCGTTTCTGTGCATGGATGAGCCGGAGTGGATTCTGCGGCTGACACAGGACTATCCTGAGTTTAAGGACATGTATGCAGAATTGTATCGGATGTGTCTGGATCTGGAGGGAGTGATGAGTATGTATTCCAAGGAACTGCAGGAAATGGACCGGAACACGGTGTATTATATGATGGACGAGATGCAGGCGAAGATCGACCGGAAGGATATGGAGTTGACGCAGACGAAAGCCAAGTTGACGCAGACGAATGCCAAGTTGACACAGAAGGATAATCTCATCTCCGAACTGCAGCAAAAGATCCGGGAGTTGGAAAACCGCTGAACGGCACGGATCCCATGGACGACTGGATCAGGCTGTTCAACGCAAAGACAGAGGAGGAATTGAATATGCTGCAGACCACCACCAAAAATCCGGGAATACCGGAAGCCATCAAAGAGGTAAGGATCATGAGTTTAATCAAGACCATTCGGGCACTTTACGAAGGACATATGAAACACATACGGGACCGGTATGCACGGGACGAATATGTCCGCATGGAAGGACTGCAGCAGGGCATGGAATGGGGCCATGCAGGGGGCATGGAATGGGGCATACAGCAGGGCATGAAACAAGGTATGGAACAGATCAGCCGCCTGAACCTGTGTCTGAGCCGGGACAATCGGCTGGAAGACCTGGAACGCGCCGCCAAGGACCGGACCTATCTGGAAGAGCTATTGAAGGAGTATGGTATCCGGTGAGATAGCGTTACCCGTCCGCCCTGCACAGCAGTACAAACTCCGTAGAAATCAGGTTCCCTCCATTGTGCCGCAGATAAAAGTGGTAACCGGGATACATACAGTCTATATATTGCAGTATAAAATTCCATTGGAATTTTATACTTTACATTGATAAGGGCTAAAAAATCAATGCAAGACTGCAGCCGTCTCCAATTGTCAACTTATGCAGAGATCCGTTTATTTCCTTTTCATATGCTTCTACTGCCATTTTCACTCCGGGCAGCTCCGGATGAAAATAATCATGCAAAAGAATGCAGCCGCCGTCAACCATTTTGTCCCCAAAGAAGCGCAATGCGCTGAGCATGGGCAGATATAAGTCCATGTCTAAATTGACAAAACAAAACTTATCTTCCACATTTGAAGCCGTTTGGGGAAAATAGCCTTTGCGAATATCAATATTGTCAGGATATTTCATTTTGCACATTAACATCTTCATATCTGTGTCCGTAAAAATACCTTTTTGAGCATACTGGCTATTATTATATGCCTGATTATTTAAATTCTTTTCATATTCAACATCGGCCGCATCGAACCCTTCAAATGTGTCAAATAAATATAGCTTCCGATCGTAAAAAAACCGATTTATAAACTTGGCACATTCACCTAGGTATACGCCGCACTCAGCCACGTTGCCCCCAACGTTTCTTTCATAGCAGAATTGTGCAAAATCTTTGATCCAATTGATTCGCTGATTTACAAATATATCAATAAAATCCGGTTCCAGCACCAATGTAATAATTTTTGATTCCGAGATACCCATATCTATCAGCTTCTTCTTAATGTCTCTGATGTAATCAGGAGAATAGACCGCAATCATTATGCAGTCATACTCCAATTCAAAAAGCTGCTCCGGCGGGACAATCGGAACGCCATGTACTTGGCCGCCCCATTTTTTACTGTCAGAATCCGTATAGGCTATAATATCCATCTGATGATTACTGCACAGAGGCCCGAAGATTTGCCCCCCATCAATCCACAGCCCCAAAGAATGCATTTACCGCGTCTGTTGTTATCCATGATAATTTCCTCCCATAATAATATTTTGAGTTAGATTGAAAATCAAATAAAACATCATAAGCCTCTGTATGAAACAATTATGTTTTACAGTACTCTTCAAAGCAATCAATGACCCTTTTCATCTGGGCCTGCAATCCTATAGACACTCGTATGCAGTTTTTTACTGTGTCACTTTGATTCAGATCTCTTACAAATATATTTTTTCTTTGTAAATGTGACATAATTTCCTGTTTCGTCAACTGATCGCAGCATTTTATCAATACAAAATTCCCCTGCGATTCATATGCTTGAAATTTTTCTCCCGAAAGGCTGTTTATGGACTTAATAAAATGGTCGCGTGCCACCCTGACCTGTTTCACATATTCCCACATATAATCAAGGTTTTCCAAAGCTCCGATGACTGCCTCTTGTGCGAACGTGGTAATATTCTTAGGATTCCGAATACTTGAGATAAACTGTATATTTTCTTCCGAGGAAATCAAATAGCCAAATCTTATATTCGCTAACGCAAATGCCTTAGACATAGTTCTGGCAATGAGTATATTATCATATTGTGTGACCAGTCCCTGGCAGGTTATACCGCTAAACTCCCAGTACGCTTCATCAATCAGGAACATCGTCTGAGAATATTTTTCCAGAAGATATTTTATGTAATCAGGCTGCAGCTGAATTCCCGTCGGATTATTGGGATTGCAGATGTAGACCAGCGAAGGGTTCTTCCGGTCTATTACATCCTCAAAAGTATTCGGCTCAAATTTAAAATCCCCATTCATCTCATAAAACATCACATGGGCTCCTGCCACTTGTGCCGTCAACCTGAAATTATCATAACTTGGCCATAGAAGAAGTACCGGATCGCCCACTGATATGAACAATTTAGCAATATATTCTTCCAAAGAATCAGAGCTTGCAAAATATTGCAGGTGTTTAGAATCGATTCCCGTATATTGCGACAACAGTTCTATGATATGTCCGTTATTGGTTGCCGGATAGAGATTTAAAAAGAATCCCTCGTCAACTAATTTTTTAAGTCTTTCTGTAACCTGAGGAGCAGGAGCAATCGTAGCTTCATTCCAATCAAGCTTTAATATATTGTCCCGTTCAAATGGTTCTACCTGCCAGATCTTATGTGAAGCTACATTATAGGGCTTGAAATTTCTAAGATATTTGTTAATGTAACTCATTATTTTTCCTCCGTAATATCATACAGTTAATAGCAAATTATATCCGCTCCCAAATCAATCATCCACTTTTCCGGACAAGGCCCTCTATTCACACAGACCACATGATCACAACATTTTAAAATGGGCATATCCGAATAAGAGTCCGAATATCCTATTATCCCGGAAAAGTTTGCAGCAAATTCTTTTTCGCCCAAATACTGCCTTAGCCGTCTTACTTTTTCCTGTCCATAGTTATCTTTCCCCAATACCTTTCCCGTAAAAATTCCGTTTCTATACTCAAATTCAGAGGCAAGCAAAATCGGTATATCAAATTCTTCCGCAAAATATTTTAAGTAGATAGCATAACCGGCAGAATTTAATATAATTAGTGCCTTATTCAGATGATGCTTTTTTATGGTATCAATCACTGCACCGATGAAATGGGGCTTTATCCGTTCTTCGTAATACTGATATGCCAGCTCATTTAATTCTTCATACTTCAATCCTCGCAGCTGGTACAACAGCAATGACTTATTGATCGCTATCTTAGGGTAAATATAGTTAAAATGTTTTATAAAACCGATTTTATTGAGAAAAATACGTAATTTCTCATAGAAATCGGCAGGAATCCCCTTTTTATTCAATACATATCTCACAAAGGCATTCCCTGTCTGGAAATCTACGATCGTGCCACAGAAATCATAGAGGATCAATTCTCTCTTTTTTTCTTCCAAGTCCATTTTAACCGTCCTCAACACAGAAGCTTTTCCTCTGGTATCTTCATCAATTCTCCCAACTCCAGATCAAATGAGTGCGGCTTGATCGGCATAAAACCTCCCGTGGGATAAAAAGTCATTTCTCCTAACATAGGCATTTCTTCCGAATCATAAAAATCCATTCTGACAAAAGGAAAACCCTTTGATAATTTCTTGGAAATTTCGATCATCTCATCAAAGTGTTTCGGTTTCTCTGCTGTTTCTGCGGTCGGATGATATCCTAAAGACGCATCTATCTTGTTCCAGTTCAAGTCAAAAAAAGTGCGGGGATAATCATTATCAACAAAGGTTCTGGAAGTTGTATAAACGAATCTGACCTCACCGTCAAAGCAGAAAAATTTATAATCCTTCAAGTTACCGCCGTCGCTGAATACATGAAGCCATTCTTCAGCAAGCACTCTGGGCTGTTGGCTGTAATATCCTAAACTAAAGGAATTCAGCAAGGTATTACGCGGGTTGAACCATTTTTTTACTTCTCTGCAGATGGAGTGAAAGTCAGCATCTTCCTTCTTTTTTACAAAGATAATATTTTTCCCGTCGCTTGAAATGGTAGATTTCAACACAAATTCCTGTGGTAATTTGTCCCAGGCTTTCTTAAATTCATCTATGTCCGTATACACGCCGTAGGTTTTTGCACAAAAACTCTCAGCCCCTAAATTTTGTCTGATATATGTCTTAAATTCATATTTATCGACAATTTTTCCAATTGCAGGGTCGGCGTACAGCAGCTTATATGTGTGAATCTTTTCTGTAAAGGTTTTTGCCTCATGTAAGTCGAACCTGTAGCCAAATGTATGCTCAAATACATCCATATCTTTTTTGATTCGATATTCCGGCGGCATTTTGTACATTGGAGGAGAAAATCTGATTCGCATTTTTTTGGTAATATCAAATATTACATTGGCAATTTTTTTACCCATCGTCAGTCATTCCTTTCTGCTTACCGCGCATCTGCTGTTTCTTCTGCCGCATACGCTTTATAACGGCTTTTCATTGCAGATAATGGATCAAAAGCTCCCTTCTATTGTTGATGCCGTAACGCTGTGGTATGCCGGTATTTTTTAAATCTTTCCCCACAAGCTCTCCGTCTACATACCAGTTCAGTCCCATATAGCGGGCGTACCAGGACAAAATTTTATCCATCATAGGCGCTTTTGTACCGAAAAAGCTGCAGTATTCCCGAATAATCAAAAGCCCCCACGGGAAATCCTCCGTAAACATTCTTGAATCCGTATCTGCAACAAAACCTGTCTCATTTTCCAATGGCTTCAATGGAGCATATACCGATTGGAATGTCGCAATGCTGTTAATCTTTTTTGTCATCTGTTCTACCGTAGAAGCCTCATAGTGTTCTGTCAGCGGTCGGATAGCGCTTGTATCTAACTCTGTTATGTGAGACAGCAATTCCCGTAGTTCTGAATCCATAGCCAAAAGGGTACGAGAAGCCTCATCGGTCCAGCCCACATAAAACTTGCACTTATCAGCAAATATGTAATCTCGGCTATATGCTCCGAATATTTCATATGTTCTGGACGTGTGCAGAATCGGATTCGTTGGAGTCAAGGCCACCGACAGGTAATTCTCTGCCTTTTTTGTCTTCAACCCGCAGGATTCGATCCTGCTGCAAGCCTCATCGATCCGTCCCCTTTTCTGCGTACCCACGACGCTATAAGGCTTCCAACTCTTTAAGTTAGTTTCTTGGCCATAGATTTCAAGCTTTGCCGTAAATGGAACTCGTTGAAAACCGCAAAGCGATTGCTTATGCGTAAAGTATTTATCAAAATAAAACTCGCACCCTCCGCCTCCGGGCAACACACAGATAAACGCATTTTCAGATACAAACGGCGATATATCCTGAAATGCCTTTTCTACTGCAAAATGAGGTAAAGCAATAAATGCGATATCCGCTCCTTTCGACGCAACGGACGGGTCTGCGGACACACAATCAGGACATACTTCATATGAGATCTTCTTTTCCCAGTCATTGCATTTGATTCTCTGAAAAAATTTCTCCGGATGTCCTGTAAATATAGAAATATACATAGAAGGATTTGTATGCTTAACATAGCACGCCAGCGTAGTGCCTATGTGCCCTCCTCCAACAATACAAACCTTCATTTTACGATTCCTCCCTCAGCAAATTGCTTTTCAAAGCGTCAACAAGCCGATCGTTCTCTTCTGTCGTCCTGACGGCAAGCCGGATATACTGTTTTTCCTCATGGTTCATCTTCGGATAAAGATTTTTTATTAATATGTTATTGTTCACGATCAGCCGGCGCGTCAGTTCTTCCGCCTGGATACCGTTGGTCAGCTCCGCCATAATAAAATTGGCTTGGGACGGTATGACCCGAAGCCCCTTGACGCCGGACAAGGCAGTGACAAAACGCTTTCTTTCGCTTCGGAACCGTTTAAGCGCATCCGCATAATCCTTTTTATATTTCTCTTCAATTTGCATAAAAAACTCGGCAAATGAATTAATGTTCCAGATCGCCACATCCCTTTTCAGACGATCGATCGTTTCCATGTCGCCGGATGCCAGCACTCCAAGCCTCAGACCCGGAACGCCATACGATTTTGAAATACTTTTCACCAGAAACAGATGATCGTTTGGTTCCAGTATGCTATCATCTAAAAGAGAATTGTCGTCCTCGTCGGCAAAATCGGAGAATGATTCATCAATCACCAGCTTAATATCTTTTTCCTTCGTCCAGCCAATCAGCTCGAGCAATTCTTTCTTCTTCATGTAATTGCCGGAAGGGTTATCCGGATTGATTATAATTAAGCTCTTTATCCCCGTATCCGCGAAATAATTTTTCAGGTCAGCATACCCGTAGGAAAAATTTTCATTCTTGGGCCAGTAGGCAATAATATCCTCCTCTTTTCGTCGATGTGAGTATTCTTCAAAAGTAGGACGAACGACGCCCAACTTCCCCGGAAGAATATGCATTAATTCTTTTATCAGTTCCGCTGCCCCGTTCCCGACCAGTATATTTTCCTGCCGTACCCCAAAGTTTTTTGCAGCCAGAAGAGAATTGACCTTCATACCGGAAGGATACTGCGTTAATAAAGTGGAAAAGCTTGCCTGTATCTCATCGATCATCTTTTTCGGAGGGAAATACGGGTTCACCAAATAGCAAAAATCGATCAGATTAGGATACCGCCAATAGCCCCCATATCTGCCCTGGAGCAGGTTCACTCTGACTCCTTCATCCGGAGTAAAAATAGATTCCGCAATATCCAAATCCTGAATATCGTCAATCTCGTACCACTTTTCTCCACTCAGCCGTTTTGCTTTGATTACCGGTTGATCCAACATAGTGATTACGCGCAGTACCTGTTCATAGTACTCATTTTCACCAAGAGCAGACTGATAGGCGCTTAGAAACGGCACATAGTAAGTTTCTGAAAAATGTTTGCTGAATTTGTAGATATTTACTGTTTTGTAATACTCTTTAATCTCATCATATCTAAAGTTTTTTCCCGGCACGAACATCTCTATTGTATCGTCTTCCGCAAGCTTAACACAGGTGCCGTCCATCCAGCTTTCGTACTTGTCCACCAGCGCCAGAGTATCCCGCGGATCATTCACTAAGGTTTCAATCACAGAATCTTCAAAAATAAGATCCGATTCAAACAGCAGCGTGTCTTCCCTGCACAGATAATCTTTTGCCAAAAACAGAGAATAAATATTATTGGTCCTGTCATAAACAGGATTATTCACATAGAGAATCGGTGTCTGTATATTCAGGGAGCTGATATAATCGATCAGCTTGTCCCCCTGATATCCTACGACAATAATAATTCTTGATAAATGCAGTTTTTCTATTTGATGAAGCATACGGTCAATCAGCGTCACATCGTTTACTTTTACCATACATTTCGTATTGTTCTGTGTCAGTTCTTTTAGGCGCCGCCCCATACCTGCTGCTAAAATGATTGCTTGCATGAATTGCTTCCCCTTTCGTCAGTATCTGAATGGCCGGAACGATTGGTCTATACCTTGCACTCATTCCATATCGCATTACCGCAGTATGCAACATCGTCCGTATGACCACAGTCAGCCACAGGAGTTCTAAGCAGGGAATATAGATTCATCGTTGTGCTTTCCGTATAATAAAACTTTTTCTGTTGTTGTTTTAAAGCAGTTTCCGGATTTTCATGTTCAAAGCATTCGTTCGCCAATACCTTTTCTTCATCTAATCTGATATCTGCGTCCTGAACTATCACGGTAATGCCCCTTGTCGCGCACAAAATCACTAGACTGCTGGCATCTCCATAATAGGCATCGCAAAGGCAGATTGCCCTGTTCGTATCCGGCGTGTCATCGTATATCCCGAACCCTTCTTCCCGATATTCCCTTACCAGTTCCTGATACTTTTCCCACAGCTGCGGCAGCATGGATCCGATAGTGGCGCCGATCAGAGGATGCGGTCTCCAAAGCACTGCTGTTTCCTCTTGATTTTCTTTAAATATTCGGAATACATTACGCATTTTGTCCAGCATTTTTTCTCTCGCCTGCAGCAAGGAACCTATGCTGGTGTTGTACAATATAATTTTCTTCGGCGTTCCGTCAGGCTTATAGATGACTTTCTGCCAATCAGAGGGCAGCGTCAAATCTTCCTTCCTTGTACGGAGGATTTTCTCTATTTGGGGAGAACCGATTCCATAAATTTTATCCTGCCAACGCTTTTTTGTATTCACGCCATATTCCTTCGTCAGGACATCAACATATACCTGACGCACATTCTCCGATTGTACAAAAACCTTATTTGAATAAATGACGCCCGGTGTCAAGCAAAAATGAGCAAAGGAATGTATTCTCTGTGTGTCTTTGAAATCGAACTCTTCGGTCACAAAATAAGGAATATACACAAGCCGATCCGTATACTGCCTGAGCACATCAGAGTAAAAATCAGGATATACACTGGTCACACGGTTATAGCCGTCATAGGGATTGTGAATGAAGACAACATCCGGCCTGTGTTTCTCCAGATCATAGTCTCTGTATCCTGTCACAGGGACATAATCAGGGAACTGACCGCCCTCATAGTGAAGCTGTCCCAGGCTGCCGTCAGGTCTTCTGTCATAGTAAGGGATAGGAATCACATAAGCGTCCCATTCCGGATCCGCATCCGCTGCCTGCCAGACGCTCTCCAAGGCGTCCCACATGGAGACCTTATAGGGCAGGAATACGGCCTCCCGGCGGGTAGGGATATCCCTGCGGATGCTCTCCGCGATCTGTTCTGCCTGCGCGTCCAGCTCATCGATCCCGGAAGCTGCTTCCTGTCCGTATTCTGTTTCCCGATCTGTATCCTTTTCCCGTTCCAGAAGCAGATACAGTTGATAGACCTGCTCGCAGTACTCTTCCAGATATCTGACGGTGACAAAGTCTTCTCCCTGCGTCTGCTCGATCTGCTCCCCCAGAAGGATCGCGCTGCTCTGGCAGTCCTCCAGGAGCCGCAGCGCCGTGTCCGCCTCCTGTGCGGAAAGGGCCTTTCTGATCTCTCCATGAGCCTGTCCGAGCAAAAGTGCAAGCTCCTCTATCTGTTTCTTTTGGTCTTTGCTCATCATCCCTGATGCACTCCTTATTACCCTTTGAGACTGTTCCGGCGCATGCCGGTCAGTCATTCTTTATGATCTTCTTGCAGAGCTCTTTCATCAGAGGATATGCTTTGGCAGCATCCGCTATCTTGCGAAGGAACAGGCTGTTGTTCTCGTTCTTTACGGCGTTCGCCTGCATGATGTACCAGCCGAACCGATAGGCAGGCGGGATCGCCTCGATCAGATCCCCCAGGAACACATCTTCACGGTAGAGAGAGGCCGCACAGGATACCCAGTACTGAGAGATCTGGCTCAGCCTGTCCCAGAGTTCCTCCACCGCCAGGAACTGCCATGCGAACCGGAGACTCTCCTCCGCATCGTCCGTCTGTTTCTGTTCTGTATTTCCGTCATCGGGAGCGGCCCACTGTACCCCTGTGCCGTCATCCGGCTCCTCCGCCGTCTCTGTCTGCAGATCGACCGCGGCCTCGTCCTGACCGGAAGTCTTATCTTCCTGCGGGGCGAGTTCCGATAAGAGACGCTTCTCCATCATCAGTGCGCTCAGGAACAGGAAGCGGAGCTCGGTCTTTTCCAGCCCCTGGATCAGGCACAGATAGGCGGACTCGCAGGTCTCCAGGGCCATCTCCGCCCAGAGTCTCCTGGCCAGCTCCATCCACTCATAAGCGCTCAGGGAGTCCATGTAGGAGTTCACCTGGATGTTCAGCTTCCGCAGGCTGTCCCAGTACTCCTTATCCGGCAGGAAGAACGGGAAGTTGCATTCCCGCATCTTTTCCAGTGCAGGCACGGCCAAGCTGAGATCCTCCTTCTCCCCTGCGTAGATCAGGTGGTACAGGCACATCTTGGAATCCTTGGGAGGAATAAGGGAAAAGTATTCCATCAGCCGCTGTCTCTCCTCTGGAGCGGAAACGTCATAGGCCTTATACATGTCACGGCTGTACTCAATAGACTGTTGCAGTATTTTAACAACGTCTAGGAACTCCGGATCGTAGGGCAGGTTCTTCAGGATATCCACGACATCCTTGGGAGTCTCCTGCAGGATCTTCCGATCATCGCTCTCCCAAGCCAGGGAGAGGATATCTGCCCCTGCTTCCTGCCATTTCTCGCACAGCACCAGCATGTGGATCCGCAGCAGGGCAAAGCGCTTCTGTTCGCTCTCCTCCATGTATGTTGCGCAGGCGGAAAAGGCGTCCAAAAGTTTCTTATCCGGATATGCCTCCCACTCCACATAGGACTCCCTGTATTTTTCAATGTATTCCAGCGCTTCCTCATATTTTTCCATGTGATAACAGCAAATAATGATAAAGTTATTGAGAAGCCCCCGCGCCAGAAGAGTGATCTCAGGATTTTCCAGAAGATCCTTAGCAAACTGATATTCGTCCTCATAACGATGTTGGCGGGCATAGAGCTTTGCCTCCGTCATGGCCGCGTAGGTGGCATAGCGGGCATCGGAAGTATCCTTCCAACAACCGGGAGTTTTTAATATTTCCTTGCACAATTCGATAGCGGAAAAATATTCTCTCACCCCTTCGTATTCCTGAATGAGCTGCCCCATCACATGGATATTCCGAGGGTTAGCCTTGCGCATGTCTAAAAGTAATTGAATATTTCGCCAAGAATGTTCGTTCCTCTCCTGAGTGCTGGAGAACACATAGCCGTAATGATGTGCATAGTCTCCCATATAATAAAGGGGCGGACCGAGCGGAGAAAGATATTCATGTACTTTTCCGATGAACTTGGTGTCCTTCGTGCGTCTGGCAAGACGGAGAGCTTCAAAATCTCCCCAACTAGTGCCTTCTGTATTATGGTAATTTCTTACGATATATGCGGCACCGTTGTACTTTTTATATTTTCCGGACAGGAAGAAATCCTCGATCTCCTCCGTGGTCTCGAACCATTCGTCATCGTCCAGGAACATGAGCCACTCGCCCTTTGCCCTCTTTACCCCTGCGTTCCTGGCGGCGGCAAAGTCGTTGCACCACTCGAATCTCACGATGTTGTCCGTGTACTGTCTCACGATGTCCATGCACACCTGATCGCCTGCAGTGTCCACCACGATCAGCTCACTGGGCACGGCCTCCCGCAGGTGTACCAGCGACTTCATGCATTTCTCTATGGTATCCTCCCTGTCGCTCACCAGCATGGTGATGGTCAGCAGTATCTTCTCGCTCATATGGGACCCCGTTTCTGCGCACCTTCCTGCGCGGTCTTATTTTTGTCTTATTCTTTTGGGCCTTGACGCCCCTATTACTAAAAAAGGACGGCCGAAGCCGTCCCTTTTTAGTTTTGATAGCCGGAAGCTTTGCGCCTCCACATTCAACTTGTTTAGCCAAGTAAGGAAAGAACTCCCTGGTTCGCCTGGTTGGCCTGTGCCAGCATTGCCTGACCTGCCTGTGCCAGAATGTTGTTATTGGAGTACTTGACCATCTCGGAAGCCATATCGGTATCACGGATAGATGCTTCTGCGGAGGTGGTGTTCTCAACTACGTTGTCCAGGTTGTTGATGGTGTGCTCAAGTCTGTTCTGAACTGCACCGAGTGCGGAACGCTGTGTGGAGACCTTCTGGATCGCTTCTTTGATGGTCTCGATAGCGTTCAGGGCGTTCTTGTCGTTGTTGCCGTCCACTCTCAGACCGTCTACGCCAAGTCCTACTGCGCTCATAGCGTCCAGTTCAACGGAAATCTGGTTGTTGGTGGTAGCATCTGCACCTACATGCAGTGTCAGGTTCAGAGCGCCTACCTTATATTTTCCGCTATAGTCCACTATTGCATCTACGTCGTCCTGAGTAGCTGCGGTGAGCTTATCGCCGGCCTTGATATACAGACCACCGTCTGCCTTTAGAGTTCCGTCGTCATTCAGGTACCGATACAGGCCGTTGGATGCGATCTCGTTGCCATCCTTGTCGACAAACTGCACCAGACCGGTGGCCGTTGACATGGTGGCTGTGGTAATTTTCTCCTTATAGTTGAGAATGCCTTCCTTGACATCGTAACGGTAGTCCTCTATGTCGTCTTTAGCAATAATGGTTCCCTTGGCTACTGCTACACCATTCTTATCGGTAACCTTGTCATCCTTTACCTTCCCAGCAGTTACAGGGGTAATAGTATAGACTGCCGCAGTTCCTACCTCACCATTTGTAGTAAATGTCACTGAATAGTACTTAGCTCCGCTGACGTACTCTTCATTAGGATCAACCAATACATATTTGTCATCTACTTTCTTGTAAGCATTGGTGACTCCTACAACCGTGACCTTATCCAGCTGAGAAGCACTAAGCTTATCGCCGACCAGACCGGGCTCATCGCTCTTGAAGTATGTGGTGCTGGGATCCAGTGCGCTTACCAGAGTGCCTGCGCCAACCTTCTGAACCTGACCTTCGGAATCTACATAGTAGTAATCCTCTGCCGTGATCACTGCATTAGACTGATACTTGAAGTTGGTCTTCAGCTCAGCAGCAGAATCACCCTTCAGCAGATAGGTCTCGTTGAACTTGGTGGTCTCGGATACACGGTCGATCTCGGTTACGAGCTGATCGATCTCGTCCTGGATATAGCTTCTGTCGTCGGCGCTGTTGGTGCCGTTCGCTGCCTTAACTGCCAGCTCGTTCATTCTCTGCAGCATATCCTGAACTTCGTTCAGTGCGCCCTCTGCGGTCTGTACTGCGCTGATGCCGTCCTGTGCATTTGCGGAAGCCTGGGTCAGACCTCTGATCTGCTTTCTCATCTTCTCACTGATGGACAGGCCTGCTGCGTCGTCTGCCGCACGGTTGATCCTGTAACCGGAAGACAGCTTCTCTGTGGACTTTGCCTGTGAGGAGCTCGTAAGTCCCAACATTCTGTTGGAGTTCATTGCTGTTAAGTTGTGTTGTACTATCATAAGTTTACCTCCTTGTTTTGACTGCGCAAATCCTTTTGCGTCAGTAATGCTGTTTTTTGGTTGCAGTGACCGGATGCGTCTGCCCTCCTGTCGGGCCCTGACTTTTAAGCTTTCGCATCCGATCCTTTCCCATAAACCCGATGCAACATTTTATTTTAATTTGTTGCATCCTTGCTTACACTAAGTATATCGACGGAGTTCGGAAATACTTTAGGGCAATTGTAAAAAAATTTTATATCTTATATTCCTTGTACATCTTCTCCCGATACGTCCTGTCCTCGGCCGCCTTTTTCAAGTCCTCATACCGGCCGTCTTCCATCAGACGGATATTCAGGCGGCTGACTCTGTCCTCTCCCTGTTCTATACCCTGCTCCCGCACATAGTAGTCCTCGGCGTAGCGGTCTCTGGCTGCCTTCTGCCGCGCCTCATACATCATTCGCAGCATTCGTCCCAAATTCATGATCCTGACCTCTTTGATTGCCTCTATGACTCCTCTGTTCTTGGTCTGCGCTTTCAACATGTCCAATTCCTCCTCTGTTTCTGCATTGAACAGCCTGATCCAGTCGTCTACTCTGTCTGTCCCCTTTAAGGGCTTGCCCAGTTCTATCACATGAATCTCCAGCATATCGGAAAAGTCATGTCCTAATCTGTCCCGCAAACGATATACTTTATGATACTCTTCTCCACGGTCCAATTCAAAACCGAGCACACTGATACAAATGCATCTTTTCAGTCTCTCATACTGCTGACCGGTACGCAATCCGTCCGTAAACAGCTTGGACAGGTAGAACAGGCTGCGCCTGTCCCAGAAAGCCATCGTCCTGATCTGAAGTTCAATGTCTATTCTGCTGTCATCGTTCATTTCCAGGGCCACATCGAGAATGCCCTGCTTCTGCCTTTGATGCCGTCTTCTGAGAAAGGTATTGACCAGCCGCACGGAACGTATCTCCTCCGGCGGGATCTTTAGCACATCGCTGAGGAAATAACGGCGGACCTCCTCATTTTGAAACAGTTCCTTAAAAGCATAGTCATACTTTAATGATAAGAACCTCCCCACGCACACCTCCTTTTCTGCAGGAGACGACGTGCAGATCAAAATGTTGAAAATCTCCTGCTTTTAAAATTGAAATGGAATAGTTTTAAAAGCATAGATTTTCAGAAATAAGACAAAAAGAATTGTAATATTAATAATCAGAAATATTATGCTTTGAATAAAGTCTATCACACATACCGCTTACATTCAAGTGATTCTTTAAAATTCCTATAATTTTATCTTCATAAATACCTCGTCCTTATCCTCCTGTTCAATACAGAGGTAACGGCGGGTAATATGATAGGAAGAATGGTTGTAGATACTCATGAGCAGCGCCGGCGGCGTTCCCTGTTTCCAGGCATGATAACCGAAAGTCTTGCGCAGGGAGTGACAGCTGATGTGGTCTGTCAGCCCTACCTGCTCGGCCGCCCTGCGAATGATACGGTAAGCCTGGGATCTCGACAGAGGTCCCGAAGAATTTCTGGCGCTGCAAAAGATGTAGGGATTGCCGGAATCTCTCACCGTCCTGTGATATCTGTTCAGGACCGACCTTGCCTCCCGGTTCAGGATGATCCGGTTCTCCTTGCCCGTCTTGCTCTCTATCACATAGATATGATCTTTGAGCCTGCCGTCCCGGTACAGGTCGCTCCATTTCAAATGGAGCAGGTCATGGATGCGCAGTGCGGTGTTCAGCCCCAGCACGATCAGGGTGTAATTCCTTGGATTCGGTTCAAAATACAGGTAATATTCCTTAAAGCGATGCAGTTCTTTCGTATTTCTTATGGGTTGTGTCGTACTCATATATTCTGTCTGCTCATGAATTTTCCCGCTGCTGCTTCTGGGCCTTGTTCATGGCCTCGAATTTCTTTTTGGTCTTGCGGAAGCATTCCAGCAGCTTGGGAGAGAAGATGCCGCACTCTCCCGACACGATCATATGAAATGCCTCGTCGTCCGAATAGGCGCTCTTGTATACGCGCTCGCTCACCAGCGCGTCGTACACGTCTGCAAGGCTGACCAGCTGGGCAGAGATAGGGATTTCTTCTCCCGCCAGACCGTCCGGATAGCCCTTGCCGTCGTATCTCTCGTGGTGGTGCCTGCAGATATCGTAGCTGACCTTGCTGTACGTCTCATCCCACACATCCTGGATGTTGTTCAGCACCTCGCAGCCTCTGGTGGTATGGGATTTCATGTACTCATACTCGTCCTTGGTAAGCTTGCCGGGCTTTAACAGAATGTTGTCGGGGATGGCGATCTTGCCGATGTCGTGCAGAGAGCTTGCCGATACGATGATGTCTATTTTGTCCTGAGTCAGTTCATACTCCGGATAATCATTCATCATCTGCTCCGCAAGGATCCTTGTGAAATCCTTTACTCTCTTGATATGCTCGCCGCTCTCCAGGTTGCGGCACTCCACTACAGTACCCAGGATATCGATGATCTTTGTGTTGCTCTCCTTCAGCTTTTCGGCCTGCATCACCAGCAGCTTATACTGCTTCTTCAGAGTCTCGGTCTGCTTTTCGACCTTTTCCTCCAGATGATTCTTATAGGTGAACAGATCTACAATGTTCTTGACGCGGTTTCTGATGATCGCATTGTCAAAGGGCTTCTTGATAAAATCGGAAACGCCCATCTCGAAACATCTGCTCTCCACACTGGCCTTGGATTCGGCCGTGATCACCAGCACCGGAATGGTCTTCAGCCACGCCTGATTTTTCATGACCTCCAGCACGGCGTATCCGTCTACCTCCGGCATGACCAGATCCAGCAGGACCACGGCGATCTCGCTCTGATGCTTTTGAATCATGGAGATGGCCTTTCTTCCGCCGTCCGCCTCCATGATGGAATACTCATTCTTGAGGATCTCCGTAAGTATTTCCCGATTCATTTCCTGATCGTCTACGATCAAAATCTTGTTGCGCATATCCGTTCCTCCGTAATCCGTCCTTCGTATCATAACCTGTAGACAGCGATCCTGTCCTGCACTCTTGTTACCTTGACACCGCGCACCTGCTTTGCGGTCCAGTGCTTACCGTTTATTTCAATCATGGTTCCGTCATATATCGTATCGTGAACGATCACATGGGCATGCTTTACCGCCTTTATTTCATTCTCCATGTCATTCTTGGCTGCCGCCAGCGCATCTACGTCCTTTTCCTTGGTAAAGATAGCGCTCTCGATCTTTAAATACATGTCCATGGTGTTGCGGACCTCCGGCGGATATTTCTCGTGAAAATCCGCGTAGGCATTCCGAAGTATCTCAAGCTGTTTGTTCGCCTCCGCGATCCGCTCTTCCACATCCTTCAGCTTCATGGAAATCTCATTGTTCTCTCCCAGACGCAGTATTGTGGAAATTCCCGCTCTGTTCCCGGCATAAGTCACATCCATGGCGATCCTGGCATACGCCGTTCCGCCTGCCAGCTGACCGTTCCTGCCGCTGATGACGATCCTATTTTCGGAGTGCAGATCACAGTTCAGGCAGTAGCCCGCCTGAATCTCATTGCCCGCATACACCTGGCAGGACTCGAAAAAATTGCTGTGCACATCCTTCGCTGCCTTGATATGGCCGACGCCGTTGCCGTTCACGCCCTGCTTTACAAAAACATTTCCCTCAATGCTTTCAATGCTGGCGGACTCCACATAGCCGTTGACCACTACGTCGCCCGTGGCCTGTACCGCCACACCCATACTGACATTTCCTTCAATATATATGCTGCCGTCAAAGGTAACATTTCCCGTCGCCAGACTTACTTCGTCTATCGTCAGAGTCTTATCTATGTCTAATCTGTTACCATGCAGCTCAATGCGGCCGCTTACGTTCGCCGTATAAGTCTTCTTATCCTCCGACAGCGTAAAGCCTTTTCCTATGAGCACGCTGCGCTCGCGGCCCTTTCTGGGGGGAAGCTCCCTGCCGGTGACCGTGAAGCCGCAGGCTCCCATCTCCGCGCCGTGATAGACGGCGATGCGCTGGCCCGCCTGCACGAACTCGAACCACTCTATCTCGGAGAAGTCCACAGAGCCGTCGGGCAGCAGCTTGGGCTGTCTGTCAAGATCGGTCTTAAAAAAGTATTCATACCAGCCGTCCGGTCCTTCCGTGGCAGGCTTTCCCTTGGCGATCATGACAGTGGCGTCACGAAATTTTCCCTTCAGCAGCCTGTTGATCTCCGGCTCCAGTATACCGTATCTGATCCCGCTGAACTGCAGCGCCTTCATGACCTGTGACTTTGAGAGCCTGCTGCTGTCGGGAACAAAGATGAACGCTTCCATCTCATCGCTGCTGACGGTGATGGACAGATCGTCGAAATTCCCGTAATGCGTCTCCTCATCGGTCAGAAATGCGATGTCGTGGTCCTGGAGCGCCAGGCGCTTTTTCCGCATATCTGCGGCAGTATACATCAATGTGTGGTAGGAGCTGATATCAATGCCGTTCTCCAGCCCCAGACGGATCTCCTGCATCTGCTGCCACTCATACAGAGGATTGGCGTAGCAGGACACATCGATACGGTTCTCCATGCCCAGACGAATCTCCCGCATCTGCTGCCAGTTGAAATCTACCTTCGCATAGCAGGACACGTCCAGTCCCTTTTCCAGGCCGTCGCATATCTCCCGGATAGAAACGCCGCGCAGCCCCTTGTTCAGGTACGGAACAATGTTCAGGCGTTTCTCCAGTGCGATCCTGATCTGTTCCAGCTGTTCGGCATCATAGCCCTGCTGAATATATTCCACAATGTATATTTTGGAGAGAAGTGCCTTTCGCAGCTCCCTGAGCACACCGGCGTCCATCTTGGCATAGTTGGCCAGATTAATGCCGCTTTTCAGGCCCAGTCTGATCTGACGCATTCGGTCATACGAAATAGATGGGTTGGCATACACGGATATATCCACCCCATCCTGAAGCCCCCGCCGGATCTCCTCCATCTGGAACCAGTCATATTCCACGGAAGCATAGACTTCGACCGGGAGTCTCTCTATCTGTCCGAGCCGAATCTGACGCATCTGGATGGCAAAAAATTCTTTCTTGGCATACACAGAGATATCAAGGCCAAGCTCAAGACCATCTTGTATTTCATTAATTTGATCCAGCGTAAAGCCAGCATCCAGATAATATTCCTGTTCTTCCTTAGTCATGTTCCCTCGTCAGATGGATCAGCCATTTTGCAGTTCCTGCAGCAGAGCGATCGTCCGCTGATATTCTTCTCTCACTTTTTGCAAAAGCTCTTCATTGTCCGGCCTGCCTCCGTCACGCAGAGCCTCCGTCAGTTCCTCGCTCGCCTCATACAGCTTGGTAAAACCAAGATTCAGGCTCACTCCCTTCAGAGTATGAGCCGCACGGAAGGCATCATTGTAATTTCCTACTTCCATAGATTGCTCCAGCAGTTCAAAGCTGTCATCTGCCAAAAATTTCAGCGCGAACTTTTCCACCAGCTTTTCACTGCACAGCCGTCCAAGAGTTCCTTCAAAATCCCCGTTCAATTTTGCGTAACATTCCTGTAATGTCATACATCCTCCTTGGCACAAATAAATCACACCGCTGATTTAAGTAGAATTGATGCTTTTATTATATTATATTCCGCACAAAAATAGCAAGACCTTTTCATAAATGTGTGCCGTCCCAATCCAGGCGGTGCAAACGGCCTTTTCTCTGCATTTTTTCATATCCGTTCTGCCTCAGTGCCTCATACAGCACTATGGCGACAGAATTTGACAGATTTAAAGAACGGATGGCGGGGAGCATGGGAATCCGAATACAGCTTTCCTCATGCTCCACCAAAATTTCTTCCGGTATGCCGGCGCTTTCCTTGCCGAACATGATAAAATCGTCGGGCCCGTAGGAGACCTCCGAGTAAATACGCCGGGCCTTTGTGGTGGCCATCCATATCTTGACGCCCGGATTGCAGGATTGAAATTCCTGAAAATTTGTATATCTGCGCACATTCAGCAACGGCCAATAGTCCATGCCCGCACGCTTCAGAGATTTTTCGTCCAGGCAAAAGCCCAGCGGTTCGATCAGATGCAGCGCCGTGCCGGTGGCCACGCAGGTCCGCCCGATGTTTCCGGTATTTCCCGGTATCTCCGGCTGATGTAATACAATGTTCATGACGGTTCCTCTCGGAGCTTTTGCACGAACCGTTCCAGCCTGCCGATGGCTACCTTAAGATTTTTCAGAGAGTAGGCATAGGAGATCCTCAGAAATCCCTCGCCGCTGTCGCCGAACGCTGTCCCCGGCACCACCGCCACCTTCTCCTCCGCCAGGAACCTGGAAGCGAACTCATCGCTGGTCATGCCGAACTGCCTGATGGAAGGGAACACATAAAAAGCGCCGTAGGGCTCGAAGCATTCCAGTCCCATCTCCTTAAATGCGTGGAGAAGATATCTTCTTCTCTGGTCATATGCCGTGCGCATCTGTGCAATATCCTCATCGCCGTTCTTCAGGGCATCCACCGCCGCATACTGGCTGGTGGTGGGCGCGCACATGATGGCGAACTGGTGTATCTTGGTCATCTGTTGGATAATATCCGCAGGACCGCAGGCATAACCCAGTCTCCAACCGGTCATGGCGTAGGCCTTGGAGAAACCGTTGATCAGGATGGTCCGTTCCTTCATGCCCGGAAGGCTGGCCACGGATACATGCTTTCCCTTGTAGGTCAGCTCCCCGTAGATCTCATCGGACATGACGATCAGGTCATGCTTCCGCACGACCTCGGCAATGGCTTCCAGATCCTCCTTCTCCATGATGGCGCCTGTGGGATTGTTCGGGAAGGGCAGAATCAGGACCTTCGTCTTATCGGTGATGGCATCCTCCAGCTCCTTTGCCGTCAGGCGGAATTCATTCTCCGCCTTCAGATCGATGATCACAGGTCTTGCGCCCGCCAGAACAGCACAGGGCTCGTAGGACACATAGCTCGGCTGAGGTATCAGCACCTCGTCTCCGGGGTTGATCAGGGCCCGCAGTCCGATATCGATGGCCTCGGAGCCGCCCACGGTGATCAGCACTTCATGGGCCGCGTCGTAGGTGATCCCCTGTTTTCTGTACAGATAATTACAGATTTCCTGACGGAGCTCCATCAGCCCGGAATTGGATGTGTAGAACGTCCGGCCCTTCTCCAGGGAGTAAATGCCTTCGTCCCGAATGTGCCACGGCGTGTCAAAATCGGGCTCGCCCACGCCCAGGGAGATCACCTCCGGATCGTTCATCTCACTGACAATATCAAAAAATTTCCGTATGCCGGAAGGCTTAATGTTCACAACAACTCCTGACAGCAGATTTCTCATGGCGTGATTATCTCTCTTTCGTCTTCTTTTTTCTGTACGATCTCACAACCGTGATCCTTGTATTTCTTCAAAATAAAATGGGTGGCGGTGCTGAGTACGGCATCCAGGGTAGACAGCTTTTCCGACACGAAGGTGGATACCTCCCGAAGCGTCTTGCCCTCCAAAATGACCATAAGGTCAAAGCCGCCGGAGATCAGATATACACTTTGCACCTCAGGATACTTGTAGATCCGCTCAGCGACACTGTCAAAGCCCTGTCCCCGCTGGGGCGCTACCCGCACCTCGATCAGTGCGGTGACCTTTTCTATCGAGGTCTTTTCCCAGTTGATCAGAGTGTGGTATCCGCAGATAATGCCCTCCGCTTCCATAGCTGCGATCTCATTCACGACATCGATCTCTTCCGCTCCCAGAAGGACGGCCAGTTCCTTTAGATCAATACGGCTGTTGTTCTCTATCACCGCGAGTAATTCTTCTCTCATTCTTTCCTCTCTTTCCGCCGCCTGCGCGGCATAAATCATCGCATTGCCGTTCATATTTTCGGCACTGCCGCTTTTTCGCTCATAAACCGATACAGTTCGTCTGTTCCGGGACGATCCATATATCGGATCTCATCCCCGTTCCGAAAGATCCGGTCATTGCTGTCCGTCACCTTTCCCACGACCGTCGCCGGGATTCCCCTACGGTTCAGACCGGCCGCCAGGCCGGGACCGTCCTGCGCAGTCATGACCAGGCAGCCGCCTGACAGCAGCCTGTAGGGATTGATCTGGCAGTACTCGCAGACCTCCACGGTCTCCTGCCTCAGCGGCAGTTTTTTTAAGTCTATGGTCAGTCCGACGCCCGCGCCCTCCGCCAGCTCCCAGAGAGCGGCAAAAATACCTCCCTCCGAGGCGTCGTGCATGGCGCAAACGCCGGACTCCATGGCGGTGGCTGCCTCCGGCAGCACAGATAAATACCGTCCGAATCCTGCGGCCTCATCCACCAGACGGACGGGATAGCGGGAGAGAAGCCTTTCCCGGCAGCATTTTGCCAGATACGCCGTCCCCTCCAGACCGATCCACTTGCTGATCACCACATCCTGTCCGGGGGAGGCCGCTCTGACCGTATGGCCCGCACAGGCATCCGCCGGGGACATCCTGCCGAAGCCTGTCACCACCGCCACAGGGACGGAAATCTCGCTCATCACACGGCTCTGCCCTCCGGCCACGCTCATGGAAAGCTCGCTGCACTTTTTCTCCGCCTCCGCCATCAGCGCCTTCAGATCGGATTCCTCTGCGGTCTCCGGAAGAAGCAGCGTGATCATAGCGGCTGCGGGTCTTGAACCGGCCGCGGCAAGATTATTTGCACATTTCTGTATCAGCCGGCCGACGGTATGCCTGACAGCATATTCGGGCGGACTGCTCTCCTCATCCCCCTCTACGGTCACTGCGCCCTCCTGCATGCAGGAGACGGTGAGGCCGTCCGAAAAAGAAAAAATGGCGCAGTCTTCCCCTATACCTGCGCCGTTTACTATCTCTTTTCTATCTGTCTTCAGCTGTCGTAATACGGAACGTTTTAAAATGTTCCCCGAAATTTTTCCAGTATTCATTTCCCGGCGATCCTCCGGCAATCCTTATGTAAAGCCTATGCTTCTACTGCGCTGCCTCCGGAGCGGCAGCCGCTGTCAGTATCGCGATCACATTTTTTACATGATCTATGCTGCCTGTGCCGATAGCGGCCATGATCTCCGCATATGCCTGCGGATCGGCGGTGGAGACGCCTACAGTGGCGCTTCGGGGCACCATTTTGTAGCTGCTGCTGTTGACCTGGGTACGGCTGACCTCCACGCCGTCCTGCGTCACGACCTTCCACAGCCTGGCCTTATATCCGATATGGGCGCTCTCGGTGCTGATATAGCCGATGGGCTGTGAGGCATCCGCATAAATATTGTCTGCGGGAGGATAGTTCACCTCCAGCACTTCACTCACATAGCGCACCTGATAGCCTTCCGCTCTTGTCTCTTTTCCGTAAATATTGAAGGTAATGTGCTTGTTCTGTGTATAGCCCTCTATATAGATGGGATAATCCAGATTGTTGACGAACTTAAAATCCTTGCCGGAGCTCTCGGCAATGGCCGCATCGGCGGAAGGCTCCACGTAGGTGACGATCATGGAGTGATTATGGCGCTCCGTCACCTCCAGCTCGGCGTTCAGCACGGCGTTGTAGAGCGTGGTGGAAACCTGGCATATTCCCCCGCCCAGACTGTCCACCACCTTGCCGTTGAGATAGGAACCTGCCATATGATATCCGTTCGCGGCCGTAAAAGGAGTGACTACATCACAGGCGGAAAATTCTTCGCCGGGATACACGATGGCTCCGTTGATCAGGGCACAGCCGTTTTCCACGTTGGCGCTTCTGGCGCCGTTGGAGGTGGTGTATGACGTTGTGCAGGAGCCTAATACGTCCTGCACCGCCGACAGCTCCTCCGCGCTTCCTCTCGGTTCCTCCACTGCCACATCCAGCTCAATGGTGCAGGGCATATAGTCCCAGCCGTCGGTCAGACGGTTCACAATCTTGTCTATGGAGGTCTCTACATCCAGCGAATATCCGGTCTTGCCCTCGATGACCTGGAACTGCCCGTTTTCACGGACCAGGGATGCATCCACGGCCTCCGTATCATACTGTGTACACTCACGAATGAGGACATCGTTGACCGCCTGCAGATCGAAGGAAAGCTCAATGGGATATACCTTGTTTTCATGCTCCAGATCCTTCAGGATCTTGTACCGTTCAATGACGTTGCCCTTGGTGCCCAGCTGCACAGCCTCATCCACCAGTTCGGGATTGCCCCAGGAAATTCCCAGGTCTCCGGCGCTCACCGTCACCTGATTACCGCCGGCCGCCACCAGAACGATCTGTACATCCCGCAGACCCTCGACAAATCCTTCCACCGCCTCCGAGGCCTGGTCGGGCGTCATTCCGGACAGATCCACATCCTCGGCGAACACGCCGTTCTTGATGGTATCCTCCTCCTTTGCCTGCGCCGCAGAGCCAAATACCAGAAAACATGCAAGCGCAAGTACGAGCAGATATCCGCCTTTCATCCTCTTTTTCATAATGATACACCTCTTTCCCTCTTCCGGTCCACAGGCTTATAAGCTTTGAAGCAGAACGCGTTGAATTAGTACAAAAAATATGTTAAAGTGGGGATGACCATGGCAATCACAAGCACCAGGATGATCACCGCCGAAACACAGCGTCTGGTTTTTTTATTGTTCATATTCAACATGAGATTGCTCCTTACATCAACAAAATTACATGGAAAACTCTGAAAGGATATTATATATGACTTTCCTTCTTTTGGCAAGCGCAATCATCATTATTCTCATATCTTTCAATGTAAAGCGGCAGAAAAAGATCAAGGCCCTGAAAGAAGATGCCTTTTGGGCGAGAGAGCACCGCGCCAATTCCGTGCGCCGCAAATCATTGGACGGGCTGAACTATATCTCTATACCTCTTGAGAATTTTCCTACCCACGTGCTGCAGCAGGATGAGGTCGTTTCGGAATGCATTGAGCTCCTGGAGTCGTTGACCTCACAAAAGATCGTAAATCTGACCGGTTACTCCAACACGGACCTGAAGCTGGAATACGGCACTGCCAATATCACTCTGCTGTCCGAGTACGATCAGAACTATACCCTGCTGGTACGCACTCTGCAGAAATGGGCCGATGTGCTCATTGAGACCGGATACATGGAGGAGGCCTCCGTATTAATGGAATATGCCGTCAGCATCGGTACGGATGTGAGCCGCACATATTATGAACTGGCAAAATACTGGGATTATCAGGGTGAGAGAGAACAGATCCGGCGGCTGAAAAAACAGGCCGAGGCTATCCGTTCCTCCAACGGCCGCATCATACGGCGGCACCTGGACGCGGAGTATCCGGATTTCCGGCTTTGAGCCTTCCGCAGTCCCGTTGTATCCGGGGCGGTGCCGGGTCAGGATCTTGTCCGTCAACGGACCGGCTCCGCTTCTGCTCCGCGGTCCGTTCCGACATCCTGTATCATCTTATGCCGCTTCACCGATCAATATGACTTATTTTTTGAGATTCCGGGCGGGCGCGCCCGCTTTCCCCATAAACCGGACGGTCTCTCCTACAGCATCCGCAGGAAACGGTCAAAGGCCGCCTGTCCCTCAGGCGTCCTCTTGTAGACGCCGGCATCCTCCAGCACCTCCATGAACACCAGCCCCACTTCCTTCTCAATGATCTCATCGATATTGGAGGCGTCTACCTTCTCATATGCTTTCAGGAATTTCTCCGCCCAATCCGCATGCTTTTCCAATTCCTCATCGGCCCTTAAATTTTCTCCCGCCAAGATCGCCTCCTTCAGACGGGCAAGCTCGTCCTTCAGGCGGGCCGGCAGCACGGCCAGTCCCATGACTTCAATGAGACCGATATTTTCTTTCTTGATATGATGCAGTCCGGCGTGGGGATGAAACACGCCCAGCGGATGCTCCTGCGTGGTAATATTGTTGCGCAGCACCAGATCCAGCTCGAACTCCGTTCCGCGTTTTCTGGCGATGGGCGTGATCGTGTTGTGAGGCTCGCCCTCCGTACGGGCATAGATAAAAGCGGCTTCGTCGGTATGATCCCGCCACCTGTCCAGGATCCTGACCGCCAGCTCTACAATGCGGTCCGTATCTCTGCCGCTCAGCCGGATCACGGACATGGGCCAGCGGACCACGCCTGCGGCCACATCCTCAAAATCCTTTATCACAAGGCTTCTCTCCACGGGAGCCTTTGCCATGGCGAACTCATAGTGGCCGCCCTGGAAATGGTCATGACTCAGGATCGATCCTCCCACGATCGGGAGATCGGCATTTGACCCCACAAAGTAGTGGGGGAACAGCTTCACAAAATCAAACAATCTGCAAAAGGTGGACCTGTCGATCTTCATGGGCACATGCCGGGAATTGAACACGATACAGTGCTCATTGTAATAAACATAGGGAGAATACTGGAACCCCCACCTGTCGCCGCCAACGGTCACCGGGATGATGCGATGGTTCTGTCTTGCAGGATGATCTATCCGGCCGGCATAGCCTTCGTTCTCCCAACACAGTTGACATTGGGGATAGCCGGACTGCCCGGCCCGTTTAGCTGCGGCGATGGCCCTGGGATCCTTCTCCGGCTTCGACAGATTGATGGTAATGTCCAGATCGCCGTATTTTGTAGGAACGATCCATTTCCTGTCTTTTTTGATGCGATATCTTCTGATATAGTCAGAATCGCCGCTGAATTTATAATAGTAATCGGTAGCGGCTTCGGGAGAGACCGTCTCATACAGCCGGTAAAATTCGGAGATCACTTGGCTGGGCCTGGGCAGCAGAAGATTCATGACCTTGGTATCGAACAGGTCTCTGTAAACGACACTGTTGTCAGGTATGAGTCCCCTCTCAAAGGCATAATCGCATATATTGTTCAATATTTCTTCCAGCTCCTCGGCATCCGCCTGTCCCGATCCGAACGTTGCCTGTCTGGATTCGGCCACCCTCCGCTCGGATTCGGTCGTTGGCTGTCCGAATCCAGTCATGACATGCTTGCCATTTTCTGCCGGCCCCTCCAGACCGAACAGCTCCAGCAGCCGGTTGAATGTGTAGATCTCATCCTCCTTGGGCACCAGTCCTGTTCTCAGTCCGTAAGCCACCAGCCGCTTGATATCGGATTGAATCTCTTCCATCTGTCTCCTCCAAAATAACAATGGGTCCGTCAACACCGCCTACATTAAAGTAACGGGGCCGTCACCGATCTCCACCGCATAAAAGTCTGCCGCATAGCCTATCTTTTTCAGATACGCCTCCCCCACCCGGCGGATAAAGCCGTCAATTGCCTCATTCTTCACAATGCTGACCGTGCAGCCGCCAAAGCCGGCGCCGGTCATTCTGGATCCGATGACGCCGTCGATCTTCCAGGCCTCCTCGACCAGGGTGTCAAGCTCCGCTCCCGTCACCTCATAGTCGTCCCGCAGAGATATATGGGAGGCGTTCATCAGCTTTCCGAACTCTGCAATATCTCCCCTTTTCAGGGCCTCCACCGCACGGATAGTCCGCTGGTTCTCAGATACCGCATGCCTTGCGCGCCTTCTTCGGATATCGTCCCTGACAGCCGTTTGATATTTTTCAAAGGTCTCCAGGTCCAGGTCGCCCAGACTCTTGATATCGACCGCCTTCTGCAGCTCTGCCAGGGCCGCCTCACATTCGCTGCGGCGCTGGTTATATTTGGAATCTCCCAATCCGCGTTTCTTGTTGCTGCAAGAAATGACGATCTTTGCCCCCGGCAATGCGATGGGGGCGTATTCATAAGAAAGATCCGCGGTATCCAGAAAGATAGCGTGATCTTTCTTTCCCATTGCAATGGCGAACTGGTCCATAATGCCGCAGTTGACTTTATTGAAATTGTTCTCGGAATACTGACCGATCAGGGCAAGATCCTGGTTTGTGACCTGAAAACCGAACAATTCTCTCAGCATGGCGCCCGTGAGTATTTCCACCGACGCGGAGGAGGACAGCCCGGAGCCGTTAGGGATGTTTCCGTTCAACAGGATATCCAGCCCGCAGGGAAGCTTCATACCCTTCTCCTCAAATGCCCATATCACTCCCTTGGGGTAGTTGGTCCACCCGGCCTCCTCCGACGCAGCCAGCTCATCCAGCGAGGACCGTATGACGCCCGCCTGCTCAAAATTCATGGAATAAAATCTCAGCAGCCTGTCGTCTCTTTTTCGGGCAACGCCATAAGTCCCGATGGTCAATGCACAGGGAAATACATGACCGCCGTTATAGTCGGTGTGTTCGCCGATCAGATTCACCCGGCCCGGCGCAAAGAACACCCTGGCTCCCTGGGCATCTCCAAATATTTCCTCAAATTTCTGTAGTACAGCTTCCGTCATCCTGTCTTTCAGACTCTCTGTTTCCGATCTCTGCATTTGCTCCGCCTTCCTTATTCTTTCTGATCTTCTCCGTAGAGCTTTTCCCTGAGGTACTTTTTGTTGGCCTCGAAATCCACCTGCAGCACCGACATCTTGCGGATCGTAGCATTGGAATAGGTATCGGGCTGAGGAATGTTGTCGGATACTATGTCGTAGGTAAGTATCTTCCCGGCCGACAGGCTCAAAAGGTAGCACTCGTTCTGCGTTAGATTGGTGGTCAGGTTCGGCATCAGTCCGTCTATCACCTCGCCGGGATTTGTGACCATTGTCCGGGGCATTTTTCGGAATACTTCGGACAGGACTTTCCTCTGACGCTCTGTCCGCCCGAAATCCGTGCCAATATAGCGGTTCCTGCAATAGGCCAGCGCCTGCGGACCGTTCAGGTGTACCAGCCCCGCCTGGGCCGGATCCATGTTGTCCGTACCCTGCGGACGGTTGGTCAGAATATTATATTCCACCAGATAGCCGTTCACATACTCGATTTCCTCCCCGGTGAGCTCCAGATCGACGCCCTCCACCGCATCCACCAGGTTGGCAAAGGCCTCAAAGTTCACCAGAACATAGCGGTTCACCGGAATGTCAAAATTCTGCTCCACCGTCTTCATCAACAGCTCCGGACCGCCATACGAGTAAGCGGCGTTCAGCCTGTTGCCGTCATGTCCGGGAATGTCTACATACATATCCCGAAGAAGCGAGGTCAGATAGATCGTCTTGGTCTTTTTGCTGACGGAGAGCAGGATCATGGCATCGGATCTGCCGTCCTCTCCGTTCTCACGGGAATCGTTGCCGATCAGAAGTATATTCACCACGCCGTTTTCCTGCATGGGCTTCGCCGACACGGATTCGATCTCGGAATAGTTAAGCTTTTTGTACACGGATCCCACTGCCAGATACAGCCCCAAAAGTCCAACGGCCAGAAGCAGCACGACCGTTATAAGGAACTTCCTGATACCAGATCCCTTTCTGCCTTTCTTTTTCCGGCTCCGCCCGGACCCGGCATCGGATGCCTTGGCTTTCCTGGCGCCTGTGCTTTTGGAGGCTTGCTTTCCGTTCCTTTTCGCGTCTCCGGATCTGCTACCGTCCGATCTTGTCCTCTCCGTATTTTCGGAATTATAATTCTTCAATTTGACCCTCTCTGCATTTTCGGGATTATAATTCTCCGATCTGACCCGCTCCGCATTTCCGGATCTGTAATTCTCCGATCTGACCTGCTCTGCGTTTCCGGATCTGTAATTCTCCGATCTGACCCGCTCCGCATTTCCGGATCTGTAATTCTCCGATCTGACCCGCTCCGCATTTCCGGATCTGTAATTCTCCGATCTGACCTGCTCTGCATTTCCGGAATTATAGTTCCCTGCCTTGTCCCTCGTCGCCCGCAGGAGGTTTTGCCGGTATTCGGCTTCCCCGATGATATTTAATTCCTTTTCCCTTTTATTTTCATCCTCCAAGGTGTAGATCTGCAGCTCTCGCTCCAGAAAATCCTCCAACCCCTTATGGATCTGCTCCATCTCGTTCTGTGCCTCTTTGTCCATAACAAACCTTTCCCGGTGCAGCTTTTCATATCAGTCTATTCGAAGGATCAGCTCCAGAATTCTCCTTGCACAGACTTCCGTCTCCTCACGTGATATAGCACCCTTGTTCATTGCCTCCATGAGCCTGTCGGGAAAACCGCAGCCCATTTTGACATCGTTGCCCGCCTTCGTCTCCTTGTAATGCTCGCCGAAGGTCCACCAGTCAGTGGTCACCATACCGTCAAAGCCCCATTCTCCCCGCAGGATATCCTCCAGCAAATCCCGGTTCTCCGACGCTCTGTGCCCGTTGATGATATTATAAGAGGACATGATGCACCAGGGCTTTGCCTCCTTGACCACAATCTCGAAGGCGCGCAGATATATCTCCCGAATGGCCCGCTCCGAGGCCCTGGAATCACTGTCTCTTCGATTGGTCTCCTTGTTGTTCAGCGCGAAATGCTTCACCGTTGCGGCCACATGATTACTCTGGATACCCTTCACCATGGCTGCCGCCAGCTTACCCGTGAGATAGGGATCCTCCGAATAATACTCAAAATTTCTGCCGCAGAGAGGACTTCTGTGAATATTGATGGCGGGAGTCAGCCACACACCGATATTGTTCTCCTTTACCTCCATGCCGCCTGCCCGGCCCACTGCCTCCACGATCTGCGGGTTCCAGGTGCACGCCAGCAGAGTGGCGCAGGGCCACGCCGTGGTACAGACGCCGCACTTGGGGTCGATTCGCAGACCTGCCGGACCGTCCGCCGTCATGATATTGGGCACGCCGTATTCCGGCAGATTGCCAAAGCCGAAGGTATTTGCCACGCTCGTGTTGGGCTGCCCGCCCAGCAGCTCGGCCAGCTCCCTATCCGTAAGCTGTGCCAGGAATTCATCCATGGTCACCGCACCTTCCGCCACTTCCCTGAAGCTGTGAACCTCCCTTTGTCCTCTGTCCCACCTCTGTCCCGTGCGGGCCTTTACGGCAGGCGTCAGATTGTCTGTCTCCTCCCTGGGCGGGCGCACCAGCACATCGGCATCCGTGTCGTAGGGCTCTCCCTGAGGGAGCTCCTCCGTCTGCCCGTCGGAAAGCAGTCTGGCCTTCAGCTGCGTGGGGACCATCTTGGCCGAAAGCTGCTGTACGATCCTGTCCTCCTCCTGCACCAGAACATAGTCGTCCTCTATGGTATCTCTGACGGAAGTCCCCACATAGAACCGGTACTCGCCCTTCTCCAGAACATAGGCGGACTTTGCCACTTTTCCCAGATCGTCGTAAGACGCCATGTCGCTGACCCTGAACCGCATGATCACCTTCTGGGTCTCGCCGGGCTGAAGCAGTCTCGTCTTGCGAAAGGCCGCCAGCTCTCTGGCGGGCTTGCCCAGCTTTCCCTGAGGCGCACTGTAGTACACCTGAACCACTTCTTTTCCCGCCATATCGCCGGTATTGCACACATCCACGCTGACCCGCAGATCGTCGCCCTGGCGCTCCACCAGGGGCATGGACAGCGAAAAGCTTGTATAGGAAAGACCGTATCCGAAGGGGTAATTTACTTTTTCCGAAGCGCCCGGCAGCGTCTCAAAATAACGGTAGCCCACGTAGATGTCATCGGTGTAGTCCACATACTGCTCCGACTCGTGGAAATTCGCGGTGGAGGGATAATCCTCCAGCCGTGCCGCAAAAGTATCGGACAGCTTGCCGCAGGGATTGGCCCTGCCGGTGAGAAGCTTAGCCGCCGCCAGCCCTCCCTCGATGCCGCCCTGCCATGCCATGAGCACGGACTGAATACGGCCGTCCTTCCGAAACCAGTCCGTGGCCACCATGCCGCCTACGTTCATGACGACGATCACCTTGTCAAAGGTCTCCTTCACGGCCTCCACCATGGCCGCCTCCGCATGGCTCAGATAAAAATCCCCGTCCTCAAAAATATTCGTGGATATGTTCTTCAGATCCTCTTCCGGAGTATCCGCCGCATCATTCCTGTCCGCTGCGGCCACGGTCCTGTCCCAGCCCTCCCCGGAGAATCTGCAGATGCTTATGACAGCAGTGTCAGTAAATGTCCTGGCTTTTTTCAGCAGCTCCTGGGGCACCTGAGGTTCCACGGTCATGCCGGGCGCCCTGCCTGCTGCCCTCTGACTGTTCACATTCTCTCTGTAAAAGTCCGCCAGCTCCTCAAAAATACTGACAGCCCCGGATAATTGCTTCAGTCCGTCGTAGAGGCTGCGCGTATATGCGACCGTCACATCGCCGCTTCCGCCGCCGCCCTTCACATAGTCGAAGGTTCCCTTGCCGAACAGCGCCACCTTGGCTCCCTCCTTCAGGGGAAGCACCTGTCCCTCATTCTTCAGCAGCACCATACCCTCTTCTGCCGCTTCCTCGGAAAGCATGATGTGTTCCCTGCACGCCGTGATCCTGCCGCCGTCCTTTCCCATGGGAAGTACCGGCTGATACATTGCCCTCGCCCATCTGTCCATATTCCGCAACCGCACCTTTCCTGCTTATTTTCTCAATGCTGAAAACTTACGTCTATTTTATTATAATTTCCCATGGACTTCAACCAAAATATACCCCGTCATTTCCCCTCCAGGGATTCCGTCATGACAATACGAAAATCCCGGATCTCCATACCGCTCTGCCCGAAATACAGCTTGATGTAAAAATTGTACTTCATGATCGGCCCCGGAAATTCCACCACCTGCTTCCTCCATTCCGTGTCCGATCCCACCAGGGACACGGTCCTGACCAGCAGCCGGTCGTCAAAAATGGACAGCGGCAGCTGGGCCACGGCAATGGTATCGGGCGAGACTCTGCAGGAAAATTCCAGTCGGTATCTGCCCTTTTCCTTCAGGGTCACCTGCAGGATATTGCTGGCTCCCATAGCGGTATCGATCAGAGAACAGTCCACCTCGGCACTGCCGTCCACGCTTACGGGAATCATAGGACCGCTTGTCTCGTCGTCCTCCTCTTCCGCATAGCGCTGCAGCTGCCTGTCAAGCTCCGTCTCGGCGCCCTGCATCCGCAGCCACGCCGGAGATATCACCAGAAAATTACAGATGTTCGCCACGCTGCGCTGGAGCTCTCCTCTGGTGACGGCTCCCGTCTTAAGACCTTCCTCCAGATCATCCCCGTTCGTATTGGTCAGGGCGTCCGCCGCTACCATATACAGGTCGTTCTGGCTGCGGACCATAGGGCTGGCATGCTGAATGGCGGCTTCTCCGCCCTCCTCGTTGCCCATTGCCCACCAGTCGCTCATGACAATGCCCGTATATCCCCACTGGCCGCGTAGAACGGTGGTCAGCAGGTCATAGCTGCTGGAGGTCCAGGAGCCGTTCACAGGGCCGTAGGTGGACATGACGGAGCGGGCCTCGCCGTCCTTCACCGCGATCTCAAAGCCCTTCAGATAGATCTCCCTGAGCGCTCTCTCGGAGACCACCGCCTCGGCGTAGTACCGTTCCTTCTCCTGATTGTTGCAGACAAAATGCTTGATCGTACCGGTGACACCGTATTTGTGCATTCCCTTCAGCTGCGCTGCCGCAATTTTCCCCGACAACAGCGGATCTTCGGAAAAATACTCAAAATTTCTGCCGTTCAGTGGATTTCTGTGAATATTCATTCCGGGGCCCAGCAGGGTATCGATCCGATTCTTCCTCAGCTCCAGTCCCTCCCATTCGAACAGTTCCCGGATCAGCTCCTCGTTAAAGGTGCAGGCCAGGCAGGTGCCGATGGGAAGCGCAAAGGCTTTCGTACCGCAGTCCATGCGGATTCCGGCGGGACCGTCCGCACAGCAGCCGGCCGGAATACCGTATTCCTTCAGGCTCTCCGTCAATCCACCGAAAGCTCCTGCCGTACCGGGCGTGACCTTGGGGGAACACATTCCCTCGCCGCGCACGGCGCAGCACAGCTCCGAATCTGTGAGCTGGCCCAGAAATTCTCCCATAGTCACCCTGCCGAACACCACATCCGCCAGCCGGTGGCCCAGGTCTCCGGTGTAAGGGTATTCCTGCGGCATACGCTCCCTGCGCCTCTGCGCCGGATCTACAGTTCGCAGGGCGGTGTTCTCCCACGCTATCGCATAAGTACCGTCTTCCTTTTGTTCTCCGGGCCGCATATGCCTGAACTCCGTCACGGGGGCCAGCGCCTCCTCCAGCTGCTCCGTGACCACAAGCTCCTGCAGGGTCAGGCTGCCTGCAAATTCTGCGTCCCTGACATTTCCTCCGGCGTAGAACCGGTATTCTCCCGGCTCCAGCACAAAACAGGACTTGTGCCCGGTAATTCCGGCATCATCGTAGGATGCCAGATCCTTCCAGGAAACGCCCACCGTGATCTCCTGCCACTGTCCGGGCGCAAGACACTCGGTCTTGCCAAAACCGCACAGACTGCGGGCCGCCTTTCCCAACAGTCCCTGGGGAGCCTGACAGTAGATCTGTATCACTTCCTTCCCGCTGACCGTGCCCGTATTCCTTACGCGGAACCGGAACTTGATACTGTTCTTGGATTTTCCCACATTGAGCGGTATCCCGTGATAGAACACCGGCGGCAGTCCCGCCATTTCCGAATCCGTCTCAAAGGTGGTATAAGAGAGTCCGCTGCCGAAGGGATAAAGCACCTTCTCAGGCGCAAAGGTGGAAAAATAGCGATATCCCACATATATGTCCTCGGCGTACAGATTGCGCCTGCTGTCCCCGTAGTATTCTGCGGAAGGGTAATCTTTGATATCCCGCGCAATGGTATCCGTCAGTCTGCCGGAGGGGGATACTCTGCCGCTCAGAACGTCGATCACGCCGTTTCCGCCCTCCTGGCCGCCCTGCCATACATACAGCACCGCTGCAGGTCTGTATTTTTCCACCCAGCTCATGTCGATAATGTTGCCTACATTTAACAGCACCACCGTGCGTTTGAAGACACCGCACACCGTCTCCAGCATCTGCTCCTCAAGCCTTGTCAGAAGATAACTTCCCTCCGCAGCCAGATTATCCTTGTCCTCTCCCGCGGTCCTGCCTATAATTATGACGGCAGTGTCAGATTCCTCCGCGGCCTTCTGGGCAAATTCCCTGTCGAAGGGCATTTCCTCCTGGAACCAGGACTCCTGGGCCCAGCCGGAGCCCATCTCATAGGGGTGATCCTTCAACCACTCCCTGTAGCGCTCTCTCACATAGCCGTTCAGCACATAATCCTCGGATTGCTCCAGAGCTTCCGCAATTCCCACCACGTACGCAGTGTTCACCATACCGCCGGAGCCCGTTCCGCTCTTATAGTAATTGAACTGACTGCGGCCGAAAAGGGCAATCCTGCTTCCACTGGGAAGCGGAAGAACACGGCCCTCGTTGCGCAGCATGACGATTCCCTCCGCCACGGCCTCCCTGGCCTTCTGAGCGTATTTTTCCGGTGAAAAAATATTGTCCGCCATAAATTGCTACCTCCATTCTTATGTCCCTTTGTGTGCTCCGGCACGCATACCGGTCAAAATTTAAAAGTTTACCTTCAGACCTATGCCTTTCCCTCACAGACATTTTTCGTCAGGATAGACCACGCCGATCTGCCTGCGGATCTCGTCCATGAACTCCATGATCCGAATCGTCTCCTCATGGGGCATTTGAGGACATTCGATATCCCCTTTTTCAATGGCCCTCACGCATGCATCCACCTCATATTCGTAGCCGGTGATCTGCTTTGGCGTCTCGTAGGAGGCGATCAGACGGTGATCCGCATTATACACCTGAATACCTTCGCAGTTGTTTATGTTCTGTACCAAAATATAACCTTTTTCCCCGTAGACAGCGCCCTCACGGTTGGAGGCCGCCTGACAGTCCGCATGGATGACGGCCGCCCTTCCGTCGCGGTAGGTGAGGACCGCCGTCGTGACGGCATCCACGCCCTTTTCGGTCAGTACCGCCGAAGCGCTGATCCTCTCAATGTCGTCGCCGAAAACCATGGACGCAAAATTCAGGGGATAAACGCCGATGTCCAACAAAGCTCCCCCCGCCAGGGCAGGCTCCTGTATCCTCCGGATATGTGCGATGGGATAGGAAAGCGTCGCATACAGGGAAGCAGGCTTCCCGATCACACCGCTTGCCACGATCTCATCCAGAGTCCTCCGCATAGGCATATATCGGGTCCAGATAGCCTCCGCCAAAAGCAGGCCCTTCTCTTTCGCCATCCGCACCACTTCCCTTGCCTGAGCCGCGTTCTGGGTGAACGCCTTTTCCACCAGGACATTCCTGCCGTGCTCCAGACACAGTTTAATATTTTCGTAGTGGTGAGAGTGCGGCGTAGCGATATAGATCAGCTGTACCTCCGGGTCAGAGACCAACTCCTCATAAGACCCATAAGCCCTCTGAAAACCGTATTTTTCGGCAAAGCTCCGTGCCTTTTCCAGCGTTCTGGAGCCCACTGCAAAGGGGCAGACCTGCGGCATCTGCCGAATCGTTTCCGCCATCACTCCGGCAATGTTTCCGGCTCCCATGATTCCCATTTTCATGACCTGTCTCCCTTCTGCAATACCGCCGTCACAGAACCATGCCATGACCGCGGCAGATTGATTTCCTATCTGAGCATAAGTACAGTATACCGTACAATCGGCAAAATAGATAGTATTATTCAGATCATTACTTACATTTTTCCATGATTCGCGTTCAACAGTGACGGTTCGAGCAGATTCGACATAAAATAATGGAAAGAAAACATTATGGGAATCTTATATGAACGGACCAAATTTTTTTCACAACAACAGCGACAACCGCTGCAGCAATGACAATTCCTGCAATTGCGGCCGCCCCGGATGCTGTCCTCCAACACCTCCCTGCCCTCCCGGACCATGCTGCCCTCCCGGACCTCCCGGACCTGCCGGGCCTGTGGGACCTGCCGGGCCAAGAGGCCCCATGGGACCTATGGGACCCGCAGGGCCCCAGGGCAATGTAGGACCGGAAGGACCTGTTGGACCTGTGGGTGCCGCAGGACCCATCGGACCTGCAGGACCTCAGGGAATCGCGGGACCTGTGGGGCCCGCCGGTGAGACCGGGCCTGCCGGGCCTGTGGGACCTCAGGGCGAGATCGGAGCACAGGGGCCTGCGGGCGAGACCGGACCCCAGGGACCTATGGGACCTCAGGGACCTGCCGGACCCGCCGGTCCCCAAGGACCTACCGGTGAGACCGGACCTGTGGGACCTCAAGGCGAGACCGGACCTGCCGGGCCTGCCGGACCGCAGGGAATCGCGGGCGAAACAGGACCTATGGGACCTGTGGGACCTCGCGGGCCTATAGGCGAGACCGGACCCCAGGGACCCATCGGACCTGCCGGCGAAACAGGACCTGCCGGGCCTATGGGACCGCAGGGGCCCATCGGTGAAACAGGACTTACCGGCGCTGCTGGACCGCAGGGGCCTGTAGGACCCGCCGGACCTCAGGGACCTACCGGTGAAACGGGGCCTGCGGGAGCCACCGGGCCTGCCGGACCTGCCGGTGAGACCGGACCTGCCGGGCCTATGGGACCGCAGGGGCCCGTGGGACCTGTGGGACCTCAGGGACCTGCCGGCGAGACGGGACCGCAAGGGCCTGTGGGACCCGCCGGTCCCCAAGGACCTGCAGGAGAGGCCGGGCCTGCCGGACCTGCCGGCGAAACAGGACCGCAGGGGCTCATCGGACCTGCGGGACCTCAGGGACCTGTGGGGGAGACCGGGCCTGCCGGACCTGCAGGCGGCGTTTTGGGCTATGCAGACTTCTATGCTCTGATGCCCCCTGACAATGCCGATACGGTCGCTCCGGGCGGGGATGTGCGCTTCCCTCAGAACGGCCCCAACAGCGGCTCAGGAATTGCCCGCGCCGGTGCGGATACCTTCCGCCTTACCCAGATCGGCACTTATCTGGTACAGTTCGCGGTAGGTACGAATCAGGCAGGACAGCTGCAGCTGACATTGAACGGCACGCCTTTGGCTTATACGGCGGTCGGCCGCGCCACAGGCGCATCCCAGATCATCGGTATGGCTATTGTGACGACCTCCTCCGTGAATTCTGTTCTGACAGTGAGGAATCCCGCCGAAAATCCGGCTGCGCTGATCATTACCCCCACAGCCGGAGGCACCCGTCCTTCTTCCGCGCATCTTATCATCGTTCAACTGCAGTAGACCTTTGGCTGAGCGGCGGCCGGTGTTCAGGCACCGGCCGCCGCAGTCATGTATTGTAATCCTGCACAGTCATGTGCCGCAATATTATTTTATACTTGACAATTCCCCGGATGGGTCATATAGTTATGAATGTTGCAATGCAAAGGCACCATAAAAGGAGGAGAATTGTGAGAAAAAATTTACTGAAATTGGCGGCACTAACATTTGTCCTTTCCCTTACCCTGAGTTTTACAGGCTGCGGTTCTAAGGACACCAACACTTCTTCCGCTCCCTCGGAGAGCAGCGAAGAGTTAGACAACGGGACGGATATAGAATCCGAGGAGTCCCAGCCTCAGCCGGAGGTATCTGACGAGGAGAGCACAGATGCTGCGGATCAGGATTCTGAAGAGGCAGAATCATCCGATGACAGCGAAGAGCCAAGCCAGCTGGAGAAGGATCTGGAAGCTATGAATCAGGCGGCGGATCAGATGAGCAACGATGTATACACGGCAGAAGTATTGCTGGAGGACGGCAATGTCCTGGTATATCGCTACACCTGCGTAGAACAGCTGGATCTGTCTGATGAGAATGTAAAGGAACAGTTCCTGACTTCCCTGGAGACCGGACTGGACAACATGGAGTCCTCCTTCCAGACATCATTGGAGGGTATGCGTTCTCAGTATGAAATGGACAATCTGACTCTGCGTATTGAATATCTGAATGCGGACGGCAGCGAGCTGATGACCAGAACGATCGAGTAATCGTGAAACAGCAGACTGTCTTCAGGAAAGGCCCGGCGTAAAATGCGCCGGGCCGGTAAGGAAGTAATTCCAAATGTAATGGGAAGGTGCATTTTTTAGGACTGCGCCTTCCTGTTTTTATGCGGTGAATTTGAATTTTTGAGAGTAATTGCAGGTTCCTTCTATCATCGCACAAATATCCTACTCTGTCGGGATGTCAATCATTTCCACCGCTGTAATTTTTAAACAGCTGCTTTAGAATGGTGTCGATTATCTGTTTTGATGATGCCGCCGGTTTTCCCGAAGCGTTTCTGTACGGCGATCATTTCCCCCGCCACTGTTTCGGAGTTACAGTTTATCCTCGTGACTATATATGCTTCCTCGGCTTCGCTCATCGTTTTATTCTGATCTGTGGCATACAGCAGCGCCTGTTCCAAATTTATCAGCTTGATTTTGTCGGGGTTAAGGCAGTAATCAATCGAACGGAAAACATTATTATGTACCGTCCAATTTTTTATTGCCGCCATCGGTTCCTTCCTCCTCTCCAAGACAGACTTTCAGCAAAAACGTCTCGATTTCGGTTAGTATTCTGTCGTAGTTCGTCGCAAGAAGGTACTTTTACAGCGGATTCCGTTCCGAGGGTACGCAGATATTCCAACAGATTCATGCCGCATTTTTTCCTGTGGATGATGTTCTTTTTAGTCATATAAACTCTTACATTGATTTCTTCGGTTCGTTTTTGCATTTTGCCGTTTCATTTGACTGTCTTTTTTGTACCCCTGCCCTTGAGTCTCACCGCAGGAGAGAGGTCATCGCACGGTCATATCCCCAATTGAACAGCTATTCAATTTCCCGCCCCGAAACAAAAGACGCTAGGAACAATAGTAATAGACTTTAAGCGGTTTTAATTAGTAGTCAAATTTGACGATATACTTTTTTCCGTAATTTATGGCCAAAGTCAAAATAGACAACAAAAGCTGTCTTAAATGACCACGTTTTCTCTGCATTTGTGGTATAATACAAATAAAAGTTATGGGAGCAAACTTATGGGAAAGTTGAAGAACAATGTTGACCATTATATGAAATTAAAAGAGATAAAGACGTATAGTCACTTGCTGATTGATATTGCACACGAATTAGGAATCAAAGGGCAAGACACATATGATTTTGTAAAAAGGGAAAAATCGAATTTTTCAAAAATGTTAAACGACAAACGACCTCTGAAATATGAATTTATTATTCCTCTTGAAAAATTATTCGGTGTCCCATTGGCAAGATTATTGGATGAAGATGCATATAAATTGCCGGTAGAAAGAGATAATGTGCCATTTAGCAAAGGCTTTAAATATTATGCATACAAAGATGACCCTAAACTTTATAAAGAAGAATTCAATCTTTTATTTGCAAAGGATGGAAAATCAATCCTTACTCAAACAGATGAATTTGGGAAAACATTCCTTGATTATATAGTTGAATATCATTCGGTTAACGGTGTTAGATATCTTTACGATGAATATGGAATAACACTTAAATGGTCTCATAATCATTTTGAGTTCAGGAAAGATTCCGGCATAACTTGGATAAACTTTGAAAATTGCATGGAGTTTGCAAGACTTGTTGCAAGTATGAACGATGCAGAACTGTTCAATGGTATTTATGATTCATATAATATGTTTTTGTCAAGTGGATACTATGTTCCAAATAAAAGTATTTTCTGCCAAAGTGATTTTTTAGAAATAATGTTAGATAACGATACTTTATTTAATTCAATATTTGAAAGAAAACCATATGAATATGTATTGGCAGGAAGCCGTGTTAAGCGAGAAAAACAAGTTAATTCTATTCCATGCAATTTAATTAACCCGATAATAAATAATTGTCTAAGATATGCATTGGAACACTTGGACAAGTATAGGCACAGGGCAATTGATATATTAAAATTTGGAATAAAACATAATAAAAGAATTATAGACAAAGTTGGCGCAGATACATATGGCATTTGTAATGAACTTGGCGGAGTGATAGATTCTGGACGAAAGGATCGGTTTAATTGTAATGTTGATGATATTGCCGTTTATGTTGACATAGAAGTAAACGACGATAAAATAAATGCTTTAATAGAACAATTGCCAAAGTTCAAAAAAATATACTAAGAAGCGGAGAAACAAGTATGTATCATTTTCAGTATGTTTCGAAAAACGAAATTGCACCGCTAAAAAAACAAATGATAGAATTGATTGGGTTGGTACAAGACGAAACCAGGAACTTTTTTACATTTCAATATGAATTTGTCGGTAGTGTAAAGCGGAATATGGTAACCTGTGATGTTAATAGCAATATTGGATTTGATTTTGATGTGAATATTATGATTAATGACGATGGCGAAGAATATTCTGCTAAAGAAATCAAGCAGATACTTATGAAAGCATTTAACAAATATGCATACAAATATAATTATGATTTTTGCGAGAATAGTACACGGGTGTTTACCATTAAAATGAAGGATAGAAAAAGTTCTCGAATATTGCATAGTTGTGATTTTGCAATTGTAAATAATTACGGCGCCAATCGACAAGAGTATATTCGGTTTGACAAAAAATCTAATTCCTATGGTTGGATGGAGCAATCGGATGGGTTTTACCTTCTACCGGAGAAAATAGAATTTTGCAAAGATAATTATTTGTGGTCAGAAGTCCGAGAGACATACCTAAAAAAGAAAAATTATAATACCGACAAAAATAAAAAATCAAGGTCAATTTTTGCTGACGCAATACATCAGATTTGCCAGCAAAACGGGTACTTTGAAGAATAAGTAGAAAAGAAGGTGTTGGAATGGGATTAATGCCTTGTCCAAAATGTGGGGAAGCAATCAGCGAGAAAGCAACGGTATGTCCATATTGTAATTCAAATATTTCAAAAAATAAGTTAATTATATGTGAAGATTGCAAAAAGGAATATGATATATCAATGGGAACTTGTCCCAATTGCGGATGCCCTAATCCGACTGTTAAACAAAAGAAGAAAAAACACAAAGGTGTAATGATATCCATAATTGTGTTTGCTCTGATTGTTGTCAGTGTATTAGGATTCGGCATTTTGCAAAAAGAAAAAGAACAGAAATATTATTCAAATATGGCAACAGCGACTTTTACAATGCTTGATGGTGCCGCCAAGGCGGAAAATGCCGGAAACCTTATTAAGAGTGTTTGGTATAATGCCATTTATGAAGAACAAAATAGCAAAACAGACCAATATACTATGAAAAACGGAAAGTTTGTCGATGATTTTAATGATGCACTTTCCAGGCTATTTGCAGATGAAAATTTCAGCAACAGTATTTCTGAAATAAAAACGAACCGATCCGAAGTTGCCGATTTAATGAAACAGTTGAAAGAACCACCGAAAAAGTATGAAGAGGCTTACTCAGTATTAAAGGTATGCTATGACAATTATTTGAAAATGACAAAAATCGTTATAAGTCCAACTGGAAGTCTTAATACATTTTCAGAGGATTTTAACATCTATGATAATGATATGGTTGATTCATATGAAAAAATGAAGCTATATTTAGAGTAACAATCAGAAAGGAGATACTATTTATGGGTAAACATTTTTTTGATTATGAAGATGGCGATTTTGCTTATTTAATTTCTAATAATATGGCAATAGATTCCGACGGAAATTTATTGATGCGAACGGGAAAAAATATAGCAATGGATATGGATTCTGGAGAGTTGCACATTATGTCCGACTGGCCTAACGATGAAAATGATGACTAAAGAACGGCGGCAGAGAGGCTTTCAATCTTCCTGCCGTCGCTATCATTTAAATGTAAATTATATCATTATTTACAATTTCTGTTGCTTGCTCACGAATGTTGTTCATTCGACCGACCCACACCATTTGGTTTTTCGCTTTGAGCTCTTCTGTTACACCCTCACGCTCCGTCACCTGTTTTGCCAGCCGAGAGAACAGTTCCTCCGCCTGCCGGTCAATGGCTGCAAGGTAACTGTTCAGATTGAAGGTAGTCAGCAAATTGGTATAAAGCAACCGCATATGCTATCGGATATACCGCAAATACCACTGTCCCCAAATGTTGATTGGCTGTTCTTCCTTGGCTGGTATGGTCTGGCAAGGGAGCAGATAATTGTCCTACCGTTCATATTTTCCGCCCATTTGCTCGACTAAGCTCTGTTCTATCATTGTACCTCCTCGTACTTTACGTGAATCTTTTGATTGGTGCATTGACGACTTTAGATTCTTGCCTGACAAATGTGCAATTTGAATTTGAACATAAAAAAAGGCGGCACAGAAAGCATCTCTGCTCTCTGTGTCGCCTTTTGCTTTTGCTAACGCCTATGCGGTTTTATTTATATGATGTTCAATTTACTTTCTTATGCATTGGTAGGAAAAGCCGGGCCTTTCTTACTGTTTTTATGCTCCTTGCACCGAAGGTCTATTTTCACACCTAAACGCCTTCATCATAGGTGTCCAGGAAATGGTGCTTCACACCGTCCTTTATCAGCTCATACTTATTGACGGCCTTGGTAAACTTTCGCCAGATCGGCTTTCTGAGCTTCTTTTGTCAGATCCCGGATGACCTCGCCTGCAATGATCAGTCCCACAACCGGCGGCACAAAGGCAGTAGAGCCGGGAATCTCATGAGTCTGGGGCTTCTCCCGCGAATATACCACCTTCAAGTGCGAGACCCCGCGTTTTTTTAATTCCCGGCGCATGACCCTGGCCAGCGGACAAACCGACGTGCTGTAAATGTCCGCCACCTGAAATCCCGACGGGTCCAGCTTATTTCCGGCACCCATGCTGCTGATGACGGGAACGCCGGCTGCCTGAGAAGACATGACCAGCTCGATCTTGGCCGTGACGGTATCCACGGCGTCCACCACATAGGAATAGACCGAAAAATCAAACTTATCTTTTGTTTCCGGCAGAAAAAAACACTTATGAACATTTACGACCGCATCGGGATTGATCTCCAGAATCCGCTCCCGCATCACGTCTACCTTATATTTTCCTACCGTATTTCTTGTTGCGATCAGCTGCCTGTTCAAATTGGTGAGGCACACCCTGTCATGATCCACGATATCAATGGTACCCACACCGCTCCGGACCAGGGCCTCCACGACATAGCCTCCCACGCCCCCTATGCCGAATACGGCAACTCTGGATCGGGCAAGGCGCTCCATGGCTTCCCTTCCCAGGAGCAGCTCCGTTCTCGAAAACTGGTTCAATATTTTCCTCTTTCCTGCTGCCCGCCGCAGCACCGAATAAAAGCTGCCTGTGCCACAGGCAGCTTTTGCTGAGCATTTTTGTTTCCGCTGTCAGTAATACCTCCGCCTACCGACGGTTGATATCCTCTTCCAGCTGTCCGGCAAGCCCTATGGTCTCGCTCAGGACCTCCTGGATGGAACCGATATTGCCTCTGTACTCCTTTGCGAAACGGCCGGCATCCTTGATGGAGGAGATGATCACGTCCATATGCTCCATGATGGTATTCAGCGTATCCTTGATCTCGGTGGCGGATTTACCGCTGTCGTTGGACAGCTTGCCCATCTCCGTGGCAACGACCGCGAAGCCGCGTCCGTACTCGCCGCTGCGAGCCGCTTCTATGGATGCGTTCAGAGCCAGGATGTTGGAGCGGGACGCGTTCCCGTTGATCTTGCTCACTATTTCCACCGCGTTCTGCACATCATTTCCCACATTCACACTGATCTCATCCATGTCGGCCAGCAGTTTGAACAAATTCTCTATTCCGCCCAGCAAATCCTCCAGAGAGTTCTGGATATTGTTCACCGACTCCTGAAATTTTGCGGTGATCGCTGCCATCTGCTCCTTCACATCCACGGAATATGTGCATATGATACAGCCTACTACAGTCCTTCCATCCATAACGGGTACCAGCTCTCCTTCGAACGCTTCGCCCATGGCCTCCTTGGGAAGATAGTTATGTCTGGATCTGCCGGTGCTGATCACCTGGTCAAAGGCACCGCTGGGATCATGAAAAACGTCACCGACATTCAGCATCGGCTTCTGCCCATCCGGAATGGAATAGCCGCGCACTATGCCCTCTGCATCCATTACCGTGAGAAATACATCCTGCGAAAATAATTGTTTGATCACCGGCAGTGCATCAACCATTCTCTTTAATTGCTCATTGATCTGTCCGTCCATATCCGGTCCCTCCGTTCTACTGATTGTTTTTCCCATGCCCCGTTATCTGTGGCTCTGCGAACAGCCGCTCACAGGCCCCGAACTTAAAATATTGAAGATATTATAACACAGATTCTTCAATGAGTATATATTTTTCAGAGACAATACTTTAAAATCCTATGGACTTTAAGAACAATATTACCAGCATGACAGGAGCGATGAACTTTATCATTACCGTGTACAGCTTTTTTCTGCCCATCCTGGTCCCTGTCTTCTCCACCTCGTCTATGACCGTTTTCGGCTTTACGATCCATCCGATCAGGATACAGGTGCCGATGGCCACCAGAGGCATTAGGATATTATTGCTCGCATAATCCATAACATCCAGGACCTGCGCCGTGGCGCCGTTGGGCAGCTTCAGCTCAAAGTACAGCGCATTGTAGCCCAGGCAGACGATCAGGCCGGCCGCCAGCGCGATTGCCGTCTCCACTGCAGCCGCCTTTGTCCTCGACAGGTGGAACTCATCCATAAAGCTCGAAACCACTGCCTCCATCACCGACACGGCGCTGGTGAGAGCGGCAAAGAGCACCATGGCAAAGAACAGGACGCCCACCACGTTTCCGATCCAACCCATGGAAAGGAACACCTTGGGCATGGTGACGAACATGAGACCCGGACCGGACGCCTGCATTCCCTCCGTTCCGGCAAAGGTAAACACCGCCGGGATTACCATGACACCTGCCAGAAAAGCGACGGCGGTATCAAAGAACTCGATCTGATTGATGGATTTTTTGATATCCGCGTCGTCATGCACGTAGGAGCCGTAGGCGATCATAATTCCCATGGCGACGCTCAGACTGAAGAAGAGCTGTCCCATGGCATCCAGAAGTATCGTCAGGAACCGGGGCAGCGTCATATCCTGAAGGCTGGGGATAACGTATATTCCGAGTCCCTGCAGACCGGTCCTGGTGACGCCGGCCTCATCCGTATGGCTGATGGTGAGGGAGAAGACGGCGATGATGACTACCAGAACAAGCAGGATCGGCATAAGGACCTTGGACGAAGATTCGATTCCTTTATTGACGCCCCGGAACACGACGAAGGCCACCGCGAACAAAAACACCAGCAGCATGACAATGGGCTCCGCCTGCGAGGTGATAAAGCCCGTAAAGTATCCGTCCTCCGCCGCCTGGGCACCGTTCCCCGTCAGATATACCAGAAGATATTTGATCACCCAGCCGCCGATGGCACAGTAGTAGGGCAGGATGATTACCGGGACCAGACAGGCGATCACGCCCAGGCCCTTCCATTTACTGTGCAGCTTCCCATATGCCGTCAGGGGACTCTGCTTTGTCTTCCGCCCGATGGCCACCTCCGTGATCAACAGTGTAAAACCAAAGGTCAGCGCAAGAATAATGTAGACGATGAGGAACATGCCTCCCCCGTCCTTGGCTGCCAGGTAGGGAAATCTCCAGATATTTCCCAGGCCGACGGCGCTCCCCGCCGCCGCAAGCACAAAACCGATAGAACCTGTAAATGAATTCCTCTTTTTTTCCGTTTCCATAAATCCCCCTTCATATGTGCGTCATGCGTTATGTATCCTAATTATAATCAAACTTCCTTCATATTTCAACCGGACTTATCCCGACAATTCTTTTACCGGAATTTTTTTAACTAATCCCCGCAAATTTTTTAAAGGTTATTGTGATTTTTCTGATTTCTTATATAATGGAATGAGAGAAAAAGACATCGGGAGGATATACGAATGCCAAAGAGATCAGATATTCACAAAGTGCTCATTATCGGCTCCGGCCCCATTGTGATCGGACAGGCATGTGAGTTCGACTATTCGGGCACACAAGCCTGCAAGGCCCTGCGCAAGCTGGGCTACGAGATCGTGCTGGTCAACTCCAACCCCGCCACCATCATGACGGATCCTGAGATAGCGGATGTCACCTATATTGAACCCCTGAATGTGGAACGGCTGGAACAGATCATTGCGAAAGAGCGTCCTGATGCGCTCCTGCCCAATCTGGGCGGACAGTCCGGCCTGAATCTGTGCGCGGAATTAAACAAAGAGGGAATTCTGGATAAATACAACGTAAAAGTGATCGGTGTCCAGGTGGATGCCATCGAGCGGGGCGAGGACCGTATCGAGTTCAAGAACGCCATGAACGCGCTTGGAATCGAGATGGCGCGCAGCGAGGTGGCATACAGTGTGGAGGAAGCGCTGAACATTGCCGAAAATCTGGGCTACCCGGTGGTGCTTCGCCCGGCCTACACCATGGGCGGCGCCGGCGGCGGACTGGTCTACAACCGCGAAGAATTGAAGACCGTCTGCGCAAGGGGCCTGCAGGCCAGCCTGGTGGGACAGGTCCTGGTGGAGGAATCCGTTCTTGGCTGGGAAGAGCTGGAGCTTGAGGTGGTGCGCGATGCGGAAAATCATATGATCACTGTCTGCTTCATCGAGAATATCGATCCCATGGGCGTCCACACCGGAGATTCCTTCTGCTCCGCCCCCATGCTCACCATATCCGAGGAAACGCAGAAGAGGCTGCAGGAGCAGGCCTACCGGATCGTGGAATCCGTTCAGGTGATCGGCGGCACCAACGTGCAGTTCGCACACGATCCCAAGACGGACCGGATTGTTGTCATAGAGATCAACCCCCGCACCTCCCGTTCCTCCGCGCTGGCCTCCAAGGCCACCGGCTTCCCCATCGCGCTGGTGTCCGCAATGCTTGCGGCCGGCCTGACCTTAAAGGATATCCCCTGCGGCAAATACGGCACTCTGGACCGCTATGTACCGGACGGCGACTATGTGGTGATCAAATTTGCGCGGTGGGCATTCGAGAAGTTCAAGGGCGTGGAGGACAAGCTGGGCACCCAGATGCGCGCGGTAGGCGAGGTCATGAGCATCGGCAAGACCTACAAGGAGGCGTTCCAGAAAGCGATCCGCTCCCTGGAAACGGGCCGCTACGGTCTGGGACATGCCAGGAATTTCGACTCTCTCTCCAAGGAGGAGCTTCTCAAAATGTTAGTCACCCCGTCCAGCGAGCGCCACTTTATCATGTATGAGGCGCTGCGCAGGGGAGCTTCCGTAGACGAGCTCCATGAGATCACTCATGTAAAGAGCTGGTTCATCCAACAGATGAAGGAATTGGTGGAGGAGGAAGAGCAGCTTCTGCAATCCAAGGGCTCCCTGCCTTCCGATGACATGCTGATCGCTGCGAAAAAAGACGGCTTTTCCGATAAATACCTGAGCCAGATCCTTCAGGTGCCGGAGGCAGAGATCCGCTCCCGCCGTATCAGCCTCGGCGTGGAGGAGGCCTGGGAAGGCGTTCACGTGAGCGGCACCCAGGACAGCGCCTACTACTTCTCTACATACAATGCACCGGACAAGAACCCTGTCAGCAGCGCCAGACCAAAGATCATGATCCTGGGCGGCGGTCCCAACCGCATCGGCCAGGGCATCGAGTTCGACTACTGCTGCGTACACGCTTCCCTGGCTCTCAAAAAGCTGGGCTTTGAGACTATTATCGTGAACTGCAATCCGGAGACCGTTTCCACGGATTACGATACCTCTGACAAGCTGTATTTCGAGCCTCTGACACTGGAGGATGTACTGAGCATTTACAGGAAGGAGCAGCCCCTGGGCGTGATCGCCCAATTCGGCGGACAGACACCTTTAAATCTGGCTGCGGATCTGGAAAAGAACGGTGTGAGGATCCTCGGCACCTCCCCGTCGGTCATCGATCTGGCGGAGGACCGCGACCAGTTCCGGGCCATGATGGAGAAGCTCAATATCCCCATGCCTGAATCCGGCATGGCTGCCACCGTGGAAGAGGCGCTGGCAATTGCCGCACAGATCGGCTACCCCGTCATGGTGCGCCCCTCCTACGTGCTGGGCGGACGCGGTATGGAGGTAGTCTATGACGACGAGAGCATGACCGAATACATGAATGCCGCCGTGGGAGTGACCCCTGACCGCCCCATTCTGATCGACCGCTTCTTAAATCACGCCTTAGAGTGTGAGGCGGACGCCATCAGTGACGGCACACACGCTTTTGTTCCCGCAGTCATGGAACACATCGAGCTGGCGGGCATCCACTCCGGAGATTCCGCATGTATCATTCCCTCCGTCCATATTTCCGGGGAGAATGTGGAGACGATCAAGGAATACACCCGCAGGATAGCGGAGGAAATGCATGTGAAGGGCCTGATGAACATGCAGTATGCCATCGAGAACGGCAGGGTCTTCGTGCTGGAGGCCAATCCACGGGCATCCCGCACCGTACCTCTGGTATCCAAGGTCTGCAATATCCGCATGGTGCCTCTGGCGACGGAGATCATCACCGGGGAGCTGACCGGAAGGCCATCCCCCGTTCCCTCCTTGAAAGAACAGGAAATTCCCTACTACGGTGTGAAGGAATCCGTTTTCCCCTTCAACATGTTCCAGGAGGTAGATCCCATCCTGGGACCGGAAATGCGTTCCACCGGCGAAGTCCTTGGCCTGTCCCGCTCCTACGGCGAGGCTTTCTACAAAGCGCAGGAAGCGACCCAGTCCAAGCTGCCACTTGAGGGAACGGTACTGATCTCCGTGAACCGCAAGGACAGGGAGGAGGTGGTGGAGGTGGCAAAGCAGTTCGCCGACAGCGGCTTCCGCATTATCGCCACCGGCAATACCTTTGAGGTGATCACCGGCGCCGGTATTCCTGCCGAAAAGGTGAACAAGCTGTATGAGGGGCGTCCCAACATCCTCGACCTGATCACCAACGGCAAGATCGACCTGATCATCAACTCGCCCATCGGCAAAGACAGCGTCCACGACGACAGCTATCTGCGCAAGGCGGCCATCAAGGCAAAGATTCCGTATATGACCACGATTGCGGCGGCAAAAGCCACCGCCAGCGGCATCCGGTATGTGAAGGAACACGGCAACAGTGAGACGGAATCCCTGCAGGCATTGCATGCCAAGATCAAAGACAGGGAATAATACAATAAGAAGGGGTGAAGGCCTCATCTTCCGGGTGAAGATGAGGCCTTCACCCTGTTATCTTCTCACGATCCTGTAATAAGTCCTGGCGGTCAGGCCGTAGATCAATACATACATGACCATGAACACCAGATAGCACACGATCGTACAGAGCAGGAAAAGCCTCGTGTTGACCATGTTCATCAGCTTCAGCACCAGCGTGATCAGCGGAAATGCCACGGCCACATGAATACCGGCCACCGCTAACGGCAGGAAAAATACCGTCAGCACCTGGGAATGTATCGCACTGCGGACCTCCTTGGGCGTCATACCCACCTTCTGGAGGATCGCAAATCGTTCCCTGTCCTCATATCCTTCGGAGATCTGCTTGTAATAGATGATCAGCACGGTGGCCATGATGAACAGCAGGCCCAGACAGATGCCCAGGAAAAAGATTCCTCCATACAGGCTCATAAAGGAAGCCCTGCTGCCGATGCGCGTCTCAACATACCCGTTCAGCCCATAGGCTGATACGGCCTGTGCTATGCCGGCGTACAGCCGGTTCAGATGCTCGTCGTCCGCGGAAGTGTCAAGACCGTAGTAGGTGCTGATCAGATCGCTCTCTCCGGTCTGCTGCCCGGCAGCTTCCGCCAGCTCTTTAAAATCCTCCTCTCGTACCACACAGCAATAGCTGTTCATGACATGATTCCCTATCCTTCCTTCGACCGGGAACCTTTCCAATCTCTCTGCGATCCGAAAGTCCGTGCCGAACAGACTCACGGTATCCCTCGCGTATTTTTCGCGGCCGGAATAAAAGAGCATCTCCTTTTCCCCAAGAATACGGTCCTCCCCGGCGAAGGCATTGTAATCGGAGAGCGGAATGAACTCCAGCAGACGAAAGGCATTGGGATCCGATATATTCACCAGAGAGCTGTCCGTGACGAACTCTCCGTCCTGCCATGCCACGGTAAAGTTCATGTCGGAATATCGGATCCTGTCTGTCACAGACACGCCCGTTTCCGCGCAGAGCGCATCGATCTGTGAGAACAGCTCCTCGTTCCGGGAGGGCGTTTCCTTGGAATAGATCCCGAAATCATTGGGATATCTGGTGCGGATCAGGTCTTCCATTCCCACCATCATACAGGAGGTGGAGGACACCATGATCAGCACCATGGTGGAGAGAATACAGATATTGGCAAGTCCCACCGCATTTTGCTTCATGCGGTAGATCATACCGGACACGCTGATAAAATGCTTTGTCCTGTAATAGAAATTCCGATTCATCCTAAGCAGCTTCAGAAGCGTGATGCTGCCTGCGGTAAACAGCAGGTAAGTGCCGACAATGACCAGGATCACCGCCACAAAAAAGTAGCTGACCGCCGCCACCGGATTGGTGATGGTCAGTGCCATATGATAGCCGGCTCCCATGGCCGCCGCGCCCGCCAGCGCCAGGAACCACTTGGCCTTCGGCTCCTTTTCTCCCACGTTCCCTCCCCGGAGCAGCTCGATGGGACGGGCCGTTCCCACCGTGAACACGGACTTTACATAGATGAGAAGGAAAAGAATGCCGAAAAGGATCCCTGTGTCGGCGAAGGTCCTTTTTGAGAGAAAGAATCCCAGCGTCGCTCCGTTTCCCATGGCCCTTGTGATCAGCAGGAACATGGCCTTGTCCAGCGCCACTCCGAAGATCAGTCCCAGCCCCAGACTGACGGCGGTAAGGATCAGTGTTTCCAGGAAAAGTATCAGCGCAAGATGCTTTTTCTCCATTCCCAGTATATTAAAAAGTCCGAATTCCTTTTTCCTGCGCCTGATCAGGAAGCTGTTGGTATAGAACAGGAAGATACAGGCAAAAATTCCGATAATTTTGCTCCCCAGTTCCATTACGTACATGACCGTGGCCGCCCCGGAGACAAATTCCAGGCCCGGATTCAGGGACAGCGATCTGACCAGATAGAACATGGTCACCGTGACGATGCAGGTAATGAGATAAGGCAGGTAGGTCCTGCTGTTCTTGCGGATATTGTTCAGGGCAAGCCGTGTATAAAAACCGATTCTCATACTACGCCTCCCTTACACTCTGTGTGGCCAGCAGCGTCAGGGTATCGGATATTTTCTGATACATCTGCTCACTGGTACTCTCGCCCCGGTATATCTGATGGAACACCTCGCCGTCCTTGATGAACAGCACCCGGCCGGCGTGACTGGCCGCTCTGGTGGAGTGAGTCACCATCAGGATCGTCTGGCCCTCCCTGTTGATCTCCCCGAACACCCGCAGGAGTCCCGTGGTAGACCTGGAGTCAAGGGCACCGGTGGGCTCATCGGCCAAGATCAGCCTGGGATTCGTGATCAGAGCTCTGGCCACAGCCGCACGCTGCTTCTGACCGCCGGACACCTCGTAGGGAAATTTTTCCAGTATATCCGTGATGCCCAGCTTGGATGCAATGGGGGTCAGGCGCGCCTTCATTTCCCTCACGCTCTTGCGGCCAAGCACCAGAGGAAGAAAAATGTTGTCTTTGATGCTGAAGGTATCCAACAGATTGAACTCCTGAAAGACGAAGCCCAGATGATCCCGGCGAAAGGCTGCGATCTCCCGCTCCTTCACCAGGCTCAGATCCTTGCCGTCCAACATCACCTTCCCTCCCGTCGGCCTGTCCAGCGCCGCCAGAATATTCAGCAGGGTCGTCTTGCCGGACCCGGACTCTCCCATGATCGCTACATACTCTCCCTGCTCTACCGAAAAAGAGACATTGGTCAGCGCCTGTACCTGGTTCCCGCCGAACCGTGTGGTATATACTTTCTTCAGACATGAGACCTCCAATATCGCCATATTATGACCTCCTTAGTTTTCAGCGTTCCCGCGTAATGTTACCTGTAATATAACAAAACGGCCGCTTGTCCGACATCGAATCATGTGACATTCCGGCCGTTTCATGTGACGTTTTTGTAAGGTCCTTTGCGCCTGTCCTTATTCTATGGCAAGGGGGTCCTTTTTCAGATCCAGAAAGAATGTGGTGCCTTTTCCCGGCTGCGACTGTACGCTGATACCGATGCCCAGCTTTGCGGCGGTCTGTCTGCAGAGATACAGTCCCAGGCCGGTGGCCTTCTTGTCCGTTCTGCCGTGACCGCCGGTGAACCCCTTCTCAAAAATGCGGGGCAGATCCTCCGGCGCAATCCCCATGCCCGTATCCGACACGGACAGTATCCTGTCCGCAGTGACCGACACGGTAACGGTCCCCCTTCTGGTGTATTTCACCGCATTGGACAGAAGCTGCTCCAGAATGAACAGAAGCCATTTTTCGTCCGTCAGCACGCTCATCTGCACCGGCTCGTAGACCAGACGGATCCTGCATCTGACGAACTGGGACGCATACTTGCGGATAGCCTGTTTGATGATCGTATCCAGATCGTATTCCTGAAATACAAAGTCGGTCTGGCTGCTGCCCAGCCTTATGTAGGAGAGCACCATTTCCACATACTGTTCGATCCTGAAAAGCTCAGCCAGAAGCTCCCTGTGCTCCTCGGTGTCCTCGCTCTGCAGATTCATGCGCATCACCGCGATGGGCGTTTTGATCTGGTGGACCCAGGTAGTGTAATAATCGAGACTCTCCTGCCGCTCCTTCTGCCAGTCCGCGGCAAGCGCGGTATTGATCCTGCCGAGAGCGCATATCATCTCCTGGTAGTCCTTTTCCGGAACGGTCCGCGCTTCGGGAAGATGTTCATATTCCAGCCCGACATTGGGCAGGATCTGCCGCCGGCATCGGTGATCCCTGACAAAGACTGCAAATCTGATTCCCGCCGCGACCGTTACCGCAAGAACGCACAGCGCCGTTGCATAAAGATAGACCTCCGGTTCCACGGCATACAGCGCCAGTATCGTGGCGTAGATTGCAAAGAACAGTAAGAGCATCATTGCCGTTCCGCGGTACTGCCACAGAAAGCTCCCCGGCAGCCGATACCACTTTTCCTTTTCCATGGGCATCTCCTCACTCGATAATGTAACCGTTTCCGACCTTTGTGGTGATAAATCCTTCCAGCCCTATATTCTCCAGCTTTTTCCGGAGCCGGGCAATATTCACCGTCAGCGTGTTCTCCTCCACATAGCTGTCTGTCTGCCAGAGCCTTGTCATCAGCGTGTCTCTGCTGACCACCTTTCCCTTGTTCTCAAGAAGCGTCTGCAGAATGCGGAATTCATTCTTTGTCAGCTCCACACGCTCCTCCCGGAACGTCAGGGAGGTGTCATTGAGATTCAGGACCGCTCCCCGGTGCTCCAGAGCGGGAACCTTTCCCACCATATCGTAAGTCCTCCGCAGCAGGGCCTGTATCTTTGCCATCATGACGCTGGGATCCACCGGCTTGGGGATAAAGTCGTCCCCGCCCATATTCATGGCCATGACTATGTTCATGTTGTCAGATGCAGAGGAGATAAAGATCACAGGCACGCCGGAGATCTTCCTTATCTCGCTGCACCAATGGTATCCGTTGAAGAACGGCAGCACAATATCCATGAGCACCATATGGGGATCGTACCCCACAAAGGCGGAGAGCACGTCCTGAAAATCCTCCACCAGTCTTACCTCGTTCCCCCACGATTCGATCTGTTTCTTCATGGCTGACGCCATGGAAAAATCGTCCTCAACGATCAATATCCGATACATGACCCTCTCCTTTACCGCGGATCTGAGCTCGTACAAAGCTCTCACAGATCTCGCACAGCCTATCATCCATGATTGTATCATATTTTTTCCTGTGAGGATAGATTCATAGGCAATGTTCAGTTTATCGTCACCGTGAAGGTGAGCGTGTCGGTATAGCTCCCCGCATAAGATGCGTGCTCCGTGTCCAGATCGGTGACGAACTCCAGAATGGCCCAGCCTGACTTTTCTCCGGCGGCCACCTTCAGTATATTAAAGCTGTTCTGCTTCGGAACCGCATTGGAATTCACCAGAAGACTGTATTCGATATACCCTTCCCCGTGGGTCATCTTAAAATGATTGGAGCTTGCAATATTCACGGAAAGCGTGCTGCCCTCGCTCAATACGATATTGTTGACCTGAAGAGGTCTCTCGATCCTTTTTTCGGAATCGGTAAATGTTACGCTGGCCGGGATCGTTACTGTGTAAGCCACGCCGGCATCGTATCCCACCGTAATATTTCCGCTCTTTTCCCCGGAGTCCTGCGTTATGATGTTCCCTGAGGATACCAGCCACAGGGACGGACTGGTCAGGAGCAGGACCGCGGCCAGGACAATGGCTGACAGCTTCTTCATGATATTCCCCTTTCTGTTTTCTATTGTTTTTTATGTCAGTCAACGATGAGCCTGATTCTCATGTCGGCGTTGTTGGTAGGCGTTTTCTCCTCATTCATCCGGTACGGCTGGACATGGATCACCGCCTCGTACACGCCCTTTTCCAGACTGCGGGAAAGCGTTATCCGGCGAATGTGCTTTCCCGGCTCCACGAGTCCTGAGGTATACAGCACCTCATAGCCCTGTCCATCGCCGCCGTACAACCTCAGTTCAAAGGTCAGATAATAAAGCTGTGCATTTTCGTCCGGATTAAAAAAATCCACTGCTGCCTCTCTTTTATCCGCGGAAACGGTCACGGATTCCCGACCTGCAATGACCACTCCCCTCTCCGCATTATCATTATTTTCATGCCGCGGATCCTCCTCCGCATCCGGATCGAGGACAAGATCCACTCCGCCGCTCATCCCACCGGAGGGGCCGGGAATCTCTATCCTGTCCCTGCCGTACCGCGCTCTCTGTACCAGCAGGATCCCTATCATGATGAGGAACAGCAACAGGAACAATAATAGTATAAGAAGCAAAAACAACCTGCTCTTGCGACGCATATCCGTTCTCCCGAAACACCGTTCATATGATCTCTCACAGTATGGTATGACATCATTTTACAAATAGTTACAAAAAACCGCTGAAATTTCCGATGGAACGGAAATCTCAGCGGTCATATACATTTTCACACCGTCACACGTCTATTTCAAAAATATACTTCTCAAAGGCATTGATGACCTGTGTCTCATTATAGGTGCATGTACGGGGATATCTCCTGCCGTAGTTCATATGTACATGCCCATGGACGAAGTATGCCGGTCTGTATTTGTCGAGCAGGAACCGAAACGCCTCGAAGCCTCTGTGGGGAAGATCTTCGCCATCGTTGAGGTTATAGGCGGGCGCATGGGTCAGAAGGATATCGAACCCTCCGTGGTACTTCAGCTTCAGCCAGAGCTTCCGCACACGCCAGCGCATCTGGGCCGGCGTATACTGGTGCTCGCCGGGCTTGTAGCGCATGGAGCCTCCCAGTCCCAATATGCGCACTCCGTTGTGGACGTAGATCTTATCCTCGATGCAGATACAGCCGTCCGGCGAGACCTGCTCGTACCGGTCATCGTGATTGCCGTGTACGTACAGGATCGGGGCATGGGTGAAGGTGGCCAGAAAGGACAGATACTGCGGTTTTAAGTCGCCGCAGGAGAGTATCAGATCGATCCCTTCCAGATAACTCTTATCAAAGTAATCCCACAATAATTTAGATTCTTGGTCCGCAATCGCCATGATCTTCATGAAATGTTCCCGCTTTTCTTTGTGACATGTTCCTCTGTTCCGCGTCAGGCATCCGGCTCCTGGATTTTGTTGAGTCCCTGCATTTTGACGATTGCCTGCGCTTCCTCTGTCAGATCGGATATGGAAGGAATGCTTCCCACCACGTTGTCTACCAGCCAATCCATTGTAATAAGATCCATGGGCTGCATGACCTGATCGGCCTGATTCATGACGGTTCCGTCCTGTGCACAGAGCTCGCCGGAAAAAGGAATCAGGGTATCCGAACAAATATTATTGCGAAGCAGATCTACCAGCCGTCTGGTGCCCGACGGCAGATTCTGAGAGCAGATCAGATCTACCACGCCGGACGACATACCCCAGAAGTAGTTGATCGCACGGCTTCCCGTGGCGGCATCTCCGTCCTTCCATGTGCCGTTCAGCACGGTACGGACAATTTTCTCGTAGAGCTTGCCCCAGTGCCAGGTAGTCATGGCCAGATTGTCCGGGACTTCCCCGCCCAGACGGTACAATCCGAAATGCCGAGACGCCGTAACGGGCGACACATTATCTTTGTCCATGATATAGTTGATTTCCGGATCATCGGTAATCCGCACCCGTTCCTTCAGCGTGTTCCAGTCCAGATAGATCTTGGCATGGGGATTGACCATTCTGGCTCCCAGTGCAAAGGCATTGATATTTGCGGCTCTCCCGTAGATGGGATAGTCCGCGATGTAGCCGATCTTATTCGTGGTGGTCAGGGAACCGGCAATGGCGCCCGCCAGAAATTTTGCTTCGTACATTCTGGCATGATAGGTCCGCAGCGTCGGGTGGGACGTATTGAGAGAGCAGTTCAGGACCTTTATGTCCGGATAATTTGCCGCAATTTTCAAGCTGGCAGATATCATCACCGCGCTGGTGGTGAAAAGAAGAGTATTGCCCTCCCTGATGGCCTGTTCCATTTTTTCCAGATCGTTCTCACCGGCCACAACGTTCTCGAACCGCGTCGTCTCTACCTGACCGGGAAAAATATTTTCCAGGTACAGCCGCCCCAGCTCATGGCTGTAGGTCCAGCTGGAGGTCCTGTGGGTCTTCTCATAAAAGAACGCGATCTTGACCTTGCTTGCATTGTCCGGAAGGATCAGATTGAGCAAATTCTTATGCCGGTTGATTGTTCCGCTCCCCTTGGGCGGTTCCATGGACAGCTCAATGGTCCGGTCTTTCGTCAGCACCACAAATTCGTCCCAGACCTTGGCCAGATTGTTCTTGATCTCCTGGGCCGTCTTCTGCTTGGTCTCCTGGTATCCGTAGACGGTGATAAAGGCCAAAAGAGCGTCGCCCACGGTGATCGGGAGCTTGCCGCCGCCCTTTTCCTCAAAGGCCTTGCGGAAACGGGCGTAGACGGAGTTAAATTCCAGGCGGTCGTCGGACGACCATTTTTCTCCTTTGGGGGTGCCGATCTGTTTCAAAAGACTGGCAAACCTGCCCTTCTCACTGAAATTGATATAATTTACCTTCGTGACCTCATAGAAATCCAAAAATTCATAATATATTTGATTTTCCTTTGAATCCGTGCGCTTGGGCACCACCCGGATCACCGTGCAGGGCACGCTGTAGGCATCCAGATATTTCAGGACGCTGACGCGCTTATTTCCCTCCAGCACATAAAAACGGTTCATGAATTCATATACCTTCACGGAATCCCTCAGTCCCTCCTCCTGCAGGGAGGTGCACAGCTTGATCCACTTGCTGCCGAACTCCGAGTTCGCAGGCAAAAGGGGCATAAAATTAGCCGCAAAGGCATTGGTCCGGCCTCTGGTCCTCGTCCCCACGATCAACTCCAGAGGGACCTCGCACAGCCCCAGATTCACTTCATATTCCACATTTACATAAGACAGTATCTCATCTAAAGCCGGCAGATAGGGATAATTGCCCTTCTGCAGGCGGGCGCGATATTCTTTTTGTCCTGCCTTCAGGGCATTGGTGTATTCTTCATATGACATACCGCATCGACCTCTTTTCCTTATGACTCTTCTATTCTCTCTTCTTTCAGTCCCCTATCATAATACCATTTCAGAGGTTCGTCAACAAAAAAGTCAATAAATATTGGCAGGCTCCTCTCTTCTTTTTCCCCATTCCCCGGACCGGTAGAATGCGATGGAGAGAATCGTGGCGACCGTCCAGCCGATGGGCCAGGCACACCATATCCCCGTCTCTTCCAGGACCGTCCTTGAGAGGACGATGGCCAGACTGACGCGAAGAATCAGGTCGGTAAATGTAGATATCATGAACTTTGTCATCATGCCGGCCCCCCGCAGGATACCGTCAGCCGCCAGCTTCGCCGACACGATAAAGTAAAAGGGGGAAAGGATCCGCAGGAACAAAATACCTGTGCGCATGGCTTCCGGTGTGGGCGCGTCGATGAAAAAGTGCAGCAGACCGGCGCCTCCGAAAAAGTACAGAAGACAGAGCGGCAGACACAGGATCCAGACCAGCTTCAGTCCCCCGGCAAATCCTGCCCGGATACGCGACAGCTTATTTGCCCCCAGATTCTGCGCCGTGTAATTGGAGATTCCGTTTCCCAGCGTCGTCAGGGAGGTGATCACAAGGTTATTCAGCTTGACTGCCGCGGAGTATCCCGCCACCACAGCAGTTCCGAAGCCGTTGATCACGCCCTGAATAATAATATTTCCCACGGAGATAAAGCTCTGCTGAAGAATGCTGGGCACGGCGATGGATGCAAATTTTTTCAGGATCGGGACGGAGAACAGAGGGACCCTTTCTTCCGTCCTGAATGCTCTCAGACGGCGCAGTACCACCGCCACCGCCAGAATACAGCTGACTCCCTGACAGAGAAAAGTCGCCACTGCCACACCGGCGACGCCCATTTGAAAGACTTTTACGAACAGGATGTCCACCGCTATGTTGGAGGTGGAGGAAATTGCCAGAAAGAAGAACGGCGTCCTGGAGTCTCCCAGCGCGGAAAAAATTCCGGTGGCAATATTATAGAAGAAAACGAACGGCAGTCCCCAGACGTATATTTTCAGATACAGCTGCGAGTCTGCGAAAATGCTGTCGGGCGTCCGGATCGCCTGCAGAAGACCCTTCGAGAAGACGATGCCTGCCGTCATCAGAACGGCGCAGAGGACGGCGCTGGAAATGATCGCCGTGTAGACGGCGGTCTTCATCCGATCATATTCCTTCGCTCCGAAATACAGTGACACTATGACAGAACATCCGATATTGCAGCCAAAGGCAAACGCAATAAATATCAAGGTGATCTCGTAGCTGTTCCCCACCGCGGCCAGCGCGCTCTCGCCGATAAATTTCCCCGCGACCCAGCTGTCCGCAATGTTATAAAGCTGCTGGAACAGCACGCTTCCGAAAAGCGGCAGACAAAATTTCCACAATACCGTCTCCGGCTTTCCTACCGTTAAATCCTTTGTCATGATATTGTAATTGCTCCTGTTCTTAACATTTTTCCCACGGCTTTCTCACATACCGGAAAAAATATAGTACATAAAATGCATTATGTCAATCACAAATCCTTTTTTCTCCTGCCTGCAAAATCCTTTTTTCTCCTGCCTCTCCCTTCCTGTTCCCGCGCAAAATAGCGCTCATCCTCAGAAGGACCAGGACGACGTGACCGTGTTTTCATCCCGCCCGCAGATCACGATGCACTCTCTTGGCCCGTCCAGTATCCTTACGCGGCAGCTCAGGCCGCTGTAGGCGGACGTGTCCGTCCCCACGCTCTGTTCCCACACGATCTTCCCGCTTTCCGCATCGTAGATCCGTACTCTCCAGCCGCCGTCCCATTCGTTTATGTCACCCGGAATGCCTGCGGTGGCAATATATTTTCCGGTGTCGGACCCGAAAATACCGTCCTTTCCCGTATCCTCTCCCTCCAGATCCACTGTCCGGATTACCTGTCCGGTCCGGTCTGTGACCATCAGCCTTCCCGCGGCATACTGAAAATCCTCCGGGAACCATATTTCATTCTCATATGCGATGATCTCGTCCGACAGCGCATAGCCGGACACGGTGCGGCAGTTCAGACCGCTTCCGTCCGGGTTCACAGTACCGTAGATCGGCACGGAATCCGATCTTCCCTCCGGAATTGCGATTCCGGTAAAGATCAGTCCCTCCGCATCAGAGGATGAGCTTCCCTCCCGCCCTGTAAAGCGCACCTTTGAAGCCGAGATGTATCTAAGGCCTTTGCTCTCTGTCCCGGAATCCACATCCAGCAGCACACGGAAGGTATTTTTTTCCACGTCATATACATACAGTCTTCTTATTCCGCAGATCGCGATCTGTGTCCCGTCTTTTGAAATTGCCGCGGACATTTCATTTTCATCATATCCCTGCTCCCTTAAGAGGCCGTGCAGGTCGATACTCCTCTGCAGGCCAAGCTGCCTGTCAAAGATCCAGCACCGCAGCCCTTCTTCATTCCCGGTTACCTCCACCATGCCCGTGGCGAAATCCTGCGCCGCATACTCTGCCGAGCCGCTCTCTCCTTCCGGGACCGCTTCCGCACTGCCCGCGGTATTTTCCGAAAATTCTCCGAACAGCGCATAGCCGTCGGAAAGAGCATAAAAATCCCCAAGCTGCACCCCTTCCTCTGAAAATCGGTATTCCCCGACAATTTGATCCGTCTGCGCATCATAGAGAGAAAGGTGATCCGCACACACAAGCAGCCTTCCGGGCCCGGCGTACTTTACGGATGTAATCTCTCCCACAAATTTACTGCTGTCGAACAGGCTTCCGGAAATATCCTCCTGCGGCGGGACCGAGCTGTCCGTATCCTTTCTCTGCTCTTCTGTGTCCTCCGCAGGATCTGCTGATTTTAGTCCCGGACCCTCAAATGAGTCGTTTTTTCCACAGCCTGCAAGGCAGCCCAAACAGATCAGGCCAATCAGGTACAAACGATATATTTTTAATTTTATGTTTGATTTCATTTTCTCTTTTCTCCTTTTTTCCTGCCGTCAGTAATTTTCGCTGACATACAGCGACGCTCTGCTCTGAATCACATCCATGACCGCTTCCACGGACTTTTGTCCGCTGAAATATGCCTCCGCCTCCTCCGACACGATATTCCAGACCGTTTCGTCAAAAATGCCGCTGTATTTCATCCGGCAGAGACCGTTATATAAGGCGTCGACCTCCTCCTGTGTGGCCGGCTTCCACATTTTTGCCTCCGGGGCATCCCCGTAAGGGTTCTGCGTCATCACCCTTTCAAATTCCTCCCTCAGAATATCCTGTCGGACGGGCAGGCAGAAATGGACATGTTTCCTCTGAAAATCCTCTTCCAGCAGAGAACGCACGAACTCCCATGCGCCGTCCTTATTTTCACATGTCCGTGAGATCCCGATGGGCATTCGCGCCGTGAGAACGGCCCTTCCGCCTGTCTCGGAGGGAAAGCCCAGCAGGGAGATCTCCTCCTCCCCGAACGCCTTCACACTGTTCACATATTCCACAAGATCCGTGACGTAGATCCTGTCAAGCAGCACCTTCCCGCTCTGCAGACCCTCCGTCAGCTCCTTCTCTTCCATATAAACGGTCTCTATAGAATTGACAGTGGTGAGGAGCTTTCTGAATTTCTCTCCGTCAAAGGAGCAGGTGCCTTCCTCCCAGTTCACGAAATCTTCCATATCCGTGGCAAGGACTGCCCGGAGCATGCCCGTGGGTGCGAACCCCTCCACCAGGACCTCATCCGGAGAAAGGCCTTCTATCATTTGACACAGCCGGTCTACCGTCCAATCGGACGCATTTCCCACCCGATCTCTTTTTCCCGCCAAAATTTCCAAGCGGAATTCCGGCATGACCCCATAGAGACCGCCGTCCGCCTCATAGGTCTGCAGAACGCCGGGCAGCAGATCTTCTTCGGAAATCTTTTCCTCGCGATCCAGATAAGGTCGCAGGTCCTCCAGAAGTCCTTTTGAGACAAAGCTGCTCACATTGATATACGACAGATCGAACAGATCCGGTGCATTTCCGGACAGGATCTCGTTGTTAAGCTGCGCCCTTCCGGTATCGCTGTTCTCGTATTCCAGAATCTCTATCCGATATTGATCCTGGGACTGATTCCACTCAGCGATCCACTGCTCCATTTCAAAGTCCGGAGAAAAGGTGGCATAGGTCAGAAGGATCGGTCCCTCCTGGGGCTTCTCCCCACCGCAGCCTGCCAGGACCGCCATAACTGACGCCGCAATGATCAGTACGTTCCATGAATACCGTATTTTCTGGATTTTCCTCATCATAAAATAAAAACCTCCCTGTTTTTTAAGACAGGGAGATTATAGATCCAAAAAGTCAAATGACCGTCAAACAACTATTAAGATTTTATAAAAAGCTTCGCCGCTCCGCCCGAAAGCCCTTCCCCGCTGTTAGAAAGCTCCAGCCGCCCGCCATGCTTTTTGCAGAGGATATCTGCAATGGCGAGCCCAAGTCCGCTGTGTTCCCTTTCTCCGGATGCATGTGCAAAGAAATCGCTCTTTCTCCCAAGCAGCTCCTCCGGGAACCCCGGCCCGTCGTCGCAGATCTCGACCGTAAAGAACCGTTTCCCTGCGGTGGGGGATTCCTCTTCCAGGTCAAAGACGATTTTGACCGTCTGTCGGGCAAACCGAAGCGCGTTATTCATCAGATTTTCTGCAATACGGTACACCACGTCACAGTCCATCGTCACGGTCTGTTCGCAGGATCCCTCTGTCTCCTTTTCCTGCAGACGGCAGACCGCTTCCAGCCGAAGATCCGCCTCTTTCGCCAGTATTTCAAAATCCTCCGTCATTTTCCGGACAAATTCTGGAGCGTTTACCGGGACCGGATGAAGCTCCACGTCCTCCATTCGGTTCAGATATCTGACGGATTCCGTGTACTGGCTCAGCCTGCCTGCCGTATCCTCCATCCGACCCGCGATCGTCAAAAGCCGCTCCCCGGACAAGGTGCCTTTTTCCAGACCGATCCGCAGATATTCCGCATATCCTGCCAGAATGGCGATGGGATTGCGCAGGTCATGGGCCACGGAGGCCTGGAGCAGCCTGCGTTCCTGTGCCATATTCCACAGCGTCCTGTAATTCTCCGAGAGCACTCCGCGCATTTTCTCGAAGGAGCCGCACAGCTGTCCCATTTCGTCCCTGCTTTCGTATTTCAGGGAAAAATCCAGATTTTCGGAGGTAATGTTCTCCATCGCCCGATTCAAAAGAGCCAGCGGTTCCTTCATCTTATGACGGTAGAAGAAAAAGCCGCAGACCAGGATCCCCGCGACAGAAAAAAGGAGGGGGAGCAGAGCCGTCAAAACACCCAGGATCCGATACGCCAGCCTGCGCCTGGGACCGATCAGATCGATGCTTTTTCCCAGCTTTACTGCGGAAACCTTTAAAGAGGAAATATCGGCCAATTCCGGCACCGGTTCCCCGTCCTCCGCCTCCGTAATCCAGGGAACCTGAAATGCTTCCTCCCCCAGAGTGACTCTGTATTCCGCGGAGCAGGTCCTGCCCTTCTCATTCTGATACTCTATTTTTAACATTACGGCGTTGGGGTCGGGCACCAGATAGTTCCGAAAAGCGACACAGCCCCAGATACCCGCCGCGGACAAAAAGGCCACGGCGGCAAACGCAGCGAGGACCGTCAGGACAAAGGCCCTGCGAAAAGAAAGATCCCTGTACTTTTTCATGAGCTTTTCCATTGATATCCCACTCCCCAGACTGTCTCAATAAATTCCTTCCCCGCATATTCCTTCAGCTTTGCGCGGATTTTTCTCACATGCTCCTTGATCACGCCGCTGTCCCCTTCCGCGTCATATCCCCACACGGATTCGTAGATCTTATCCCGGTCGAACACCTGATTGGCATTGGTGAGAAAAAATTCGATCAGATCGAATTCCCGCCGTGAGAACGGAATTTCCGTTTCGCCGTAGAAGACCTTCCGCTCGGACAGATTCACAAGGAGAAGACCGCTGGAGAGAACGGCCTGCTTCTGCCTGCACCTTTCGTCCCGGCGCAGGTGTGCCGCGATGCGGGCCGTCAGCTCGTTCAGGCGAAAGGGTTTTGTGATGTAATCGTCTCCGCCGTACCCAAAACCGTTTATCATGTCCTGCTCCGTCACCCGCGCCGTCAGAAAAAGAATGGGGCAGCTCACATGCTCCCGGATGCTTCTGCACAGCGCAAGACCGTCTATGCCCGGCATATTGATATCCAGCAGGATCAGATCCGGCTCCTTTGACAATAGTTCCACCGCCCGGCCGGCATCGTTGGCGGACAGTGTCTCATACCCGCAGTCCTGTAAATGCGCTGACAGAAGCTCTGTCAGCATTATCTCATCGTCTACGATCAAAATTTTGTGCTTCATCATGGCCTCGATCCTCATCGGTCTTTGAAAGACAGGGTCAACCGTTGTCCTCCTGCTCCTTTAGGATATCCCATATCTTCTCCATATCCAAGCTTTTTTTCAGCTCGTCTGCCAAAATGTCATACTGACTTTGCAGGAAAGTCTCCGTATCCGTGACCGGGGACAGATCTTCGCGGGAAAGACCCCTGCGGGACAGCAGCAGCTCTTGCAGGGCCTGCGCCGCGTTCCCGTCGAACAGACCGTGAATATAGGTGCCGGCCACATTTCCCGAAACCGCTCCCTCCCCGGTACCGTCCGCAAGGGTACAAAAGGGGGCTGTGTCCTCCCGGCGGCGGGTGCGGCCCATGTGTATCTGATACCCGGAGAAGGGGACGCCGGAAAATCCGTGAAATACGCCGGACGGCGGCCGGATCACACCCTGTGACCGACATCTGGTCTTTTGCGGTTCAAATACCGTCTCTACCGGCAAAAGTCCGAGACCGGCCGTCTGTCCTCCCCGTTCCGTTTTTTCCGGATCCGAGATCCTCTCACCCAGCATCTGATAGCCGCCGCAGATTCCGAGAATCGGCTTTCCCGCATCTGCCGCTTTTTTGACCAACGCCTCCAGACCGTTCTGCCGCATCCACTCCAGGTCTGCCATAGTGCTTTTGGTGCCCGGCAGGATCACCATGTCCGGATCGGAAAATTCACCGGCGGTACGGACATAGTTCACATGCACCGCCGGAAGTCGGGTCAGAGGATTAAAATCCGTGGCATTTGAGATCCGGGGGAACTGAATCACGGCAATCTCTATGGGTTTTCGAGATGCGTTGCCCTTTCTGACCACACTGTCCTCGTCGTCAATATCCAGAGGTAACCAGGGAACCACTCCAATCACCGGAATTCCCGTTCTATCCTCTATCATTTTCAGGCCGGGGCGCAGTATTTCCACATCTCCCCGGAACTTATTGACAATAATGCCCCGAATGCGCCTGCGCTGATGTTCGGGAAGGAGCATCACCGTACCGTAGATCTGAGCGAACACACCGCCCCGGTCAATGTCCGCCACAAGGAGCACGGGAGCGTCGAACATCTCGGCAATCCCCATGTTCACGAGGTCGTCCTGGTTCAGGTTGATCTCCGCCGGACTTCCTGCGCCTTCTATGACAATGAGATCGTATGTCTCGCACAGAGCGTGGAATGCCTGCCGGATCACGCCCCTCAGACGGGGCCTGTAAGCATAGTATTCCGCCGCATTCATGGTCCCGGTCACTTCTCCGTTCACAATGACCTGACTGCCTGTATCGGAGCAGGGCTTCAGAAGAATGGGATTCATCAGCACGGAGGGTTCGATGCAGGCTGCCTGCGCCTGCACCGCCTGGGCGCGCCCCATCTCCAGTCCTTCTTTTGTGATATAGCTGTTGAGGGCCATATTCTGACTTTTAAAGGGGGCCACCGAAATGCCCTCCCCGTGAAAAATACGGCAGAGACCTGCTGCCGTCAGACTTTTTCCGGCACCTGACATGGTCCCCTGAATCATAATACGTTTTTTCATATGAACCTCCGTTTTTCCTCCGCAGGACGGCAATCGCGGCAGATCAGAATTCTGCTTTGCGCAGCCGCATTCTATGAATCTCCTTCATTTCCTCAAGCAGCCGTTCATTTTCCTGGGGCAGCCGGACGGCGATCCGATAATATCCCTTCTCCAGCCCTCTGTAAGAGTCGCAGCATCTGATGAGAATTCCCCTCTCCCCCAGACGATCGGCAAAATCAGGGATATCCGTGTAAAAAAGCAGGTAGTTCGCCTCGCCCTCCACCGTTTGAAAGGACAGCTCCTTAAGCCCGTCTCTTAAATACGCCCGCTGTCCTCTGACCAACGGAAGGGAACGCTCTAAATATTCCTCGTCCTCTAAGGCGGCGATACCGGCCTCCTGCGCCACCGCGGACACGGGCCAGCTCTGTCCCATTGCCCACAGCCTTTTCCGAAGACTTTCCTCGCTGCAGAAGGCGTAACCCAGCCGCAGGCCTGCCAGAGCATAAAGCTTCGTGGGCGCCTGCAGAATGATCAGATTGCGGCAGTCGGAAAGACAGCCTATGAGGGAATACGCTGCCGGATCGTCCAGAAAGCCGTTAAAACACTCATCCACCCATAAAATGGTCCCACATTCCCTGCACCGTTCCAGAATTTTACGCAAAAGGCAGGGGTCCGCCGTCCTGCCCGTGGGATTGTTGGGATTGCACAGAAAGAATCCGGCCAGTCCGGGGACGATATGATCCAGAACCGTCTCCGTCAAAGAAAAATCCTTCTCCGGCTCCAGTCTGTGATAGAGAATCCGGCAGCCAAAAGCACAGAGGGCAGCCTCGTATTCCGAAAAGGTGGGCGCGGTGAGCAGTACACGCTTTCCCCGCATCAGGGCCGCCGCCCGGAAAATCAGGTCGCTTGCGCCGTTTCCGGGAACAATATACTCCGCCGGAATGCCGAAATGCTCTCCCACTGCAAGTCTCAGCCGCAGATATTTTCGGTCCGGGTACTCCCCTGCCCGGTCCAGGGCTCCCATGGCCGCCGCCCTCGCTCTGGGGGACATTCCCAGAGGATTGACATTGACGGAAAAGTCCAGCGGCTCCCGCCCATATTTTTCAAAAAATTCCCGGCGGTTCCCTCCGTGAATTACCATAACAGGATCACCGCTCCTTTCACGAGCACACAGAAGAAGAAACAAAGCCATCCCGTTCCATAGAGCAGCCTGTCCGCCCGCAGGATATCCTCAGCCTCTATGGGCCGGTCATCATCTCCGATAAGGGGCCGCTCCCTCCGTTTTCCGAAATAGAACGCCGGTCCCCCCAGCTGAATGTGGAGAGCGCCCGCGCATGCCGCCTCGCCCTGAGCGGAGTTCGGACTGGAATGACGGTAGCGGTCCCTTAAAAAAATCCTCAGGGCATTCTTTCCGTCCAGTCCTACGGCGCCGGCCACAGCGGTCATCAGAAGACCTGTAAGCCGGGATGGAATCAGATTTGCAGCATCGTCAAGCCGTGCCGCGGCCCGGCCAAAATACAGATACCGCGGAGTCCTGTATCCCAGCATACTGTCCATGGTGTTCACTGCCTTGTACAGTACGCCAAGGGCTCCTCCTCCCAAAGCCAGGTACAGCATGGGCGCGATTTCCCCGTCGGAGCAGTTTTCCGCCACGGTCTCCACGCAGGCGCGAAAAACGCCCGGCAGATCCAGCTTTTCCGTATCCCGGCCCACGATCCGGCCCACGGCCTTTCTGGCCGCCGCAAGATCGTGACGGCATTCGTACACCCGCACGCTTTCCTGCTTCAGCCCGCGCATGGCAAGACACTGCCAGCAAAGAAAACTCTCTCCCAAAAGACCGACAGCCGGATGCAGCCTGTAGAGCAGGGCAAGGGATCCCGCGCTTATCAAAAAAGAACCGCCTGCTGTCAAAAGGACCAGAATAAGACCGCCTGCGAGCTGTGCCCTCGGCGTCTTCGGCAGGATCCGCCGAAGCGCCTTTTCCCAAAAGGAGATCCCTCTGCCGATCAAGACTACGATGTGGAAGCGTCCCAGGGGATCGCCCCACAAAATATCCAGAAAAAATCCCGCGCAGAACGCCGCCAGATGACAGATCATAACGCTATCTTCTCCATCTTTATCACATCTTTCAGCACAAAGGGCAGCCCTTCCCCCTCCCCGTCCTCCTGTCCGGGAAAGGACACGGTACAGAGAAATCCCTTGCAGTTCCCCAGATATCCCTCATAAAAGGACATGCGGGGGCGGGCAAATTTCTCCAGTATGGCCATGACCGATCCTCCGTGGAGCACAAATACCGCCGTTTCCTGTCTCAGAGGGCTTCCTGATCCCAGCTCCTCCTCTGCGCGGGAGCAAAAAGACAGATACGGAGTCAGAAGCTTTTCAAAGGCGGCCTGCACGCGGGCAGCAAACTCCTGTCTGGACTCCCCTCCCGGACACCGTCCCAGGCAGCCGCCATCCACCCACTGCCGATAGGATAAGTCGGATTCCATTTCCCCGGCATTTTTGCCTTCAAAGGCGCCAAAATCCATTTCCCGCAGCTGCGCTACGGGTATCAGCCGGGCGTTGGGAAACAGGATCCTCGCCGTCTGCAGGGTGCGGGAGAGAGGGGACACATAGACGGAAAGTCTGTCCCGGCTGCCGCCTGCGGCCTGAGCCTCCCGAATCCCCCTTACGCTCAGCGGTTCGTCCGTTTTCCCGATATATCGTTTTTCTTCATTGCCCGCAGTAGATGCGTGGCGAATCAAGAGCACCTTCACAAACATTCCTCCCCCGCAGTCTCCGGGAGACTTCCCTTGATCACGGAAGGAATCCCGCATACCATGCGGACCACGGCATCCGCCTGCTGCGCCAGACGAATACACAGCCTTCCCACGGCCTCCCTTCCCAGCCGGTCCTTCAGATCAAGGGGAATCACGCCGCTTCCCACCTCGTTGCAGATGACCACTTCCTTTTTTAAAAGTATTTCATACAGCGCTTCCGCATTTTCAGGACATGCAAGGACCATTCGCTCCACATGGAAGATTACCGGGAGTTCATTCACGCAGGCATCCGCCATCTCCCCGGCCTCATATCCCAGCTTTCCCGCAAAGGTTTTCTTTCCGGCTCCCTCGCCGCCAACGATCAATATCATAATGCCACCGCTCTTTCTGTCACTACATAGGCCAACAGCATCAAAAGCTGTTCCAGCGTGACGATATATCCGGCCAAATCCCCCGACATGCCGCCGAACTGACGCTTTGACATGACATACAGATACAGGAGTCCGAACAAGAACACCAAAATACAGACGACCGCACTGCAGGGAGATAACAGGAAAAGCGCCGCCATGCATCCTGCCGCCCACACGGCCAGAAAGAAGACCGCCTTTTTGGAGACTGCACTCCGAAAGGTATACTGCAGGCCTTCGGAGGAGGACGGAAAGCATACGCTGCCGAGAGCCCCCAGAACCCTAGAAAAGACCTGATGGATTCCCAGAACGAGTACGGCGTTCCGGGTACGGGGCAGCTCCGTGCAGAGCGCAACAGACAGGATCAGATAAATGTCTGTATAGAACACGGCAAAAGCGCCACATCGGGAATCCTTTAAAATCTCCCTCTTTCGCTCCGGCGGAGCATGACTGGAAAGCGCATCCACCGTATCACAGAACCCGTCCATATGGATCCCGCCGGATATAAGTATCGGCAGGACGGTCAGGCCCACAGCGAACAGAAGGCGGCCGAAGGAGAGCAGCCTGCACAGAAAGAACCAGCCAAGCTGCAGCGCTCCCGCCGCGACTCCCACGAGAGGCAGCCATGCCATCATATAGCGCATATTTTCTTCCTTCCATTTGAGACGGGGCATGGGAATCACGGAAAACATGGAAAGAGTCATGATCAGGGAACAGAAAGCTTCTTTCAAAATAAGAGGACCCCCTTTCGCACGATCGGGATTCCGCAGACCAGCTCATACACATGATCCGCCTTGCGGGCAAGCTCCGCATTGATTCTTCCCAATGCCCGGATATAGGCGGCAGTTCCCTCCTCATAGGAAAAACCGTCGCTTCCCACATCGTTGGTCACGACGATCAGGTGACTGCACTGAGCGGCCAGGGCATCCACGCCCCGGAGCACCCGCTCTGCGGGATCCTCGAATGTCCCGTTTTCGTCAAACATCTCGTTCGCAGTCAGATTGCAGATACATTCCAGCAATGCCGTGCCCCGCTCAGGAAGACGCAGCGAGGAAATATCGGTGTATCTCTCGATGGTCTCAAAGCCCTTTCCCCGGCGCATAGTATTATGCCTGGCAATCTTGCGCAGGCTTTCCTCTCCAAAGGGACGCATGGCGGCAATATAATATCGGGGCATTGACAGCTTCATACAGAGCGCCTCTGCGTAGGAACTCTTTCCGCATCCTGAGCCCCCGGTGAGCAAGATCAGCATAAAAACCTCCTATACCTGATTCCGTTCTTTACGTTTCGACCTTCCGCCCGTCCTTCCGGTATTGGGGAACGCCTGCGTCGGAGAAGGAAACGGCGTCCCGATACACGCAAAGGGCCAGATCCAGAAGGGACATCATGCAGACCGCACCGGTCCCCTCTCCCAGCTTGAGATTCCCCCGGATGACAGGACAAAGTCCCAGTGCCTGCATAACGGCCCTGGCAGCAGGCTCCGCGGAGCTGTGGCTGGGAATCATGGCAAGACTGCTGCCCGGACAGAGCCTTACCGCAAGCAGCGCCGCAACGGAGCTGATCAATCCGTCAAGGATCACGGGAAGACGCCACAGGGCGGCTCCCAGGTAAAAGCCCGTCATTCCGGCAATGTCAAATCCCCCCAGCTTACAGAGCACATCCAACGGGTCGGCAGGATCCGGGCGGTTGATCCGTATCGCCTGTTCCACGATATCCCGCTTCCTGGCTAAAGCCCGGAGGGACAGCCCTGCTCCGGGACCCACGGCCTGTTCCGCAGGCAGAGAAAGAAGCACTGAAGCTATGGCTCCGGAGGTGGTGGTATTTCCGATCCCCATTTCCCCGCAGGCGGAAAGAGCACATCCCTTTTCCTTCAGCTCCCCGGCAAGGTCCATACCTTTTTCAATGGCCTGCAGGGCCTGACTGCGGGTCATGGCGGGGCCCTCGGCAATGTTCCCGGTGCCGTCTGCTATATGCAGGTCTCGGACTCCTTCCACACGGTGCAGCATCCCAATGTCTACAGGCAGCACCTGGGCGCCGGCCGCCTCCGCCATCCTGCACACACAGGATTGCCCCTGGGCGATGAGCCGCGCCATAGTGGCCGTAACGGAAGCATCCGTCTGGGTGACTCCCTCCGCCACGACACCGTTATCCGCGCAAAAGACCACCACTGCCCGCTTTTGCAGAGACAATTCCTCCTGCCCTGTGAGTCCGGCAAGCTTTACGCATATCTTTTCCAATTCCCCCAGCCCCTCCAGAGGTTTGGCAATCGTGTCCAGACGGCGCTTCGCCCGCTCCATGGCCCTCTCATCCGGAGGAAGGATCCTTTTGTTCAGCTGTTCAAAATCCATATTCATGCCCGATTCCCCGTTCTTGCTTCCTCCGGATCCTCCCATTGGGAAAGCATCCTTCTCATCCACCCGCACACGTCCATTCCGTAGACCCGATCCAGGTACGCCGGCTTCAGCACATCCCTCGCTTTTCCTCCGGCTATGACCTGTCCTCTGTGGAGCAGCATTACCTCGGTTCCGTAGGCCTTGGCAAGCGAGAGATCATGTATCACGGAGATCACCGCCCGGCCCGGTTTTTTCAGCCAATCCGAAATCAGATCAAAGATCTGCTTCTGATAGGCCGGATCCAAGTGATTGGTGGGCTCGTCCAGCAAAAGCAGCTTCGGATCCTGGGCAAAGACCTGGGCCAGAAATGTCCTCTGCAGCTCGCCGCCGGAAAGAGTGAGTATGGACCGGCTGCGGCTGTTCTTCATACCGGTGAGGGCAAGCGCGGCCTCTATCGCATCCCCGTCCCCCTCCCGGCAGCGGGACAGAAAGCCGGAGGAATGGGCATACCGGCCAAGAGCCACGACCTCTTCCACGGAAAAGGAGTAGGCCGTCTCGTGAGACTGAGCCAGAACACCCATACAGCGCGCCAGCTCGGCCGGTTTTTTCAGGCGGATGTCCTCCTCCTCGAACAGGACGTTCCCCGTATAGGCCACGTTTCGTGTGACCGCATTGATAAGAGTAGATTTTCCCGCGCCGTTCGGACCTACCACCATCAGCCAATGGCCCTCCTCCACGGAAAAGGTCACATGGTCCAGAATTTGATTTCGGCCGTATCTGACAGAGAGATCCTTTACACTCAGCATCATTTCCCCCTCCTTGTGCGATAAAAAATGCACACGAAGACCACCGCTCCCGTCAGACTTGTGACGATTCCGATGTTCAGCTCTCTGGGATTGAGCAGGATCCTCGCCACAAGATCCGCAAGCATCAAAAAACAGGCGCCGCCAAAAAGGGAGGCGGGCAGAAGTCTTCGATGATTGGGCCCCGTCAGCATCCGCAGCATGTGGGGGGTGACCAGGCCCACAAAACCGATGCTGCCGCCCACGGATACACAGACGCCCACCAGTCCGGAGACGGCGATCAAAAGCGTCAGCTTTACTCTGCGCACATTTACGCCGATATGACGGGCATTCTCCTCACCCACCGCAAAAGCATTCAGTTCCCTTTGGTGAAACAGGATGACTCCTCCAAAGACAAGAAGCGCCCCAAAAAGGATCGCCGCATCCGGATATCCCTTGCCCTGAAGGCTCCCCATGGTCCAGAAGGTGATATGCTGCACACGGTCCGCAGCAAAAGTTATGACAATGCTCATAAGGCTGGAAACAAACATGGAATAGATCACGCCGATGAGAATGATCGTATTGGTGGAAAGGGAGCGGTCCAGCCTTGCCGTCAGTCCCAATATGATAAGGAGGGACAGAAAGGCAAAAAGTATAGCCATTACCATCGTTCCCGCAAAGGGCAGGGCGGGAAAGGTAATGCCGAAAGCGATGGCAACGACCGCCCCAAGGGCCGCACCGGAAGAAACGCCCAGTGTGGAGCCGTCCGCCAACGGATTTTTTAAAAGGCCCTGCATGGCGGCGCCCACCAGGGAAAGAGCCGCCCCGGTGATCGCCACGCAAAGCACTCTGGGAAGTCTGACAGTCAGAAGAATGGACACATCGGTCCCCTCCGGAAAGGCGGCAGAGCTGCGGAATAAACATCTTTGGATTATGGAAGATAGCGCATCCCGGAAAACAGACAGAGTCTTTCCGAGAGGGATATTTACACTGCCGATACAGACGCAAAGACAGAAAACTGCGACGGTCAAGGCAGAAAAGAACAGATATTCCAGAGCTCTGAACCGCTCTTTACGGGTCTTCATGAGTCCACCTCCTGCACGATCTTTATTCGGAGCCGTACACAAAATCAAACAGCATTTTTGCGCCTTCCGCAAGACGGGGCGCCGGTCTTGAAAGCTCGTTGTTCTGAAGATTCAAAATCGCTTTATTCTTTACCGCGGTCACGTTCTCCCAGCCCGGTCTCGCCATGATCTCCTCTTCGGGCAAAGGTCCCTCACCGTAGTACATTGTAATGGTCACAATATAGTCAGGATTCCGTTCCAGCACCTGCTCCTCGGAAACGGAGGCCCATCCGTCCAGATCCGCAAAACAGTTGGTGAGTCCCATCATATTGGCGACCTCATCCATGAACGTGTTTGAACCTGCGGCCCAAAGACCGTATTCCAGCGGGGAGACTTCAAAATAGACGGTCTTTGAACCGTCGCCGGCGGATTTTTCTTCAATTTCCGCAAAAGAGGATCTCATGCTCCCGACCACATCCGCCGCCTCTTGATCTTTGCCCATCAACGCGCCGATCATTTCAATAGCGGTGTAAACACCTTCAATATCCTGTGCGTCGCTGATGACCACATGTACTCCCGCCTCCTCCAGCTGCTTTGCCTGCTCCTCGGTCTGAGACATAGTGCTCATCAGAAGGACCTGGGGCTTCAGGGCCAGAATCTGCTCGATATTGGTCTCGGAACCGGAATCTACTGCAGGGACATCCGACACCTCCGCGGGATAGTCGCAATAGGTGCCTCTCCCCACCAGGGTATCTCCCGCGCCAATGGCGTAGAGGATCTCACAGTCGGAGGGCGTAAGAGCTACCACGCGCGTGGCGGGCTCATCCAGGGTAATTTCCCTCCCCACCATGTCCGTGACAGTGACGGAGGTACTGTCGGTCTCCTCTTGACCGCCGTCCTGTTCGGCGGCATCATCGGCGGAATCCTCCGCAGCGCTCTGCGACCCGCCATCTTGTTCCGCGACGGAAGATACAGTACTTTCCGACGGGCCCTGCCCGTCATTCTGACTGCCGCAGGCGGTGAGCGCCAGCAGCATTGCGGCAGCGAGAACCGCTGCCAGAGATCTTGTGCGTTTGACTGATAATTTCATTTCATCAGTCCTCCTTTCTGTATTTTAAACCGAATAGAAAAAGGAGCAAAAAAATGCTCCCCAGATTGGAGAGTAACACAAATAACACAGGTTCGCACAGACCTGCGCGGTTTCCACCCAACCCCAGAAGTGTATCATATGCAGACAGGTCTCCCGGCTTGGCCTCCTCCTACTTGGGCGCCTTCCCACCTTACGGCAGTGACTTGATGCCCTTTCGTCCGCTTCACGGTTACTGGGATAGCCCGACAGTTTCAGTCGATTCCCTCAATACGATTCCTTATTGCCTTCGCATTGGCGCCTCCCGGCGCAAAAGCATATGCTATTCAGTTCTTTCAAAGTATAACACGGGGCTGTCCGGCTGTCAAAGACTATTCCGAACGCCGTACTTATCTGTCAGACAAAGAACGGCGGATAGATCAAGGCAATGATTTTGTCGGGTAAATTCCGTTCAGATATTCCCATGCCTTGTCGCTGCTTATTCCAAAATATCTGCACAGCTTCTCCGCAATCTCATCCCGCGCTGCTCCCCTGTCTAAATTGTCCCGAATCATTCCGATGATGCCCTCTTCTCTGCCTTCCTCTCTGCCTTCTTCTATCAACTCCGTCAGTGCTCTACACATATTGACCTTTCCTTCCTTTCTGTGAAATTCTTTTACCGCGATCAATTCCACCGCATTTGTATATGCCACCGCCATATCGTAGGCATCTTCGTCCATATTTTGATATGCGGGGTCTCCCTGGACCAAGCGTTTTAACCCCTTTTTGTCTTCCGACATTCGGATAAAATCAAAAATAAGAAAAAAGAAATATATGCTTTCCATAAAAATAGCATATATTTGTTCCGCCTGCAATACCTAAACAAAATATTTTTTACTAAAAGCAATTTTACACAGCACATATTATAGACGCATTTATTTTTCAGAGATCGGATTCAAGCAAAATAATACTCTTGTCTTACATTCATTAAAGGAATATACTTATGTTGATTATATTAATTAATGGGAATCATATCTAAATGGGAGGCTGTATATGAAAGGTCTGACTGCTAAAATTATTTCTCTGGTAACTGCTTCGACGCTGCTTTTGTCATCTCTGATCGGCATTTTAAGCATAAGCATGTTTCAAAAAAATGCCAAAGAGCAGGCTGCGGACAATCTGCTCTTAACCGCTAAGGTCAATGCTGAGGAGCTGGATCTGACACTGTATACCATTGAGCAATCCGTGGACAGTTTAAGCCAGATTGCGCTTACTACCATTGCGGATTTTGAAAAATTTAAGACTTCGAGCGCTTATGTGACGGAGTGTACGGAGGCGCTTGAGGCGGCGACCATGACGCTGGCCCAGAATACCAAGGGGGCTATGACAGCCTATGTCCGTTATAATCCGGAGTTCACCGAGCCTGATTCGGGAATTTTCCTCACCAAGACAGGGGACGAATTTGAGGCGTCAGTACCTACTGATTTCAGCATGTACGATCCGGATGACATGGAGCATGTAGGCTGGTACTATATTCCTGTCAATGCAGGGAAGCCTGTCTGGATGGATCCCTATATGAACGAAAATATAAATGTCTATATGATTTCCTACGTCGTACCTCTTTATATCAACGGGGAATCCGTGGGTATTGTGGGTATGGATATTGATTTTAGCGGGATTCAGGATATGGTAAATTCAATAGGCTTCTGCGACAGCGGATATGCATATCTGACAAATGCGTCAGATACCTTGATCGTACATAAGGATTACGAGAGCGGAACGGCGCTCTCTGAGGCGGATTCTGCTGCGGCTGAGCTTTTAGGTAATAGTGAAAAGGCAAATACGGCGGAAACGGTCGGCTCTCAGGTCTTAGTATACATTCCGCTGCACAATGGCATGAAATTGGCGTTGACGGTGCCCGGTTCGGAGCTTTTTGCGGGCTCGCGGAATATGATCGTCAAAATAGCCATTGCCATTATTGTGATGCTTGTCATAGTATGCGCGGCGGCTTCTCTTGTAGGAAATCAGATGGCAAAGCCCATCCGCGAGCTCACCCATATTATCCAGAATACGGCCGCCTTCAATTTTCAGTCTTCGGAAAACGGGGATAAGCTTTGTCGTCTGCGGGACGAAACAGGCGAAATGGCCAGAGCGGTGCGGAAGATGCGCGGCGAGCTTCGAAATATGATAAATCTCATCGGCAGCTCCTGCGATAACCTGAACGGCAACATAGACAATCTGCTCACGGCTTCCACCCATGTAAACGATATGACAGAGAATAATTCCGCCGTTACGCAGGAGCTTTCGGCGGCGATGATGCAGACCTCGGACGGAACGGAAAAGATCCACGATACCATCTTGCATCTGCAGGATAGTGCACTTTTCATACGTCAGCTCTCACAGGAAAGCAGACAGATTTCCATAGACTTGATGGAGGGCGCACGCAAGCTTTCAAATGCTACTTCCGATGCAACGAGCCAGACCCAGGATATGTATGAACATGTCAAAAAGGACACGGAAGAGGCCATTGAACATTCCAAGGCTGTTTCGCATATCAATCAGCTCACGGAGGCGATTGCCGGCATTTCGGAACAGACCAATCTGCTGGCGCTGAATGCTTCTATCGAGGCCGCCAGAGCGGGGGAGGCAGGTCGCGGATTTTCCGTTGTGGCAACAGAAATTTCCACGTTGGCAAATCAGACCAACCAGACAGTGGAAGACATCAACTCTACTGTAGATGAGGTATACACTGCGGTTGCGGATATGTCCAAGTGCATCGATACGCTCATGAATTTCATAAACAAAAAAATTCTGCCCGACTATGACAACTTCAATTCTGTAGGCAAGCAATATGAGGAAAACACTTCCGCTATGGAAGAGAGCATGAACCAGGTAAATACATCCATTCAGGAACTTGTGGAAGCGCTGGAGCAGATATCCGGCACGGTCGGCGATATCAACGATATGGTGCAGGAGTCCAGTGAAGGTATCCACAGAATCGCTCAGGAAACCATAGGAATGGCGGAAGTAACGGGCAATAATTCACAGCTGGCAGAAAAGAGCAAAGACACCATACGGGAGCTGTTCTCAGTAGTAGAGAAATTTAAGATTTAAAAATCCTGCATAAGGACCGACTGATCTGAATGCTGCAGAAGCTTAAGTTTTAGAATACGGAGAAAAATTATGCCGAATACAGAACTGGATCAATACATGAAGGGCCTTGTGAAAACCGCCGCCTCCGCAAAGGAGACCTATCCCGAAGGAAGTCCCTCTTATTTTAGGAGTATTTTAAACGCGCTTTCCGGCAGTCCTTACCGACAGGCACTCTTTGAGAAGCTGCTTGCACAGGCCATGAAAGAAGAGGATTATGCCGGACTACAGCGTATTTTCTATCAGATCGCCAAGGTCTCGCTCCTGCCGACTTCCAGCGGCTACGATCACTGCGACCGTCTGTGGCCGCTGCTCGATCTCTTAGCCTGCGCGGATACGGACAATATCTATCGAATCCTGCCGGAGGAACTGCCGCTCAGCACGAACGGCTACCCCATGTATGTACACGGCACGAATGTTCTGCTGTGTCTTTTGTACAATACTGCGGACAAGACCGTATATGCGCAGGATCAGGTGACGGCAAAGGCGGAAAAATTCGTCTCCTCCAAAAAGCCTGTCTGGGAGCGAGCGGTAATCTCCTGCCTGCTGGCTGTTACGTATCACGATGTCTCCCGTTTTTCGGAAAATCTGCAGAACCTCTGCACCGGCTATAACAGAGCCGATATCGCACCGTACAGGAAAATGCAGTGTCAGAACGCCTATGGACTGCTTGCGTTAGCAAGGCGTTTCTGGACGGCGGAGGAATTTGCCTCTGTGACCCTGCCGGAATATAAAAATTTTTCCAAAGGCTATGCGGAGTGGCTGTTCGCACAAAAGGAATTATCGGATGAGCTGTGTGTCACCTATGAAGCGTCGCTCACGGAAATCAACGCTATTCTAAAAAAGCCCCCGGCCGTCACACGCATTTATCAAATGTATCTGGGTTCGGACAACCCCTATCTTTCCAATGCCGAGAAAAAGGCCTGGTATCTGGATTCCGACAGAATGATGGAAGAACTGTTGGGAGCGGCGCCGGGCACCTTTCAGAAGCAGAGGGAGAACACCCCTGCAAAAAGCGGCCTGTCCAAGGAAGAGCTGAAAAAGCTGCAGCAGTATATCGGACACAGTACGGATGAGCTGCCGGCAGAACAAATCATCGCTCACATCGAAGAAGTAAACGCCAAAACGCCGTTCACAAGGGAGAACTGGGAAAAGCTTCTCATTCCCGCGTGCGGCAATCAAAATACGGAAGTACTGGTATATGTGCTTGACCGTGCAGGAGATATTGCGGACATCGGACAGTATATGAAGCATGCGGTCATGGGACAGGAAAAACGGAAAGATTATCTTGCCAGACGAATCGAGATCTTAAGGACGCTCATGCCCCATATCCCGGAAAACGAAAGGGAAACGGTACTGTCGGAGACCTTGCTGGACGCGGCCTGGTACGGTGAGACAGAGGTTGTCCGCTTTCTGATAGAAAACGGCGCGGACGTTCATTACCGGGGCCAACAGGGCAAGAATGCCTTGGAATATGCCAGAGAGTTTGGGGAAAAATTCGGAGACGATTCCCTGTATCAATACCTGTGTTCTCCGGACAGGGAACAGGCGCCCCAGAGGAACAAGGAGCAGGAAAAGGCAGAACAGCAGACGGGAACGGTCTTCGGACGGCTGAAAGACCTGTTTTTTCACCCCAAAGAGAAATAAAGGACCTACCCTCTGACAGGGAGGAAACAAAGGGAGGACGACAGCGATATGAATCTGGTACAGTTAAAGATCCAAAAGGACGCTTCTCTGGCAAGCACTATCAAGATCCTCAGAGAGTTTGACAGCTCCTTAACGATCAGTGAGATCAGACAAAAAATAGAGAACAGTGACTTTGCAATCACATTTGATCTGAACCATTACGATGTGGTGGAGGAGCTGCAGGGCGTTGACCGAAAGCTTCTTTTTCGGGATATGATCAGAAAGCTATGTAAGGCGGGCGCGCAGGTGTCCGTCTATCTGAATGGTGAGACTGCTTCCCTGGAGCAGCTGGACAACCGGCTGAATACCATGCATGAGATCGCGCGAGAGGTAGAAGAAGATATTGACAGAGAAAGCGAATAACTTAAAAAATACTCTGCAGGAGATCAAAAAGGAGATCCGGCGCAGGCTCAAGCGCCTGCGGACAGCTCATGTCGAGGTATATTATCATCCCAAGCAGGGGTACTTTATTATTTCCGGCGCCGTACAGAAGGATTCCGTGGCGTGGCTTTCCATTCCACCCGTTGAAACGGCAGCGGCGGATGCAGATGCAGGGCTGCTGGGGGCGAAGATCCGGAAGGGTCTGCACAGATCCAAAAAGGCGGGCTTTGTGGACAGAGAAGACGTGGAAGACTTTAAATTCTGGCAGATGACAGGAGTCAAGGGTATCAACAGCTTTAAATCATTCAGCAAACAGTTTCAGTGCGTAAATTTTTTTAAGAAGGGAAAGACTCTTGAAATAAAGGCAATGGTGCGGGATTCCTATGGGGCTTATGCGGTGCCGAAAGAAGAGGACTGCCGCATCATGCTCTCCTCATCCGCCTCCGCTGAAGCGATGGGCCAGGCGGTATTAAAGCTGCTGCAGCCGGAAAGGGTTCCGGCTGAAAAATAGACCTCTCGGCAACAGGAAGCTCAGCACCGAAGGAGAATAGGACATGGCGCGGGAAGAACAGAAAAAATATAAGGAAATGAACAAGTATCTGGAGACCAGGGCGAAGGAAGCATTTAAAAAGTATCATCTCAAAAAGAAGGATTTTATATACTATACCGCCAATGATACTATGTTCTATTCCGCCATGCTGTCCATGAACCGAAATCATCTGCAAGCGTTTTTTTGCGCCAAGCCCTTTTGGCTGGACGATATCCTGTGGGATATCCTGGAGATGGAGAACAACAGAACGGAGCCTGTCAGTCTGCGGGGCATAGGCGCGTTTACGGTTCATTCCCAGATACGGGAAAGAGAATATACGGTGGAAGACCTTGCGGAAATAGACGGAATCGTCAGCCGTACCTTTGAAGAATTAGTGGAGCTATCTGAAAACTACAGAGAAGAAGACTTCCTGGCTGAATGCGGAAACATCCCTTATCAGCAGGAAGTGATCGAGGTAATCACGCTGATCCACAGCGGAGAGTATGAAAAGGCGTTTGACCTGTGCCAAAGGAAACAAATCGGATTTTTCGGTGATGTGAAAAAAGGCTTTTCTGAATTGGCTGCCGATTACATTCGGAAATTCAATACAGGCAGCCTGAAAAAATAAAGACACTTATCATGTGATCAAAACGGAAAAAGAGGGAATATCATGCAGGAAATCAAATGTCCAAAATGCGGAGAGGTCTTTATGGTGGATGAGTCCGGCTATGCGCAGATCGTCCGGCAGGTCAGGGATAAGGAGTTTGAAAAAGAGCTGAAGCGGAGCCAGGAAGACCTTGAAAAAAGGAAGGACAGCGAACTGCAGCTGGCCCGCATGGAACAGAAGGAAGAATACACCAAATTGCTTTCAGACAAAGAGGCGGAGATTGCAAAGCTGAAAGAAAAATTCCAGGCGGAAGACAATGAAAAGTCCAGGCTCATCGAACAGTTAAAGGCGCAGTTGGGAAACAGCGATACCGAAAAGCAGCTGGCGGTGTCGGAAGCCGTTTCCGAAAAAGAGAAAGAGATCTCTCTGAAGATAACGGAAATCACTGAGCTGAAAAGCCAGTTGTCCAACAAAGCGGCGGAGAGCGAGCTGAAAGAACAGTCCCTGCACAGGCAGTACGAGGACAAGCTGAAACAGAAAGACGAGGAGATTGAATACTACAAGGATTTTAAGGCCAGACAGTCTACAAAGATGATAGGTGAGAGCCTGGAGCAGCATTGCATGAACCAGTTTAATGCACTGCGCATGACCGCTTTCCCCACCGCCTATTTTGAGAAAGACAACGATGCGCGGACCGGCAGCAAGGGAGACTTTATCTTCCGGGAGTCCTCCGAGGGCGTAGAATTCATCTCCATCATGTTCGAGATGAAGAACGAGATGGACGAGACCGCTACCAAACATAAGAATGAGGACTTTTTGAAAGAACTGGACAAAGACAGGCGCGAAAAGAAATGTGAGTATGCGGTGCTGGTCTCCCTCCTGGAGATCGACAATGAGCTGTACAACAACGGTATTGTGGATGTATCCTACAAGTACGAAAAAATGTACGTTATCCGTCCCCAGTTCTTTATTCCCATTATCACTCTGCTGCGAAATGCCGCGTTGAACTCCTTGCAGTACCGTCGGGAATTGGAGCTGGTGCGGCACCAACAGCTCGATATTTCTCACTTTGAGGAAAATATGAACAGCTTTAAAGAGGGATTCGCACGCAACTTCAGGATCGCCAGCGAGAAGTTCTCCACGGCCATCGACGAGATCGACAAGACCATCACCCACCTGCAAAAGACAAAGGAGGCGCTTTTGTCGTCGGAAAACAATCTCCGCCTGGCCAACAATAAAGCGGAGGACCTGAGCATAAAAAAACTGACCAAGGGCGCTCCCACAGTAAGGGAAATGTTCGATCAGCGTAATAGGGAAGATGCTAAAGACTGACATTCAGCAGGGCGTCTGCTCTGCCAAGAGAGGTGGACCAACTGAGCAAGACGGAGGTAAGGTCAATTGCGTGACTCTGAAAAAAGCCAATCCACTTTTTAGTTCTAAGCTGACTCTATATAAATCCACTGACATCAACTTTATTTCCTGCAACTATTCAACCTTATTTTCTCAATTAATGTATAGCCCTTGAACCCGCTGGAGCGCCAGCCCAGATTCTGGAGTTATCTGTCGGTAACACTACAATCTGATTGTTCGCATTGTAGACAAAAATACATTAATCTATATATAAAACTTCAAAATTTAATTTACCGCATTTTCGCTAGTAACAAAATACATCGAATTTTGTATCATAACCGGTTGTTGTTTCTCATTAACAATACATATTTCTGCAATATCATATACAGGCTCATCAAAAGTAAAAGATACGGTTCTATGACTACAAGGACCATCTTCTTTCACTTGCTTTATTACATTTGAGGACTTATCTTTCAAAATAATTGTTAATTCATCCTCTGTCAACAGATTACGTCTTTCAACAAAAATCTGCCAAATTCCACAGGATACATTAATGTCCGGATAGTCGGATAAAAAAACTTGACCAAAAGAAACATCGCCTTCAATTTCTGATTCTAACCAGTCGTCGTCCCATCCCAAAGAATTATTTCCTAGGCAATATATTTTAGCGTTTTTCAAGTACACCCATCTATTAGATTGTAAAGGAACTACGCGGCATTCTACCGATTCAATGTTCTTCCATAATGTAACATTTGAGGTCAAAGTGCTCAATTGTCTCCGCTCATTGGAAGCCGTATCCTGATCTACCCCATTTATTTGGAATCTCGGATTACTTATTGAAAGACATAGAAAAAAAATGGATAAAATCAATATTTCGGAATCTATACCAATGATTTTTTTCCCCCTTAAAGAATATATAAAAATAAGAAAACATATTATTACAGCAAAATAAGAAAATATTTCGTATCGCCTGTATTGAATGTCCTGATAGAAAAATTCAAACAAGGACGTATTGATTTTCTGCTCTCCAACACCGTAAACGGTAACCTTAAAAAAGACCGCAGAAAGAAGTATGAAAAGAATGTTCATCATAATATTTCGGATATTTCTATTAATTCTTTTGTGTTCTTTCAATGTGCAAAATACGTGTTTATAAAAAATATAAATGATTATGGCCCAAGAGATAAGAATCAAGTAGATCGCAATTCCATCAAAAAAGTCAATGTCGTTTTCAAATATGGCCAAAAATTGCATTGGTAAATCCCGTATAATTTCACAAGCTATTTTTACAATGAAATCAAATCCCTGAACCATTGTGCCTTTGCGATCGAACCAGTTTACGGAATCTGAGCCAGCAACCAAATAATATAAAAGTTGTAAAAAGGATCCAATACCGGTTACCAGCATAAAAAATTTTTCTTTTATGCTAAAAGTTCTGTAAAACAATAATAAGCTTACCATTAAAAAAGGAAGAACTATGACAAATTGTCCCTTTGATAAACAAGTTAAGAAAGCAAAGCCGGATAAAAATATTACATCCTTCCATCTTAGTTCCTTTTCATCAATCAGAAAAAACAATAATATTAAATATAGACAGTGTGGAACAAAGTTTATAAATACATCCGCTGGTAATGCAATTACTTGCATACACATAAGTAAACTGATAACTGCCCTATATTTTATTTGCATATAAGAGATAAAAAGTTTTTTTACAAAAAAGGTCAATACATAACCGCAAATGACATATGCTGTTATCTGCATGGCAAAAGCCGCATAATATGCCGGAAGACGCACAATTTTGATATAAAATAAAGTGATTAGGCGTTGCATCAATGGCAGGTAACCAGAGTCAGGAAGCAGGAAATTTTCAAAAAAATGTTTCTCTAGAGCATTGGCCAGAAAATTGGTTCCTGCCTCGCACCATACCGGCTCCCAAAACATGGAACTATCATATAAATAAGCCAAGGCAGGAAACATTAGTGTCATCAAGATATGTACTATATTACAATTCTTTCTAGTTTCTTCAAAAAAGAGTACCCTGATGACAGTAAAAAGTATTAAAGCTACAAAGAATAAAAAAACAAGTATTCGTATTTTATATTCCTTGTTCATTAAATGATAGCTTATTTTTAGTATCAGTATTTTTCCAGTATCTGTCCCATTCAAAATACAATTGGGCATATTATAGGTATTTGTTGTAACACGGAGTCCCACAGGTGAGGCAAGTCCCCCCCCTATAACATTTATGAATACCTTTCCTTTTTCTGAGTCAATTAAATTATAATGAAATTCTGGTGATATAAATTCTTTATAGGCAATGTCAGCGACGTTAATTTTACAACTATCTATGACTTCCCCGTTTTGGGTCAGCGTCATCTCAATATTCCCGCTATTTGTTTTTGTTACCTGTTGAAATTGCAAACAAAAGGAATTTTCATTCCATTTTGTTCCTTCAGGAATCGGGATTTCCTGTGATAAAATGTCATCTTTTCCTATTTTTACTACATCATCTGGTTTAGAAGTTGCAAAAACATATTCTTCTCCATTTCTAATGTATTTGCTAGTCGCCATTATAATAATTGATAATATTGCAAATAGCCAAAAATTTTTTTTAATTATAGCACGTTTTGCTGATAGCATTTTAAAAGTTTCTCCACTTAACTATATTATAACATTTCGTACAAATCGCATCGAAGTACATTTTTTTCTCCGTGATATATTGTCTGTAGTTCTCAATATCAGCTTCTCTGCCTTGCAATTCCGGGGAAACCAGGCATAGCTTATATCCCAGTGCTTTCAACTCATTGACTTCTTCCGGACCAACCGGTATTTTACTGAAACAATCAACCCATATCCAATTAACCTTTCCTGCCATATTACGAGGGGTATCCAACCCTTCCCATTCTGAGACACGCAACGCAATGTTCTTTTCTCCAAGATTGCTTAGCGAAAAAATCATCGGGAATGAGGAATCAAGGAAAAAGTATTTTTTTATACAATATTTTTCCAACAATTCCAGTATTTTAAATTCTATACGTTCACTTTTGATATTAAGAATCATTGTTCCATGATGATAGTTTTGCAAATATTCTTCAAAATTTTCACCCGCTTCAAATGGATTATGTTGAATATAGATTTTTCCGTCCAAGTTATCTCTAAGATCCAATTCCACACCATATTCACTTGGTAATTTTTTAAGTTCATCAAGCGTATTAATTCTATGTGCAATATATTCCATTTTATATTCCCTTCATTAAATAATGCTTCTCAATTAATTCCCTCTTTTTTTAATTCTTTACTGAATTTCAACGTTCTTTTAATAAAATTCCATTTGGCTTTGAAAGTTCCATTGTTCCAATGAGATTCCCCATATATCCGCTTGGGGAACAAAACATTAAATCTTATAATTTGAAGATTGGCCTTTCTAGCCATGTAAAGCGCATACAAATCTAAGGAAAAATCTTTTGGTGGATTCTTCCATGTTTTAAAAAAATTTTTACTAAAAACATTAGGTTGTGCATTTATATCATATAGTTTTTCGTGCATATAAATAGTTTCAAAAATATTCATTCCCATTGTAAAAAACTGATCGAATAAGGCCCTCCCTTTCCTATTTCCCTTTACAAAAATTTTATCATTATAACCGTTCTCTTCAATAATGGATAAGGCTTTCATGAGATCAGCTGGATCCGTCTGCATATCAGCGTGTGTCCATCCTAGAAAATCTCCTGTACAGACTTTTAAACCCTGAAGAATTCCATAACCATATCCTTGATTTTTTTCTATACGAAGCGTTCTCGCAAATGCATATTGAGGCACCAGATTACTTAAGATTTCATTTGAATTATCTGTTGAACCATTATCAATTAAAATTACTTCTACATCCTGCCTCTTGATTACTTCCGAAAATCGTTCTAATATCAAAGGAATATTATCTCTCTCATTATAGCAAGGAATTACTATTGATAATTTCATATCGTTCTTCTCCTAATCATGCTTATTAAATACGATGAATTTTTGTCCCAAAAAATTTATTACTGTACTTGCACCTGTGGCACATAAAAATGCAACCACTGTATTAAGTACAATATGCAATACCATAGTATTAATAATTGTATTTACACATGCTGAACATATATATAGTACAATATACTTTAATATTTCTAATATCTTAAACCTTTTGCTTTTAAAGGTCCAAAATTTATTAATTATAAAGCCAACTGCTGCACCTGCTATGTAAGAAAAGGCTTTTGCAACGGATATGTTCAAAGCGTTCTTTAATAATGCATATAAGAAAGCATCCGTTATAACTGCACTTCCTCCACCCACAATAAATTTTAATATTTCTTTTATTCCTGAATTATTTTTCCACATTTTGACCATAAATGTACCTCAAACAAATATCATCCATATCATATGCCCTGTCTTTCGTAAATAAAATACTATATATTCCTATTTTCTGCGCGCCTTCTATATCTTTTTCCCAATCGTCGCCAAGTACAACTATTTCTTTAAATGTATACCCTGTTTTTTGCAGTAACAAATGAAACATTTTTGCAGATGGTTTTTCTTGTCCAGCCTCTTCACTAGTTACTAAATAATCTAATTTTTTTTCTAACCCAAGCTTAATAATTTTTCTGTGCTGAATATGTGCTGTAAGATCGGTTAATATCGCTATTTTGATTTTATTTTGTTTCAATTTTTCAAAGAGAGGATTCACGTAAGGAAATAATGTCATATGTTCTAATACAGTATCCCAATAAATATTATATAATTCCAACGCTCCATTTACAGGCGGTTCCTTTATTAATTCCAAAAATGTCTGTATATATAAAAGCCGATTATGCGAAGCGCCTGTTTCCCCTAATCTTCTTTTTATAATTTTTTTTGCCTCTTTAAACGTATCGTAAAATTGCGCCCTAGGTATGCCATATTTTTGAAATACTGCAATTTCCAATTTTTCCATTGCTTTTTTATGACAAATGTCATAATCATACAGCGTATTATCAAGATCAAATGCAACCATCTTTATCATTATGACTTTCATCTCCCTATTAAGTCAAGTACTTTCTTTATTTTCCCAGGAATTTTAATTTATAAACTTATAAATTTGCTGACCTGTATGCCTCACGGTCTAACACCTTGCTGCAGACCTATACTCCCATAAACTTTTTGCATTCAGAAAACCATCTGCAATTCGGTTCTTGATTTTCGTAAACACCTTCTGCATCTGAAAGAATACATCGTTTTGAAAAATGCCCCTCCCCTACTTGTGTTATACAGGAAACTCCTGCATTTTATTACTTATAAGTAGAAGAAGGACCAAAATTATAATTCCCTCTCTGGCATTAACCGACTTCCCAAATTTTTCTCTTGATATTTCTTCTATTTGTGGAATAACATTATCGGCAATTTTATCAACAAATAAAGTCTGATTTTCTAATTCATCCGCATCTAAAGTTATAACTTGCTGCGACATGTCAGCCGCATAATCATAGGTTACATGAAGGCCAAAATCAGCCAATTCATTCATCAGAGGTTCAACATTAACTGCTAGGCTAAAGAACAATTGCACGCTTATTTTAACGACATGGTTATCTGTCATACAGTCATGCAGATCTTTGTCAAAATATCGGACAATCAAATCAGCATATTGCTTCTGGGGATAAATATATTTTTCTGCGTCTGGCATTCGGTTTTCAATGGACTCAATTACAGACTTTTTACTATGTCCTCTGGTGGTTATGTCTCTTTGAATTTTCCAATACCTTCTAAGATTCTCGTCTGTGTCCATATATATTTTTAAATCCAAATACTTTCTGATATGAGGTAAGTACATTGCATGCAACCCACATAAGACCACATATTTCTTGGGCTTAATTTTATGTTCTGCCGTAAATTTTCCTATGTTATGGTCATAGTCAACACGTTGTACTGTTCCTCCTTCACGTAATTGTCTCAGGTTCTCAGCCTGGCGGTATAAATAATTAGCTTTAGGATCTAATGCTGTAAACTTCTTCCAATTTTTATCATCTCGTTCCCAACGATGATCTCCGTCCCCTTCAATGCACAAAAGATTAGAGGCACCCAAAGTTTTTTCCACTATGTCTAAAAACATAGATTTCCCAGAACCACTATCCCCCGCAATACCTATAGTAAACGGAATGTTTTTTCTTTTATACAGCATATTGCTGGCAACGCCTATTTGATACATAGAAAATACTAAGTATAACAATGTTCCAGACATCAATGTAAAAAGCAAATTCCTTATGAATGCATTTTCCACCTTTAAATACGACATTGAATAATCAAGGAAATAGATATCAATATATCCTCTATTATGAAAGAAAACAAAATATAGCAAATATAACATGTTTAAAAAGACATAAATAATGATATTTTTGTGTTTATCCATATTGCTGTTTGCAAAAAAAATCGCAATAAACGGTACTATCCAAATATACCATCCTGGCATTGGCGGACAAAGGGCAAGAAAAAGAGCAAAAATAATGCCGCATAAATTGACAAATAGTTCTCTATTAATAAAGCCAAGCTTAAACGTAAGTAAGTAAATAATCAATACGGCAACAATCGGAATATACATTTCAACTGTCGCAAACCGAAAAGAAACCTGTGTTAAAACACTTTGTTCTGAATTAAATAATACACCACTATAAAAACCCATAGAACATACTGGCGCTATACCAATCCCTACTCCAATAAAAATAGTCATAAAATACAGGATGGCTTTCTGTATGTTTTCTCTTTTCTGAATATACAAAAAAATTAGTGGTAAAACAGCTAATATATGAAGTTTACACAATAGAGCTATTATAATAAAAAAAGCACTAAATACATAATGTGCCTTTTCATTTTTCTTTGTGGTCAAATAGTATAAGGCAATTATCAACCACACAGTAGGTATAATATCTAATTGACTATGCATGTATGCCCCATAAATAGTAATCGGTGATGCATAATAAAACACAGCCACATAACGTCTCTTAACTTCGTTCATCATCCGAGACAAGTAGAAACATCCTACCAGATCTAAAATAAATGTTGGTAACTTAAATAAAACATTCCTAAAGAATATATTTGTTACATTAAGCAGTTTTATAATCAATGCCCCTGAACATTCCAGTATCAGCATTATAGTCGGATATGGAAAACTGTTTGTAATTCCGTTATTATAAAAGCGTTCGTAAACATTGCCTCCATTTTCAATAAAATCCATTACAAAAGGATAAAACATCTTATTTTGATAATCTGATGAAAAAAATCCCATTAAAAAAATTTTTATGATTGCTGTGGCAATTATAAAAATAGTATATTTTGAGATTTTTCGATGTTTCGTTATACCATTATATCTGACTAATGGATTGCTGTCTATCTGGCAAAAACCCTTCTGCATCTGTATATTCCCTCCAATATTTAATAGTTGCCTGATAATTTTCATAATCCTTGGGTGTTCCCCAGCCAATATATCTATCTATTTCGAATACTCTTGTATCCATTCCCAATTCTATACAATGCTTTATTGTTTCATCAACATAAAACTCATTGTTAATTGTATCATTTTCCTTGATCATTCTTTCCGCAGCTCTGACAAAATCACTTCCTCGTCTAAACCAAAAAGTTGCAACAACAGCATGGTCCTCCATTGGATTATCAGAAATGGCCTTTTTGACAGATACTCTGGTAATTTTGTTTGTATTTTTATCAGCATATACCCATCCATACGCATTCGGATTTTCAAGCACAGACTGATTATGACGATATGTGAACACAATAACATCGCATTTTTTAGTCAATTCTAAAAATTGATCAACGTCATAAACCATACCATTATCACAACCTGCAATTAATAAAGATTCAGCATTATTTATAATTTCCTTTGCCAAAAGGCAGGTGCAAGCCTGTCCTCTTGTTAATTTTTCAATTGTTATAAAGGATGCTTGCGGATAATATTCCTTAATCCGATCTTCAACCCCTTCCTCTCGATGAAAAGATCTATCTATATATATAATTTTATTCTTGGCATCGTCCGCCCCAGGCAGATCCTTTGTTGCACATACTACCATTGGTAAAATCTTTCCAGTCCTACGATCAATTGTCGGGATTGCTGGTTTGCTAATTGTATACCCCTCATTTCGAAAACGTTGTCCGGCGCCTGCCATGGGAATAACTATATTCATTCTACAAACCTCCTTGTATTTTCTGTCCAGAACAGATAATCTTCCATATCCTCCGGAGTTCCCCATTGACAAAATTTATTTACATTAGTCGGAACCCATACCTTTAATCCATCTTTAACCATATAATTATATGGCAAACTCGCATAAAATTCTCCATTTAAAGTTTCCCCGGCATCTATTAAAGCCTGACAATATTTTTTTAATAAAGCACCAGTTTTAAAATAATAGGTTCCCGGAGAGTGTTTCGATTTGGTTTTATCTTTTTCAAAAGAGTATTTTTCACGGATTTCTATTAAATTATCATTGCAATCTGTAAGACATGATGCATAATAATTCTTATTAATTAAAAGATGCGGATGAAATCCTGTATAGCAAGGAATTGCTCCATCGCAGTCTCTTTCAGCAACATCTTTTATAAATTTTTTATAGTCCCATAACATATAAAAATCACAATAGTTAATAATACATGGTTCATTATCATCAATAAATTCTCTGGCACGAAGCACATCAAAAACAGGGCCTTTTTTTTCCCACTGATTTATAGCAAAGATTGTTGCGTCCGGAGCAATGGACCTAAGACGGTCATACATATGTGGAATAGAATCTAAATGTTCTTTTCTGCACACAAAAAGTATATTTTTTTCATTAGGATACATCCCATTAATGATCCATTGAATGATTGGCATCCCCTGCACCTGAATAAAAGGCTTTAATTCCTTGTAACCAGCTGCAACAAATCTGGAGCCATAGCCGGTCATCGGTATAACAATCTTCATATAGTTGCCTCCCATATAATTCTATTGTTTTTCTGTTGTTAACTCGTTTTTTCTCACTTTTTCTTAAAGTCTCATTTCAGATGGATGGTCTAAGTCATTCCCCTTGGCCTTGATTCTACGGATAATCGGATCTTTAGGGTACACAAAACAAGACGCCGTCTCATTCTGGTATGGTGGCCATTCTTTCCCCTGTGTCCTTGTGGCAGCAAACCTCCCATGTCATACTGGATCTCCCTATGCTTCCGGGGTCCTGAATTCCTTCGTTCTGCTTATCCATAAAGGGGCGTCTTGATGCTCCTACGCTGAGTCATGCTCTGATGGAGTAAAATCTGACTTCCGGCTCTTCATGTGACTTCTTGATAAACACTCTGCTCGCTCCAGCACCTTTCGGCGGGCGTCTTCCTGAAACTTACAGCTTGAATCCTTATGCTGCCTGCGGATTCCGGTGTATGTCTGACAGCATCTTCTTGCCGTCATACACCGCTCCCTTTGCCAGGATTGCATAGAAGACTCGTATCAGCTTACAACTGATGGCTATCACTGACTGCTTCTTTTTCAGGGGATTCACAGTTCTTGTGGTGTAATACTCATGCAATGACCGGAATTCCGGATTAGTTGCAATCAACGGAATACACGCATTGAACAAGAGGCTTCTCAGCCTGCTTCGACCTCTTTTGCTGATCGTCGTCTGTCCTTTGTGCTTCCCTGAGCTGTTCTCCCTGAGGGATAATCCTGCCAGCTTCTGGATCTGTCTCGGTGATTCGAAACGCCTCAAATCCCCCACCTCTGCAAGAAATCCCGCTACTGTGATAAGCCCAATACCTTTGATGGCAAGCATCTGCTCGCTTTCGGGTATCTCCTTGCACAGCCTTGCTATCTCTTCCATTATGGAATCGTACTGTGCTTTTTTGTAGTCGTAGTCCGCAAGGAGCATTTTCATTTCATAGGTTGCAGCAGATGTACCTTCCTTTAGGCCAATGCTGTTCTCTGCAGTCTCACACAGGGTCGTTGCCCTCTTCATCCCTACTGCACGCAGCTTCGCTTCCCGCCAAATCCGGTTTACACCTTCTGCTCCCAGTTCAATGATCTCTTCCGGTGTGCATGCTCTCTTTAATAGCAGCATGCTGCTTTCTGACTCATAATCCCTAAATACTTCCTTGTATTCAGGAAAATATATCGCAAACCATCTGGCAAAGCGGTTCTTGATCTGGGTAAGTTCCCTTATGATCCGCTGACGGTTTGTGGTTAATACTCGTAAGTCTGCGTACACACCATCCGGTGTATAGGGCAGACTGTAGCGGCCCTCTGTGACAAGCTTTGCTATCACTTTCGGATCCTTTCGGTCATTCTTACTCTGGCTGTTGTCATCCAGTTCCTTGGTCTGCTTTACCGCATAAGGGTTTACCATAACCAGCAGAATGCCTTCATTCTTAAGGTAAGCGCCAAGGTCTAACCAATAATGACCCGTCGGTTCGATTCCTACAATCGTTTCACTCTTATCTCTTTTTACACTGATACGCTGCATCCAGTCTTTCAGGTTTATGAAACCCTCACGACTGTTGCTGAATCTGAAGATTTTACCGAGTTCGATCCCTCTCCAGTCAAAGGCTCTGGCGTAGTGAGTTGTACTACCGATATCGATTCCAACTACCAAAGTACTATCTTTTACTTGATTGATCTTCTGATTTTGTTTACAATTCATTTGTGGGTGTCTCCTTTGAATGATGTTTGTTTAACCTGCCAGTTAACAACTTTCATTCTATGGGTGACACTCATTTTTTGCAAATCTGCTTTTTAAGGATTACAGGAATGCTCCTATTTACTTCATATTTTTCCGATATTTTTCCGCTTCCCAATTTAAGAGAAAATCCTTTTGTTCTTCAGACAAAAACTGACACTCTTTTTCTGAATTTAATGATATAACCTGTGCGCTAAAGCTCAATACGCTCTGTATTTCCAGCGCTTTTTTAATGGATTCGGCATGTATATAGAAAATTCCGTTCCATAAAAGTATAGTAGGGTATCCGTTTTGAAATACAAATTTATTCCATTCTTCCTTGGAAATATGAGGCTCTTGTGATATAAATATCTTTCTGCCTAAAAATACCACACAGTCTGGACAGAAACAATATTCCCAGGCTCTTTTTAATTTTTGATACGTATTGATTACATTGCTGTCAGTTACTCTCCAGATAATCCCATCATCAAATAATTCTACCAGTTCACTTATTACATGATAAGAGGAATAATCAATCCCAAGATATTCTTCAATTTTCTTTGTGACCAGTTCTGTAGATATAATTGTATCCTCAGCGGAATCGGAACTGGTAATAAAGCCATGATTCATTAAGAATATATATTTGGGCTCCTTTTTATTTTCACATAAATACTTTTTATAAGCTTGAAAATATTCTATTGCAAGTTCAATACCAGGCTTTGCATAAGGAACAATCATTGCATCTGGAAATAATGTTCGTAGTTCGCTTTCGCCATTTTTTCGACAGGTCAATGCATTGACAACAATTGGATGCGTATGTAAGGAATAGCGTCCGGAAATAGAGTGCAAAAAAATTTCAATAGAAGGTCGAGGGCCTTCTATGTAAGACGCTTCTATAATTTTTTTGGCATTTTCTGCTGTCATCAACTCAATATTTTCACATTCTAAAAAGGCTTTTCTTATAACTACTGGATTAACTAATGAGTATCCGGAAAACTCTGTTATATCAGAAAGTTGAAAGCCAGAAGCTTTAATTACCATTTTATCTTCCCTAATCTTATATGCCGAGTTCCCGCCTCCAGCTTGAACTAAATCCTCGCGCATACCGGCATATCTGGACATCTTTACAAATTCTTTCATAACATTTCTCCTCGTCAATTATTTAATGCGAATGTTATTTATCGTTGGTTACCACATAAATACCGTTTTCAATATATACTGGATTTCCTTCATTATCTAATATTTGAATATAACTAACATGGTCTATCGGCTTCTCCAAAGTAAATGATGTAATCTCTTGATATTTTGTATTATCTTGGACTTTTTTTAACAAAACATTCTCGGAATCATCGTATAAAAACAATTGGTAATCGCTATTGTTAATAAGATTTCTCTTTTTGATAAATATCTGCCAAATCTCTGTTTCGTTATTTATTTCTGAATACTCACGTAAATCTAGATTTCCCCCTTTAATCCCTTCTGCTTTTACCCGTTTTGCTCCCTCCCATGCAAATATATTAGTTCCAAAACAATAACAGGTTGCATTTTTTCCATAAATCCAAGAATCTGGTTGAATGGGTATAACTCGGCATTCGGTTCTATCGATATCCTTTAATAAAAAAGCCTCTGTTGTCATACTAGTCATTCTAGATTTTTCTGCGGAATAGTTATCATTTCCTATTCCTTTTAATTGCAATCTTGGATTAGCTATAAATATACAAACAAGCATAACAATAAATGCTTGCAATTCAGCTTTTCCCCCCCTCAGTTTATTTATCAGCGCAAGACATGCTATAAAACAAACAGCAGTAGACATAAATATCAACACTTGATATCGATTATCTATACCATTATTTTTAAATTGCCAGAAATCATCACTGATGATGTCATTAGTATTCACCGCATATATTGTTATCTTCAGAAATGCTGATTGAATCATAATATAAAACAGCATCATTAAAGTTAGATACGCATACCGATCAACAGGTTCTTTTCTGTATATCTTTATTATTATTTTTCCTCCAAAATAGATAATTAATCCCCAAAAAACTAAAACGAGCGGTAAAGATATACCATTAAAGAAATTTATTTTATCAGAAAAAACAGCTAACAGAGCATTCGGCGTATCTTTTAAAAACTCCAAGAGAAGTTTTAAATAATAGCTTTCTCCACCAGCACTTCCAGTCCTGTCAACCCAGTTCCTGCCGCCCGCCGTCAAATAATAAATTAATTGGACAAGCGCCCCTGCAGAACACATGAACATAAAAATCTTATCACGTTTAGAATAACATCTATAAAGCAACAGCAAACAAATAATAAAAAAGGGAAGAATTGTAACAAAATATCCTTTTGAAAGGCATAGTATCAGCCCCCATATACATAAAAAAGCAAACTCAGCTTTAGACCATTTATTACTGTCAACCAGAAAATATAAAAAGATAATAAGAATACCATATGATATAAAATTGATAAAAGCGCCAGTATCTTTTTTTATCGTCAAAACCATTAATATAATACTTATCATATATCGAAATTTAATATTTAAGACTTCTGAAAATTGCGGCTTCAAGAAAAAGGAAAAAACCCAACCGGTAATAAAGTAAGCGCACCATTGAAGAATAAACAAACCCGTATAAGGAGAAAATCCCAGCAATTGAAAGCAAATATCTGCTATTATTCTCTGTAGTAATGGCAGATAACCAGCATCGGCGCTCAAAATATTCATGGCAAATGATTGATTCACAGCCCTATCCATATAATTTGTTACAGCCTCTGCCCATGTTGGAGCGAAATACAGAGACGAATCATATATATAGACCAATATCATATAGTTTAAAATAATATTTATCCGAAGTACGCCTAGGTGCAATGTTTTTGGTTTTTCCATATCACATAAACGCAAGGAAATCAAATTCAGAACAACAAGAAGTACAAACAAAACTATACCAAGTACATAGCCCATATTAAAATAGTTATAATGATACGACTGCACCAATGTCTGCCTTGTATCATCATTATTTATATAACTATTAGGAATATTATAATCATTTTCACATAAATGTATATACACTGATTCTGCAGGAACATCTCCTTCTATTGTAACAGTAGCATTGCCGCTTTGAAGCTTTGCAAAATCAAGCCATTTCAATTCATTAAAACCTGTCTTTAACCAAGTTACAGGCAACTTATAGGAATCTACAATACTCCCGTTCTGTGATAATTCAAGTTTCAGATATCCCTCTTGCTTTCCACAAGTAAAATATACTGCATAAGACTTATTGTTCCACATGGCTTTGGAATCTATAATAATATCTTGAGATACAATATTTCCACTGATATCAACTTTATTATCAGACAATTGCGTTGAAAAAGAATATGTTTCACCGGTTGAAATATATTTAAAGGTTCCTATGAAAAAAAGAAGTAAAAAGAGAGCAAAAATTTTTTTGTCCATTACAATTCTCCCTATTATCATGAATAATTTTCATTCCGACACTATGATTTCATTATATTGTGCCAATATATTCCATTGCTTTTATCAGCCAAGATTTTAGGATTATTTAGATCTATTTCTTATCTTGTTCTTATCTTAAAACATTCAATTAGCTCCTACTTATTTTTCTCTGAAAACAATGAGCAATTATATCCATGTTCCTGAGCAGCAATTTTCTTAAGCTTGAATTGAACCATTAAAAGGCAAGCACAACATAAATGTCATGGAACACCGTACAGCGACGAACTGGGCTGAAGAAATAAAATACCTGTCGGACTGCATACATTCGAATGCTAAAAATCATACTTATAAAAAATAATCTCAACATGCATAAAACTATTTCTCTTTACAAAAAACTCGCCAACAGAAACCAGACACATCATCAAAAAGCTGGAAACATATCATACTTGGACTTTTTTACAATATTTTCTTTCAACAGTATCAAAAATCTTTTTTCAAACATGCATATGTCTTTTAAAAAGTATAGGATTTTCTCTCTATTAAGTCAAGTGTTTCTTCCTTGTAGGATTACAATACATTTGTTACGACTGAATATTAAAAAGCCATGATGTTGCTTTTGTGTTATTTTTAATACCACAGAAAAGTGCGTCTCTTCATGGTTAGGTCAAATTATTTTGAAATGTTTTAACACGGTCTAAATAGCTATATTCTTTTCTGGCAAATATTGAAAAACTCTGTTATTCTCAGATTCTAGCTTGTTATTAGCATTCCATTTTAATAAACCTGCGTTTTTGCTTAATTTTTGTTACATATACCATCGTTCGAATTTTGTGTAGATTGCTTTTTTGACATCTTATTCAGATAATCATTATTTTGTGGTCCATAGCCAACAGGAAAAAACTCCGTTATTTTTTGGTGGTACAATAAGCAGACCGTCTCCACATGGCTCGATTGCTCCAGATTGATGTCAGATTTTAACGGTCGTTCGCGGGAATTTATCAAAGCGTG
>CANQUQ010000002.1 GCA_947627115.1 uncultured Acetatifactor sp.
AAGAGTGGTGAACACGTCGGACTTTAACTCCCGGTTGGACACCTCCCTCCCGCCGTCTCTCGCCACGGTCTTGGCCAAGTCATTTGTTCTGTCATCTGTCATAGGCAGACTCCTCCTGTAGATTTGATTTTTGTCCTGAAAAATGCCGCAGAATTTGCGAAGAAAATAGATTGAATCTTTCAAGGATAATGACACTATATCAGACAAACGGATTTTTGTAAAGTCAAATATTCAGAACGGACCCGGCCTTCTGCGGGCGCCGGCCCAGAGGGCACAGCCGCCCAGACAGAACCGGCCGCATCAGATCAGCTGCATCGTACACTTTTTTGAGTCATTTTTGATATCCAACGAGACAGACGATATGTTCTCCGCCGCAGCTTCCTCCACCTCTATGACCAGAACAGCGGAGACAGCCCCGGCATTCGGCACTGTTCCAACAAAGGTAGTCATATCACTTTCCAGCATTGTCATCCAGGCCCTGCGGGAGTAATCCCCGTTCACTGTGATCCCGAATTGCGGACTCAAGGTCAAAAAGTCGACCTCCTGATCCTGCCCCGTTGCATTGATAATAGAAAAATTAAGCACAAGGAGTTTTTTCCCCTCCGTCGCCGACAGGGCAAAAGACCCTTCGTCTCCCTCCGGATAGACATCGTACAGACCGTATTCCGTGAAGACAATCTCCATGCCCTCCGGAAGTCCCAAGACGGACGCCGCCGTATATGCATTTCCAGCCTCACTTCCGGGAGCCCCCGTGACCGGTGTGTCATCTACCGGATCCATGCCTTGCGGCTCCTGCGTTTCCGTTCCCTCAGCAGCAGGATCCTGTGCAGGCTCCGGTTCGGGAGTGGAAAGCATATCCGTGTAGTCTACCAGACGGCTCCTGTCGTTCGCGTCATACTTCATCAGGTTGAAAGCTGCGAACTCTCCCATCATCTGCATCTGTTCGTCCGTCAGGTCGGGAATCCTGTTCTGCGTGCAGCCTGCCAGGCTTATGATCAACAGCCCTGCCGTCAGTGCTGCCGTTATTTTTTTTAACATTTTGTGCCTCCTGTCGTCTGACCGATGAATGAAATACACCCGTCTGCTTCCATCATACAACACAATCCGCCGTCAGACAAGTCCGGAAATACCGGATCCGCATCCGTCATGACTTCTCCGGCGTCTCCGCGCACTCCTTCACCGTCTCCAGCTCGAACCAGAACAGCACGCCGTCCTGATGATTCTCCACACCGAATCTCTGATTCATGGACTCCATGATAGCCTTTACGATGGACAGACCGATACCGCTCCCGCCGTACTCTCTCGTCCTCGCCTTATCTACCTTATAGAACTTATCCCATACGTGCCCTATTGCTTCCCTGGGAATGAGATCTCCGGTATTGAACACCCCCGCACGCACTACGTTCCCTCGCTGCTCCAGAGACAGCACGATCTTCCGCTCTCCGCTGCAGTGATTGACCGCGTTGGAAAAATAATTCGCCAGGACCTCCTCCGTCTTGTACTCATCCGCCCAGACATAGATCGGAGGATACTCATCCATACAGACCTGTATGTCGTTCTGCCTAATCAGGATGCCTGCGGACTGAACATAATTGCGGATCAGGGCGGTAATGTCGAACCGCTCCATTGTCACGGCATCACTGCCCGATTCCAGCTGATTCAGCGTCAGAAGCTTTTGTACCATATTGTTCATCTTGGCGGCCTCGTCCATTATGACCTCACAATAAAAGCTCCTGCTCTCCGGATCGTCATTGACCTCCTCCTTCAAGCCCTCCGCATAACCTTGTATCAGTGCAATGGGGGTCTTCAGTTCGTGGGATACGTTGGACAAAAATTCCTTGCGCATCTCATCCATGGCTTCCTTGCGTTCGATGTCCTTCTGCAGTTCATTGTTGGCAGTCTTCAGCTCCGATATGGACTGTTCCAGAGACTGGGAAAGCTTGTTAATGTTCTCGCCCAAAAGGTCGATCTCATTTCCTGTCCTGCCATTGTATTTTGCCTCAAAATCCAAGTGCACCATCTGTTCGGAGATACGGTTCAGTTCCAGGATCGGCTGGGTTATGCGCCGTGAAACGAACCATATGATGATACCTCCGGCAAGCGTGCCCAGCACACCGACATAGGCGAAGAAACGGTTGGCGATCTTGGCGCTCGCCCGAATGCTTTCGATGGGAGTCCGCATAATAAAAGAAATACCCGTGTTCAGCTGCCCATACATCTCCAGATACTCGTCCTCGCCGGTATTGATCCGCTGTACCACATAGTCGTTGCCCTCTTGCAGCCTCTCCGCCTGACCGGAGAAAAATCCCAGGATGTAGCCGATCAACTGATTTTCCAGTTCACGGCCTCCGTTGAAAGATACATATTTTGTCTGTGAATTGGCATCCATGACACAGACCGTGATATTGTATTTGCTGCAGACATTGTCCAACTCCTCCCGAAATTCCTCCGTACTGTAGGTATCACTTTGGGCCGCCTGCCGAATTGTGTCATATGCATCAAAAATGATTTGGGTCCTGCTTTTGACATAATATCTCTCAAGAAAAAGATTGTTGATGAACCAGCACAAAAGAATAGTGCCGGCCATAAGACCGATAAAGATCAATGCAAATTGCCGCCTGATAGAATATTTCACTCATCTGCCTCCAGCTTATAGCCCATGCCCCAGACCGTCTTGATCAGTTCTCCCTTCTCTCCCATCTTGCTGCGCAGCTTCTTCACATGGGTATCAATAGTGCGGGCGTCGCCAAAATAGTCATAATTCCATACGTTGTTCAGAATTTTTTCCCTGGAGAGGGCAATCCCCTTATTTTCCAGAAAATAAGTCAAAAGCTCAAATTCCTTGTAACTCAGATCTATGGCTCTTCCATCGATAAATACCTGATGAGCTCCCTTATCCACCCGAATGCCGCCGCAGCTTAATACCTCCGCCGCGCCCAGCTGATTGGTCCTTCGCAGAATCGCCTCTATACGCGCAACGAGTATCTTGGGACTGAAGGGCTTGGAAATATATTCATCCACCCCCAGCTGAAAGCCCAGCAGCTCGTCCTGCTCGTCCGATCTGGCTGTCAGCATGATAATAGGCACCTTGGAGTAGGCCCTGATCTCTTTGCACACCTGCCAGCCGTCCAGCTTGGGCATCATCACATCCAGAACGACTAACGCGATCTCCTTCTGCTCAAAAAAAATATCCAGCGCCGTCTCTCCGTCTCCTGCCTCCAGGACCTCATAGTTGTTCCTGACAAGGAAATCCCGGACAAGCTTACGCAAACGGCTCTCGTCATCCACCACCAGCACTTTTAATCTGTCCATGACACTCAACTCCTTTTCTGCTCTACGGACATCTTAAAACATATTTATGTCTTTTCTGTGAAAAGCATATACTACTGTGCTGTCTGTACGGTATCCAGCCTGTCGATATCCAATTCCCGCTCCCGTTCCCGGATCGCCTGCTCCCGTTCTTCCAGTTCCTGTTCCCAGGCGGCATATCTGTCCACAAGAGCCCTCTCATAATTAAAGATATTCGGCTGTTCGCTCTGAACAGAGATCAGGAACATGGCACAGATCGCAAGTACCAGCAAAATATTCAGCACTACGGAGATCTGAAATCGGATGTTCGCCCTTTTCTTTTGTTCAGCGGCCCGCTCCCGGATATTTTCCCGCTCATTTTGCCTGCGCTGTTCGACGGCATCCGTATAGGTATCGAACAGCGGGATCGGCTGAACTCTCTCCGGAGCTATCTGAGGCTGTTTTAAGAGATAATCCTGCAATTTCTTTAAAAAGACCAAGCCCACAGGTGTCCTGAAGACCTGATCCTGAAGCACCTTATTGTAGACGTGAAGAATACTTTCCGGCCTGGAATAATCGATACGGGCTTCCAGATATTCGATTTTTCTGCGCTCGGTCTCCGCAAGCTTCCCGTCACTTTCCGTGTAAAAGGCAAACCCTCCCGTTTCCATTTAGAGACCTCCTTTTCTCCCTTAGAATCGCAAGAACCGTTCCAATCTGTTTCATCATAATAGCATAGAATATGGATAAAGTCAAAAATCTCCAGCGCCCAAATAAGGCATTGGAGATTTCTTTGCGAGTGGAGTAGAGGGGAGCCTGAACCCAAGGGGTTCGACTCGCCTCATTTCTTTGCGAGTGGAGTAGAGGGGAGTCGAACCCCTGTCCAAAAGCCCATTCCCTGTCCTTCTACTATCATAGTCCGTTTTTTCGGCCGGTCTTGCTCCGGCCCGTTCCCTTGCCGGTCAGAAAAGGGACAATCTGTCCGGTTCGGTAGCTTCATGGTACGCCCACGCGGGCAAAGCTTACCGCGCGTCGTTTCTCACAGAGTCGATGCCCGGATTCCGGAGTGTGAGTGCCCCGGAGCGGACAAGCCGCCTAAGGCGGCGTCACTCACAGCGGGTTAGGCTGCAAGTGCGTACTGAGTATTATTATCAGCGTTTCGTTTAATTTTGCCATTTGACGCATAGCTGCGGATAGCTTCTCCAGCTGCAAGACCCCTGTCGAGACCTTTACTACCCCGAAGTACATTAAGTATATCGGATGGATCCGGCGGTGTCAATAGTCGTATGACGAAAAACGGTAAACACCAAATATTACCTTATCGTTCAGCATAATACTGTCCTCCAGCTCCATTTTTGTCGGACCGAATCTTTCGGAAAGATAATCCTCCAGCCACTCCATATCCCTGGAATACGACGCGATATAATGGACCTCTCCGCCAGCCTCCGGCCTTTGGGTCAGAAGAGCGCCTCCGTCCTGTGCGCCCCGCTCCGCAATCCGGTCCCCCATCAGGGGAGAACCGCTCATCCAGCCTCCGGCCAGTATGTAGTTGCTCTGTCCCGGCGGAAGCGTCTCCCACACCTCACCCGCATAGGATACCATGGACAGCACATCCAAGAGATACAGGTCCTCTCGGTGTGCCTGACAGTAGTCCGTCAGTGCCCTCCACTCTTTCCGGGCAGACTGTATCTCGGCCACCCTGCCGCTCACTGTCCTTATCTGAATAAATGCCACAGCGGCCAGTATCACACCCAACGCTGCGCTTACGGAAAGGAGCGCCGCGGGATGCATTTTTTTCGGACAGGCGTTGGCCACCTTGCCATCCTCCCCGCCCGCCTGCTCCTTTGGAGGTCTCTCCGACGCCAGCCCGCAGCACATGCCCGCAAGCGTCATGATCTCCAGCAGATACAGAGATATGTAGACTCTCTCCGGAAATCTTCCCTGCCAGATCAGATAGATCCAGATGAGACTTCGGCCCGCGCCCATACAGCATACGAGCAGCAGCTGCATCCACCGCCTTCTTTGCAGCAGCAACAGAAAAGCCGTAAGATACGCAGCCGCCAGCACATAGTTATACGGACGGTCAGTGCTCTTGAGATGGTAAATGTATTCCGCCAGGCAAAACCGGAAGAATTCCCTGTCGCTGCGGCCGGCCGACAGCTGCGCGTCATAAATGTCCGCAGCCGCCTGCAGCTTTTCGGCATCCAGCGCACGGTCCAGGGCGAGCGCATATTGCTCCAGGATCACATGCTCCTGCTCGTCGATGCCCTGGGCCTCATACCGGGCGCCATACTCCTCATAGGGCAGTACGGCCCCGTAATCGTACAAGTGTGTCCTGCTCTCATTATATGCTCTGTACCGCTTCCAGTCCTCTGTCCGATACATCATTCCGTCCCAGACCATACAGACAAGGACGCAAAAGGACAAGAGCGCCAACAGCATGAGCTGCTGCTTCCACCTTTTCTCCCATATTTTCCACAGCACAATGACCGCCAGAAAAGGCAGCAGCAGGAAAAAGACCTGGCTCCTGACACAGTAGCAAAGAGTGAACAGCAGCACAGCGCGTCTCCGGCTGTCCGCTGCCGCAAGGAACAGTCCGCAGCCCCCCAGCATCCCGGCCGTCACCGTGTAATGCAGATACACATAATTAGGCAGGAACAACACTGCGCACAACAGCGCCAGCACCACCGTCATCGCCCACCTTTTCACAGCGGACAGACCGGTCCGCCCCGCCATTTCTCCTATGACCAGACTTGCCGACAGCAGAAAACAGCCGGCCAGGAAAGCCGAGAACCAGGGGATTTTCCCGGTGAGACGATACAGCAGACTGATTAGTCCCGTCAGCGGATATTTCATATAGACAGCGTGGCCGTCCGGCACTCCCGAATAGGCGCCGGAAAGAATGTTCCGCATTGTCATATCGTCATTCATATAAAACACCATGCGGCAGGCGGCAGCCGTTATGCACAGCACGGCAAAAACTGACAGTGCCGTCACTCCCCAGGTTCGATATCTCCTCATTTTTACCCTCATTCTGCCGCCTCAGCGGCCATTTCATAACGGATCGCACACTTATGCCACGGCACGCATATCAACCGGCACGACTCACAAATTCTTGATCTTGAACTCCCTCTCCGTCTCCCTGCGCATGTCTTTTTTCGCTATGTCCTGACGCTTGTCGTAAAGCTTCTTTCCTCTCGCGAGACCGATCTCCACCTTCACCTTTCCGTCCTTGAAATAGACCTGCAGGGGCACCAGCGTATACCCTTTTTCGGCCACCTTTCCGGCAAGCTTACCGATCTCATACTTGTGGAGCAGCAATTTTTTGACCCGCAGAGGATCCTTGTTGAAAATATTTCCCTTCTCATAGGGGCTCACATGCATGCCATAGACGAATACTTCTCCGTCCTCGATCCGGATAAAGCTCTCCTTAATGCTGCACTTTCCCATGCGCATGGATTTCACCTCAGTGCCGTGCAGAACAACTCCGGCCTCGTAGGTCTCCTCTATAAAATAGTCATGATACGCCTTCTTATTGTTGGCGATCAACTTTTTCGGCGCCTTATCAGCCGCCATCCGATCCACCTCCTGTCGCCTGGGGAATACTCCGTTCAGTCCTCCTCGATCGAAAAATCTATCGTTCGGTCATATCGGTCACATCCGTCCACGCGGACCCGCAGGGGCATTCCCAGCCTGAAGCTGCGCCCTGTGGTCTCCCCTGTCATCTCATAAGTATTCTCGTTGTAATAATAATAGTCGCCCGGCAGCTTGGACACGTGGACCAGCCCCTCCACCGTGTTGGAAAGCTCCACATAGATTCCCCAGCCGGTGACTCCCGACACTACGCCGTCAAAGGACTGTCCGATCCGCTCCTCCATATACTCCACTTTTTTCAGCTTTTCCGTCTCCCGTTCCGCTTCGTCTGCCCGTCTCTCCGTGTCGGAGCATTTCTTCGCCACCTCCGGCAAAATACTCCGGTAATGCTCCTGCCGCTCTGATGTCATCCGGTTCCTCAACTGATCCTTGATGATCCTGTGGATCTGGAGATCGGGATATCTGCGGATGGGGGATGTAAAATGACAGTAATATCTGCAGGCCAGGCCGAAATGTCCGGTACACTCCGTGCTGTATTTTGCCTGCTTCATGCTCCTGAGCGTCAGCCGTCCGATCATTGCTTCCTCCGGTGTGCCTTCAAACTTTGCCAGGAGCTTCTGGACCTCCTTGGGATGGACCTCCTCGCGGTTCGCCTTCGCCCCTTTTCGCCCCGCGGCCTTCATATAATAGCCAAAATTGTTCAGAAATGCGGACAGCTTTTGAATGCGTTCCGCATCCGGAAAGTCATGGATACGGTAGACGAAGGGTGTCTCCGTCCAGTAAAAATGCTGCGCTACCGTCTCGTTGGCCGCCAGCATAAGATCCTCGATGATATCCGTTGCGGTGTTGTGCTCATACGCCTTGATCTCAACAGGATGCCCCTCCCGGTCCAGCAGTATCTTGCACTCCGGGAAGTCAAAATCTATCGAACCGCGCTGCTTCCTCCTTTTTCTCAGCAGGGCAGCCACCTGCTCCATCTCTCTGAACATGGGCAGCAGCTTGGCATACTGCACATAGCTTTCGTCTCTCTTTACCAGCGATCCGTCCTCCAGCAGCGCCTGTACGACGGTGTATGTCATACGGCGGTCCACCCGGATCACTGATTCACAGATCTCATAGTCCCGGATCTCCCCCTGCGCATCAATACTCATAAGGCAGCTCAGGCTGAGCCTGTCCTCTCCCTCATTTAAGGAACAGATCCCGTTCGACAGTGCATGAGGCAGCATGGGGATCACCCGGTCCGCCAGATACACGGATGTGCCCCGCTTTAACGCTTCCCTGTCCAGAGCAGAATTTTCCTGTACATAATTTGCCACATCCGCAATGTGCACGCCCAGATGATACCTTTCTCCGTCAAACGACACGCTGACCGCATCATCCAGATCCTTGGAATCCTCCCCATCGATGGTGACCGTGACAAGCTCTCTCAGGTCGCGTCTGCCCGCCATATCCGCCTCCGATACTTCCTGCGCCGCCCTCTGCGCCTGCTTCATGACCCTTTCTGGGAAGTCCACAGGCAGCTCAAATCCCCGGACCACCGACAGGATGTCCACACCGGGATCGTTCTCATGCCCCAGGATCTCCACTACCCTGCCCTCCGGACATCTTTTGTTCGTGCCGTAGTCCGTGATCTCAACCACTACCTTGTGACCGCTGACCGCGCCGCAGGAGCGCTCCTTCGGCACATAGATATCCTGCGGGATCCTGGAATTGTCGGGGCGCACAAATCCGTAGTGATTCCGGATCCGCTCAAAGGTGCCTACCAGACGGGTCATACCTCTCGAAACGACGCAAAGCACCTGCGCCTCCTGCCGTTTCCCCTGCCTGCCGGGCAAAAGCGCGACCCGCACCGTATCCCGGTGAAAGGCTCCGTTCGTGCATTTCTCCGGAATATACAGATCCTCCCGGCCATCTATCTCGACAAAGCCGAAGCCCCTGGCATTGCTGAGGAACGTCCCCGTCAGCGTCTCCTGGCCGTCCCTCGTCCCGTCATATTCCCTTTTTTCAGTTTCCCTGCTCTCATCCGCATTCATCATTCATGCCTGCCTTCTCAAAAAATTTAAAAATAAACACTCTTGTGCAGGCCACAAGAGTGTTTTCCAATCTCATCGCAAAAACAGAACTCTTAAAATACATTCAGGTTGAGCACCGCCGCAAGGACCATGAACAGTACCGCTAATACCTTGGTACATTTTACCAGGCGTCCCTCCATAGAACGGCCCTTGTTCTTGCCCCAATATGTCTCAGCCGCACCGCTGATGGAACCGAGTCCGGCAGACTTCCCCTCCTGCATCAGCACCGTCACAACAAGCGCAATACAAACAATTATAAAAACAACCGTGATAACCGTCTTTACCATTACCGTCTTTACCTCCGCTATGAAACAAGAACAATATTACCACAAGTGCCGGAAAAACGCAAGGTCGTTCTCAAATTTTTTTGAGGGCTCAGATTTTCCTGAAGGGCTCCATATACTGTGCGGCCGTTCCCAGCTCCTCTTCAATACGCAGCAGCCGGTTATACTTTGCCACGCGGTCGCTCCTGCAGGGTGCGCCGGTCTTGATCTGTCCCGTGTTCCACGCCACTGCAAGATCCGCAATGGTAGTATCCTCCGTTTCCCCCGAACGGTGGGAAATAACTGCCCTGTACCCGTTCCTGTGGGCCATCTCTACCGCCTCAAACGCCTCTGTCAGAGTACCTATCTGGTTCACCTTGACCAGGATCGCATTGGCGGTTCCCAGCTTGATTCCCGCATCCAGCCGCTTTGTGTTGGTGACGAACAGATCGTCCCCCACCAGCTGTATCCGGTCTCCCAGCCTTTCCGTCAGCTTCTGCCACCCTTCCCAGTCATCCTCCGCCAGCCCGTCCTCGATGGAGAGAATGGGGAATTTCCCCACCAGAGCTTCAAAGTAAGAGATCATCTCGTCCGTGTCCCGGACAATATCCTGGCCCTTCAGGCTGCTTTCGCCGGGGAAGTGGTACATTCCGGTCTTCTCATTGTAAAGCTCGCTGCCGGCAATGTCCATGGCGATCTTGATATCCTGTCCGGGAGCATATCCGGCAGCCTCCGTCGCCTGCACCAGAAATTCCAGAACGCTCTCTGCATCCGGCAGATCCGGAGCAAATCCGCCCTCGTCCCCGACCCCCGTAGACAGCCCCTTCTCCTGGAGGAGCCTCTTCAGATTATGATATATTTCGGCACAGATGCGCAGTCCGTCCGCAAAGGTCTCTGCCTGCACCGGCATGATCATAAATTCCTGAAAGTCGACCGTGTTGGCCGCGTGCTTTCCTCCGTTCAGAATATTCATCATGGGGACGGGCAGCAGTTTGGGCCCCACTCCGCCCAGATAGCGGTACAGGGGAATGTCCAGAGCCTTGGCAGATGCCTTGGCACACGCCAGTGACACTGACAGCGTGGCATTGGCTCCCAGATTGCCCTTGTTGTCCGTGCCGTCAAGCTCCAGCAGTATCCTGTCTGTCAGGATCTGCTCCAGAGCATTCTTTCCCAGCAGCGCAGACGCGATCTTCTCATTTACGTTCTTTACGGCATGCTGTACACCGAGACCGAAGTAACGTGTCTCCCCGTCTCTGAGCTCCACGGCTTCAAAACGGCCCGTACTGGCACCGGAGGGCACCGCCGCCCGCCCCCTGCAGATATGGCCGTCCAGAGAATTTTGTACCGTGACTTCTGCCTCCACAGTGGGATTGCCGCGGGAGTCAAGAATTTCCCTGGCATGCACCGCAATGATTTCCAGTTTGATGGACATAATAATTCCTCCTTCAGGATGTATTCCGATCAGGAATCAGTATATCCGTGAGGGAGGAATTTATGCGCTGCATTTACAGCGGTTCTTTCATTGCCTGAAAATTTCTGCACAGTATCTGCATCAGACCGTCTTGCCCGCCAAGATCTCGCAGTAGTCCCTGTAATTTTTCTCCAGGAGCGACGGTGTGTCCAGACCATAAGGACATTTTGCCCTGCAGCTCCCGCAGTGGAGACATTTTTCGATCAGCTTCATCTTCTGCTGGACCTCCGGCGTCAGCTGCGCTTCGGAGGGGGACCTGCGTATCATCAGGCTCATTCTGGCACAGTTGTTGATCTCGATTCCCACGGGGCACGGCATGCAGTAGCCGCAGCCTCTGCAGAAATCTCCCTTCAACTGTTCTCTGTCACGCCGGATGACTTCCGCCAGCTCCTCCGTCATCACGGGCGGAGCGTCTATGTAGGAGAGGAATTCGTCCAGCTCGCTCTCCCGCTGCACTCCCCAGATGGGCAGAACGCTGTCATACTGCGCCAGGAACGCATAGGCCGCCGCGGAGTTGGTGATCAGGCCCCCGGACATTGCCTTCATGGCGATAAATCCCATGTCGGCCTCCCTGCATTTTTCCACCAGCTCGATCTCCTTTTCCGTTGCCAGATAGCAGAAGGGAAACTGCAGCGTCTCGTACAATCCGCTCTCCACGGCTTCGTGTGCCACCTTCAGCCTGTGGTTGGTGATGCCGATATGGCGGATCATGCCCTTGTCCTTCGCCTCCAGCATAGCCTCGTAGAGCCCTGTACCGTCGCCCGGCTTGGGGCAGAACGACGGGTTGTGGAACTGATAGATATCAATATAATCCGTGCGCAGATCGTGAAGGGATGTCTGCAGGTCCTTCCAGAACCCCTCCGCGGTAGCCGCGCCGGTCTTGGTGGCTATGTAGACCTTCTCTCTGATGCCGTCGAAGGCCTCCCCCAGCTTTTCCTCGCTGTCCGTGTACCACCGGGCAGTATCATAATATGTGACACCGTTGTCATATGCTTTTTGCAGCAGTTTTACAGCCTCCGCTTTGGAGATGCGCTGTATCGGCAGCGCGCCGAAGGAATTCTTTTCGACAGTGATCCCCGTCCTGCCAAGTGTTACTTTTGCCACCTGCGGATGCCTCCTTTCATCTGAACATGCTGTATATCTGCGGAAATAATGCCGTTATTTTCGCACAAGCAGTGACTTTCCTGTCATCTCCGCAGGCTGTTCCCTGCCCATGATCTCGATCAGGGTGGGAACGATGTCCGCCAGACAGCCGCCCTCTCTCAGGGTATAGCCCTCGTCATAATTTACCAGGATAAAGGGCACGGGATTGGTGGTATGTGCGGTGAAGGGTTCTCCGGTCTCATAGTCCACCAGCTGCTCCGCATTTCCGTGGTCCGCACAGATGAACAGCGCACCGCCCGTCTCCTTCACGAGCTCCACGATCTCACCCACACATTTGTCGATGACCTCCACAGCCTCCACCGCAGCCTCCAGCACGCCGGTATGGCCCACCATGTCGGGGTTTGCAAAGTTGCAGATGATCACATCGTAGACCGGATCGCCGTTTTCGTCCTTCGCGGTGATGGCTTCGCTCAGCTTATCGCACACGGTGTACGCGCTCATCCGCGGCTTTTTGTCATAGGTAGGCACATACTTGGGGGAGTTGACCAGAATGCGGTCCTCGCCCTCGTTGGGCTCCTCCACGCCTCCGTTAAAGAAAAATGTCACGTGCGCGTATTTCTCGGTCTCCGCAATGCGGGCCTGCCTCATGCCGTTGGCCGCCAGCCACTCGCCGAAGGTGTTCGTGACCGCGATCTTATGGAACGCCACCTCCTTATTGGGAATGGTAGGATCATAGTCGGAAAAGCATACATAGGTAATGTTCTTTCTGGGCCCTCTGTCAAAGCCTTTGAAATCATCGTCGCAGAAGGCTCTGGATATCTCCCTGGCGCGGTCGGGACGGAAATTAAAGAAGACGATGGAATCGCCGTCCTGCACGGTGGCCACGGGCCTGCCGTCCTCCACCACTACGGTGGGCTTTACGAATTCATCCGTCTCCTCCCTGTTATAGGATTCCTGAATCGCGCAGATACCGCAGGCGGCGGTCAGCCCCTCGCCCTTTGTCATGGCGTCGTATGCCAGCTTTACGCGGTCGTAGTTGTTATCTCTGTCCATGGCGTAGTAACGTCCCATCACGGTGGCGATCCTGCCCACGCCGATCTTCTCCATCTCCTTATTCAGCGCCTCCGCGAACTCCTTTCCGCTTGCGGGAGGCGTGTCACGGCCGTCCAGGAAGCAGTGGACGTATACCTTTTCCAGCCCGTTCCTCCTGGCCAGCTCCAGAAGACCGTACAGATGCGTGTTGTGGCTGTGCACGCCGCCGTCGGACAGAAGCCCCATCAGATGCAGTGAGCTGTTGTTCTTCTTGCAGTTCTCCACAGCCGCCGTCAGGGCAGGATTTTCAAAGAAGGTGCCGTCCTGGATCTCCTTTGTAATCCTGGTAAGCTCCTGGTACACAATACGGCCTGCGCCCATGTTCAGGTGCCCCACCTCGGAATTTCCCATCTGACCGTCGGGAAGTCCGACGGCCATACCGCTGGCGTTGCCCTTCACAAAGGGATACTCCTTCATCAGCCTGTCCATCACAGGCGTCTTTGCCAATGCCACCGCATTGCCCTCCGTCTTCTCATTCAGTCCGTAACCGTCCAGGATCATCAATACTACAGGTCTCTTGCTCATATCTATAACCATACCTTTCCTGTGGCCCGCCGCTCTGCCTTTGGAGGCGCAGGGCGCAGGCACAAAATCATTCTCTACTTTTCAGAATTATACACTGAAAAATCCGCCTGTGCAATAATTAGTTCATCAATTATTTCTCTGACGTTCCGGCCTGCTGCGTCATTCGGATTTCGGTTGACATTTCTCACGAATTAGTTTAAGGTAAAGCAAAATCGTAAACGGGGGATCTGCATGACAAATATCATCTATCTGACTCCGGCGGAGACAAGACGTCTGGAGGCCTTTAAAAGAAGATACCGGGAGGAAGCCCGCAAAAAATTTGAAGAGCGGGTGGCCTTCTACCACCCGCTCACCGGCGGACACTATACCTCCATCACCGTCCGCGACCAGAAAAGCCGCTGGGGCAGCTGCTCTTCCAGAGGAACGCTGTCATTTAACTACCGCCTGATCTTTGCGCCGCTGCCGGTACTGGACTATGTGGTAGTCCATGAACTGTGCCATCTGACCCACATGAATCATTCCAAGGAATTCTGGGGGAAGGTATCCTCTGTCCTGCCCGATTATAAGACACAGAGGCAGTGGCTGAAAGACCACGGCGCCGAACTGTCTGCTGAGCTCCACATGGAAAAACTGGGCATCCCGCTCAGACTTTCGTAAAAAATCTTCTATCTGTTCTCATCCACAAAGAGCTGCACCCTGCTCTGGATGATTCCCGCCACCTCCTGGGCCGTTTTCTGACCGGCGTAAAATCCGCCCATCTCCTCATTGATGATATTCATGAGCTCCTGATTGTTGTAAGTGGCTTTTTCAACGGAACAAATCATATTCACCGCCTCATCCAGCTGCTCCTGGCTCATGGGAGAAAGCTTGATCTCTTCGCCGTTGATGTAGATGGTCTCGTCATACTCCACCTTCTCCCCCGTCTCATAGTCGATATAGTAGGGGCGCTCCAGAGCCTCCTTTGCCTTCGCATCGAAGTTGTCCTTCTGGATCGACAGACCGTAGTTCATCTCATCCTGAAATTCATCCGTCAGATAGTACCGCAGGAACTCCCACGCGGCATCCTGGTTGGCGGATTTCGCGGAGATACAGTAGGTATCCCCCACGTCGATCACCGACCCCTGACCGCTGGCCGTAGGGAATCCGATATAGGAGATATCTTCCCCGAAGAGTCCGTTTACAGTGTAATTCAGATTGGAGACACCGGAGATAAAGGTCTCGCACAGCAGGGCCTTGTCTTCCCGGAACTGGGACTCATAGCTATATTCTTCCCAGTATGCATCGTCGTAAACGATCTCCTCCGGCAGAGTCTTGGCGTACTCCATCATGGCGATGAATTCCGGGGAATCGAAATTACATTTTCCCGTGTCCACATCCACCAGGTCCGCCCCGTCATAGGCCATGACCAGAGCAAAGAAATTATCTCTGGTCAGATCGCCGAACATCTTGGTATCCTCCGGCTGTGAATCCTGCAGCTGATACATGTCCTCCATAGTCCAGGAGGTCCTGTCGCCCACCAGGGCTTCCTTGGCGATCATGGTCCGCACATAGAACTGAGGGATCACCTGATAGAGCTTCCCGTCGATGGAATAAGCGTTGAACACATTGTCCATGAATTCCACCGAGGACAGCTCCTCGTCATTTTCAATGAGCTTGCCGATATCCGCCAGCAGTCCCTTTGCGACATATTTGTCCACGGACTGTCCCGACATGATCAGAATGTCCGGCATGTCGCCCGTGATGATATCGCTGTCCAGCTTTGCGAATCCTGCATAATAGTCGTCGTACGTATTGAACTCGTTGTAGGATTTTATCGTGATCCTGTATTCGTCGCTGTTCCTGTTATATTCCACCACTCTCTTGCGTATCTCAAAATCCGGATCGTTGCCCGCCAGCACCAGGACCTTCTTGTCCGGGATATCCTCCGGCTTCACATAGGTGAAGATGGCCGCCGATACACTGTTCGTGCCCATAGCCTCACTGTCCGTGTCCAACGAATCAAACACTCCGATAAAGGAATCGTCATCAAGCTGGCAAATGCTGTAAAAGGAACTGATCTCCAGATCGGAGTTGATGAAATTCATCATGGGCGTTCCCTGCTCATCTCCCAGGCTGTAGGAAAAGACACCTTCTCCTGTGCTGTAGATCAGATCGGCGCTCCGGCCCGGTGCAAGCGACGAAAATCCGTTGTATGCAAAGGATTCCGGGACCTGTACAGGCTCTCCGAGTTGTCTGGTCTCGGCATCATAGCGGACAAAATACTGCTTGGTCCAGTCATCCATGTCATTGTACATGATCAGTTCACTGCCGTCTCCCATCGGGACCGTCTGATTGGACTGGTATACCAGCTCCCCCAGATCACCGGAGAAAGCCTTCCTCTCCCCTACATTGCCGTCGGTATCCACGTTCACGTAATAGGCGCTGTTTCCCATCAGCACCAGATCCACGCTTCCGTCGGGGCCTTCCATCAGATTGCCTGGCCAGAAGCTCTCCTCCTCCGTATTCATGGACGCAATATCCAGATCGGTCTCCCACAGCATGGCTCCTGACATATCCCAGCAGCACACATAGTTGTTGCTCTTGAACACATAGTTCTCCGGATCGGAATAATCCTCGAAGTTATGATATTTGATGCCGTACAGCCGTCCGTCAACGAACAGATAATTGTTGTATCCCACATATTCATAAGTCTCCCCCTGGGACACGTCCTCCACAGGCTCCTCCGTATCGGTATCGGCCTCCTCGGTCCCCGCATCCGGCTCCTCGGTCTCCGCATCCGGCTCCTCGGTCCCTGCATCCGGCTCCTCGGTCTCCGCATCCGGCTCCTCGGTCCCTGCATCCGGTTCCTCGGTCTCTGCATCCGGTTCCTCGGTCTCTGCATCTGGCTGACCGTCCGGCGCCTCCAGGGAATTCTCCAGCTTCACTGCCTGCATCTCGGTACTGCCGTCCTTCAGGGACAGCAATCGGACATCCGTTTCGCTGTCCCCCGTTTCGGGATACACCTCCACCAGCATGTAATACGTGCCGTCGTCATAACCGCTCTGCCGGACGCTCATACCGTTACTGCCCAGATCGGGCATGGTAATCTCCTGCATGCGGTACACATGCTCCTTTGCCAGCGCGGCATTTTCCATGGGGTCTCCGGTCTGTCTGCTGGCACACCCCGCAAATCCTGTCATTGCCAGGGCAGGCACCAGCACTGCCCCCACCGCTTTTTTCAACCAGCTTTTTTTCATAATTTCCTCTCATTCTGCCGCTTCAGCGGCCATTTTATATCATTCAAAATTTGGATCTTCTATCTCCTTCTTCTTCCGCTTCTGGCGCTGTTTTTCTGCCAGCCGCTCCAGCTTATCCTTCAGGATCAGCATTTTCCCCCTGACCGTCCAGCCCTTGTGCCGCCACCAGATGACGAACAGAACAATCGCCACTCCCAGAGCATAGAGCAGGAACAGCATGTCGAACAGTGTGATCAGAGCAATGATATCCTCATACCCTCTGGCTATGTTCTCCCAGTAGGGATAAATGATGGCTTTCCCGTTCATGGAGCGGACGCCGAACTGTGTGATCATCCGAAGTCTTTTCGGAAAGGAGAACCGGGAGGAGTTCTCGATCACCTCGGTCTTAAGCGGGTCGCTGCCCAGATTTTCCCGCACAAAATTCTCCGCAAAATGCGAGACGGGGTCGGGCATGACAATCTCATAGTGATTGATGCCGTTGCTCTGTCCCAACTCCTCCAGAGTCTGACAGGACACATAGATCAATGTGCTGTTCAGACCTGCGGCTTTCGCCAGATGTCCGTCTGGCCGTTCCACCACTCCCGTGACGATATGGGGAATATTGCCGATGTAGACGATCATTCCCGCCACGTCGCTGGAGCCGAACAGCTGCCATGCGGCATCCTCGTCTATGACACAGTAGTCCTGCATCAGGTCGTTGCCTGAGAAATAAGAGCCGGATATCAGCCTCAGAGGATGAAACAAAAAGAAATCTCCGCCGATACCGATCGCATTGGCTTCCAGGGTGTTGTTCCCCCTGGTGACCGTCACGCTTCCGTCGGCGCTGTAGGCATCTGCCCACAGCCTTGCGCCGGGATTTTCGGAATCCTGTATCACAGACGCCTCCGTCAGGGCGTTGTCTATGGAATGTTCAAAGTCCTCTATCCGGTCCCGGTCGACATCGGCATCCACGGAAAAAAAGCAGCTGACCTGGGCGACACCGCCATCCTCGCTCCACCGCCGTGCCATTTGCTGTTCCGCCTGACTGTTCCCCAGGGCCCGAATGATCAGCAGCAGGATGATAAATACCACAAAGGATAAGCCTCCGCTTATACCCACAATTATCTTCTTCATTGCCTGCCTCCTAGTCGTTGGCCAGCCGCACCAGTTGTCCTGCCTCTACAGGCTGAGTGGAGGTCGTGATCACGAACTCATATCCGTACAAAGCGCCGCTTACGGCCGACTGTGTGTCATCGCTGGCCAATACTTCCACATCCACGCGGCTGGCATAATATCGATTTCCCAGGGGAGACGGTCTGGACTCCACGATAAGGATGAACTTACCGTTGTTGTCCTCTCTGATCGCACTGTTGGGTACGATACAGTCAAAATCCGCGCTTTTCTGGCCCACCGAGACATTCAGCGTCTGTCCGGGCGTGACATTTCCCGTGATATCAAATGTGAGCAGCTTCTTCTGGCCCGGCTCCGTAAGGTCCGGCTTAATGCCGGACAGCACCACATCCACCTCGTCGTATCTCCACGCATTTACCAGATCGGCCCTGTCGCCCACGCTCAGCCGTCTTGACTGCTCGTTGGTGACGGAAAAACTCATGGTATAACCCTTTCCCTCCGGCTGCAGGACCGCCACCGGCGTATCCGCACTGGTCATGTTGCCTGCGACCACATTCACCGCTGTGACCGTTCCGGAAATATCTGCGTTGACAGTGGCGCCGATCGAATTCGCGGAAAGTTTGTCTACTTCCTTCTGCGCCTCAGCCACATCCTCTCTCGCATCTGAAATCGCCTTCTGGAAATCGTCCAGATTCAGTATATTCCCCAGCATCGCCTTCAGGTCGTCCAGCTCCTTCTGTGCCGCCTCCAGGGCCTTGGTCGCCGAAGCCTGAGACTTCTGTACATTATATCTGTCCAGCTCAAGACTTGATTTCTGAAGCTTCAGGTTCTCTATCTGTGACGTGATTTCATCGTATTCCTTTTGCGCTTTTTCCAGTGCCTCCTTTGCGGGAGCCGCTGCGGCCGCGTCGCCTCCGCTGACCTCATCGTAGGATGCCGCCGCGGAGTCCAGCTTATTCTTTGCAGCCTCCTGCCTGACCTCTTCGTAGGCTATCTGCGCATTGACATCCTCGATCTTTGTATCCAGCTTGGCCACCGACTTATCACGGTCCGCGAGGGACTGCTGGGCCTGGGCTACCTTATTCTGTGCATCCGTAAGCTGCTGACGGTAGCTGACCACCGGTGTGCTCCCGTCGGCCTGCTGGATATCCTGCGCGGTGTAATCCTCCGTCAGGAGCGCCCGGTCAAAGGCATCCTCCGCGGCCTGAAGAGCGTCCTCCTTTTCGTCCAGGACCGCCTGAGCCGCTTTCAGCTCCTCGCTCTCCGCATCCTCAAGATACAGGATCACATCTCCCTTCTCGACCTGATCGCCCGCCCGCACGGCGACGCTGGCGACCTTTCTGGACTCAGTCACCTTCACCTCGTAGGGATCCCCGCTCTCCACCACACCGGTGCCGCGGATCTTAGCCGTAATGGTGCCGGGCGATACATACTGTGTAGCCACTTCGGGCAAGGAATAATTCATGAAAGTGTTGGAAAAGAAAGTCAGCACCAGCATTACCGCCAGAAACACAATGGCCGCTGTCTTGATCCACTCCCGCTTCTTCTTTCCATTCTCATTCATCGCTCTTCTCTCCTCATATTTTCTGTATCTATACTGTAATTATTACCCTTTTATACCGCCTTGGTAGGTAATGCCGTCCACCAGATACTCCTCGCCGTACAGAAAGATCAGCAGGCTTGGGACCATATAGATGGTGGCGACGGCGAAGGCAAGCCCGATCTCGCCGGCGTTGATCTTGCTGAGAAAGACGGACAGGGGATACATCTGCTCATCCTTCAGCAGGATCAGCGGCTGTTCCACCATGTTCCAATAGTCGATGAAGACCAGGATCGCTGCGGAACAGATGGCCCCCTTGCAGAGGGGCATACAGATCTTCCGGTAGATCTGCCACTCTCCCGCTCCGTCGATCTGAGCGGCCTCAATGACCGATGTCGGTATCCTTCGCATGAACTTTGTGAGCAGGAACACGGCAAAGGGCGAAAAAATGCCGGGCAGCCATATGGCCCAACGGGTATCCAGAATGCTCAGCCAGTCGCTGACCAGATAGTTGGGGACCAGCGTGACCTGATAAGGCATCAGCATCAAAATAATATAGGAAAAAAAGATGATCTCTCTTATTCTGCCCCGGTATCTGGTAAATCCGTAGGAGGCCAGAGTCGCCACGAGCAGCTGGAACAGCACAATAGGTCCCACCAGGATCACGGAATTCCAGAATTTCAGCAGATAGTCCGGACTTTTTAACAACACCGTGGCATACTGGCTGAAGGATACCAGATCCGGTATAAATTTCAGGTTCACCTTCTCGGAGATATAGACCTTTCCCCCGTTGGCATTTGTCGCAAAAACAGAACCGTAGTTCGCCGATATCTCCGAGGCCGACATAAAGGAATTTGTGATGGTCAGCACAATGGGCATCAGGAACAGTACGGCAAAGAACGCTGCCATCACCGTGGCGATGGCGACCTTTGTTCCGCTCCAGATCCTTCTCCTCCTGATCTCGTTCCGCCGGACCCCCGCCTTGGCTGTGGGAATGGCTTTTTCTTTTTCTGTCATCCTTCCACATCCTTTCCGAAGCGATTTTCGGCAATGAACAGAACGCCGATGATAAGGATCATCACCAGGCTCATCAGGATTGCCGCGGCCGACAGCATCTGATAGTCAAGAGACTTGAACTTATTATTCATAAAGTGCTGCAGCATATAGATCGTGTCATACGGATAATCACCGGTCAGCAGATATACCTCGCGGAAGACCTTAAAGGAATTGATCAGTGACATTATGGTCACGAACAGCAGCGAAGAAGAAAGATATCTGATCTTTATGTAAAAGAACGTCTGAAGCGGCGTCGCGCTCTCAAGCCTGGCGACTTCCAGGATATCCCTGGGGATGCTGGCCAGGGCCGCCATGAAAAGGATCATGTTATAGCCAAGATTCTTCCACAGGAACAGGATCACTACGACCACCTGCGCATACTCGGACTTCATCCAGTCGATCTTGCCGATTCCGAACAGCGCAAGAAAGTCGTTCACTGCGCCGTTGTAGTGAAAAAGCACCTGCCAGATCAGCACAATGGATGCCACGGGCACCATCATGGGACTCAGGAAAAAGGTCCTGAACTGGCTCCTGAAGGGCAGCTTAGCCTCCAGCACCACTGCCAGAAGGAGCGACAGCACCACTGCCAACGGCACCGATACCGCCGAGAAGGTCAGCGTGTTGCGCACCGCCTTCTGAAAGGCATTGTTGTGGACAATGCTCCTGAAATTGTCCAGAAATACAAAATTTGCACTGATGGGATTATCCACCAGCGAATAAAACACAACGACGAAAAAGGGCAGGATAAAGAACACAAGTACCCCAATCAGACTGGGGGAGATGAATACTCCCGAACTCAGCCTACGCTTTCTGGTGCCGCGGCTCATCTTGGTATGCCGCACCCTATTCTTTTTTCTGATCGGGGACTGCTCCTCTGGCTGTCCTTTGCTGCTCTTCCTGCCCAATGTCATTCTCCTGCCCGATTACCGGCTGTTCTCACTCACGTAGATCTCCATGCGGCTCTGTATGATCCTCGCCACCTCGTCCACCGATTTCTGCCCCTGGAAGAAGGGCGCCGCCTCCTCGTTGATGATATCCATGAGCTGATCGTTATTGTCCGCAGCGGGCACAGCGGCATCGATCAGTTCCATGATGCCGTCAATCTCCTCCTGCGTCGGTGTGCGGTACTGGTACTCAAAATCTCCCCATCCGAAGCTGGAGTTTCCCTCCGACTGAAGCATCTCCCGTGCCGTCTCATCCAGCCTGCTCCTGCTGTTGGGGAATCCCATCCGCATCCAGGGATCCTCCCTGGTGAGATACTGCTCGATGAATTTCCAGGCGCCGTCCTTCACCTGGGATGCGGCGTTGATGGCGTAACAGCCGCTGGCCCTCAGGACGCAGCCGCTGCTGCCGTTACTGTTCGGAAATCCGATCGCCGTCACGTCTCCCCCGAACATTGCGCGGTAAAGCTGCATTTCGTTCAGCTCCGATATGTCGGCGCGGACCAGCAGCACCTCGCCCTTCTGTATCCTGATCGGCGGGGAGGCGTCATCGTCGCTCCATTCGGCGTGGTCCATATCGGGGTAGGGCGCCACGAACTCCAGCAGACTCTTGAACTCCGGGCTGTCAAAATTGCAGGTGCCCTCACTCCAATCCACGAAGGAATCCATATTATACTCCAAAAGACATTCCGTCATGATCTCTCTCGGCATATCGCAGAAAAGCTCCTGATCGGGATGAGCTTCGGCGAACGCGATCATCTCTTCCAGCGTCCAGCCCATCCGGTCGCCCACCTGCTCCCTGCTCCCCATGACGGTCTCCAGCATAAAGCCGTCGGGGACGGCCGCCAGCACACCGTCATAGGTGCATGCGGCCATAGCGCTGTCTACCATGTCGTCCCGGCTCAGCGCGCTGCTTTGATCCAGATAGGGATTCAGGTCCTCGAACACTCCCTTGGCCGCCAGCTGCTGTACATTTACCGACGACAGATCGATAATATCCGGACCGTTCCCGGATGTGATATCGTTGTTGAACCTTGCCAGCGCGTCTTCATAGGCGTCACCGGACCAGTTGTCCTGATCGACATAGGTCCTCACCGTGATCTGATAGTCGCCGTCGGACTTGTTGAAATTCACCGCGGCCGCCTGCAGCTCCTGGCTCATGGACATGGTGCCGATGACGATCTGCTGTTTCTGAGCGATCTCGGAAGCGTCGGTCCTCGTAAGGAGCGCCACCCCGCTGTCATTTGCCTGCCAGTCCGCATATACGACCATAACGCGGCCGTCCGGCAGAATACTGTAATTTTCCACACTGTCGACGTTGATATTGCTGTCGAGCCAGGAAAACACCTTTTCCTTCTCCCCGGTGTCCGGATCGAACCGGTACATGGCGATATCGTCATATACCCAGAATTTTCCCTCGCTGTCCTGCACCAGTGTGCTGCGGTAGCTGCCCGGAAATCCTTCATGGCTCTCCCCCAGCTGCCTGGATTCAAAATCTATCCCGTACAGGATCCTCTCGGTCTTGGCCTCGCCGTAATTTTCCAGCACCGCATAGACCCTTCCGTCCGCTCCGTGCCCCCAGCAGCTCAGCCGGCTGTTGGGCGCGCCTGAGACGGCATCCACGGTCCCTGCCGGGCTCAGATCCCCGTCAAAGAGATATATCTCATCCCTTACGAGCATGTAGACTCTTCCCTGTGCGTCCGTTTCCATATCGGCCTGCACGCTCCAGCCGTCCTCGCCGGTCAGAATTTCCCTGACATCCTGTGAGCCCGCCGGATTGCCCTGGGCGTCAAATTTTGTCAGCTCCATTCCGGTGGTCTCATACATGTCGTTCTCATCCACGGAAAAGCTTTCCAGGACCGCGTATACACAGCCGTCCTCCCCCACTGTCCAGCTGTTCAGATTGGTGTCCTCAGGCAGCGACAGAGGCACCTGCTGTGAGGACCTGCTGTCCGGCGACCATATGCACAGGGAAACGGAAGCCGTTTCCGTCTCCTCGTCATAGCTTCTGGACATATAGTAGCAATCCTCTCCCCGCATATGCACGTCATACAGTGAGGCATCCTCATCGTCCACGGAGATAAATTCCGGCACATACACGAACCCGGAACGGTCTTCAGCCTCTGCACTGACCGGCCCGCTCTCCGAATTTGAGGCGTTTTCCCTGCCGCAGGCCGCCATACAAAGGCCCAGGGCCGCTGTCACCGCCGCAAAGAGCAGTTTCCCGCCGGGAGCTGCCGTGCGTTCTTTTTCTTTGCTTCCTTTGATCATGCTCCGTATCCTCCCAAATCCCATGCGTCCCGATCTGTAAAGGTCATATTTCGTTGACCACAAACATTATAACACACTGTGTGTAAAATGCACCTTAAGATTTTATGAACTCTGATCCGGCCGGCCCCCAGGATCCGATAAGCTCCTCCGCCGTTCGACAGCATGTCCGTTCCTTCTATTTCAACCGGATATACAGCTTCTTCAGCTCCATTTTCCGCCTTCTTTTCCTGCAGAGACTTGCAATGCGGTTGTAAAACCAAAAGGACTGTACCAGAATGGCGTTTGCCCTGCCGATCCTCTCCCTGGTAGTCCCGGTATAATACTCTCCGCCGCAGGAGCAGGCAGCCCTGCCCTTCTCCCTCACCAGACGGATCAGATCCGATTCGCAGCAGATCCTTTCCTCAAACTCCGTGAAGCCCATGCCGATGCAGTCCGTCTTGTGCGCGTCGCTGCCCCCGAAGACCGGAAGTCCGAACTGCTCCGCGATGTCAACGGCCCTTCTGTTGCTCTCCCGGCTCTCGCAGGCGTTAAATCCCTCTAAAAAGTCGAACTTGTCCATAACATCCAGCTGTCTGCGGTGCTTATTGGTGTTGAGAATGCTCAGGTATTTCTCCCCGCATGGATGTGCTGGTCCCAAGATGCCGCCGTGCCTGTGGACGATATCGATCAGGAACTGCACGGGCAGGCCGCGCAGCTCCAATATGGCCAGCTTGACATCCTCCGGCATGATCACAAGAATATGGCCCGCATCGATCGTATCGTACTCGATCCCCTTCAATACCACAAAGTCTCTGAATTTCCTGTCCTTCAGATGCTTCTTCCAGTAGCGGAATCCGTTGTAGGAATTGTGATCGCTGACCAGCATCCCGTCGTATCCCTTCTTTTTCAGGTGCAGGATGAATTCCTCTATGGGCACCTTGCCGTCCAGCGAGCCTTCTTTCGTGTGACAGTGCATATCAAATTTCATGTTGTTCCTACCTATCCTTAATTTGAGCAATGCGATAAAGATCCGGGCCTTCTGCCGGGTTCTCTCTCCCATCTGGTCTTCCCATGTGACTTTGGAAATATACATAATGACTCATCTTTGAAATATCGTTGTAAGTATATCATAAATCCTTTTCTTTGACCAATTATTTTGTTATAATATCCGCAGATGACAGATATTTCCTGCTCATCCCACGAATCACAGTAGATCGGGAGGTTTTCCATGCCGTATATTCATCTGGCCGCCCTCGCGGGCCTTCTTCTGTTCGCCTTCTGTTCCGCCAGGACCGTCTCTTATGACGCGAAGAACGGACAGCGCCTATTATCCGCAAAAGCCGCAGCAGCTCTGGTGTTTGGCGCCGCCCTCGCAGTACGCTTTTTTTCCGCCGGACTGTCCGAGGGATTTGGCACCGATACCGCCTGCTTTGCGTCCTGGGCCGACAGAATATATTCCGTAGGCCCCGGCGGCTTCTACGCCGGCGATGTGTTCACAGATTATCCGCCCGGATATATGTATCTGCTGTATCCGGTCGGTGCCGTCCGCAGCCTGCTGCACCTGAGATATTTCTCCGTTCCTCATCTGATCCTGCTGAGGCTCCCGGCCATTCTCTGCGATCTGGCATTGGGTCTTCTGCTGTATCGGGAAGCGCAGAAGAGATGCGGGGCCGCCGGCTCCCTTGCCCTTTGCGCCGCTTACCTGTTCAATCCCGCAGTCATTTTGAATTCCTCCGTATGGGGCCAGGTAGATGCAGTTCCTGCTCTGGCTCTGATATATATGTGCCTTATGCTCATGAAAGGGAGGCTGATACCAGCCTACATCTCTTTCTTTGCCGCTCTTCTGATCAAACCACAGGCCCTGTTCCTGGCTCCCATCCTGCTGATCGGCATGATACACCACCTGCTCCTGCAGGACTTTTCACTGACGCGTCTCCTTCGCAGTCTGGCCGGCGGCGTCTCGGTCATGTGCGGCGCAATACTGCTCTGCGTGCCCTTTGGTCTCGACAATGTGTGGAAACAATATTTTTCGACGATATCCTCCTACCCCTATGCGTCGGTGAACGCATACAACTTCTGGGGACTGGCAGGCCTGAACTGGGTGTCCCAGGACCGTACCTTCATGGGGCTGCCCTACTATGTCTACGGCTCCGCGGCCATCGTCATCGCCGTGGCGGTGACAATGTACCTGGGCCTGAAGCACCACAGAGATACCGATAAATATCCCCTGCTCTGCGCGCTGCTCCTGGTGACGGTCTTTGTATTTTCCGTTCGGATGCACGAACGGTATCTTTATCCCGCCATGGCCTTTTTGCTGCTGGCGTACATCTGCCGGCCCTCCCGCCGGCTGTTCCTCTGCTACGGCGGCTTTTCCCTGCTGCATCTGTACAACACGGCTCATGTGCTGTTCTTCTATAACGCTTCTGATTACAACAGATATTCCCCCGTCATATACATCGTATCCCTTGGGATGCTGACGATGACATGCTTTCTGTATCAGACCGTATCCAGGCTGCAGAGCGGCCGGGAGACGGCCGCCCTCAGCGCGGTGTCCGCGGCGGGAATCTTCTCTGCATGGCGGACCGGCCGCAGGCTTCCTGAGCCGACGCCGTCCCGCAGGGGGAAAATACTGAGCCGGTCAGATGTCCTCTTCATACTGATCGTCACCGCCCTTTACAGCTGCTTCGCCCTCTATGATCTGGGCGACAGACAGGCGCCCGCCACCGCCTATGACATGGTCGGCGGGCAGAGTCTGGAGCTTTACTTCACAGACCGCTCCCCCGCCAAACTTTCCTACTATATTGCGCCCTGGCATAGCAGGACCTTTGCTCTGGAGGGAAAATACCGGCCTGAGGACGACTGGGTCTCCCTGGGAGAGATCACACTGGAGAACGTCTTTGCCTGGCAGGATTTGACCATCGAGTCGGAGGTGCCCTGCCTGCGGCTGACTCTTATGGACTCGCAGGCCTCTCTGATGGAGCTGGTGTTTCTGGACAGGGACGGCGGCGCGATCACGCCGGTGAACCGGGAGGATTATGCCGCCCTGTTCGACGAACAGGACCTTCGTCCCGACCGCGGCAATTTTCGGAACAGCACTTATTTCGACGAGATCTATCACGCCCGCACCGCCTACGAATTCCTTCACGGGATCCCCGCCTACGAGAACACGCATCCTCCTCTCGGCAAGATCCTTATAGCGGCCGGCATTGCGGTCTTTGGCATGAATCCCTTCGGCTGGCGTATCGCCGGCGTAATATTCGGCATACTCATGGTCCCCGCCGTGTTCCTGTTCGCCAAGCGGATCACCTCACACTCGGCCGCCGCCGGGCTGGCCTGTGCACTGTTCGCCTTTGACTTCATGCACTTTACACAGACAAGGATCGCGACGATAGACGTTTTTATCACATTCTTTGTGATCCTTATGTATTACTTCATGTACTGCTACAGCACCCTGAGCTTTTACGACACCTCGCTGAAAAGGACTCTGCTTCCCCTGGGCGCCTGCGGCGTCTGCATGGGACTCGGCATTGCATGCAAATGGACGGGAGCATATGCCGGAGCGGGGCTGGCCGTCATCTTCTTCTCGGTCCTGTACCGCCGGTACCGTGAATATCTCTACGCCAAGAGCTGTCCCCAGGGGGTGAGCTGCGGGATCTCACACCGGAAAATATTGGACAGCTTCCGCCGCTGTACCGCAGTGACCCTCCTTTTCTGCGTGGCCTTCTTCGTGCTGGTCCCTGCGCTCATCTACCTGCTGTCCTACCTTCCCTTCCGGGACAACACACAGGACGGGCTTTTTCTGCGCATGCTGCACAACCAGGTCTCCATGTTCCGGTACCACAGCACTCTGGTGGCCACTCATCCCTATTCCTCACCCTGGTATCAGTGGCCGCTGATCGTCCGCCCCATCTGGTACTTTTCCGGCATTCCGGGCGAGACCGTCCGCGAGGGGATCAGCGCGTTCGGCAATCCTCTGGTCTGGTGGATGGGGATTCCCGCGTTTTTTTACACACTTGTGCTCATAATAAAGAAAAGGGACAGGACCGCCGCGTTCCTGTCCGTTGGATATCTGGCCCAGTATCTGCCCTGGATCTTCGTGACAAGGATCACCTTTATCTATCACTATTTTCCCAGTGTGATCTTTGTTGTTCTAATGATCGTCTACAGTCTTTTGGACATAAAGAAAAAGAAGCGGCTGTCCGAACGCCGCTTCCTCCTGCTTCTCACACTGTACGGAACAGCCGCCCTGGGTCTGTTCCTTCTGTTCTACCCGGTCTTATCCGGCCAGCCCGTGGAGGCCTCCTATGTAGACCGATGGCTTCGATGGTTCGACAGCTGGGTGCTCACTGTGCGATGAAGCCATTTAAATCAGATGATTTTTCATCTCCCCCAGAGCCTGCTGGACCAGCTCCTCCGCCGCACCGTCGTCAAACTCATCCAGACGCTCCTGCGCGGCGATACAGGACTCGGCTACAACAGGGGGAATATCGAACTTCATCAGCTCCTCCAGCTTCTGCGACGCCTCCTTGACCTTAAAGTTCTCCAGATCGTTCAGCACATACAGGAGCCTTGCATTCATTTCACCGGCACTGATGGGATATTTTGCCGATTCCTCCAGGCCCACGGTCCTCTCCAGGATCTTCAGCACTCTGTTGACCAGTCTGTCCGCCGTCTCCACATCGTTCGCGCGCAGCCTGGCCTTTGCGTTCTGCATCCGCCCAAAGATCTCCTCATCTATCTTATAGCTCAGGATCTCCTCGATCTTCATGATCGCGCCGCGTATATTGTTTTCGCGGATCTCGTTCTGAACCTGCTTTACGCCGTCATAAAGCTCCTTATCCTCCACCGGAAGCACGCCGACCCTCTTCAGGGCGCGCTCGATCCTGTCATGCAGGTCCTGGGTGTCAAAGGGCTTCACCACATAATCCAAAATGCCCAGCTTGGAGCCCTCGATCACAGTCTCTCTGTCCTTTTTGGCGGTGAGCATGATGACCGGTATGGTAGAGCCGTTCTCCATGGTCCTGATCTCCTTCAGGGTCTCGATTCCGTCCATCAGGGCCATCTGGACATCCAGCAGGATCAGCTCAGGCTTTTCCTTATTCAGATAACGGATCGCACGGACACCGGAGTTCACCGTGACCACATCGTACTTGTCTTTCAGCTCCTGCTCGATAGTAGCCAGATTAATGATATTATCATCTACCGCCAATATCTTCATCTTTTCCATTTACTGTGCGTCCTCCTTTTCGAGCCGGTCCAGCATTTGGCGCAATAACTGTTCCGCGTTGTCATCCTCATACATCTTTAACTGATTCTTTATATCCCACAGCCTTTTCTTCACATCGGCATCATGCCGGTATCTCAGCAATTCTTCCACAATACCGGCACATTCCTTGGATTTGAAATCCTCCAGCTTCTCAAGGGCCTCCTGCAGCCGCTGCAGCAGTGTGGCCCGATCCATGCCGATGCTTTCCTCCCCGGCGGACGGGTCGTCCGACGCCTGCTGCTCCAGGAAATGTTGAATGGCCTTCACCTGCCTGTCATAGCCGGCGAGCAGCTCTGCGGAATGCATCTTGATAAAAGCGATATCGCCCCGCATAGCGGCCTCTTCATGTTCCCTGGCCTGGGCCGAGAGCTCCATCGCTCCCACGTTGGCGGATGCGCTCTTCAGGCCGTGAACCTCGATCCCGTAGTCGGTAATGTCCTCATCCTCCAGCAGCTGTTTCAGATGGCCGTGCTTCCTCTGTCCGTCCAGACAGTACAGCTGCAGCAGTTCCAGGTAGTCCTCCACTTTCCCGGAATGATGCTTTTTGGCCTCCTCCACATCGATTCCCTCTATCTGTATGTCGTCGAAACGGATCTCCGGCCCGTGGCTCACCGTATTCTCATGGACAGCCTTCTGCTTGTAAGCGTTGGGGATCCACCTGGAAAGCACCTCGTTCAATGGCTTTCTGTCAAGAGGCTTTGCTATAAAATCCTGGAAGCCGTTGTTGAGAAATTTCTCTCTGACACCGGCCATGGCGTTCGCCGTCAGCGCGATCACAATGGGCGTTCTGCCGTTGACGCCGCAATCTTCGCGAATGATCCTTGTGGCTTCGATACCGTCCATCTCCGGCATCATATGGTCCATAAAAATGATGTTGAACCTTGTGTCCCGCACCATTTTGATAGCTTCCGCCCCGCTGGAGGCCTCATACAGTTCAAAACCGTACGCCTTCAGAAAACCGATCGCCACCTTCCGGTTGATCAGATTGTCGTCCACCACCAGGACCTTATAATTTTTGACCACGAAGACCTCGGTCTCCTCCTCCGCCCGGTCAGGGACATCCGGCACCTCGGCCAGCGTGCGTCTGTCAACGATCTTTTGAGGGATCGTGACGGTAAAGATGCTTCCCTCACCGTACACGCTCTCCACCGCAATGCTTCCCTTCATCAGCTGCACAAAGCGCTTTGTGATCGACAGCCCCAGGCCGGTCCCTTCCACGCCCCGGTTTCTGCCCGAATCGATCTGCTTGAAATCCTCGAATATCTTCTCCAGGTCCTCCTGCTTAATGCCGCACCCGGTATCCTGAACGGCGAACACAAGGTTCTCCATGTCCTCCTGATTTCCGGCCGATCCCTTCACCGTCAACTTTACAAAGCCCTTTTTCGTGAACTTGACGGCATTGTTCAATATATTGATAAGAACCTGTTTGAGCCTGACATCGTCCCCGTAATACCTGCAGGGAATCTCCGTGTCATATTCACATTTTAACTCCAGCCCCCGCTGAGTGGCCGCGACATTGATCAGGCTCACGACCTCCTCGATGACGCCCTTTATGTAGTACTCTACAGGCACCAGCTCCATCTTGCCCGCCTCTACCTTAGACAGGTCCAGGACATCGTTTATGATCGCCAGCAGATTCTGCGAAGCCGCCTTGATATCACAGGCGTAGCCGTACACCTTGCGGCCGCGGCTCTCCTCCATAATGATATCGCTGAGTCCGACTACCGCATTCATCGGCGTCCTTATCTCATGAGACATATTCGCCAGGAATTCGCTCTTGGCCATATTGGCCTGCTCCGCATCCTTGCGCACACGCTTGATCTCTTCGATATAATTGTTCATCTCAGTCATATCGAAAATAATGACCGCATAGCCCTGACTCTTGCCGTTCTCATCCGTGATCTGCCGGACATGGCTCTCATAGTAACGGTCGTTCAGGCTGAAGTTCTTCCTGGCGTCCTCCTCCAGGATCTCCTGCGGAAAATCCTCCAGATTCTCAATGCTGTCGCCCACCGTCTGAAAATCCAGCTCCGTGAAAATACCGGCCGCCGCAGGATTGTAGCTGACAATACATCTATTCTGGTCAAGCATGATGACGCCGTCTTCCATATTTCTGAGCACCATGTCCGATGCCAGCCGGTTGAATTCATAATTTCTCCGGCTCCAGACCAGTATGACCACCAGCGCCAGAGCTCCCCCAAGCGCCGCCGGAGTAAAATCGTAGCTCAGATATATATGCCCTATGTAGGTGAACAGCGCCAGCACCGGAAACAGAGAGATCAGTATGAATCTCTTATATTTTCCCTCCATGACCGTGCTTGACCTTGTGACGACGGAATGTATCAGCGCATAGAGCGACATTCCGTAAGGTACCATATACGCCAGAAGAAAGAGGGCCGTATAGCCCGGACCGTAGGTCAAGCGCAGGTAGAAATGGCTCCCGTCCTCCGTCAGCCATTCGATGTTCTTAAAAATAAGGTCATGATACTCGCAGGTACATACTATGCCCAGCATGGGGATATCCAATATCAGCAGCAGGATCAGCAGCTTGTACGGGACCTTTTCATTGCAGTATTGGAACATGAACCAGCAGTAAAAAACAGGGATGAAGATCACTCCCAGGTACTGCATCTTTACGGCGACCATAGCGGCTTCCATTGTCCCGGCGGTCACCTCCAGAAGATAACCGACATTGAGAACGGTAGCCCCCGCCATGAACAGGCTCATCAGCTTCTGCTCTCTGGAACCGTCCCCATAAAGCAAGAGTCCCTGAGCGATAAAGGTAAGACAGATCACCACGACCTGCAGGCTAATGATCAAGCTATACATGTGACACCTCCAGGCCCACACACTGCCCTTGTTGCAGATTCCTGCCGTCAAAATAAACGAAAAACACAATCAGACAGCTATTCTTTCTTGTATTATAGTACCAGTTTTCCAGCCTTTTGTCTACAATAAGTTGCGTCTTCCCGCCATTGAAAAAACCCCGCAGCCACTCCTAAAGAGGGTTGCGGGGCAACACGGTCCTGCTGTATTAAGCGTTCATCTGCGCAGCGACTTCTGCGGCAAAATCCTCCTGCTTCTTCTCCAGACCTTCTCCGGTCTCAAAGCGGACGAACCTGGCGATGCTTAAGTCCGCGCCGTTCTCCTTTGCCACCTGTGCCAGATACTGTGCGACGGTCTGCTTGCCGTCTTCTGCCTTTACATATACCTGCTCAAGAAGGCATACCTCCTTCAGCTCCTTGTTCAGACGGCCTATGATAGCTCCCTCGATCACCTTCTCAGGCTTGCCCGCCATCTTGGGATCCTGTTCGATCTGTGCGGCGATGATCTCTCTCTCATGCGCCTTGAACTCCTCGGACACGTCTCCGGTAGCCACATACTTCGGGCTGAGCGCCGCCACCTGCATGGCAATGTTGGTGAGCGCCTCCTTTACGGCGTCGTTCACCACGTTCGTCTTCGCCTCGACAATAACGCCGATACGTCCGCCGCCGTGCACATAAGAAACGACACAGCCGTCGGAAGCCGCGATCTTCTCAAATCTTCTGATGCTCAGCTTCTCGCCGATCACGGCGATCTTGTCCACCAGAGCTTCCTTTACGGTCTTGGAGCTGTCCTCGATCCATTTCTCCTCCAGGAAGGTGTCCATATCCGATGCGGAGGACTTCACTGCCTGCCTTGCCACCGCCTCTACGAACTGCTGGAACGTCTCGTTCTTCGCCACAAAGTCCGTCTCGGAATTCACTTCCACCACCGCTGCCACACTGTCGCCCTCGGCAGCGATACGGCAGATGCCCTCCGCCGCGATACGGCCTTCCTTCTTCACAGCCTTGGCCTGACCGTTCTTTCTCAGGACCTCAACTGCCTCCTCCATATTTCCGCCCGTCTCATTCAGGGCCTTCTTACAATCCATCATGCCGGCGCCGGTCTGCTCGCGCAGTTCCTTCACCATAGCTGCTGTGATCTCTGCCATATTTCTTCTCCTTCTGCTGCATACTGACAGCTTATATTATGCTTCCTCCGCCTCTGCAACTTCCTCAATGTCCTGAGGGGCTTCCGCCTCTGCTCCGTCCTCCGCTGCGGCATCCGTCTCAGTGTAAACGGCCTCTCCCTGATTTGCCTCGATGACTGCGTCAGCCATCTTGGATACGATCAGCTTCACGGCCCTGATGGCATCGTCGTTGCCGGGAATAATATAATCAAGCTCCTCCGGGTCGCAGTTCGTGTCGCCGATTCCGATCAGAGTGATGCCCAGCGCGTGGGCCTCCTGCACACAGATCCTTTCCTTCTTGGGATCCACCACAAAGATAGCATCCGGAATCCTGGTCATATTCTTGATGCCGCCAAGATTCTTCTCCAGCTTCTCCCACTCCTTGCGAAGCCCGATCACTTCCTTCTTGGGAAGCACATCGAACGTGCCGTCCTCCGACATCTTCTCAATAGCGTGAAGTCTTGCGATCCTCGACCGAATGGTCTTGAAGTTGGTCAGCATGCCGCCCAGCCATCTCTCGTTCACATAATACATACCGCAGCGCTCAGCCTCGGTCTTTACGGCGTCCTGCGCCTGCTTCTTGGTCCCCACGAAAAGGATGGTGCCGCCCTGTGCCGCGATCTCCGACACTGCTCTGTAAGCTTCATCCACCTTGCCGACAGACTTCTGCAGGTCGATGATATGGATACCGTTCCTCTCGGTAAAGATGTAAGGAGCCATCTTGGGGTTCCATCTTCTGGTCTGGTGTCCGAAGTGCACACCTGCCTCCAACAGCTGCTTCATTGAAATAACGCTCATTTTTCTACCTCCGTTTGGTTACCTTCTTCCGCACTGCCCTGTATGCGTCTCTTCCGCATGCACCGGATCTGCGTCAATACCCGGCTGTCTCCTACGGCTACCCCCGTGATACAAGGGCACCACCGTCGAATGGAAGTGCGTGCTTTTTTATGCAACGGTTGAATTATAACATAACAAACCCCCTGTGACAAGGGGGTTTTTGCGTTTCCTTATGAAATATTTTTGCGTTTCCTTATGAAATATTTCCGATGAAATATTTCCGCCGAATCCCGATGAAGATCAGCGGGCGATCGTCCCGGCTATCAGCGGGCAATCGTCCCGGCTATCTCCTCCCAGGTCGCGCCATACGGAATTTGATAGTCTCCGGTCCGGACCGTCTTGGAATAACCGTTTTCCACCAGATAATCGTCGAACTCCCGCGCGTCCTCCACAAGACCGGCCTCCTCCAACCGACGGCTCACGGTATAGGAGCTGTCCCCGCGCACGACTCGGATCGTCACTGTCCCACTCTCCGAGCCGGACGGCGATGCCGAGGACGGCACTGCCCCGGACGGCTCTGTCCCCTGAGCTTCCGGGCTTACCGCAGGCTCTTCCGTATTGACCGGCCCCGGAGCTGCCGATGTGGGAACCGGACTTTGGGAAGGACTCGGAACCGGACTGGGGGAGGCGCTTGGATCCGGACTTTCAGAGGCGCTTGCATCCGGGCTGGGGGACGTACTCGGAACCGGACTTTGAGACGGGCTCGGAGCCGGACTGGGGGCCGTAACCTCCCTGCCGCCCGTATCGGAAAGTGTCCGGGACGCTTCCTCCACCATGCCCAATTCCAGAGCCTTCGCCCGAATTTCCGCATCGGTCAGCGGCGTTCCCGCCTCCGAGTTCAATCCCATTATCAGGGCCGTGACAAAGATCCCTATTCCCAACCCTCTCAAATAATACCGCAGTTTCACAGAATTCCTCCGATTTCGTTAAGCTTTTCCCTCAGCAGTGTCCCCGTCGAACAGATCCAGCACCAGCTTCACCTCGCCCACGCCCAGCCCCAGTTCCCTGGCGATGCTGACCTTGTCCATCCCCTGGCCGTAGAGCTCGCGGATCCGATCATTGGAGTTGCCCCCGGACGCCACGTGCATCTCATCCGCCCCGGCGGGCTCCGCCTTTTCCTTCAGGGCTTCCCGATTCCGCTCCATCGCCATCTGTTCCTCCGCCGTCCTTACAAAGGCGGCCTTCGGTATCTCTACCGTTTCCGGCGTAAGCTTCTGGAATGTACTGACTGTCTCCTCCGCCTCCTTGACGGTACGGTTCACCTCGGAGACCGTATTTTTGAGATTCACATGCTTGCTGTTCAGCATATCGTAGAGGAACATTGCCTCCTCATGATTTCTGTGTATCTCTGACAGCACGGTATCGGAATATTCATTGATCGCCATGATCTTCTCGTTAGACAGACGCTCCAGAGAACGCTCTGTCTTTTCCATGGCATAGGTGACTGCCTCGTTTACCACGTCGTCCAGGTGCTCCCGCACAGTGCCCATCTCCCTGTCCACCATGGCCTTGATCTCCTCGCGGGCAACGGGCGCAGCTTTTGCCTGACCTTTCTCCACTCTCGCCGGAATCAGAAAGCTCAGTATAAAAACAATTCCTCCCAAGATAAGAAGGATGACCTCTGTAACTCCCATCTATCCTCTTTCCGCCGCTTTATGGCGGCTGTGCCTTCCTCAGATTTTAATGTCAAAGCCGCCGCGTCCACGGACCACGACCCGGTCCTTTGATTCCCTTTTTCGGTGTCTGCCGCCGTCCCCCTGATACTCGCCGTTTCCCTTTTCCTTTGCATCGGGATTGTTCTGATGCCACTCGGCATTGTCGCTGCTGTGTACCTCGCGGACCCTCTGCTCCGTCGTCTTCTGCATCTGCTGATTGATATTCGTCTGATCCACAAGACCTTTGTTGTCCTCGTTCTGTTTGACTGCAGAATAATCCTGCGCCCTTGATATGGTCGTGAGCTCTATAGATCCGAATGCCATATATATCCCTCCCCGGAATGCCGCGCGCCGGACGGCACGTCACATCGGCTTCATTGTGATCTCGCCCTTTTCGCGGACAAATTTACAGTACTGAAAGCTGGACTGTATCGTGCGGGACACGTCGCCGATAATAATGGTGGTGCCGGCATGGATCTCATTGTTGACTACCACCTCCGCCAGCTTCTGCACCTCCATCATGGCCCGGAACCGCTCCATTCTCTCATTCATGACCTTCAGTTCCGCACCCTTCTCTTCCACCAGCTTTGCCACGCTCTTATAATATTTTATCTGGCTCTCATTGTACTGAACGCCCTTGGTGAGTTTTTCCTTAAAGGTGCTCAGTATGACTTCCCCGTTCTTGACTGTCTTGTTCAATTCCTCCAGCGCCCGCTGCATCCGGCTGTACTGAGTCTTGATCAGCGGATTTACGCCCACCTCGATAATGGTAGAGGAACCCATGCCGGCGCCGATCGTCTTAGCCGTCACCTTGGTCCCGGCCTGGACATAGCCTCCCACCACGACTCCCTTTCTGCCTTCCACACGGATTTCCCCGCCGGCCGAGACCTTGCTGTGCATAATGGCCTCCGCCTCGATGTAACCGCCTGCCGCCACTCTGGAGTTCTCCAGGAATTTTACCACCACGTTGCCGCCGGCCTTCAGATAGCCCTTCTGCATGCCGTTCATGCCCTTGGATATCACGATATTTCCGCCGGCTATGATCTTTGCGCCCTCCACCAGACCGTCGACTATGACATTGCCGCCGGCTTTGACCTCAAAGTTTTCCGCCACATTGCCGTCTACCTGGATACTTCCCTCGTAGTCCAGATTTCCCGTGGACACGTCCACTCCCTTGACCTGATAAACGTCGGCCACAAACACCTTATCGTCCACCAGGGACACGTGGCCGTCCACCTTGGAGGTGATGAACGTTTTATCCTCGGACAGCTCAATGTTCCTTCCGAATTTCAGCGTCTCCCGGCGCACCTCTCTGGGCTTGATGGGCTGATCGAATATGTCATGCCCCTCCTGCCCCGGTCTTTCCGGGATGATCCGCGCCAGCACATCACCCTTTTTACACTGATTGATGATGGTCATGTGGAAGTAATCCACACTCCCGTCCTCGCGCTGCTTGGGCCTTCTGCGCATATCGGTATTAAAATTATACTCGATCCGTGCGTCCTCGCCCTGCACCGGTTCCTGCCCCTCCGCCAGCAGCAGATCCGTGCAGTAGCATCCGGAGCCTGAGAAATGATCCTGCAGCATCTGCATCCGAAGTCCGAAACCGATGCCGCGGTACTTCATATCCTTCAGGAAATCGTCCAGCGTGATCCTGCTGCCCGTGCCCGCCGGCGGGATAAAACGCACATAGGCCGTCATCTTATCCTCGCTCACCGTCAGATGATAGGATTCCGGACAGGCGGGACAGGTCCCCCTGCCCAAGCGGCAGACGGTATCTTCCTCGTCCATGAGGCACTTTTCTATTTGCTTTCTGTCATAGCCGATTCCGAGGCTGTCCAGATATCCCAGCAGCTCCGGCAGATCGATCTCCTCGCCGCCGTCCCTGGGTCTATATAACGCCACTCCGTAACCTTCGGGATCGTTCACTACTCGAAAGTAACCATTCTGCATAGTATTATCCCCATTTTTGCTTCCAATTAGTTATCCGATAAAATTCCCATATAATTTCCCATCTTTGTCTTCATCTTCTGAAGCGCTCTGGTGTGCAGCTGCGACACCCTGGATTCGGACACCTCCAAAATGTTGCTTATTTCCTTCAAGGTAAGCTCCTCATAGTAATACAGGGTGATCACCTTCTGCTCCTTCTCGGTGAGAAGCTCCAGAGCCTCTCCAAGCACCTTCGTAAGCTCCGCCTTCTCCACGGACTCCTCCGGTGTCTCGAAGCCGGACGTTGTCTGCCTGCCGTAATCACGGGGCACATCGCTGCCCTGCTCCATGTACTCGTTCAGGGACACCAAGCCCGTAATTTTCATCTGGGACTGCCAGTCCAGGTATTCATCATCCGAAATTCCCAATCCTCTGGCAATATCCTCATCCGTTGCGCTCCTTCCGGTAGTCAGCTCCACTTCCCGGATCACCGCTTCTATCTTTTTCTGTTTCTGCCGGATCGTCCTGGGAATCCAGTCCATCCTTCGTATCTGGTCCAGAATGGCGCCGCGGATCCTGAGACTGGCATATGTCTCGAACTTGACCTCCTTCAGACAGTCAAATTTATCGATGGCGTCTATCAGTCCGAAGATCCCATAGCTCACCATGTCCTCATACTCCACGTTGTAGCCCAGATACATGCTGAGTCTTCCCGCGACCACCTTGACGAGAGGCGCATATTCCAGTATGATCTTTTCTCTGGCTTCCGGCGATTTCGTCTTAGCATATTCTTCCAGCAGCTTTTTTCTGCCTGCCTCATCCATGGGCCCCTCGCTCCTTTCCCGTCCTTTTCACCCGCGCAGCGGACGCTTTATGAACCGGCCTCCGACTCCCGTGTCTCCGCCGCCGTATTCTGGCCCTGACTGTCCTCCGGAGCTTCCGATCCCTTTTCGATCACTTCTCCTTCTTCCCTCAGCCGTTTTTCGTTCTGCGCCTCAAAATAATCCAGCGTCCATTTCAGCACGCTGCCCAGGATATAAAAGATCAGCATTACCACAAAGAGAGCGATCAATTTCCCCAGCATGGTATAATCCCGGATAAACGTGATGACGCAGGTCACGGCACCGGCTGTCAGCATCAGTATCAGAGGTAAATTTTTTCTGTTCATGGTTCACTCCCGTCAGATAATCGACTCTTGTTTTCCCACGGCGCGAATATGGAACTCGCCCGTTTCCGGATAAAAAATAACGGTCCTTCCGTAATTTGCGCCGGTGTCCTCAGCCAGGAGAGGAATATTCATTTCCTTCAATATTGCCTTGGTGGCGTCCACATTGCGCTGTCCCACCTGTCCCATGATAGAGCTTTGGCCCTGAAACGCGAACATCGTCGCACCGCCTGCGATCTTCGCCACCATTCGGCTCCGCTTTGCTCCCAGCTTTTCCATCTGGGCGACCAGCTCCACTATTCCGGTATCTGCAAATTTAGCAATATTCTGATATCCGTTCTTTATGGTGGTGCTGTCGGGCAGCATGATATGCGCCAGACCGCCCACCTTCGTCATCGGATCTCTGATGGCGATACCGACACAGGAGCCAAGCCCCAGCGTCGTCAGGCCATCGGGACTCAAACAAGTCTTTAAGTCCGCCATTCCCACTTTAATTATCTCACTCATGAGTCACTTCCATATCTTTTATGCCATAATCCATATCTTTTACGCCGTAATTTTGCTCTGTCTCCCGGAATGCGCGGAACACGGCGCACTCCGTCAGGGGCCCCCGTCCTCAGACCACAGGCAGCCCCAGCGCGGTCAGTATTTTGGCATAGGATTCCAGGTCGGGGATCAGAATAAAATATCCGTCCAGCTCCACTTCATCATAGAACTGTGACTGGATCAACAGGATCTTATCGCCAAAGATACCGAACTGAATAGCGGGCACGCTGAGGATAGACCCGGCCATATCCACCGTCAGTGCCGGCGGCGTAGGATAGATCTTTAAGTTCGTCAGCGTTGACAGCGAATTCAGATACGCACCCGTGATGATATTGCCCAGCTCCTTCATGGCGGACAGGCCCATCTCCTCGAACTCCGCCCCCTGGGGCAGCATTCCCATGGTGATCTTCTGGATCAGATGACGTGCGCTCTCCTCCTCCACCATGAACATCATGCTGCCGGTGATATCACCTTCCACGCCCAGGAACACTCCTGCCATGATCTGCTCTTCGCCGCCCATCATATCTCCCACGTCCGAAAATTCCAGCAGCTTCACCTGGGGGACTTTCATATCCACCTTGCACTGGAGCATCTGAGCCAAAGCGGTCATGGCATTTCCCGCACCGATATTGCCCAGCTCCTTAAGGACATCATAATAATTTTCCGTAACCTGCTCTAATGTCATATCTCCCATGAGGGCCGTCTCCTTCCCGTTTCTGCGGAATAATTCTCAGGCTCAGCTCTCCAGGCTGATCGCATTGAGGTCGAACAGAGAGATCAGCTCTCCGTTGTGCTTGCCGACTCCGTTGATCAGACTGGCCTTGCCGTCCTTACTGTTCTCACTGATCTTTTCAATGTCATCCATGCTGAGGGTCACCACTTCTCTTACCTCATCCACCAGGAAGCCGACATTGCCGTCCTGCTCCAGCCTGACCACGATGATCCTGGTGGCCTTTGTGATCTCGTCCGCGGCAAGGTTCATCCGAAGCCGCATGCTCATCACCGGAATCACCACTCCCCTGAGATTGATGACGCCCTTCAGATAATTGGGCATCTTGGGGACACGGGTAATGTGCTGCATTCTCGTTATGGTATCAATGCTCCTGATATCGATGCCGTACTGCTCTTCCCCCAGCCGGATCACGATATACTGGATCGTCTCCGAGGAATGCTTAGCTGCCTCCTCAGGCAAATTGCTGCCGGAATTTAAACTTAACTCCATATCTGTCCTACTCCTTTCCTAAATCAATGCGTTTGCGTCCAGGATCAGAGCAATCTCGCCGTCGCCCAGAATGGTTGCACCGCTGATAAATTTACACTGTTTGATATATCTGCCCAGGGACTTGATAACGATCTCCTGCTGTCCGATCAGCTCGTCGATCACTAATCCTGCCATCCGGTCGCCCTTCTTCACGATGACTACGATCAGGTTCTCATCCCCGTCACGCCGGCTCTCCACATCCAGCACTTCGTTCAGCCGGATCAGAGGAATGACCGTTCCCCGGAGATTGATCACCTCCTTGTTCTGCACCAGCTTGATATCGCTGGGCGGAATATCCTCCAGTGTCTGTATGGAGCCCAGGGAGATGGCATACTTTTCGTCTCCCACCACCACCATCAGGGCCTGGATGATAGCCAGCGTCAGGGGAAGCCGGATCGTCCATACGCTTCCTTCGCCGAGTTTGGACTTCACTTCCACTTCACCGCTCAGGGACTCGATCTTCGACTTCACCACGTCCAGTCCCACGCCTCGTCCGGACACGTCCGTGACCTCCTTTGCGGTGGAAAAGCTGGGCAGGAACAGGAGATCGATGATATCCTTGTCGGACATGTTCGCTGCCTGCTCCGGCGTGACGGTGCCTCTCTCGATAGCCTTGTTCCTGACTGCCTCGACATCAATGCCGTTGCCGTCATCTCTCACTTCAATAACTACGTTGTTGCCGTCCTGATATGCGTCCAGGAAAATGGAGCCCACCTCCGGCTTGCCGCGCTGTGCGCGGACCTCTGCCGATTCCAGTCCGTGATCCGCCGAATTGCGCAGCAGATGCATGAGAGGATCGCCGATCTCGTCCACCACGGTGCGGTCCAGCTCGGTCTCCTCACCCGACATATACAGCTCCATCTTCTTATCCAGCTTTTTGGAGAGATCCCGGATCATCCTCGGAAACTTGTTGACTACGCTCTCGATGGGCACCATCCGCACCTTCATGACGGATTCGTGCAGATTGGTGGTCACGCTCTCCAAATACTCTATCTGTTCGTTGAAGCTAGTGTTGACGGTGCCGGCCTGGCCCTGGCTCGATGCCGATACCAGAGAGTTCTTGGCTATGATCAGCTCGCTCACCAGATTCATCAGGGCATCCAGCTTCTCTATGTCCACGCGGACGGTGCGGTTTACGACCGGTTTGCTTGCGGCAGGCTTCTTGGTCTCGGCAGGCTTTGCCCCTGCCTTGCCTGCAGGCGCTGCCGGAGCTGCGGTCTGTGCGGCTTTTTTCTCTGCCTTGACCTCCGGTTCACCCGTCTCGGATTCCTTCCCGGCATTGATATTCTTATTATTGCTGAGCACCAGAGGCGCGCCCGTGACCTTCTCGATCTCGGACACATTCTCGGCGGCTTTGATGACCTTGTCAAGCTCCACATCGGCGACTACGATCAGTGTGAAATCCCTGTCGAATCTCTCGTCCTCCACATCCTGGGCGCTGGGATCGGAAACAATGATCTCGCTCACTTCCTCCACTGCCTTGAACACAAGGAACGCCCTCGCCGCCTTCAGTATGCAGCTCTCATGGACCAGCACATTGATGCCGTATACGTTTTTCCCCTGATTCTGAGCCTCCTGAATGACGGAGATCTGTGAGCTGTCGAGAGCGATCTTATCCCATTTATTGGATTCGGCAGCCTCCGCCGTCCCGCTCTTTACAGCGGGAGCCTCCTCCTTCTTCTCGGCCTCACCGGTGTCCCCATCAGAACCGGCGCTGCCCAGAATGTCGTTCAGTCTCTTGATCAGCGGCTCATTGTCATTCGTCCCCTCATCTGCGGAGGTCTGAATGTTATTGGTATACTCCTCCAGAGCGTCGAGACACTGGAACAGCACATCGATCATATCCGGCTTTACCTTGATCGAGCCGTTGCGCACCTCGGAGAAGACATTTTCCATATCATGGGTCAGATTCTGCATTCTCTTGTAGCCCATCGTACCCGCCATGCCCTTGAGAGAATGTGCCGCCCGAAAGATCTCGTTAATGGTATCCGCATTCTCCGGGTCGGATTCCAACTCCAGAATCCTAGTGTTCAGATTTTGTAAATGCTCCTTGGTCTCATCCAGGAAGATTTCAAGATACTGACTTACGTCCATACTGTTACCCATCCCTTTCTTGTTTTACTGCTCTTATCCTATGACTCCTACATTCGTGACAATTTCCTGTGCAATTTGATCCAGCGGCACGACCTGGGCCTCGATCCCCGATCTTATGATGCTTTTTGGCATACCGTACACTACACAGGTCTGCTGATCCTGAGCGATGACATGCACCTTTTTCTTTGCCTCAAGATGCCTGATCCCCTCCGTGCCGTCCGAACCCATGCCCGTCATGACGACACAGACGATCTGCTCAAAACTGCTGTCGGCGAGAGATTCATACATATAGTTGGCACAGGGCTTTACACCCTCTCTGCAGGGCTCGTCCGAATAGTGTATCTGATACTCACCGTTGGGAGCTGCGGCCACATTCATGTGCAGGCCGCCCATAGCCACATAGACCGTTCCTCTCTGCAGCCTGTCGCCCTCCTGCGCTTCCTTTACGGCCAATTCGCTCATGCTGTCCAGTCTCTCCGCCAGGGACGCGGTGAAGCCCTGAGGCATGTGCTGTACCAAAAGCACCGACGCGTCCAGATCTGCCGGCAGGCTGGGGATCACCGACTGAAGCGCCTTGGGGCCTCCGGTGGAGCATGTAATGGCGACCACCTTTCTGCACGCTTTTCCGGCGGATGCACTCCCGGCCCCGCCCTTCGCCCTGACGATCTCCGGCCGTTTTATACCGGCGCCGCGCTCTTCGGACGGTAGGGGCAGACTGCTCTGGGCTACTATGTCCAACATCCGGAGCAGTCTTTTCTGGAACATGTCCGTGCGGCAGTCCACCTCGCTGTCCGGTTTATGTATGAAATCAAGAGCTCCCAGCTCCAGGGCATCCAGGGTCGTCTTCGCGCCCTTTCTGGTAGAAGTGCTGACCACCAGGACCCTGACGGCAATTTTCGCCTTCCTCAGCTCCTCCAAAAGCTCCAAGCCGTTCATCTTCGGCATGTTGATGTCCAGAACGACTGCGTCGTACGAGACCCTGCCGAGCAGCTCAAAAGCCTCCAGTCCGTTCTTTGCCGTATCCTCCACCTGGAATCTCTTATCACTGTTGATTATATCACACAGTACTCTTCTCATGAGTGCAGAGTCATCAACAACCAAAATTTTTTTGGCCATTACTCAAGTCGCTCCTTTCTGCGGCATTTTCGCTCTTCCTCAAAAATATATTTGATGATCTCCTCGCGGGTGCGTCTGTCCACATCGTAGTACTGCATCCGATGCTCATACGTTCCGCTGCGGTTCTCCAGCACTCTGGCGCTGATCACCCTGCCGATCATTTCGTAGGACTTATAATGACCGTTCTGGGGCAGCTGATAGCTGACATACAGAAGGCTGTCGGCTTCAAAGGCCTTCTCCGACAGGAACCTCAGGCCTCCGCCGCTGATATCCACAATGACCCCCTGTTCCATGGGCAGCCCCGGAGTAAGCGTATAGGGCTGACTGTTCTCTATCGCCTGCTGCTCCTCCTCCAGCAGATATCTGGCGAACACTGTCAGGGCACAGCTCAGGCGATAGTACTCACGCCTCTGGAATTTCCGAAGGCTGCTGATGAGCTCCACCACCAATATGTAGACATTGTTGCTCTTATAGCGGTCGACCACTCTGGCAAAGCACTGGAACAGGCCGCTGCCCTCGTAGATGACCAGCTCGACCTCTCCGTCGATGGGCAGGAGGATCAGCTTGCCCTTTTCCATAGGCATGACGATCTCCATCTTATCGTCCGAAAGGATCTCGTATATCTGACTGTAATAGATCTTTCTGGAGGAGCTGTCCGACTGTTCCTCCAGACCTCTTTCCACATTCTGCACCTCTATTCTTGCACCTATGGATACAAATTTCGAAAGCATGTCTGCCCTCCTGTTCCTGTCATTTTCTATAATGTATTATTTTTTTCTGCCTGATATGATATGGGAGAAGAACGCTGCCATGCCGCGCTTCGGCTGACGGTCCGCCTCTTCTTTATCCAGCAGCTTTGCCGCGATCCGCTCATAGGCCGCCGTGGATCTTGCTCCGGGATTCTGCAGGGATACGGGGACCTGCTGCATCACGGCCCGTGAGAGCTGGGCATCCTCCGGAACGCTTCCCAGATAGAACATCGGTATCTTCAAGTACCGCTCCACCACGGCGTTCAGCTTTCGGAACAGTATCTGTCCCTCCGACTCTCTGGACACACGGTTCGCGATCATCTTCACCTTCGTGACATTCTCATCGAACCTGGGATGCCTGTACAGCGCCTTTAACAGCGAGTAGGAATCCGTGATGGAGGTGGGCTCCGGCGTAGTCACCAGCAGGATCTCCCCGCTGGCCACCAGGAATTCCAGGACCGCATCTGAGATTCCCGCTCCCGTGTCCACAATGATTATGTCTGCGAGGGCATCCAGCTGCACAAGATTCTGCACGATGTATTTCAGGTATTCCCGGCTCAGGTTGGACATTCCGGCAATACCGCTGCCGCCTGAAATAAATCCCACCTCCATGGGCCCCCAGGTAATGATCTCCTTTATATTCTTCTTCTGATAGATCAGATCGCAGAGATTGTGCTTCGGGACCGTTCCGAACATGATCTCTATGTTGGCCAGTCCGAAATCCGCGTCCAGTATGATCACCCTTTTCCCCATTTTCCGGAACTGAATTGCCAGATTGATCGATGTGTTGGACTTGCCCACACCGCCTTTCCCACTGGTGACGGTGATGACACGGGCCAACGGTCTGGACTGTTGGTTGGCTTTTAAGATTCTTAATTGTTCCGCTTGATCCATGTCCTTCCTCCTCGTCAGTGTTTTGTGCTCAAGAGCTGCTTCACCGTCTTTTGCGGATTGAACAGCTCAATATCGTCCGGTACGTTCTGTCCGCAGGTCACAAAAGCAATGGGCGTATCCGTATACAGCTTTATGTTCAGCAGATTTCCGAGCGTCGCCGTCTCGTCCAGCTTGGTAAAGATCAGCTGAAAGTGCGACATCCCCCGATAACCGTCCACGATCTTCAAAAGATCCCTGTATTTTGTAGTCGCCGACAGCACCAGAAAGGTCTGACACTCCGCCGTCTGCTCCACTGCCTCCAGAAGCTTTTTCATGTTGTTCATCTGCTCTTCATTCTGATGGGAATGACCGGCGGTATCCACCAGAATACAGTCGCAGCCGCCGTAGTCTTTTACGGCCTCGGCCGCCTCCTCAGGCGTATAGATCACCCGGAACGGCACCTCCAGGATGTTGGCATAGGTGCGGAGCTGTTCCGCCGCCGCTATGCGGTAGGTGTCCGCCGTGAGAAGCGCCACCTTCTTTTTCTGGTCCACGGCGAACGCGCTGGCGATCTTGGCGATGGTCGTGGTCTTTCCCACACCTGTGGGCCCCATGAACAGGACCACCTTCGGTCCCTTTTCCGCGGGAGTGATTCCCTTTGCCCTGCTGAATTTCAGTATCATCTTCTGATATACATCGGCAAGGATATAATCCATGGGAAGATCCGGTTTTCCCGTCTTGTCCACATCATTTATGATCTGGTTCGCATACTTTTCGTCCACCTCGTTCTCCAGCATGGTGTTATACAGGAGCCGCACGAACTTATCCTGATCCGTGGTCTCCTGCTTTTCCGTCTCCTTCTCGACGCTGCCGGCATGCTCCTGTCCGGGCGCAGTCTCCTCTCCGGACGCAGGCTGATCCGCCTTTCCGTTCTCCTCCTGCTGGAGCCGATTTACCAAAAGTGTCTGCAGGCTGTCCAGCTTTTTCTCAATGTTCTGGGAGTTTTCGCTCATAAAGCTGATCGCAGACCGGGCATCCGCCTGCCGGACGCCGGCATTGGCAGCTGCCGCCTCCGCAGCCTTCCCGGACGCAGGCACCTCTCTGCGGACACTGCGCAGGCTCTCCTTGTCCTCCTCCAGCGCCACCGTCACCTCCGTCTGCTTCGCCCTGAACAATCCGGCCAGCCCCTTCCTTTTCACGCTTCTGACATTCATTGTCACAATGCCGCTGCCCAATTCTTTTCTGGCAGCCTCAAGGGCTTCCTCTTCCGTTCTGCCTGTAAACTTCTTAATTATCATTATGCCGTCACCATCCCAACTGACTGTAATTCTACGTTAGATTCCACTTCGTTATAGGATATCACCACCAGATCCTTGTAATAATCCTCCGTCAACCGCTTGAAATACATCCTCACGATGGGAGAGGTGATGATAATAGGATTTTTTCCAAGGTTTATCAGCTTCTGTATCTCTTTTCCCACGGCATCGATGATCGCTTTGGACCGGCTGGGATCCAGATTCAGGAAAGCTCCGTTCTCCGTCTGCTTTATGCTGCCCATGATCTCCTGCTCCACCTTGGGATCCAGCGTCACGACGCTGGTCGTCTCATGAGGCGGAAAATACTTTGTGGAAATGGCTCTCTTCAGACTCTGCCGCACATACTCCGTGAGAATATCCGAATCCCGCGTGGACGGCGCATAATCCGCCAGGGTCTCCATGATCGTCAGCAGATCCCTGATGGAAATGCCCTCCTTGAGCAGATTCTGCAGCACCTTCTGCACTTCGCCGATGCCCAGCAGCTTGGGAACCAGCTCCTCCACCAGCGAGGGGTTCGTCTCCTTCAGATTGTTTATCAGATTCTGTACATCCTGGCGGGTCAGCAGCTCGGAGATGTACTGTCGGATGATCTCCGTCAGGTGCGTTGCGATAATGGAGGGCGGATCCACCACGGTATAGCCCAGGCTCTCAGCCCGCTCCCGCTGGCCCTCTGTGATCCAGATGGCAGGCAGGTGAAAGGAGGGCTCGAACGTAGGGATTCCCGTGATCTCCTCTTCCACATATCCGGGATTCATTGCCATGTAGTGGTCGAAAAGTATCTCCCCCTCACTGACCTGTATCCCTTTGATCTTAATGATATACTGATTGGGATTCAGCTGTATATTGTCACGCAGACGGATGATAGGCACCACGGTGCCCAGCTCCAGTGCGATCTGTCTTCGTATCATGACCACGCGGTCCAGCAGATCTCCGCCCTGGTTCACATCGGCCAGAGGGATAATGCCGTATCCGAACTCCAGCTCGATGGGATCCACCTGAAGCAGACTGTTGACGTTTTCGGGCTGCCTGATCTCCTCGGCGGCGGCCTCCTCCGTGTCCACCTCCGCCTCGATCTGAGCCGTCTCCAGGTTGCCCGCGATCATTCTGCCGCCGATGACGAACAGGAGCCCCATTCCCATAAAAAGGATGGTGTTCAGCGCAGTGGTGACGCCGAGAAAGGCCAGCGTGCCGCCCACCAGGTACATCACCTTGGGCACACCGAACATCTGCTTGATGATCGCCGGACCGAAATCGGCCTGTTTGCTTCCCTTGGTCACCAGAATACCGGTGGACAGTGATATCAGCAGCGAGGGAATCTGGCTCACAAGACCGTCACCGATGGTGAGGATTCCGTAATTCTGCAGCGCGGTGGCCGCGTCCATGTTCATACGCAAAATACCCATGGCCAGACCGCCCACAAGGTTGATCACCGTCAGCAGAAGACCTGCAATGGCATCTCCCTTTACGTATTTTACGGCACCGTCCATAGAGCCGAAGAAACTGGCTTCCAGCTGTATTTTCTCCCGCCTTGCCCTTGCCTCCTTGTCGTCGATGGCGCCGGTATTCAGATCGGCGTCGATGGCCATCTGCTTACCGGGCATAGCGTCCAGAGTGAACCGGGCCGTCACCTCCGCCACGCGCTCGGAGCCCTTGTTGATCACAAGGAACTGGATCAGGATCAGGATCACAAAGATAATGGCGCCCACGATCAGGTCGCCGCCGCCCACGAACTCACCGAAGGTCCGCACGACGTTTCCTGAGGTGCCTGTGGTCAGGATCAGTCTGGTGGAGGAAACATTCATGGCCAGCCTGAATATGGTGGTGAACAGCAGTATCGTCGGAAAATAGGAGAGATCCAACACCTCCTGGGAGAACATGCACACAAAAAGGATGGTAAAGGAAATAGCGATGTTGAACGCCATGAACACATCCAGCACACCGGCCGGAAGAGACACGATCAGCATGATAAATGCAGTCAGGACATAGATCGCCACCAAGGCATCCGTTCGCTGAAGCTTTACCAGATTCATATGCCGTACCTCCCTTCCGAAAGATTTCTCTCAATATTTTTCAGGTCCCCGTTCAATTCTCCAGGGCCCTGCTCAATTCTTCAGATTCCCGCTCAATTTTTCAGATTCCCGCTCAAATCTTCCCCTGCAGATGATATACGAACGCCAGTACCTCCGCGACCGCCTGATACAGCTCCGGCGGCACTGCCTGTCCCACATCCACATTGGCGTACAGCATTCTTGCCAGGGGTCTGTTCTCCACGATCTCTATGTGATTCTCCCTGGCCACATCCTTAATCCTCTGGGCCAGATAATCCTCGCCCTTGGCGATCACAAGCGGTGCATCCGCTACCTTGGGGTCGTACTTGACGGCCACCGCATAGTGGGTGGGGTTGGTGATGACCACATCCGCCTGAGGCAGATCCTGCATCATACGGCGTCTGGAAGCCTCCCTCATCCTCTGCCGGATCTGTCCCTTGACCTGCGGATCTCCTTCCTGCTGCTTGTATTCCTCTTTGATCTCCTGCTTGGTCATCTTCATGTCGTTGCTGAACTTTACCCGCTGATAGATCAGATCCGCCAGGGCAATGATCATATACACGGCCGATACCCGAATGCCCAGATCCGTCACCGTCCGGACCGCGAGCTGAAGCCCCTGCATCAGCGATATGTCATACAGATTCAGGAGCAGTACCCATTTATCCTTGAGATAGTTGTAGCAAATGTATACGATCAGTCCGATCTTGGCCAGCGATTTGATCAGCTCTACGACCGCGTTCAGAGAAAATATCTTCTTGAATCCGCTGATGGGATTCAGCTTGTTGAATTTGGGCATCAGCGGCTTTAACGTGGGCTGCCATTTTACCTGGGCCACATCGCTGACAAAGGCCACCAGCAGCCCCACCAGCAGCACCGGCGCAATGATGATGACCACCTGGATCAGCATCTGCCGGTAGATCAAGGCCGTGTCGGTCTCCGGCATCATTCCCTGCCAGAACGTGGTCACCTCCGGGATCATATTGTAGACGCCGGAAAAGAGGGTCAGCATCTGCTCCCCCATGTTGCCTACCCAGAACCGCAGGATCAGAAAAATGGCTAAAAGTCCCAGACCGTTGGCAATTTCCCGGCTCTTGGCGACCTGCCCCTCCTTGCGGGCATCCTCCAGCTTTTTCTGGGTGGCGGGCTCCGTCTTTTCCCCGCCCTGACCTTCCTTTGCAAAAAATTGCAGGTCGTACCTTATCATGACATGCCCTCCACAAAAGACAGCATCATCTGCTTCATTTCCTGAAAAATAAATTCCGCCGTGGAAGGCAGCATGACCGTGGTAAAGAACAACACCGAAAGGCCCACCAATATCTTCAGCTGAATTCCCACCGCGAACATGTTCATTTGGGGCGATACCTTCACCAGAATGCCCAGGACCGTATTCAGCAGCAGCATCACGCAAAAGATCGGCAGCACAATGCGAAAGCCTATGACGACATAATCCGTCAAAAACTCCACCATGGAATTTAACAGAGAGGAACCGTCGAACACCGCCCCATTCACGGGGATCAGAATAAAGCTGTCGGCCAGCGCTCCGAACAGATAGCGGTACATTCCCGTCGCCACCAGCATCATCATCAAGGTATACTGATAAAAGACGCCTGTAATGCTGGAGGAGTCACGGGTGGCCGGATCCATCAAAGTCATCATGGAAAGTCCCGTCTCCATGTCCGCTATGGATCCCGCAAAGCTCACAATGGTAGAACAGACCGTAGCTCCGAAGCCGAGAAGCAGGCCCGCCACGGCCTCCTTGATGATAATGACGGCATATTCCAGCACCGTGCTGTACTCCACGGCAGGTGCCGGGGTCAGAGTCTGATACAGGAGCATCGAAGTAAAAAAGCTGACCCCGATCTTCACCCGGTTCGGAGTATTCTGCAGGCTGAAAAAGGGTGCGATGAAGACAAAGCATGATACCCGCGTCAGTATCAGCAGAAAATATTCCAAATCGTACAAGGAAAAAGAATAGTTGATCATATATGTGCTACCTGTGTATGTAGAGACTGAACTGAGACCACAGATTGCTCGTGTACTCGACCATGGAGCCCATCATCCAGGGCCCCAGGAGCACCAGGGCCAAAAATACTCCGATGATCTTCGGAACAAAGGTCAGGGTCTGCTCCTGAATGGATGTAACAGTCTGAAAAATACTGATGATCAGGCCGATGATCAGCGAGACCAGAAGTATAGGCAACGACACCTCAATGATCAGGAACAGCGCGTCCCGCGCCATCTCGGATACGGCATCTACCGTCATTTGTCATCCTCCCTTTCTCATGCGTCCGTCAGTAAAATGTCTGTACCAGGTTGCCGATCACCAGCGCCCAGCCGTCCGCAAGTACGAACAGCAATATTTTGAAGGGCATGGAGATCGTGGTGGGCGGCAGCATCATCATACCCATGCTCATCAGGGTCGACGCCACCACCATATCTATAACGATGAACGGAATATATATCATAAAGCCGATCCAGAATGCCACTCTCAGTTCGCTCACCATAAAGCTCGGAAGCAGAACGGACAGCGGAATGTCCTCGTTCCTGCCGGTCCACTCCTGCCCTGCGATGTCCATGAACAGCTGCACATCCTTGGTCTGAGTCTGCGGATACATAAACTCCCGGAGCGGCTGGATCCCCCGCTCAAGAGCCTCATCCTGATCTATCTCGCCGGCCTCGAAGGGTTGTATGGCTTCCGTATTGATCTTCTCCACTGTGGGCTGCATAATAAAAAAGGTCAGGATCAGTGCCAATCCGATCAGGACCTGATTGGGCGGTGCCGTCTGGGTATTGAGAGCGGCTCTCGTAAAATGCAGCACGATGATGACTCTGGTAAAGGAGGTCATCATGATAATGATCGTCGGCGCCAGAGCGATCAGCGTCAGCGTCAGCAATATCCGCAGCGCGCCGTTGATGTCTCCGTTGTCCCCTCCCATAGTGATCGTAAAATAATTGCCGATATTGGGATCGTCCAGATCCTCCTGGGTCTCTGCGGTTCCGGGCGGGTCCAGCACGGTGCTGGTCTGCGTATCGCCGGTCTCCAGACCGGTGGCAAAAACTGGTATCGAGTTTTGAATAGACAATATGCCCACCGTGACCAGCAGGCATATTATCGTTATTATTCGCTTGAACTTAAGCTCATTGTTCTTCATGTTCCCGGCTTTCCTCTTCAGTGCCAGTCTTCTTTTTGACTGCCTTGTCAAGAAACTCCTTAAAATTAAAGTTCCGTGCCGCACCGTCCAGCTTTAACTGCTCCTTCGGCACTTCTCCCAGCAGGGTGACCGTATCCTTACACACGGCTATGACGATATAGGTCTCCCCCACCCGCACTACCTGGATATACTTGCTGCCGGAAATGCGGCTGGTCTCGATCACCTGAATATTTTCGCCTGCACTCTGCTGTTTTTGATAGTTGGCGATCCATTTTGTAGTGGCCGCAGTGATGCCAAGCACCAGAACGAACACGAGCAGCACCGTAATAAGCTGGGCATAGCTTCCCACGCCCACCGTCAGCAGCAGCTCCATCAGCCAACGACCTTCTTCACAGCCTCAAGAACGCGTTCTGCCTGAAAAGGCTTTACGATAAAGTCCTTCGCTCCGGCCTGAATAGACTCAATGACCATGGCCTGCTGTCCCATTGCGGAACACATGATGACCTTCGCTCCCGCATCCGCCTTTTTAATCTCTTTCAGAGCCTGAATACCGTCCATCTCCGGCATGGTGATATCCATGAGAACAAGATCGGGGGTGACCTCCTTGTATTTTTCCAGAGCCTTCACACCGTTCTCTGCCTCACCCGCAACATTGTAGCCGTTCTTGGTCAGAATGTCCTTGATCATCATCCGCATGAACGCCGCATCATCGCAAATCAAAATATTTTTTGCCATTTAAATTTCCTCCTACTTGATGATTTCTGTTACTCTTATGCCGAAGCTCTCTTCTATCACAACTACTTCACCCTTGGCAACGAACTTTCCGTTTACCAAAACATCTATCGGTTCACCGGCGATCCGATCGAGCTCGATGATTGTGCCGGGGGCAAAATTAAGGATTTCCGAAATTGACTTGGTGGACCTTCCAAGCTCCACGGTCACCTCCAGCGGTACGTCCATGATCAGTCCGATATTTTCCTGACCCTGAATGCCTCTGCCGTCGCCCGAAAAGCTCTGGAACTGAGCCGGCTGGACATTCACGTTCTGCTCCTGCTGGTTCACTGGCATCCCCATCTGAGGCATTCCCATCTGGGGAGCCATCGCATTCATTCCCATCTGAGGACTCATGGCCATCTGGGGAGCCATCGCATTCATTCCCATCTGAGGACTCATGGCCATCTGGGGAGCCATTCCCATCTGCGGCGCTCCCATCTGAGGCATTCCCATCTGCGGCGCTGCTCCCATCTGGGGAGCCATGCCCATCTGTGCCGCTCCCATCTGGGGGGCCATGCCCGCCTGGGGCATCCCCGTTTGGGGAGCCATATCTGCATTGGACGTTCCCGTCTGCATACCGCCCGTATCCGCGGGCGCCGTTCCCGTCTGCGGCGGTTCTGTCGGTCCAGGATCTGCCTGCGCCTGTGCGGCTGGCGTCTGCTGCTGCGCCGCGGGCTGCTCCTGTATGGCCGCCGTATCCTCCGTCTGATTCTTCAGGAAGGTATTTACAAGATGCCGGGCAAATTCCACAGGATACAGCTGCATGATGGTGCTGTCCACCAGATCTCCTATCTGCATCCGGAATGCCACTTTTACGAAAACACCGCCAAGGAAAGGAGCTATCTCATCTCCGCTCTTGAATTTTGCCAGATCAAGGAGCGAAGAGTCCGGCGGACTGATGTCTATTGTCTCCTTCAGCATCGTGGAGAGCGATGTGGCCGCAGATCCCATCATCTGATTCATGGCCTCGGAAATCGCGCTCAGATGCAGTTCTCCAAGTTCATCCCCCGTGTTGGTGCCGTCGCCGCCCATCATCAGATCGGTGATGATCTTGACATCGTTTTCCTTCAGGACCAGTATATTGGTGCCGTCCAGCCCATGGGTATATTTGATCTGTACGAACACGCACGGCTTCTCGTAGTCAGCCAACAGACTCTTCCAAGTGACCAGCTCCACCGACGGTGTGGTAATATTCACTTTTCTGTTCACAAGAGAATACAGCGTCGTTGCAGAGGATCCCATGCTGATATTTGCCACTTCGCCGATAGCATCCTTCTCCACATCCGAAAGTATGCCTTGGGTATCGACATTTTCCGGGGGATCGCTTTCTGTCTGACTGCCGGATGCCCCGGAGACATCTTCTCCGGCGGAACCGGAATCCAGGTCTTCAGAGAGATCCATACCGCTCAGCAATGCGTTGATCTCGTCCTGGGACAGCATTCCTCCATCCATTGTCTACTCCTCCTCTCTGATGACCGAAGTGATCCGAACCGCATAAGAATCCTTTTCGGCGCCGGGCAATGCGGTAAATTTTTTAATATTACCGACAAAAACATTCATATCGTCATCCACCTTTGAATCCAGCCGAATACAATCACCTACCTGCAGGTTCAGAAAATCATTGACGGAGATGGTGCTCTTTCCCAGCACGGCCCTGATCGGAATATCCACCTTGCGGATCAGGGATTCGATATACATCTCATAATTTTCATCATGGCTTTCCTGCATGGTAGAAAACCAATATCTGGTGTTGAGTTTATCCATCACGTCCTCCAGCGTAAAGAACGGAAGACATATATTCATAAAGCCCTCCACGTCACCGATCTTCATATTCAGTGTCACGATGGCTATCATGTCATTGGGCGCAATGACCTGTGCGAACTGCGGGTTCGTCTCCATCCGCTGCAGTACGGGCGAGATATCTATCACATTCTTCCAGGGATCCCTGAGCAGCTGAGTGAACATGACCAGTATCTTCTGAATGATCGTCATCTCGATATCGGAGAAATCCCGGCTCTTTTCCAGCGGGACACCGCTTCCGCCCAGCATACGGTCCAACATGGCATAGCCCAGATTGGCCGCCAGATCCACAATGATATTGCCGTTCAGCGGTGCAAAATTTATAATGCCCAGGATCACAGGGTTGGAAAGCGCGTTAGTGAACTCACTGAAGGTGACCGTCTCCGAGCTCGCCACCGTCACCTGCACATTCTTCCTCAGGTAGACCGGCAGGTTGGTGGAGACAAGTCTGCCGTAGTGTTCAAAAATCATTTCCAGAGTCCTTAGGTGCTCCTTGGAGAACTTTGTAGGGCGGCTGAAGTCATAGTCCTTGACCTGCTTTTCCTCGCTCTCCTGCATCTGGTCGACATCCAGTTCACCCGTCGATAACGCCGCAAGTAAGCTGTCTATTTCGTTTTGGGATAAAACCTCGCCCACAAAAGTTCACCTCCTTTTATTCGGAGTCTTTCACGCCGGCAGCCGCTCCCTCCGCAGCGGTGCCCGCCCCGTCAGCCGCGCCTCACATTGCCGAGCCGTACTTTACATTGCTGATGGCGATCCTGTATATAAAATCGGACTGGAACAGATTCTGGACTGCCTCCAGGATCTCCTCCCTTATCCCTTCAAAGTTACTGCTGCACTCCGCTTTTGTATGTGCCGCAACTACATTTTCCACTGTGCTCCTGATCATCATTTCATACTCGGCCAGAGTCTCGCCGGAGCCAAGCTTCTTGTAATCCTTGTTCTTGGTATCCATGGCAAGCGTCATGTCAAACACGATATATGCCTGCTCGCCGTTTTCGTCCGGCTTTAACAGTATCGTCAGCTCCTCCATGTTGTAGGTATCTGTCTGCGACAGAGGCACCTCCGTCTCCGCCGTCTCACCGCCCGGCTCGGTGAACTCAAGGTTCATCACCGTGGCAATGCTGGTGACCAGCTTTCCCGTTTTGGAATTGGTGCTGATCACGCTCACCATCATGACCGTGTTCAGTACGGTATTCATGATCAGCAGTGCCAGGATCAGCACGCTCAACAGATTCTTTTTCATATTCCTTACACCCTCTTATCTCTCCGCTACTGTGCCGGATTGTATATCCGGATCTCCACCCGGCGATTGCTGCGTCTTCCCTCCGCAGTATTGTTGTCCGCTATGGGACAGCGCTCGCCCATGCCGGCGTGCTGCAGATTTGCCGGATCAAGATATGTATTGTCCTTCAGATAATAAAATACCGAAAGCGCTCTTGCGCTGCTCAGCTCTTCATTGCTGGGGTACAGGGCGCTGTTTATGGGCACGTTGTCCGTATGTCCCTCGATCTCCACCGTCCCCTGGCTGTAACGCTCCAGGATCACGCCGATCCTGTCCAGGACTCTCTTGGCATCCTCCTTCAGCTGAGCGCTGCCGGAGTCAAAGAGCAGTGCACCGTTCATAGTGAGCTGCACATACTGGGCGGTGAAGCTCACATCCACCTGATCCGCGATGCTGCTCTCTGTCAGAGACTCCTCCACCATCTCCGCAAGCTCTTCGTTGTCCTGCATCTGCATGGCCTCCAGGGCATTCTGGAGCTGCTCGGCGGTGACGTTCTCCGGCAAATTTTCATATTCCTTCATTTCCTCACTGTTCTGACTGCTGTCGGCAGTCTTTCCGGTGCTGTTGATATATTGGTCAAGCTCATTCAGCTGGCTCATGCCGTTGCTGATGAGAATGCCGTCTCCGATGGCTGTGGCTCCCTTTTCAAAGATGCTGATCGTAGTATTGTTCATGGCGGCCACAAGTTCCTGCCACTTGCTCTCCTCCATGGTAGACATGGCAAAAAGCATAACGAAGAAGCAAAGCAGCAGATTCATCAGGTCGCTGAATGTAGTCTGCCATTCCGGTGCGCCCTTTTTCGGTTCATCCGGTCTGCGCTTTGCCATTACTCTTCACCTCCCGCCGTGTCCGCCGGGTTCTCTCTGTCGCCGGGCGCCAGGAAAGATTTCAGTTTTTCTTCGATGACTCTTGGGTTCTCACCTGCCTGTATGGACAGGAGTCCCTCTATCATCACTTCCTTCATCATCATCTCGCCCTCGTTGTCCGCCTTCAGCTTTGCGGCCACCGGGGCGCATATCCAGTTGGCCAGTACGGAGCCGTACAGGGTGGTGATCAGAGCCACCGCCATAGCCGGCCCCAGAGCAGCCACATCCTGCATCTGATAAAGCATATGTACCAGACCTATCAGGGTACCGATCATACCCCAGGCAGGTCCCATGGAGCCTAATGTCTCCCAAAAACCGATACGGTTCTTATGTCTCCCCTCGATGCTCGCCAGCTCTGTTTCCATAATAGCACGCACTAAATCAGGATCCGTGCCGTCCACTATCAGCAGAATCCCTTTTTTCAAGAACGGCTCTTCCATGTCGGCTGCCGCCTCCTCCAGAGACAACAGTCCTTCCTTTCGAGCTATGTTCGAGAGATCTATGATCTTTTGAATCATTTCCGCCGTGTTCAGGGCCGGAGCTTTGAAGATCAGAGTAAAACTCTTTAATCCGCCGATAAAATCAGAAAGACTGACCGATGCCATGGTAGAAAAGATCGCACCGCCAAAGGTGATGATGGCGGAGGGGAAATTAAGATATTCATGGACACCGGAAAGGCTGGCACTGCTGATGACTCCAAAGACAATCATGACTAAACACAATAACACGCCGGCTAAAGATGCTATATCCACAAGAACCACCCAACATTCTGCATTAGTGAACTATTCCGCAAAACTATCCTTTCTATACAATTTTACAAGATTTTTTATCTCTTGTCTACTTTCTTTTACAATTATTTTTTTCCCCGTGGTAAGCGTTATCACCGTGTCCGGTGTTTCCTCCACGACCTCGAACAACAGGGGATTGACAAGGATCTTAACTCCGCTCAGCTTTGTCACTTCAATCATGTCTGACACCTCTGGCCCATACAAAAAATTTAGGGGACGGAAAAAACAGATCCGTCCCCTATGTTATACCATAGATACAAGCTTAATACAAGATAAAACTGTATTTTGGAGCTGTCAAATACTGCCTCCCGGCGCATCAGGCACAGGACAGGCCGCGCCCTTAACGCTTCAGGTTGGTCAGCTCCTCCAACAGTGTATCGGAAACCGTTATGATACGGCTGTTGGCCTGGAAGCCTCGCTGAGTGGTGATCATATCGGTAAATTCCGCAGACAGGTCGACGTTGCTCATCTCCAGCTGGCCGGTGGACATGTAGCCGCCGTTCGCCGTGATATCCACGCCGATGCCGTCGAACTCGCCGGAGTTCATGGTGGCCGAGTACAGGTTATCGCCGGCCTTCTCAAGGCCGGAAGCGTTGGCAAAGGCCGCCGTCGCGATCTGTCCCAAAAGTCTCGTCATGCCGTTGTCGTAGCTTGCGTAGATCATACCGTCACGCTGGATGGACACGCCGATCATGTCGCCCAGCCGGCGGCCGGTGCCGAGTCCGTCCAGATCGCCGCTCACCGCGCCGATGGTAGAGGTTCCCTTGTTATCGAACATGGAGGTCTCGGAGAAATCGATCTCGATGTCCTCGAAATTCCCGCCCAGTGCGGACAGATTCAGCTTTGCGGTGCTCACGGTGAGCTGGCCGTTTATGCCTGCAAAATGTCCCTTGTCGCCGTCGAACGCCACCTTGATGCCGTAGTAATTGCGGCCCACAGTCCCAAAGCTGCCCGAAGTGGGAAGCGTCATGCCCTCGCCCTCGGCCACGCCGCCGGGTGTCTGCGCCAGATTGGCCAGCATCTGCGAGACGGACACTTCCGCCGCGGGAGTCCTCCCGTCCTCGCTGGCAGGCGCCTGCACCAGCTGATTCAGGAATTCGTCCGTCGAGCCCTCGTATCCGTATGCCTTTGCGAGAGCGTCCAGCTGCTCCTGGACCGTTCTGGTAACAGTGACCTCTGCATTGGTGATCTTATCCGTATAGGTCAGCTCGATCTCCGTAGCCCTGTCCTTGAGCGTGCCGCCGTCGTACATCTGCGCCAGGTCTGCCATGATCTCGCCGGTGGCGCTGTTAATCATCTTCCCGGCTCCGTCCCACTCATAGGTCTTGTCGTCAAAAGCGATCTTTCCCGTCTTGTACTGCTTGGTGGCGCCGCCCAGAAGGGTGTCAAGCGTGGCCTGGTCGATCTCCACCTCCTTGCCCGTGGAATCAAGGATCTTATCCAGCTCCAGGCTGTACTCGTTCACATCGTCGGACTGCCTGAACACGAACTTTGCGGTATACTGATATCCCAGGGCGTCAAAGAAGTTCAGATTTACGGCCTTGCCGTTTGGGTTGGTCACATCGGTATCGTTCTTGTCGATGATTCCGGACATATTGGCCATCGTGGTGGCCTCAGGGGGATAGGTGAGGTTCGCGGTGCTCATGATCCGCAGAGCTGTCACATTGTCCTGTTTGATGAATCCCGTCTCAGGATCCACCTGCCATCCCATGACGTTGTAGCCCGTGCTGGTCATCGCCAGGTTGCCTGCGCCGTCAACGTAGAAAGAACCGTCTCTGGTAAAGAAATTCTCCATACCGTTGCTCACCACGAAGAAGTTGTCGCCCGTGATCATGATGTCGAAGGGATTGCCTGTAGACTGTGCGGAGCCCTGTCCCGAAATATTGATATTGATGGCTCCGGATTTTACGCCCAGACCGATCTGTCTTGCGTTGACGCCGCCGATACCGGTGGTCGCGTTGGGGCCGCTGGCCCTCTGGGTGGTCTGGCTCATCAGCTCGTTGAATACGATGGAGCTTGCCTTGTAAGCCGTTGTGTTCACGTTCGCGATGTTGTTACCGATGACGTCCATCTTGGTCTGGTGGGTCTTCAGTCCGGCAACGCCGGAGTAAAGTGATCTCATCATAGTGCATGTTCCTCCTTATGGGAACGGAGCGGGCCTCTCTCTGTCATTCGAGAGGCCATAGCCTCCTTGTAAGGTCCGGCTATATTATATAATGACTGCTCCGTTGATATTGGTAAATATGTTTTCAGTTGTCTCTGTACTGTCCATTGCCGTGACTACCGTCCGGCTGGGCACATTTACGATAAATGCGAGCTGGTCTACGATTACCAGCGATTCCCGGATGCCCTTCTGATCCGCTTTCCTGGTCCCCTCGCTCAACCGCTCCAGCTGTCCCTCGTCCAGCTCGATGTTCCGGTCGTTCAGCCGCCCAAGCGCATGCTTTGAAAACTTCAGGCTGCCCTTTGTCTCCTGCGCGCTCTTCTGTTCCAGAATGTCCCGGAAGGAGACTTCATTGACCGGCTTTCGGGCTTCCGCTCTCCTTGTGCCTGCCAGATATCGGTCGGTCAGCTGCTCAATGGAAAGATATGCGTTTTTTTGAACATCCATTTTCCTCAAGCCTCCGTTATGCTTCCCCGGCACCCTCCGTGCTGCCGCCGCTTCCGTTCTCACCGTCTCCGGTGCTTCCGGTACTGCCGCCTTCCACGCCGCCGGTCTCATCCTGACCTTCGCCGTCTTCACCGGGTCCGTCCACATTGCCGCCGTCCTTGTTCTTCTCGGCTTCCTCCTCGGCCAGACGTACCTCCTTCAACTTCTCGATGTACTTGTTCAGCTTATCCACAGTCTCCTGAGTCAGAAAGCTCTTCTCGTAATCGTTCATGCCGTTGTAGGTCTCTTCCAACTCATCGATGACGGACGCATCTGTCAGGTCCACACCGCCCAGAGCAGGCAGCTTAGTGTTCATCTTCACCGTGAGATTGTACGCCTTATCCCAAGCGTCTTGATACGTCTTGTCGACTACGGTGGTGAGATCGTCCAGAGAGTAGAGCTGCTCATCGATGGAGAGATAAGCCTTGCCGTTCTCATATACCACATAGTCCACACGTCCCCGTATATCCTTGGTATCGCCGGTAGAGGTGGTGGTCGTGATGTAGACCTCCTCGCCCACCAGAGACGTGGCTCTCGTCAGCTCCGAACTTGCCGCCATATTCTGCATCTGTTCTACCTGTGAGAACTGTGCGTACTGTGAAATGTATTCGGTGTTAGAGGTGGGCTCCAGCGGATCCTGATACTTCATCTGCGCCACCAGAAGCTGCAGGAACGTATCTCTGTCCATGTCGCTGCCGACGCCGGATTTGTTGGCTTGGTTCTTCAATGAATTCTGAGATTCTGTCTCTACGATTTTCCCGTTCTCAACGGGCTGCCATAATGCCATTCGCATTCTCCTTTCTTGTTCTGTTGATTTCTGTCAGTCTACGCGGTGTAATCCACCTGATTGCCGTTCGCCGCCATCATTTCGGCAGCCAGCGCATCTTCCTCCTCCAGCTCTTCCGCATCCTGGAGCGTATTCAGGTCGATCTTCCTGGTCCTGACCTTTCTTGCAGGTTCCTCCTGTCCGCTGTTCCGGCCTCTGCCCTGGTCGAGATTTCTCTCGAAGGCATGTGTCTGAACGGTAATCTCGATCGCCTCCACCTTGACGCCCTGCTGTTCAAAATTCTCTCTCAGCTGGACCATCTGGCTTTCCAGCGCCGCCTTGACCGCATCGTTCTGGGCGATGAAATTCGCCGTCACCGCGCCCCCCTTGGAGGCTATGTGGATATGAAGCGATCCCAGGCTCTCCGGGTGAAGCTGCATCTCCAGATCGGACACGTCAGGTTTTACCTGAATCCTCATGTAATCCATGATCTGCCGCATGATGTCCTGGGTATCCGTCCTAAAGACCGGCTGGCTCTCCGTCTGCTGTATTTCTGGTGTGAACCGCCCCTGGAACTGATCCGTCCGGATCTCCTGCGCCAAAATGTGATGAGATTCTCTCCTGTCCGTGCCGCCGTTCTCCTGCCGGCTCTCCGAGCCGGTCTGGGGCTCCTTCTCCGTCTCCTGGGTCCCGGTGATCTCCACCGTCGGTCGGCCGGCTTCGACCGGCTCCGCGCTCTCCTCCGGCTGTTCCTCAGGAGTCTGCAGGACCTCCGCCGTCTCCGTCACCGTCTCCGCGGAAAGGACCTTTGCCTCAGGCTCCGGTATCCTCAGCTGCTGCAGCACATCCTCCAGCTGCTTCGGCGGCATCTCCAGCTCTTCGCCGGTCTCCCGGATCACATCCTCAAGCTGCGTCATCAGCTCCTGATATTTTCCGTAAAGCTCTCCGTCTGTGACCAGCGTGTAGGTATCCTCCGCGCCCCCGATCTTCAGGAGCAGCTCTCCCAGCTTTCCCTGGTCCAGCACATCCAGGCTCTCCATACCGAGCTCCTGCATGGCATCCTGTATCTCCTCCACGCTCACTCCGAAGACATCCGCGATCTGCTGTATCATATCCGCTGCTGCCGTTCCCAGAGTCTCCATGATCTCCTCCAGCTTTTCGGCGGGGATCTCATCTGTTTCGTCCGGTCCGTTCTGTATGCCGTCTCTGGGCTCCTGTCTTTCCATTCTTGCCAGATGCTCGTCTTTCGCCTTCAACGATTCGCCGGGCGCCTTCCTTACCGCCGTCTTGGAGCTGTCGGGCGTCTTTTCATATGTCTCTTTTCCCGCCTGGCCGTCAAAGACCTTCTGGAAGCCCGCTCCCGCCGGTGTCCTGGCGCCGCCGCCTGCCGCCGACAGGCCGTTCAGAACAGAACCTACATCCTTTACAGGTGTACTTGTCATTTCTGACCTCCTTTCTTAAATTTTCAATGTCCATTGAAAAGCCTATTGAAAAAATCTTTTCAACATTTTATTTCGGCTGATCCCATCCAATACTTAAGACTCCGGATCCATAATTTTTGTCAGTCGCGCCGCAAACTCAGGATCCATCTGATCCATGATCTTTGCCCGGTCTTCCGGCGTCAGGGCCTCCATGATCTTCGCGGCCAGATCCATATTGTCGGTCATCTGCTCCAGGACTCCCGCGGCGGCCTTGGGCTTCATCTCGGAGAAGGACTGGGCGTAGGTCTGGAACTCCGCGCTCTCCTCCGACTGGTCCACGACCTGCTTGTAGAGAGCCTCCGCCGTGGCAGGATTCATCTCCTCATACCACTTTCTGTACTCCTCCGCGCCGGGCCCCTTCTCGGCGTATACTACCTCCTCATAGAACTCCTGCTGTATCCGCTGAAATTCCACCTGTGTCTTTTCAAATTCCTGCAGCCGCGTCACCTCCGCGCGCAGGCTTTCCAGGTCGGTATCCTTAGAGCCGTTCTCGATCTGAAGCCTCTCCAGCTCCGTCTCCAGCTCCTTGATATAATCCACCGCCTCCTGCAGACTGGAATAGCCGCCGTAGCTTGCGGGATCGTTCGTCTCCGTCAGCGACACGCCGGGGAGTATCTTATTCAGCACGGGCACATCCTTCAGCACGGGGGTCAGGACCGAACTGCCGAAGCCTCCGATGTCGAGCTTGACCACCACGCAGATCACGGCGAGCCACAGCAGCACGATAAAGGCCGTTGCGGCAAAGGTCACAAGACCGTTGCTCTCCTCGTCCTCGTCCAAAGCCTTCTCCTGCTTGGCGATCTCCTTGGCGCGGCGCCTTGCCTCCTTCCGCTGATCCTTCTGTTCCTTTTTCAGCTGCTTTTTCTCGTTTTCTATTCTGGCCTTTTCCGCCTGCGCCGCCTGGGCCTCCGCCGTCAATTCCTTTGCCATGTCCTCTCTCCTGCGGCGGCCTACACCGGCACGCCGTCCTTCCTGCTCTCACTTCTGCGCTGACCGTACACATAGCTGGTCAGCTCGTCCACTTCCTTGCCCTCGCGCCGGTTCTCCTCTGTCATGAACTGACCGAAGGCCTTTTCCTTCAGGTTCTCATGCGTCTTGCGCTCCTTCATCACATCCGTGAGCTTCGCTCTGGCAAGCTCAAGATTCTGCTCCGCGGCCGCTACACGCGCCCTCTGACCGGCGATGAAGCCATCCATGCTCATGATGGCCGTCTCGTTCTCCTCAATTTCCAGCAGATTCAGCGCGCCCGAAAGAAGCTCGGCGGCTCTCGCCTCATACTCCCGCTTTCGCCGGATCAGGGCCTCCAGCTGCTCCTCCTCCCGGTCCAGAGCGGCCCTGGCCGCGGAAAATTCCTCCTTCGCCTGAGTTTCCATTTTGTATTTTATATCCAGAATACTTTGCATGGAGTAATGAAATCGCGCCATCAGTCTCACTCCCGGTATCAAAATTTAAGGTCGCAGCACGGACTATTCCGCGAAAAGCTGCTGCAGCATCTCAACGCTGGTCTCAAAATCAAATTTTTCATCCGTCTCCTGACACAGAAAAGCATTCACCGCATCGATCTTCGTGATCGCATAATCTATGGACGGATTGCTGCCGCTCTTATAGGCTCCGATATTGATCAGGTCCTCCGCCTCGTTGTAGGTGGCAAGCACCGTCTTCAGCCTGCTGGCCGCCTGCTTGTGTTCTCTGCCTGCGATCTGGCTCATGCATCTGGAAATGCTCTGCAGAATATCTATGGCGGGATAATGGTTCTTATGCCCCAGCTTTCTGTCCAGCATAATATGTCCGTCCAGTATGCTTCTGGCGGTATCGGTAATGGGCTCGTTGAAATCATCCCCGTCCACCAGTACCGTATACAGGCCCGTGATGGATCCCTTTGCGGCACACCCGGCTCTCTCAAGGAGCTTGGGCATCTCGGAGTAAACGCTGGGCGGATAGCCTCTGCTCACGGGAGGCTCCCCGCTGGCCAGGCCGATCTCCCTCTGCGCCATGGAAAATCTGGTGAGGGAGTCCATCATGAGCAGCACATCCCTGCCCTGATCCCGGAAATATTCCGCAATGGCCGTGGCCGTCTTCGCGGCCTTGTTGCGCTCCAACGCCGGTCTGTCCGACGTGGCGACCACCACCACGGAGCGCCTCATGCCCTCCTCACCCAGATCTCTCTCGATAAATTCCCGGACCTCACGTCCCCGCTCCCCGATCAGGGCGATCACATTGATGTCCGCTTTCGTATTTCTGGCGAACATGCCCATCAATGTGGATTTGCCCACACCGGAGCCCGCGAAGATACCGATACGCTGTCCTTTTCCCACAGTGATCAGCCCGTCCACCGCCTTCACGCCAAGGGGCAGGACCGTGTCAATGATGGCCCTGCTCATAGGATCGGGCGGAGCCGCTTCCACGAGGTAAGGCGTCCCCGACGGCTCCGTGCCGTCGACGGGCCTTCCCAGCCCGTTCAGCGTCTTTCCCAACAGCTCATCGCTTACAAGCACCCGAAGCGGATTGCCGGTATTTTCCACGATACTGCCAAGGCCGATCCCATCCACCGAATCGTAAGGCATGAGAAGCGTCTTCTTGTCTTTAAAGCCCACGACCTCCGCCATCACCGGCTGCCTGTCCTCCCCCTCCGGGAAGATGTGGCAGACATCTCCCAGCTTTGCATCGGGTCCCGCCGATTCGATGGTCAGTCCGACTACGTTTACCACCTTTCCCATCCTTCGGATAAAGCTTTGATCCATGACATTATAATATTTCTCAAAATCAACCACAGCCCCGCGCAAGTGCTCATTCCTCCCCGGACCACGCCAACAGCATCAGCTTCTTTTTCAACTCCGCAAGCTGGGTCCCCAGACCGCAGTCAAAAATACCGTTTTCCGTCTCGATCAGACAGTCGTTCTTCCCCAGTGCAATATCCTCCAGCACATCCACCGTGTCGGAATCGGAAACGACGCCGTTCAGAAGCTGCTGCTTCTGCGTTTCCACGTAATCATAATCCTCCCTGGATACATGGATCAGATATGTGTGTCCGCCCTCCACTCTGTGCATGGTGTTATTGATCAGATAAGTCAAAATATCCCGGCTTGCACTGAGGTCAACCCGGAAAATATGCTCGTAAACCGCCGTTATGGTATCTATGAATTTCGGCTCCAGTTCGTCTATCTGCCGCTGGTACTCTTCCTCCATCTGTCTGGCCTTCTCCTGGAACTCAAGCCTTGCGGACTCCACCTGCGCCATGGCGTTCCTCTGCCCTTCTTCGTACCCCTGCTGCCGGGCGAGCTCCATGATGCTCACCTTGTCGCTCTCCGCCTGAGCCCTTGCCTCCGACAGGATATGCTCCGCCTGAGCCTCCGCGTCCCCGATGACAGCCTGGGCATCCGCGCGGGCCTGCTCCAGCAGCGCGGCGGCATCTTCCTTTGCCGTGAGCGCACTGCTCCGATCCTCCTCGCCGTCCTCAGGCGTTTCCGCTTCCGCCGACGATCCCGGACCTGACACGGGACCGCCTCTGTCCGCCCTGACAGTTCTTGCTGCGGAAGTCTCCATGCGCTGCCGCACCAGCTCGTTCGTGTCTATCACACGCTTTTCCTCGGCCTCCACCGCAAATACCTGTTTTACCAGATTCCTAGACAACGATCTCGTCACCTCCGCCTCTGGAGATTACAATTTCGCCGGAATCCTCCAGTTTTCTGATAATATTGACGATCTTCTGCTGGGCTTCCTCCACATCCTTCATGCGGACAGGTCCCATAAACTCCATATCCTCCTTGATCATAACAGCAAGACGCTTGGACAGGTTGCCAAAAATAGCATTCTGCACCTGCTCGTTGGCGCCCTTCATGGCGATAGCCAGATCATTATTGTCCACATCACGCAGCACGCGCTGGATCGCTCTGTCGTCCAGAAGCAGCACATCCTCGAACACGAACATCTTCTTTCTGATCTCGTCGGCCAGTTCGGGCTCCTCGATCTCCAAAGTCTCCATGATGTGGCGCTCCGTTCCGCGGTCCACCGTATTGAGGATCTCCACCACTGCGTCCACGCCGCCGATAATGGTGTAATCCTGATTTACCAGGCTTGCCAGCTTGGATTCCAGCACCTTCTCCACTTCCTTGATCACATCGGGGCTGGTGCGGTCCATCACCGCGATCCTCCTTGCAACGTCCGCCTGACGGTCGGGGGTCAGCGCCGAAATAATGGCAGCTGCCTGCGAGGGCGCCAGGTAGGAAAGTATCAGGGCGATAGTCTGAGGGTGTTCGTCCTGAATGAAGTTGATCAGCTGCGTCGCGTCCGTCTTTCGCACGAACTCGAAGGGCTTCACCTGCAGAGAAGCCGTCAGCTTGCTGATGACATCCAGCGCCTTGTCTGTGCCCAGCGCCTTCTCCAGAAGGTCTTTCGCATAGTTGATGCCGCCCTCTGCTATGTACTGCTGCGCCAGACAGACCTCATAGAACTCGTTGATCACATCTTCCTTCACCTGCGGCGTCACGCTCCTGGTGTTGGCGATCTCCAGCGTCAGCTCTTCTATTTCCTCTTCCTTCAGATGCTTAAATATCCCAGCGGACCTCTCCGGGCCCAGAGCGATCAAAAGGACTGCTGCCTTCTGTACGCCCTTGATCGGCTCTTCCTTCATGGAACCTCTAGACATATCCACACCTCTTTTCCTTCACGGGCCCTAGTCCCAATCCTCATTCAGCCAGTTGCGGAGCAGATTTGCCGCCGCTTCCGGATTCTCATCCACAAATTTTTCTATCAGGAGGCGTGTCTCCGATTTGGATTCCAGATCGATGTCCTCCAGAGTGCTCTCGGCGGTAGACTGGAGCATGTTCTCCACAGACAGCTCCTCCTCTTCCTCCGTGCTCTTTTTGGCGCGCATGCTGCGCAGCACCACGAACGCCAGAAGTCCCAGGATCAGCAGGATCATCAGTACGCTCAACAGCGTGCTGGTATCGCTCGCGGACCAGCCCTCCTCGTCGTAGAACACAGGCGTCTCGTAGGCGATGATACTGATCTTGTCACGGCTGATCCCCGTCGCATTTGCAACGATATCATACAGGTTTTCATCCACATTCATCAGCACGTCCGCGCTGTTGTTGTCCTTGAACTCCTCCCAGGTAATGCCGCCGTCCAGAAGCCCCTGCCGCTTGACATTCTCCTCGTGATACTCCCGGTAGGATATCATGGCAATGGCGACGGAGGAACCGTCATAATCCACACCGCCCTGCGGACTGACCCAATGCTCCATGCTCTCGTTCGGCAGGAACTGCTCCTCAAGCTCTGTCACATTGGACTGGGTGTCGCTGTAATCCGGCCATACATATGTATTGTTATTATTGGAATCATCATTGGAATCCGTTCCCGGAACGCCGCCTACGCCGCCGGTGCTTTCGCTCTCGTACTCTCTGCGCTCGGAGTGAAGGCCCTCTGTGTAGCCCTCATTCGCGTAATATTCATGCACAGTCTTCTCATACTCTTCATAATCCAGCTGCAGATGGCTCACCACAGTGACCTGCCGGAACTGATTCGTTCCCAGGAGCACTCTCTTTACCTGATTCGCCACCATGGACTCCGCCTGATTCTGCAGTTCAAGCAGGGAGTGGGCATTGCCTGCGGAGGTATAATCGTCGCCGCCGGCGAACAGGACATTGCCGTCCTGGTCCAGTATGGTGATGTTCGCCGTGTTCGCGTTCCCCAGGCAGGTAGCCGCCGCTTTTGCCATGGCCGCGGCATTTGCGGAGGAGAACGGGCCGTTCAGGGTCAGCTGGATGTAAGCCGAGCTGTCCTCCTGCTGGGCGATCAGCGTGCCGTTCTGAGGCGGGACATCCAATATTACCACCACGTCGTCCACGGCGCTGATGACCGAAAAGGTCTCCTCCAGCTCAGCCTCCTTGAATTCCTTGTACTGCTTTTCGCGGTCGGAGGCCGTAGTGGACATGCTTGTGTCCATAAAATCGGACAGTTTTGGGTCGTTTGTGGTATACCCGGAGGATGCCAGCGCATACCTTGCCAAGGTCTGCTGACCGGTCTCTACCTCAATGGTCAGCAGGTCGTTGGACTCCCTGTGCCTGACGCCCGCACCGTCCAGAATATCCATCACCTGCGCCGCCTCCGCAGAGGTCTCGCAGGTCCTGATCTCCACATACTTGGGCCTTGAAAACAAATAAATGATAAGGGCAAAGGTGAAAATTACCACCGCCGTGATTGAAACGATGATCGTTTTCTGCTTGGAGGTGAACTTATTCCACCACTCCAATATTTTTGCCGCTATTTCTTTCAGCCTGTCAATCATGGCATTTCTCCCTCAGTAGTCTGGTCTCCGCACATGCATGCAGCGCTAGATCTGCATCTGCATGATCTCCCGGTAAGCCTCCAGGAATCTGTCGCGGACCGCCACCGTATACTGCAGAGCCGTGGATGCCTTCTGCAGAGAGATCATCAGGTCATGAGTGTTCTCCGTCTCGCCCAGCGCGAACCTGATCTCTTCATCCTCCGCGTCGGACAGATAGCTGTTGGTGGTCTTGATATTGTCGATCGCAGTATTCAAAAAGGAGTCGAACAGTGTACCGTTTGCCTTCTCGTCCTTCTCCGCAAGCATGCCGGTCAGCGATGCCGCATCCAGAGAAGCTCCTCCCGTCACCCCGGTCAATCCCATAATTGCCGATAGCTCCATTTTCCCTCCGTCCTGCCGCCGCAGCGGCGCAAAGCAGTCTTAAAACAAGCGGGCCTGCTTGTTTGGTTCAGGCCGCTTGGATTCTTACATGTACATGTGTGAAATTAGCTTCTTCCCAGCTCCAGTCCCTGCAGCGCCATGGACTTGCTCGCGTTGAAGGCTGTGGCATTGGCTTCATACGCCCGGCTGGCATCGATCAGGTTGGTCATCTCGGTAATGATGTTCACGTTCGGATATGTAACATAACCGTTCTCGTCTGCGTCGGGATGAGAGGGATCGTACACCATGTTCATCTCCGTCTCATTATCCTCATAGACACCGGTGACTTTTACACCGTGTCCGGTATATCCGTGGCTATATGCGGCGTCGCCCAAAATACGGCTGAAGGAGGTCTGTCCTCCCTTTTCCGCAAAGGTGACCACCTTCCTGCGATAGGGCGTCCCGTCGGCGGTGCGGGTGGTGTTGGCGTTCGCCACATTCTCCGATATGATGTCCATACGGTATCTCTGTGCGGTCAGACCGGACGCGCTGATATTAAAGGCAGAAAACATACTCATAATGCATTCCTCCGTTTCTCTGTGCAGCTCTGCGCAGCTGATCTACGCTGTTACTGCATCACCGTCTTCAGATTCTGGAACTCCTGATTGATGCCGGAGATCAGTCCCTGATACTTCAGTTGGTTCTCCGCCAGCATGACCTGTTCGTTCTCAGGGTCTACGTTATTGCCGTCCAGGCGGTAGGAAAAGCTGCCGTAATCCGTGTACGGCCGGCCCTGCAGCCTGTCGAGCTTTACCTCGGAGACCTTTTGGTCCATCGCCTTGTACCGGCTCCGCCCCAGCTCCGTTTTCAGCACGGACTCGAACGCCACATCCTGCCTCTTATAGCCCGGAGTGTCCTTATTCGCAATATTGTTGGATATGGCCTCATTCCGAAGCCAGCTGGCGTCCGCCGCCTTGTCCAGGACTCTGATGTAGTCAAATACATTCGTCTGAATCATATCCTTCTCCTTTCCCGCTCTATTATATTATAAAGATTTTCCGCAAAAATACAATACATTTTGAGGTATTTTTTCGGTATGCACAACATTTGGTATTTATTTGGCATTATTTCCCGTAAGGACATCCCGAAAAAGCACAAAAGGGACTTATTGAGTTTTCAATAAATCCCTTTATCCATGCCCTGCGGCATTGCCCTCCAGCATTGCCTTACGGCATTCAAATCCGTTTTCTATTCTGTTGTCCCGCGGGAACCGTCAGCGGCCGTTCTGGCGCTTCAGCTGTTCTATCTCGTCGAATACCACGTCGTTCAGCACCTTTATGTAGGTCCCCTTCATGCCGGAAGACCGGGATTCGATCACGCCCGCGCTCTCGAACTTCCGAAGGGCGTTCACGATGACACTTCTTGTGATCCCCACGCGGTCCGCTATCTTGCTGGCTACCAGAATTCCCTCCATACCGCCCAGCTCGTCAAAAATGTGAGTGATCGCCTCCATCTCCGAGAAGGACAGCGTGCTGATGGCCGATTTCACCACCGCGATCTTGCGGCTCTCCTCGGCGCTCTCCTCATTCACGGCCCGCAGCATCTCAAGTCCCACCACTGTCGTTCCGTACTCGCAGAGGATGATATCGTCAATGTCATACTGCCTGTCGCACTTGTAGATGAAAAGGGTCCCCAGTCTCTCTCCGGCGATCTCGATGGGAGTAATGATCGCCTGGAACCTTTTGGTATCGGTGCTCTCAAAGCCCAGTGTCGCCAGATTCACATTTTCCTTGGTGGACAAAATGCCCAGCAGGCGCTCGTTCAGCATGGGATCGATAAAACCGCCCACATTCTCATCTATCAGCTCCGTAATGGATTCAATACTCTCCGACTTCCCAACGCCCAGGACTTTTCCCTTGCGGCTGATCACCAGAACATTGGAGCTCACGATCTCTCTCATCACCTTGCAGATATCGTTGAAAACTACTTTACTGGAGTTGTTATTGTGTAATAGCTTACTGATCTTTCTGGTCTTATCCAACAGCTGTACACTGCTCATCCCCATATTCCTCCGTCCTTCAGTCCGCGTCGGATCCTGCCTTCGGCGCATCCCCGACCGGCACGTTCCTGTGTCGGCACAGATGCTCCTCATTCACACCTGCGTGAATACATTTTAACATAATTAAAACAATATGACAATGTACAAACAGTAATTTTTTTACTTTTCTATGATTTTTTTGACAATTCCGACAAAACGTTATATCCGCACTGTTCATCCGCACACACCAGCTTGTTTCCCTTGTGCAGAAGCAGATTCCCGCATCTGGGGCATTTTTCTGAGGAGGGTCTCTGCCAGACCATGAAATCGCAGTCGGGATTGTCTATGCAGCCGTAATACTTGCGCCCCTTTCTGGTCTTCTTGAGCACAATGTCCTTGCCGCATTTAGGGCAGGCGACGCCGATCTTTTCAAAATAGGGCTTGGTATTGCGGCACTCAGGGAATCCGGGACATGCCAGAAATCTGCCGTGGGGACCGTATTTGATCACCATCCGGCGGCCGCAGAGCTCGCACACCTCGTCGCTGACTTCGTCGGCGATCGTCACCTCTTCCAGGTCCTTCTCCGCCTGTTTTACGGCCTCATCCAGATCCGGATAAAAGTTGGAGACGATCGTTTTCCACTTTACGGTGCCTTCCTCCACACCGTCCAGCAGCGCCTCCATATTTGCGGTGAAATTCACGTCCACAATAGACGGGAATGCGGTCTTCATCATATTGTTCACCACCTCGCCCAGCTCTGTCACGTAGAGGTTCCGGTTCTCCTTCGCCACATAGCGCCTTGCAAGGATCGTGGTGATGGTGGGGGCATAGGTACTGGGGCGGCCGATTCCCAGCTCCTCCAGCGCCCGTACCAGAGAGGCCTCTGTGTAATGGGCAGGCGGCTGGGTAAAGTGCTGCCTGGGCTCAAAGGAGACAAAGGAGAGCTCGCTGTCCTCACTCAGCTCGCCGGTGAGGCTGTTCTCCTCCTCCCCGTCATCCTCCGACACATATACGCTCCTGTATCCGTCGAACTTCCGGCTGGAGGCCGCCAGGGTAAACACATTGTCCGCCGCCTGCAGCTTCACCGAGGTAGTCTCATATTTTGCCGCGCTCATGCGGCTGGCCACAAAGCGCTTCCAGATCAGCTGGTATAGCCGGAACAGGTCCCTGGGCATCTGTTCCTTGACGGCTGCCGGCATTCTTTCCAGAGAGGTGGGACGAATGGCCTCGTGGGCGTCCTGGATCTTTTGACCGCCGCTCTTCCTGGAAAATTCCGAAGCCAGATACTCCTCCCCGTAATGGGCGCGGATGTAATCCGCCGCCATCCTCTCCGCCTCCTCGGAAACGCGGGTGGAATCGGTACGGAGGTAAGTGATGAGTCCCACCGTTCCCTCTCCCTTGATATCCACGCCCTCATAGAGCTGCTGGGCCAGGCGCATGGTCTTCTGCGTGGAAAAATTCAGCGACTTGCTCGCCTCCTGCTGGAGGGTGGACGTGGTAAAGGGCAGGGGCGGCTTCTTGATCCGCTCGCCCTTTTTGATCTCGGTCACGGAAAATTTTGCTCCCTTCAGCGAATCCGTGATCTGGCGCACCTGCGCTTCGCTCCTGATAGGACGCTTTTCCTCGGTCGTTCCGTAATATCTCGCGCAGATCGGTCTTTTCTCTCCCCTGACGTTCAAATTGACATCCAGGGTCCAGTACTCCTCCGGAATAAAGGCGTTGATCTCCTCCTCCCTGTCACAGATGATGCGAAGCGCCACGGACTGCACTCTGCCGGCGCTCAGTCCCCTCTTGATCTTGGCCCACAAAAGCGGCGAGATGCGATAGCCCACCATGCGGTCCAGCACCCGGCGCGCCTGCTGGGCGTCCACCAGATTCATATTGATCTCCCTGGCGTTCTTCAGAGATTCCTTCACCGCATTCTTGGTGATCTCGTTGAACGTGATGCGATAGACCTTCTTATCTTCCAGTTTCAGGGCATAATACAAATGCCAGGATATGGCCTCCCCCTCCCGGTCGGGGTCGGTCGCCAGATATATCTTTTCGGCCTTTTTCACTTCCCTGCGCAGATTGGCAAGGACATCTCCCTTTCCGCGGATCGTGATATATTTCGGATCATAGCCGTGCTCCACGTCTATTCCCAGAGAACTTTTCGGCAGATCCCGCACATGTCCGTTGCTGGCGGCCACCTCATAATTGGGGCCCAGAAATTTTTTGATCGTCTTCACCTTTGCGGGTGACTCCACAATCACCAGATATTTCGCCATAATGTGCATCCTTTCCCGTCATTTCCGTTAAAAGCATGTCTGCAGACCCACCCAGGAACGTCTGCAAAAAGTAATCGTGAAACACTATACACCAAAATAATTGCCTGCGCAAGTTTTTTATAAATTTTTTAGGGAAGCCTCCTTTTCCGGCAGCGGGGCGCGTCAGTGCAAAAAAAGACGCTGCAAGCCTGCGGCTTCCAGCATCGTAAGGGTTGGGCTATTCTCTTCGGTATAACAGCTGATAGGGGAATCGAACCCCTGTTTCCGCCGTGAGAGGGCGGCGTCTTAACCGCTTGACCAATCAGCCTTGAGCGGCACCTTTGTTTTGTGCCCGTACCGCATCGGCAGTACTTGCTTATAATAATACATGTCCAAAGAAAATGCAAGCACTTTTTTCAATTTTATTTCGGGTCCTCAGCATCCGCACGGTCACAGGTCGAACAGGCTCAGCTGGTTGGACTCCGGCAGATCGCCCAGAAGATTCAGGGTATCCAGCATATCCACAACGGTCTTGGAGACCTTGGTCCGCTCCCTGAAATCGTCCTTTGACAGGAACGGGCCGTCCTTGGCCGCCTCCATGATGGCATCCGCCGCCTTTTCTCCCAATCCCTCAATACTGTTGATGGACGGCATCAGCTTGCCGTCGATGATCTGAAAGTTCCGGGAGTGGGCGCGGAAGATATCAATGGGCATGAACTCATAGCCGCGGGCATACATCTCCTGGACCACTCTCATGCTGTTGTACGTCTTCTCCTCCTTGTCGCTCAGGGGCGCCGCTCCGCTCTCCTTGTTCGAGGCAGCGCTCATCCGCCGCCTGTATTCCGCCATCAGAGGTTCCAGCCTTGCCTTTCCCTGGCACATGGTCTCATAGGAAAAGGCCTTGGCCCGTATGCCGAAGTAGGCGCCGTAGTATGCCAGAGGATAATGTATCTTGAAATAGGCGATGCGCCAGGCCATCATCACGTAAGCGGCGGCATGGGCCTTGGGGAACATATACTTGATCTTTTCGCAGGACCAGATGTACCAGTCCGGCACGTTATGCTCCTGCATATTTTTCTTCCACTCCGGCCACTTGTCGCATTTCCCCTTGGCCACCGTCCCCTTTCTCACAGCCTCCATGATCTTAAATGCCGTCTCCGACTCCACGCCCATCTGGATCAGATAGGTCATGATGTCGTCCCTGGTACAGATAGCTGTGGAAATCGTGGCCTTTCCCTCCTGAATCAGAGTCTGCGCGTTGCCCAGCCACACATCCGTGCCGTGAGCCAGGCCCGCAATGCGGACCAGGTCGGAAAATGCCTGCGGCCTTGTATCGATCACCATCTGCATGGCGAAATCCGTACCGAATTCGGGAATGCCCAGCGCTCCCAGCTTCGTGCCGCCGATCTGATCGGGGGTAATGCCCAGCGCCTCCGTGTTCTGGAACAGGGACATAACATCCTTTCCGTCCAGCGGGATCGTCAGCGGGTCCACACCTGTCATATCCTGCAGAGCGCGGATCATAGTGGGATCTTCGTGTCCGAGTATGTCCAGCTTCAGAAGATTGTGATCGATGGAGTGATAATCAAAATGGGTGGTGATAATGTCCGTCTCCATGTCGTTGGCGGGATGCTGTATGGGAGTGAACGAGTTGATGTCCTGTCCCAGAGGCAGGACCACCATCCCTCCGGGATGCTGTCCGGTGCTTCTGCGCACTCCTGTGCATCCCGCGGCAATCCTGTCGATCTCACTTCCCCGCTTGTGTATTCCCTGCTCTTCAAAATACTTGCGCACATATCCGTAGGCCGTCTTATCCGCCAGTGTGGCGATGGTCCCCGCCCGGAAGGTCTGACCGGCGCCGAAGATCACCTCCGTGTACTTGTGGGCCTTTGACTGATACTCACTGGAGAAATTCAGGTCGATGTCCGGCTCCTTATCTCCCTTGAATCCCAGGAAAGTTTCAAACGGTATGTCAAAGCCATCCTTGTGAAGGGGCTCCCCGCAGACGGGACAGCTCCTGTCCGGCATGTCCACGCCCGCCTTCCCCGCGTAGGCCTTCACCTGCTCACTGTCAAAATCCGCATAGTGGCATTTGCTGCAGTAATAGTGGGGGCTCAGCGGATTGATCTCCGTGATGCCCGACATGGTCGCCACAAAGGAGCTTCCCACGGAGCCTCTTGACCCCACCAGATAGCCGTCCTCCACAGACTTCCACACTAATTTCTGGGCAATGATATACATCACCGCGAACCCGTTGCCGATGATGGAGCGGAGCTCCCTATCCAGTCTCTCCTCCACAATATCCGGCAGATCGGGGCCGTAGATCTCATGGGCCCTGGCATAGCAGATATCCTTCAGGGTCCTGTCGCTGTCCGCAATGACCGGCGGGCATTTGTCGGGACGCACGGGCGAAATCGTCTCCACCATATCTGCGATCCGGTTGGTATTCTCTACCACCACCTCATAGGCCTTGTCGCTGCCGAGGTAGGAAAACTCCTCCAGCATCTCGTCGGTGGTGTGCAGATACAGCGGCGCCTGGTCGTCGGAATCGTTGTAGCCCCACCCCGCCATGATGATGCGGCGGTAGATCTCATCCTCAGGATCCAGGAAATGCACGTCGCAGGTGGCCACCACAGGCTTGTTGAACTGCTCGCCCAGCTTCACGATCCTGCGGTTGATGTTCCGGATATCCTCCATGGAGTTCACGCTCCGCACCTTCTCGGAGGCGATCATGAACTTGTTGTTGGCGCAGGGCTGGATCTCCAGATAATCGTAGAAATTCACCAGCCTTGCGATCTGCATGTCGCTCTGGCCGTCAAGGAGCGCCCTGTACAGTTCTCCCGCCTCGCAGGCGCTGCCGAGTATCAGGCCGTCCCTGTATTTCATCACCAGGCTCTTTGGGATCCTGGGGTGGCGGTTGGCATAATAGGTCAGATGAGATTCGGAGATCAGCCGGTACAGATTGATGCGGCCCAGGTCGTTCTTGGCAAGAATGATGGCATGATGGGTGGGCGATTTCCGCACCAGCTCCACACCGTCCCTTGCCATATCGTTTATCTGAGCCAGCGTGTGGATCTTCCGCTCTCCGAGCATCTGGATGAAGCGCACAAAGATCAGCGCGGTGCACTCCGCGTCATCCACTGCCCGGTGGTGATGATCCAGCGAAATATGCAGAGTCTTCGCCACGGCATCCAGAGTATGCTTCGCCTGATTCGGCAGAAGTATTCTGGCGATCCCCACGGTATCCACATAGGTGAATTCCCCGGAGAATCCCTGTCTTGCGGCGTTCTCCCGGATAAAGCTCATATCAAAGCTGGCGTTGTGGGCTACCAGCACGCAATTTCTGCAAAATTCCAGGAACTGAGGCAGCACCTCCTCTATGGCCGGCGCATCCGCCACCGTTTCGTCGCGAATACCGGTCAGCTTTTCGATCTCATAGGGAATGGGGACCTTAGGGTCTACAAAGGAGGAAAAACGGTCCACAATATTTCCGCCGCTGACCTTCACCGCACCGATCTCGATGATCCTGTCATTTACCGGGGAAAAGCCTGTGGTCTCGATATCGAACACCACAAAATCCTCCTGCAGGTCATTTCCCCGGTCATTGGTGACGATCTCCTTCAGGTCATCCACCAGATAAGCTTCCACGCCGTAGATGATCTTAAAGAAATCCTGCCTGTCCGGATCCTCCTCGCCGTTTTCCTTGCGCCTTTTCCTTTCTGCCGCCCACAGCTCCTCCCACACATGGTTCGCATCCGTGAAGCCCTGGACTACTCCGTGATCCGTGATCGCGATCGCCTTATGGCCCCATTGATAGGCCCGTCTCACAATATCCGAGGCCTCCGACACACCGTCCATATCGCTCATCTTGGTATGACAATGAAGCTCTACCCGCTTATGGGCGGCGCTGTCCATGCGCACACTGGTGAAGTCAGAGATCTTTTTGATGCCGTACACTGCCCCCACTGTCAGCTCGTGATCAAATTTGTCCATGGAGACCGTGCCCTTCAGCTTAAGAAAAGCTCCCGGCTTTATGTCCCCGGTCAATTCCTTCACCTGCTCGTTGTGCACGAACAGCTTGACGGTCATAGTGTCCGTAAAGTCGCTGATATCAAATATCAGTATGGTCTTTTCGTTCCGGATCTCCCGGCAATCCACCTTCAGCACCTTCCCGCGGATGGTCACATCCCCGATCTCGCCGATGATATCCTCGATAGAAATGGCATCGTCCTCAAAGTCCCGCCCGTAGATCATATCCTTTCCGGCAGACCGCTTGAGGGGGCGCCGCTTTTCTCCTAAGCTCTTCTTTGCCGTATTGTCCGCACCGTCAGGCCGTTCCTCAACGTCCCCGTCTCCACTCCCGGAGACGGCTGCGGAAGCCGCGGAAGCATTGCGCTCCGGTGTCCCGCCGTCGGAACCGCCGGTGCGATGGCGGATCTCGTCTACCTTTTTCTGGATCCTCGCCCTGTCGTCCTCGGCAAATTTTCCGGTCTCCGCCTCCCGATAGACGATCTCCGGCGTCACATTCAGTCCGCAGCGCTCCACGAGAATCTTTTCCAGCACGCGGATCAGCTCCCCCGCCTTGCTTCTGTTGGGCACCGTGTCCTCGACGGCGATCCGGATCCGTCCCGGCTGAGGATAGGTTATGTCGGCGGTTCGGAAGGCATTATATTCAATATGACTGTATTCCAGCAGCTCAGCCAGTATGCTCTCCCGGTAGACATCCATCAGGTTTTCGGGCGTATACTGGGCCGACAGCTCAAATTTCTCCTGGATCTGCACCGTCAGGTCATACCCCGGAAAGAGCTGCCTTTTGATCTCCGTTTCCGCCGCCCGGATGTCCTCCTTCGAGATCAGTCTCGTGCTGAACAGGTAAATGCGCAGGGAACCCCTGCGCCTGGAGGAGGATACCCGATCCACGGCGGCCTGCTCCAGCCTGTCATGAAGGGGATTCTCTATTTTTAATGTAGGAAAAACTTCAAAAAACGGTTTCGACATGACTTCCCTCTCAGTCCGCTCTCCAGTTGTCCAGCTCCTCCTTCAACACGGAGAGGAGCTGTTCCTCCGGCACCTTTCGAATGATCCTGCCCTTTTTGATCAGAAGACCTTCTCCCCGGCCTCCCGCGATCCCTATGTCTGCCTCTCTGGCCTCGCCGGGGCCGTTCACCGCGCAGCCCATGACGGCCACCTTGATATCCAGCGGGTAGTCCTGCACCAGCCTTTCCACCTGGGACGCCAGCCCGATCAGGTCGATCTGCGTCCTGCCGCAGGTGGGACATGACACCACCTCTATGCCGCCCTTTCTCAGCCTCAAAGTCCTGAGGATCAGCTTTGCCGCACCGATCTCTTCCACCGGATCTCCCGTCAGAGAGACCCGGACCGTATCGCCGATCCCGCGGTTCAATATCAGTCCAAGGCCCACGGCGGACTTAATGCTGCCGCTCAGGACCGTACCGGACTCGGTAATGCCCACGTGGAGCGGATAACGCGTCTTATCCGCCAGCAGCTCATGAGCCTCCACGCACATAAGCACATCGGAGGATTTGATGCTGATCACAAGATTATCATAGCCCTGATCCTCGATCATGCGCACCTTGTCCAGGGCGCTTTCCACGATTCCCTGTGCGGTAACGCCCCCATATTTCTCCAGAATATCCTTCTCCAGGGAGCCGCTGTTGACACCGACCCGTATGGGGATGTCCCTCTCCCTTGCCGCTTCCACCACCGCCCTCACATTTTCAGGTCCGCCGATGTTGCCGGGATTGATGCGGATCTTGTCCGCGCCGTACCTGATGGCTTCTATCGCCATCCTGTAGTCAAAATGAATGTCCGCCACCAGGGGGATATGTATCTGCTTTTTGATCTGTGCCAGAGCCTTCGCGGCGTCCGAATTGGGCACCGTGCAGCGGACGATCTCGCAGCCCGCCTGCTCCAGCCGCAGGATCTGCGCCACGGTGGCCGCCACATCCTCCGTTCTGGTGTTCGTCATGGACTGGATCGCAATGGGATTCCCGCCGCCTATCACTCTGTCGCCTATCCGCACTTTACGGGTGTTCTCTCTGTACATAAAGGCTTCCTTTCCCGCCGCGGCATGTTTCCGCCGCCTGTTCTCTCCGCGCTGCCCGCCCGGAGTCTGCTTGTATGTATATTATGATAATGGATAGGAAAGAAATGTGCAAGGCATCAAAATGACAAATTGCGGCAAAAGCATCCGGGGCTGACCTGTACCGCCAGCTTTTTCATACACAGACCCACCAGGCAGACATTCAGATTGATGTCACGATACTGTTCCGGCAGTCTCTCCCGAATCTCTCCGGCAGTCCCCGGCGTCAGCTCCAGCGCATCATAGACGGCCGCCAGCTCCGGCGAAAGATCCGCGGGAGCATCTGCTTCTGCCGCGCCCGCGAAGGGATCCTGCGGCCCGACGCTTCCTCCCCGCCTCTTCAGAAGATCCTCCAGCAGATCTTCGGGATTCAGCAGCGGGACGGCCCCCTGGCGGATCAGGCGGTTACACCCGTCGCTTAGCCTGTCGGTAATGCGTCCCGGCACTGCGTATACCTCACGCCCCTGCTCCAGCGCCATATCCACCGTGATCAGCGTGCCGCTCTTCTCCCTCGCCTCCACTACCACCACCACATCCGCCAGACCGCTGACGATGCGGTTGCGGGGCGGAAAATTCCGGGACAGCGCAGGTGTCCCAGGAGGATAGGAAGACATCAGGCAGCCCTGCCGCGGAAGCATTTCATAGAGTCCTCTGTTCTGGGCCGGATAACAGATATCCACGCCGCAGCCCAGTACGGCACAGGACCGGCCTCCCGCGTTCAGCGCCGCCTGCTGACTGATTCCGTCAATGCCTCTCGCCATACCGCTGACCACAGTGACGCCGTTTCTTCCCAGCGCCTCTCCAAGCTTTTCCGCCACAAATCTCCCGTACTGCGAACAGTCTCTTGCCCCGATGACGGCTGCCGCCGGCCCTTCGTCCGGGAGCTGTCCCCTGACGAACAATCCGTAGGGGGCATCGGGGATCTCCCGCAGCCGCCGGGGATATTCCCCATCCGCCAGAGTGACCAGCCGGATCCCCTGCCTCTGCAGCTCTGCGTATTTCTCCCGCGGTCTGTACCCTTCCGTGTATTGTTCCAGTGCTTCCGCCTGCCTGGCGCTGAGCACCTGTCTCCATCGGTCCCTGCCCGCATGATAGACCCTCTCCGCGCTTCCGCACAACTCTATCAGCCTGCACAGCCTTCTGTTGCCTATTCCCGGAAAGCCGCACAGCCAGAGCACATAGGGCTTATCCTCGTTCCCGCTCATTTCCTGTTCCATTGCGCCTCCCATTCCGCCGAGATTTTTTTCCGCATCCGCCTATTTCCAATATTCCTGCGCCGGCCTGTAGTAGACCGCCTCCATCAAATGATCTGTTCCGATCCGCTCCTCGCCCTCCAGATCCGCGATGGTGCGCGCCACCTTCAGTACCCTGTGGTATGCTCTGGCGCTGAGCTGCATGGAGCGATACAGGCGGTCCATACAGAGCTGCTCTTCCCGGCCGAGCCCACAGTAGCGGTCTATGTCCTCCGCGCCGATCTCCCCGTTGAACCGGTAGGACGTGCCGGCAAATCTCCGCTCCTGGCGTTCTCTGGCCTTAAGGACCCGCAGCCGTATGGAGGCGCTGTCCTCGGAGCGCGCATCGCCCCGCAGACTCGCAACGTCCACAGGCTCCAGCTCCGCGCACAGATCTATGCGGTCCAGGATCGGGCCGGAGATCCTTCCCAAATACCTCTTCACCTGTATCTCCGTGCATCTGCAGCGGTTCCTGTCGGGATAATAACCGCACGGGCAGGGATTCATGGCGCAGACCAGCATAAAATCGCTGGGATAGGACACGCTCCCGCCTGCCCTGGAAATATTGACGCGCCGCTCCTCCAGCGGCTGCCGCAGGCTGTCCAGGACATCCCGCCTAAATTCAGGCAGCTCATCCAGGAACAGCACCCCTCTGTGGGCCAGGGAGATCATCCCCGGCCTGGGCGGACAGCTTCCGCCCACCAGTGCCGCCTGAGATATCGTGTGATGCGGCTCCCGGAAAGGCCGGTCGGCGGCAAGCACATGCCCTTCTTTTGTGAGCCCGGCCACACTGGCGATCGAAGTGACCTCCAGGCTTTCCTCCCGCGTCAGCTTGGGCAGTATGCCCGGAATTCTCTTTGCGATCATGGATTTGCCCGCTCCGGGCGGTCCGACCATCAGCAGATTGTGAAAGCCTGCGGCGGCGATCTCCGCTGCCCTCCGGGCCGCCTTCTGTCCTCTCACCTGGGCAAAATCCGGCATTGCCGCATTGTCCCCGCTCTCGGCGGCATCGTCATCGGCTGCACTCCGGCGGGGCAGTATCGTCTCCCCTTCCCCCTGCCGGGCCCTGAGGAAATCGAACACCTGCCGGATATGAGAGGCCCCTCTCACCGTGATGTCCGGTATGACGGCGCCCTCCCCGGCGTTGTCCGCCGGCACGATACACTGCCGAATCCCTCTTGCAGCCGCCTCCCGCACTATGGGCAGGACCCCCGGCACCTTCTTTAGCTCGCCGTTCAAGCCCAGCTCTCCCAGGAACAGTATATCCGCCGTCGCCGCCTGGGGAAGACAGCTCATGGACGCCAGCATTCCCACGGCAATGGGCAGATCAAAGGCCGCCCCGTCCTTTTTCCTGTCCGCGGGGGAGAGATTGACCGTGATATGGCTGGGAGGCATATCAAAACCGGAATTTTTGAGTGCTACGCTCACACGCTCCCTGGATTCCCGCACCTCTCCGCTCAGTGAGCCTACCATGCAGAATGCCGGCAGGCCCCTCGCTATATTTACCTCTACGGACACCAAATACGCCGACACGCCGTGCAGCGCGCCGGAACAGATCGTACTGTACATAAAATACCTCCTTGGAATAAAGCTGAAAAAGCTGCATGACAAAATTTCAGAAAGACAGAATTACAGAATAGACCGGTCTCAAAAAGGGAGTGTTTCAAAGAATATAGAATATAGAACCGAAGACAGAACAAAAAGAGGAAAAGGAGGATCGGCATCCGGGAGCCGCCGCACTGCGCGGCCGAGGCTCCCCGAAGGCCGATATATGTATTACAGCTTTATCTCCATTGCATCCGGATCCTGAGCGAACTGAATGGCCATTTCCCTCGAAATCCTGCCCGTATAATAGAGCTGGCTCAGGGCCTCGTCCATGGTCATCATGCCCATTTTCCGGTTGGTCTGGATGACGCTCGTGAGCTGATGGGATTTTCCCTCTCTAATCAGGTTCCTCACCGCATGGTTGGCATGCATCACCTCAAAGGCAGCCACTCTGTGCTTACCGTCCGCCGTGGGAATCAGCTGCTGGGAAATCACGGCCTCCAGCACGTTCGCAAGCTGCACGCGGATCTGCTGCTGCTGATGGGGCGGAAATACATCGATAATACGGTCCACGGTACTTGCGGCGCCGATGGTATGCAGGGTGGACAGCACCAGGTGTCCTGTCTCGGCGGCGGTGATCGCCACACTGATTGTCTCAAAGTCACGCATCTCACCCACAAGAATCACGTCGGGGTCCTCACGAAGAGCCGCGCGAAGAGCGTTCGCATAAGACTCGGTGTCCATTCCGATTTCCCTCTGGTTCACCATGCACATCTTGTGCTGGTGCAGATACTCGATAGGATCCTCCAGCGTAATAACGTGAGCGTCGCGGTTGTTGTTCACCTTGTCGATAATAGCCGCCAGAGTGGTAGACTTACCGCTTCCTGTGGGGCCTGTCACCAGCACCAGTCCGCGCTTGCGCTGATACAGATCCACCACCGACTTAGGCACGCCCAGCTCATCCGGAGAAGGCACCGTAGTTCCCACCAGACGGAAGGCCAGCGCCACGCTGCCGCGCTGCAGGAATGCGTTGACACGGTAACGCCCCAGCGACGGTATCGAAAAGGAAAAGTCGAACTCGCCTCTCTGCTCAAATTTTTCCCTCTGCGCCTCCGTGGTCACGGTGTTCAACACCTCTCTCGTGTCGTCCGACAGCATTTTGGGGTAATTCATGGTGATCAGATCACCGTTCACCCTCATCTTGGGCGGTATGCCCACAGTAAAATGCACATCGCTGGCACCGGCCGCCTTGGCCTCCGTCAGTACTTCCTCGACTTTTGACATATCTTCCTCTTTTCCCTGTGTTACACAGTTTATTATATTTTAGTGCGCTCAAAGCTATCCGGGATTCATTCTGCCTGAGCGGGCAGAGCCTGCTGCAGGTTCTCACTGTTCATGATATAGCGGTTGTCCAGGGTCTTCATGATGTCCACCACCTGGATATCATGATTGTCCCACAGGGCCAGATCCAACAGGGTGTTGTCACCGAAGGTGAGCACCACCGGCTTCAGGATATTGTCCGAATTTTCCCTGACGACCAGCGCCTTCTGTCCGGTATTCAATTCGACGCTGACTCCGGGGAAAAGAATATTTACCGACTTGATCAATGCGTTTACGACCTCGCGGTCGTACAGCTCCGGGTTGTTCAGGAACTCCTGAATGGCCATGACCTCCGATTTGGACCTGCCCTGCAGACTCATTGCGGTAAGCTCATCGTACCGATTTGCCACCATCAGGATCTTTGCGCCCAGGGTCATCCTGACGTTAGGATTGATCCTGCCTTCGCTCTCAAATTCATGCCAGACCCGCAGGACCTGTGAGCAGATCCGCTTGATCGCGAGGCCGTCCCGAAAAGCAGTTTCCAGCACGTCCAGCCCCGTCATCTGGCTCTGATATATTTTTTCTCTGATATGCCCGTCGGAATCCTCATGACTGAAAAGCATTTCCGGCGGGACCAGCAGCTTGCCGATATCATGCGCGATAGCCGCATAAATTATCTGATACTGCTCGTCCACCCTGACATTCATCACATGGGTGATCATAGCGCAGAAAATAGCCGTGTTCAGGCAATGCCTGCACACAAAATCGTCCCGTCCCCTAAGGTTCTGGTAAAAGGTGACCCTTCCGTCCAGATATCCGTATTTCTTGATGATCATGGCCGAGAGGCTGCTGATCCTGCTCTCATGCCTGGTCTGCAGGATCGTCTCCAGCTCGTCCTGAATGGAAAAGCCGGTCGAGATCTGGAACCGCTCAAACTCCAGATCCTCCTCCGACATGGGCGGGAGCGGCTCCGCCGGCTCCAAAATATACACGCCCAGCAGGCCGAAATTTCTCACGCTGTCGATGGTCTGGGATGTCAGCTTGGAATCCCTCTCAAAGAGCAACACTCCCTTTTTATTGTAAATGGGCCGCGCCAGTCGCATCCCGACTTTCAGATCATCCGTTTCGACAAAATTCATATCACTTACCCATTCCTCCGGTGTACGGATACTTCTCCTGTGTCCATTATATACATTCTTGCGGTAAAAGACAATCTAAAAATTGCTCTATTGCTGTTCAAATTTACAACGCAGCTTCTGCAGGGCTCTTTTTTCGATTCTGGACACATAACTTCGGGAAATACCGAGTTTGGCACCGATCTGGCTCTGAGTGGCCTCCGGGGATCCGTTCAGTCCGTACCGCATGACCAGGATCTCCCTCTCCCGGTCCGTCAGCGTCTCGTTCAGCAGAGCGAACAGCCTTCTGATATTCCCCGTCAGCTCCATGCTCTCAATGATGTCCGGCTGCTGCTGCTCGATCACATCCACAAGATGGATCTCATTTCCTTCCTTGTCCTGCCCGATCGGCTCGAACAGCGAGACCTCCCTGGCTGTCTTCTTCTTGCCCCGCAGCAGCATCAATAGCTCATTGTCGATGCACCGGCAGGCGTAAGTGGCAAGTCTTCCCTTTTTATCGTCAAAGGTGTCTATGGCTTTGATGAGCCCGATACAGCCGATGGATATCAGGTCCTCCATGTCCTCCTCGGCGTTCTGATACTTTTTTGCAATATGAGCTACCAGCCGCAGGTTCCGCTCTATCAGAATCTCCTTTGCCCGTCTTGCCTCTGCCGGAGTCCCCTCCCGCAGCAGCCGGCATTGTTCGGCTTCTTCTCCTGAGGTCAACGGTTTTTGAAAGGTCTCCAAATCGTCTCTCCGCGGATTACTCTTAACAATAGTCTATGTGCCGCTTTTAACCTCAGTGCCTGTCATGACAGTAAAAACTGTGCCATCACATAATTGCTCACGTCCAGACCGAACTCCGTCAAGGCCAGTCTTTTCTCCTCCCGGCCGTCGCCGTCCCGGCACGTAACGAACCGCAAAAGCCCCTGCCCGATATTCTTCTCTATCACCTCTGCGTACACCGATTCCATACTGCAGCCAAAGAGACGTTCGAACTCTGAGACGCTCACGCCGGCCGTCAGGCGCAGTCCCAAAAACATGAATTCCTCCATCTGCTCCTGCGTGCTCAGCACCTGCGGCTCTTCCCGGCATCCCAGGGGATCCGCCATATAGCGCTCCAGGCCGGGGCCGTTGCTGAACCGAATGCCGTCGAACAGAGAGGCGGCGCCGATTCCGAATCCCAGATAGTTCCGCCGGGTCCAATAACCGCAGTTGTGCCTGCACGCGAACCCCTCTCTCGCATAATTGGAAATCTCATAGCGCCGAAATCCCGCCCGGCTTAACAGCCGGTCCGTCTCGCGGTACATTGCCCGCTCTGTGTCCTCATCCGGCAGCTCCAGGTCGCCCTTCTCCGCCATTGCAAAAAAGGGCGTTCCCTCCTCCAGGATCAGGCTGTAGGCGGAGATATGCTCCGGCATGGGCTCCAGCGCCAATACGTACTTCAGCGTATCAAGATGATCGGACAGGCTCTGGCCGGGCAGACCGCTCATCACATCCACATTGATATTTTCAAAGCCCGCCCGCCGGGCCTCCCGATAGGTATCCAGGAACTGCCGCCGGGTGTGGATCCGTCCCAGACGGGCAAGGATCTCATCGTCCGCGGACTGCAGACCTATGCTGAGCCGGTTCAGCCCCGCCCGCCGCAGACGCACCAGCTTATCCCTGTCTACGGTGCCGGGATTGACTTCTATAGTCAGCTCTGCATCCGGAGAAAGCCGGTAATTTTCCCGCACCGTCTCCAGCAGTTCTTCCGTCTGACCGATATCGGCCAGCGACGGCGTGCCGCCGCCGAAAAAAAGGGAAGTGACCGTCCGATCCCGACAGTCGGCCGCCCTCCCGGCCGTCTCCCGGATCAGCGCCGTCATGTATCGCCGCCTTACCTCAGCGGACGCCGGGGCAGACAAAAAGTCACAGTAACGGCATTTCCTGACACAAAAGGGAATATGAAAATATAAGGCAAGCTCGTTATTTTCTGTCATCCAGCTTCAACACGCTCATAAATGCTTTCTGAGGGATCTCCACGCTGCCGACCTGACGCATGCGCTTCTTTCCCTCCTTCTGCTTCTCCAACAGCTTCTTCTTTCTGGTGATATCACCGCCGTAGCATTTTGCCAGCACATCCTTCCGCATGGCCTTCACGGTCTCCCGCGCAATGATCTTGCCGCCCACCGCAGCCTGGATGGGAATTTCAAAGAGATGTCTGGGGATCTCGTCCTTCAGCTTCTCACACATCTTCCGCCCTCTCTCATAGGCGGAGTCTGCATGGACAATAAAGGAAAGCGCATCCACCTCCTCCCGGTTGATCAGAATATCCAGCTTCACCAATTTCGCAGGCTCGTATCCCTTGATATCGTAGTCAAAGGAGGCATACCCTCTTGAGCGGGATTTCAGGGCGTCAAAAAAATCGTATATGATCTCGTTCAGGGGCAGCTCATACTTCAGCAGCGCCCTGGTGCCCTCGATATATTCCATGCCGAGATAGCGCCCTCTGCGCTCCTGGCACAGCTCCATGATGGGACCGATGTACTCGGCCGTGACCATGATCTCCGCGCTTACGATCGGCTCCTCCATATGTTCGATGGCGGCGGGATCCGGAAGATTGGACGGATTGGTCAGCTCGACGACCTCTCCGTCGGTCTTATACACCTTATACACCACTCCGGGAGCGGTGGTCACCAGATCCAGATTGTACTCCCGCTCCAGTCTTTCCTGAATGATCTCCAGGTGCAGCAGCCCCAGGAATCCGCACCGGAAGCCAAATCCCAGCGCCGCGGAAGTCTCCGGCTCATAGTACAGGGAGGCATCGTTGAGCTGAAGCTTTTCCAGCGCATCCCGCAGATCCGGATACTTTGCCCCGTCTGCGGGGTACATGCCGCAGTAGACCATGGACAGCACCTTCTTGTAGCCGGGCAGCGGCTCCGCGCAGGGATTGTCAGCATCCGTCACCGTATCGCCCACGGCCGTGTCCTTCACATTCTTGATGGAGGCGGTGATATAGCCCACCATACCGGCGGAAAGCTCCTCGCAGGGGATGAACTGTCCCGCGCCAAAATAACCGACCTCCACCACCTCCTCCTTTGCGCCGGTGGCCATCATGCGGATCACGGTCCCCTTCCTTACGGTGCCCTCCATGACCCTGCAGAAGATGATCACCCCTTTGTAGGAGTCATATATGCAGTCAAAGATCAGCGCCTGAAGCGGATTGCCCGGATCTCCCTTGGGAGCGGGAATTTTTTTCACGATCTGCTCCAGCACGTCCTCTATACCGATGCCGTTCTTGGCCGATATCAGGGGCGCGTCCTGAGCCTCAATGCCGATCACATCCTCGATCTCCTCGATGACCCTCTGGGGCTCCGCACTGGGCAGATCGATCTTGTTGATCACAGGGAATACATCCAGATCGTGGTCCAGCGCCAGATATACGTTCGCCAGAGTCTGCGCCTCGATTCCCTGTGCAGCGTCTACCACCAGGATCGCTCCGTCACAGGCCGCCAGCGAACGGCTGACCTCATAGTTAAAATCCACATGGCCCGGTGTGTCGATCAGATTAAAAATGTACTCTTCTCCGTCCTTGGCCCTGTAGACCGTGCGCACGGCCTGCGCCTTGATGGTAATGCCCCTCTCCCGCTCCAGATCCATATTGTCGAGCACCTGGGCCTGCATTTCTCTGCTGGTCAAAAGGCCCGTCATCTCGATGATTCGGTCCGCCAGGGTCGACTTCCCGTGGTCAATATGTGCAATAATACAAAAGTTGCGAATCCTGCTCTGATCTGATGCCATCGAAAATTCCTCGTTTCCCGGTTGCTGTCCCGTATTTCATAATTGTAACAAAATTCCCTATGGTTGTCCAGCAGGCTTCTTATACAGCTGCAGCTGCTTATACTAGTCCTCTCCCGACAGCACCATATCCAGGACGTGCGCCAGCGGGTCGCAGGCGTTCATGGCCTCCTCCAGCGTATTGTTCTGGGCGCCCAGTTCGATCAGCAGGTATCTGGACGCGAGATGCATGTTGTAGCGGTAACCTTTTAGATAGATCTTGCGTGTAAGGCCCGGATAGTACTCCGCAGCCTTTAACTGCATTTGAAAAGAGAAGGCAAGATTGTCATCCAGATTGGCATTATACAGATAAGCGATGTTTCCCGTAGTCTTGGTGCGGCTCAGACCGTTAAAGAACATAAATCTTGCCGTAGGTCTGCCGTCGAGATCCGTGACCAGCCTGGTGGTCTCCGGCATTTCATCCCTGTGCAGGTCGATGACCACCTGAATGGACGGATTTTCCTCCAGGACCCTGCTGATATCCGGCAGGGCGTTCGCATATGCGTTATTCCTGCTCTCCACGTCATATTCCCCTGTGTAATGCAGTACCTGATAACCGTATGTATCTCGGAGTATCTGAGCCAGGTGCTCTCCCACGGCCTGAATATTGGTGGAGTCGTCGCCGGGCACGGAATCCGCAAATCCCTCCTGCGAATGGGTGTGGTAGATCAATATCTGGGGCCCCTCTCCCGTCTTTGCGACCGTCATGTCCTTAGCCGTCAGCTTGCCGAAATCAAGCTGATCACTTCCCGCCATCGTGTTGGGATCGATGGTGTAAAATGTCTGCACCAGCTTCTCATAGCCCGCATACGCCGCAGGATCGATCTGCACCTGCTGAGCGTGAGGCACGAACCCCCGGTCCGTTCCCTGCCTCATCTGCTGAGCGGCCTCGTTCTCCGTCCGCAGCAGATCCTCCAGAGAGCTGCCGTTATTCTCTGCTCTCTCCGCTTCCGCATTTTCTTCCGTTTGCGTTCCCGCATCCTCAGCCGGAGTGCCCTCCTGGGCCTCCGCAAGCTGTATCTCCCGGAGCACTTTCCCCATATGCGCCCCTTCGGTGCCCAGTCCCTCCGACAGGTAACCGTAAAAGGGCAGCACGCTGTCGATCTGCTCCTGCAGAAGCCAGTAGGTCTCATGACCGCTCTCCATGGAAACGGAGAGATTCGGCATATAGATATCGTACAGCTCTGTCCCTGCGGAAAATGCCAATTCCTGCAGCAGCGCTCCGAAAAGGGTCTTCTTCCACCCGGCCGCACCGTCCCCGCCGACACCGCGGTCTCCCGCCAGCACCTGAAATCCAAGAAGCAGAAATGCCGCGGCTGCCATCCTTCCGATCAGACGGCGCCGGAATATTTTTCTATCTACGGCCAAGCACTTCCTTTCCCGACTTCACGGTTTCAAATTCCATTTATTATATGCCGACCAGGGTCAGTCCATGCGCATTTCCATCGCTATATTGATGCCCTCCGACACCGTGAAGCTGACTCGCTTTATGACCGCATCAATATCCTTTCCGGTCATATACATATTGTTCAGCTCCGAAAAATTCATCTGCTGCCTGCCCACATATTTTACAACGTCTACCTCTTTTTCTTCCTCCAGAAGCTTTTCCAGCGCATCGGAGACAATTGTCGCCGCATCCACCACGGTGGGAATGCCCACGGCGATGACCGGCACCCCCAGACTTTCTACCGTCAGCGCATTGCGGTGATTACCTACACCGGATCCCGGCTGGATCCCGGTGTTGGTGATCTGGATCGTCCGGTTCAGCCGCTTGATGCTGCGGGCGGCCAGTGCGTCTATGACAATGAGCACGTCCGGCGCCGTCTCCTCCACCACGCCCTTCACGATCTCGGCGGTCTCCATTCCCGTTCTGGCCATGACCCCCGGCTCCAGAGCGCTGACCTGATTCATTCTTTCGCAGTTGTAGGCGGCCTTGCCGTACTCCCGGATGATATGCCTGGTAATGCACAGATTATCCACCGTCTGCGGCCCCAGGGAATCCGCAGTCACTTCGCGGTTTCCAAGGCCCACCACCAGCACCGACTGTTCCGCGTCTGCGTCCGGAAGCAGTTCCAGCAGTTCCTCCGCAAGACACTCGGAAATCTCCCTGTGATAATCCTCATCCGGTTCCACCATGGCCGGAGCTTCCATGGTGACATAGATCCCCACGGGCTTTCCCATAGCCTTCGCCGCGTTCTTGGTATCGATCATCACCTTCGTGACCTTAACGTCCTCTTTCTCCCGATAGTACTCTTCCACACGGACACCTCGAAGCTCACTGTCCGCCTCGCTGATGCTCTCTCTGGCTTCCAGCGCCAGATCTGTTCTCACCTGAAAATTACTCATGATTTTTTTGCACCTCATAAGAAAAGTATGCGGCGCCGACCGCCGTTTCCTTTGTCTGCCGGAACTGTATATAGTTTTCTCAAAAAATCCTGTATTATGTATTGACAAATTTTCAAATATTTACTAAACTACAATAGTATGTTTGCCTTGGTTCTCCGTGTCTGACTGAGGTAAAGCAGGCAGTAAAGATACAATCGAAGTATAAAAGATGGAGGTGTAGAACTTGGCTAACATTAAATCTGCGAAGAAAAGGATCCTGGTGAACCGCACGAAGGCTGACAGGAACAAGGCTGTCAGATCCGGCGTTAAGACTGCGATCAAGAAGGTATATGCTGCTATCGAGTCCGGCGACAAGAACGCCGCCGCTGCGGAACTGAAGGCTGCTACCAAGACGATCGAGAAGGCATCCAGCAAGGGCGTTTATCACAAGAACAATGCCGCCCGCAAGGTTTCCCGCATCAGCAAGGCTGTGAACCGGATGGCTTAATTTATCAGAGACTGCTCTGGAGATGAAAAAATGCAAGAGCGCCCATATGTCTATGGGCGCTCTTTTTTGATCGCTCCGGAGCCGTCAATGTCTGCGGCCGCCTCCGCCGTGGCTGGCGCCGCTTCTGCTGTGGTGATGTCCGCCGCCTCCGCCGCTATGTCCGCCTCCGCCGCTGCTTGTCTGAATATGCCTCTGCGTCACCGTCTTGTGGGTAAAATCATCCCGCACACTGTTCATCACAGGTCTGCCGCCCGGCACGTATGTGCCGGCCGTGGTGGTATCCTCCGCCTTTTTCTGCCTGGAATTTACAAATGCATAGATGAGCGCTGACACAATGGGAATCAAAAGGATCATTCCATACGGTATCGGCGCCGGATTTCTGGAATCGAATTTTACGCTCACCGCATCCACAAATTCCGAATAAGCCCGGAACGGCGACGAATCATAATTTTTCTCGATCACATCCAAAAGCCTGTTGATATCTCCGCTGCTCAGCTGTCTCTCAGCCTCTCCGCTGGTGGATATCTGCCAATAGCCCTGATCCTCATAGACATTGTCCACCAGGATCAGACCGTCCCCCTCAAAGCTCTTATTGTACCCATATCCGGAGTCATCCCAGAAATTGTCCGCATAGGCCTCCATGACATCCTCAAGACTTGGGGAGACAGCATCGTTCTGTCTCATGGGGCCGTCACCCTCCATGGGCTGATTCAAAGTCACCAGCACAATATCCAAATGCACGCGCTGCTCCGTCCGCGCGATCTGTGTGCGGAGCGCTTCTTTCTGATCTTCGGAGAGTATGCCCGCATAATCGTAGACTCTCTCGTCCGGCGCATCGGTATTGCTTCTGCTCCTTTTGCTCAAAATCACGTTCATGCCCACCACTACGGCCGCTGTCACCGCCAGAATGCCTATTATGATGAACCAGACAAAAAAGTATTTTACATACTGCTTTCCGGCCTCTTTCTTATAATCCATTTTTTCCTCTCATTCTGCCGCTTCAGCGGCCGTTTCACAACAGATCGCAGATCGTAAATAAATCTCTTCGGCTGCATCCGATCCTAGATGTATACGAGAATGACCTGGAGCAGCACAAGAATCGCCGTCAGACACGCCCACAGGGTCCCGGAATAGGCCCAGACCTTTTTCATGGACAGAGGCGCTTCTCCCACGATCTTTCCGGTCTGACCGTTCACATAAAAGGGATAACTCTGTCCGCCGTACTGATACAGGTATCTCCACACCGGCAGCAGTCCGAAATCGGACTGACTGTCCTTCACGGACAGATCCCGGATTTTCACTCTCAGGGTACTGTAGCCGGTGCAGGTGTTGTTCAGAAGCTGCCGGGCGTCCTCCTCCATTTTTTTCTTCGCCCGCTCCTCCAGCGACGCTGCCTCCATATTATATTTCTCGGCATAAAATCCCGACATGAATTCCGGGCTGAAATCCACCATCTGCTCATAGTCGAAGGGCTCCACAAGGTCCATCACATCGTCCGGCATCTGAATCGAAGCGTCGACAGGCATCTGCCGGAACTGGATATCCATATCCCTCTCCACGTCATAGTATGATGTCTCCGTATACTCGGTGTCCCCGGATGTCCATACTCTGACCTTAGTCCCCTCCGCCCGATAGTCCCAATGGGCGTTATAATCGTACAGCCAGAAGGGCACATACACGCCCTGCATTTCATTCAGCCGTACCTCGGCCAGAAAATCCGTGGGGGCAAAACGGTATTTTTTGAATTTTTCTCTGATCCTCTGTTTGCAGGTCTCCTTGCCGAGCTGAAAGGGGAGAATGAACCTGGGCGCATACTCGCCCTCCACCCTCTCGTTCAATATCAGATAACAGTCACAGCTGGGACATCTGGTGGCGGAGGTAAATTCCTGCAGCTTGATCTCACCGCCGCAGTTGGGACATACAGTCAGGTCCCCCAAGCTGTCATCCGTGCGCTCATGACTTCCCTCACTGTCACAGAAGGGACAGTACATTCCGTGCTTTTCGGGGCTGTATACAGTATTGCCTCCGCAATTTTTACACTTGAAGATCATTTACGTCTCTCCCCTTTCATATCAGCATATTCCGTCCGACAAGAACAATTGTCGATTTTTATCAGCATAACATATTTATTCCGTTTGTGCAATTCCCACATACTTTAAATATCAAGTCCGCAGCTCGCCGAAGGGTGCAAAAAAGCTCCCGCACCGATTTGCATCAAATGCGGGAGCTTCCGTACATGTCTTTTACTTGTAATTCACGATCTGTCCGAAGTCAGGCTTCAGGGAAGCACCGCCTACCAGGCCGCCGTCAATGTCGGGCTGCGCGAACAGTTCGGGTGCGCTGGATGCGGAAACACTGCCGCCGTACTGGATACGGATCGCCGCCGCGGTAGCGTCGTCATAAATTTCCGCGATGCAGTCGCGAATGGCCTTGCAGACCTCCTGTGCCTGCTCGGTGGTCGCCACCTTGCCGGTGCCGATGGCCCAGATGGGCTCATAAGCGATCACTGCAGATGCAGCCTGCGCTGCGGTCACATTCAGGAACGCGATCTTGATCTGCTGGCGGATGAAATCGATCGTCACGCCCTGCTCGCGCTGGGTCAGGGACTCACCGCAGCAGATGATAGGCGTAAGGCCATGCTCAAATGCCTTCAGCACCTTCTTATTTACGGTCTCATTCGTCTCCGCAAAATATTCCCTGCGCTCGGAGTGACCGATGATAACGTACTTTACGCCTGCATCGGTGAGCATGTCGGGAGAGATCTCGCCGGTATAAGCGCCCTTCTCCTCAAAATACATATTCTCTGCACCGATCTGAATGTTGGTCCCCTTTGCAGCCTCCACGGCGGGAATGATATCAATAGCGGGCACGCAGAAGACCACGTCCACATCATCATTCTTTACAAGGGGCTTTAAGGTTTCAATTAAATTTACCGCCTGGCTGGGAGTCATATTCATCTTCCAGTTTCCGGCTATGATCTTTTTTCTTGCCATTTCTATTCTCCTTTTATTGCGATCCAGGTCCTGACCTTCTGATCAGCACGATCCCTGTGATCAAAATGACCGATCCGATAACGGCGGGAACGGCAAATACCGCGGCCAGGATCTTATCGATGGTGATAAGAGCGTCTGCCGCCGCAACTCACGGCGTTGCTGGACGCCTGCGCAGTTTTACTTGTCGTCTGCTGCCGCAACTCACGGCGTTGCTGGATGCCTGCGCAGTTTTACTTGTCGTCTGCCGCCGCAACTCACGGCGTTGCTGGACGCCTGCACAGTTTTACTTGTCGTCTGCTGCCGCAACGCCGGGAAGCACCTTGCCCTCCAGGAATTCAAGGGAAGCGCCGCCGCCGGTGGAAATGTGGCTCATCTTATCGCCGAAGCCAAGCTGGTTCACGGCTGCCGCAGAATCACCGCCGCCGATGATCGTGGTCGCGTCGGTCTCAGCCAGAGCCTTTGCCACCGCGATAGTGCCGGCTGCCAGCGTGGGATTCTCGAACACGCCCATAGGTCCGTTCCAGACTACGGTCTTTGCAGACTTCACCGCGTCGGCGAACAGCTTCTGGGTGTTGGGGCCGATATCCAGGCCTTCCATATCCGCAGGAATCTTATCCACATCCACGTAGGAAATCTCCACAGGTCCGTCAATGGGATCGGGGAAGCTCTTTGCCACGGTGGTGTCAATGGGAAGAAGCAGCTTCTTGCCCAGCTTCTGTGCCTTATCCATCATCTCCTTGCAGTAGCCGATCTTCTCGTCATCCACAAGAGAGTTGCCCACTTCCATGCCCTGCGCCTTCAGGAAGGTATACGCCATACCGCCGCCGATGATCAGGGTATCGCACTTCTCCAGCAGGTTGGAGATCACGTTCAGCTTGTCTGCGACCTTTGCACCGCCCAGGATAGCCACGAAAGGTCTGACAGGATTTTCCACTGCATTGCCCAGGAAATTGATCTCCTTCTGCATCAGATAGCCCACTGCGTTCTCGCCGCCCTTTGCGGTGATGAACTTGGTAACGCCCTCAACGGAAGCGTGCGCTCTGTGGGAAGAGCCGAATGCATCGCAGACATACAGATCCGCAAGATCTGCCAGCTCTTTGCTGAACTGCTCGCCGTTCTTGGTCTCCTCGGCACCGCGGAAACGGGTGTTCTGAAGCAGTACGACATCGCCCTCCTTCATGGCCTCCACCGCCTTGGTGGCAGCCTCGCCTGTCACATTGTAATCGCCCACAAATACGACTTCCTTGCCCAGCTTCTCGGACAGTCTCTTTGCCACGGGTGCCAGGGATTCTCCCTCGTTGGGGCCGTTCTTTACCTTGCCCAGATGGGAGCAGAGAATTACCTTTCCGCCGTCATTTATCAGCTTCTTGATGGTAGGCAGAGCCGCTACGATACGGGTCTCGTCGGTGATCTCACCGTTCTTTAAGGGAACATTGAAGTCGCATCTTACGAGCACTCTTTTTCCCTTTGCATTGATGTCGTCAACAGATTTCTTGTTCAAGCCCATTTCATTCCTCTTTCTGCTGCACTCCTGCAGCCATTTATTGATCTGACTAAAAAAGGGTCCGGTCCTAAGACCGGACCCTTTATAGGCCTTTGTTTACGCGAATCAGCCAAGCTCGCTGAAGTACTTGATGGTACGAACCATCTGAGAGGTATAGCTGTTCTCGTTGTCATACCAGGAAACGACCTGTACCTGAGTATTGCCGTCCTCCATGGGAGCTACCATGGTCTGGGTCGCATCAAAGATGGAACCGTAGGTGCTTCCGATGATATCGGAGGATACGATCTCGTCTGTGTTGTATCCGAAGGACTCGGTAGATGCTGCCTTCATAGCTGCATTGATCTCATCCTTGGTAACTGCGCCCTTTACTACTGCTACCAGGATCGTGGTGGAGCCGGTAGGAGTGGGAACGCGCTGTGCGGAACCGATCAGCTTGCCGTTCAGTTCGGGGATGACCAGACCGATTGCCTTCGCTGCACCGGTAGAGTTGGGAACGATGTTCTGTGCGCCTGCACGGCTTCTTCTCTTGTCGCCCTTTCTCTGAGGACCGTCCAGGATCATCTGGTCTCCGGTATAAGCGTGAACGGTGGTCATGATACCGCTCATGATGGGTCTCAGATCGTTCAGAGCCTTCGCCATGGGAGCCAGGCAGTTGGTGGTGCAGGAAGCAGCGGAGATAACGGTATCTTCGGGCTTCAGGGACTTATGGTTCACGTTGTATACGATGGTGGGCAGATCGTTGCCTGCAGGAGCAGAGATAACGACCTTGCGTGCACCTGCGGTGATATGTGCGCTCGCCTTGTCCTTGGAGGTATAAAAACCGGTACACTCCAGAACAACGTCTACCTTCAGCTCGCCCCAGGGAAGCTTGGAAGCGTCTGCCTCCTTGTAGATGGTGATCGTCTTGCCGTTTACGGTAATGGAATCCTCACCGGCCTGGACCTTGTCGGCATACTTATATCTACCCTGTGCGGTGTCATACTTCAACAGATGTGCCAGCATGTCAGGGCTTGTCAGGTCGTTGATTGCAACTACCTCATATCCTTCTGCGTCAAACATCTGTCTGAAAGCCAGACGGCCGATACGGCCAAAACCGTTGATTGCTACTCTTACTGCCATTTTTGTTTCCTCCTAAAATTTATTTTTTTATATTCCGGCATTCATGACACATATGTCAGATTGCCAGAATTTATCAGCAATGATATTTTACATAATTTCCCGGTATAATTCAAGATGTAAATGAAAAATAATTCCTCTTTGTCCAAAAAATTTACAGATTCTTCACAAATATGGTAAAATAACGAGGAAAGCGTCCCCAGAGCGCACAAAAAGTAAAATAACGAAAAAGGCGGCGCACAAAAAGTAAATAACGCGGAAAGGAGCAAATATGCCTATTACAGCGGACTGTCACTTACATTCCTCCCATTCGGGAGATTCCAATACTCCCATGGAGGAAATGGTTCTGCGGGGTATCGAACTGGGTCTGGATACTATGTGCTTTACGGAGCATCACGACATAGATCTGCCGGTCTCACCGGAAGAGCCGGAGAATATCTTCTGTCTGAACACGGACGCATACCTTTACGATCTGGCCACACTGAAGGAAAAATATGAGGGAAAAATACGCCTTCTGTTCGGCGTAGAGCTGGGACTGCAGCCCCAGATCCTGCGCCCTGTCTCCGTCTATGCCAAGTCCTACGAATTCGATTTTATCATCGGCTCCTCCCATGTCTGTCACGGCCGTGATCCCTATTACCCTGATTTTTATGAGGGCCGTTCCGAGGAGGCCGCCTACCGTGAATATTTTGAATCCGTCCTGGAAAACGTGAAAAAATATTCCTGCTACGATGTCTACGGTCATCTGGACTATGTGGTGCGCTACGGTCCCAACAGAGACAGGGACTATTCCTATGAAAAATACAGGGACATCCTCGACGAAATACTGCGGACCCTAATTGCAAAGGAAAAGGGGCTGGAGGTGAACACCGGCGGATTGGACAAGGGGCTGAAGGACCTGCACCCCTGCACGGATATCCTGAAGCGCTATCGGGAGCTTGGGGGCGAGATCGTCACCGTCGGATCCGACGCCCATGCGCCGGGAAATGTGGCCGAACACTTTGACCGGGCAGCCAAAGTACTGCAGGAATGCGGCTTCCGCTATTACACTGTCTTTGAAAAAAGGATCGCAGAATTCCGAAGGCTGTGACATGCCATCCGGCCGTGCCAAAAAGCTGTGAAAAGAACTGCGGCAGTCCCTGTCAGAACGGACTGCCGCAGCTCTTATGATCTTCTGTCTTTATGGCGGAGCGTCAATCGTTGAAGAAGGATACCGATTCCTTCAATACACCGGCCATATCATTGATCTTTTCGCAGTTGTCGCTCACCTCGTCCACCTCGGCTATGATCTGGCGGACATTGACATCCACATCCCGGCTTCCCTCTGCGTTCTCCACGCTGACGGCTCTCAAGGCCTGTACCTTCTCTATTACCCTCTCCTTGTAATTCGTCAGGTGCTCGGTCCTCTCGGCAATGGATCTGATATCTTTCACGGAGCCGTCAATGACCTTGCTGAGTTCTTCATACTTTTGCTGCGTTTTCGTCACGCTCTCCTGCTCCATCCGGATCAGGGCCGAGACCTTTTCAGCCAGATCCACCGACTGCTGTGATTTCTCCGTGATCTCGCCGGCGAGATTTTTGATCATCTCTGCTCCCTCGGCACTCTGTTCCGAGAGACGCCGGATCTCCTCCGCCACCACCGCAAAGCCCTTTCCGCCCTCTCCTGCCCTGGCCGCCTCAATGGACGCGTTCAGGCTCAGCAGATTGGTCTGCTCGGACATGGACAGGATCAGCTCCACTGCCGTATGGATCTGGGAAATAACATCGTTGGTCTGGGAAATCTGGTCTGCGATATCGCCCACCGCCTCCACAGACTTCCTGCTGTTCTCCAGGATCACATTCATGTTCGTCTGTGCTTCATTGTTGGTGGACTGCATGTTTCCGGAGCTGTCCGACAGACTCTCCACATTCTCGGATATTTCATTGACACAGTTGCCGATCTCCAGCATCTGTGCGCTGATATCCTGCACGTTCTCAGACATTTCCCCCGTGGAAACCACCTGCGCCTCGACCACGGATGTGATCTGCTTTGCCCTCTCCGCGCTGCTTTGGCTCAGCTTTGTGGTGCCTGCCACATTATCCGCCAGCCTCTGGGAGATATCCTTCACCTTCCCAATGGTCTCGGAAAGATTCCTCTGCATGGAACCGGTGGCCTGCAGAAGAGCGTCCATTTCCTTTACCGCGCTCTTTCCTTCCTTCTGCTGCTTCAGATTGCCCTGAGACAGCGCATTCACATTTTTTCCGACGATATTGATGGACTTGGACAGCCCTCTGTTAAAGATAAATGCAATGACCGCAAAAAGCACGATCAGCAGGACCGCAATCGAAACAAATGTGATGACAATGCTCCTTGTGGCTCCCGTCACATGCTCCTGAAGCTGACCGGCAAATGCCAGGCCGATAATATCGCCGTCTCTCCAGATGGGCATATAGTAAGCGTAATACGCCTGATCGTCGATCAGGACATATTCATCGTAATATCCGTTCTCAATTTCCGCTCTGTCAGCGACAATGTCTTTTTCAAATTCAATCTCTCTGATCCGATAATCGTTCTTGTTCCGAATGGACGTAGCGCTCGGCACGCCGTCCAGCATGATGGCCATCTCTATATTCCGGTCCTTCAGACTGTCGAGGTAGCCCATATACTGCTCGGCGCTGACCGCCGTGATCTGGCGCTCCTCACAATAACTCGCCAGATTGTTCGCCACGATATAAAGCGTGTCCTTTGCAGCGTCCTCCATATTGCGATTCGTGATCCACAGCGATATCACACTGATGATGCCGATGGACATCACAAGCGGTATCAGGGAAAGCATGATCAATATGCCGAACAGACTCAGTTTTGCTCTTTTCTTTTCCATAGGCACCTCCCGGCCGCGGCTCTGCCGCCCGCCTTATATGGGAGGCGGCAGCAGCTTCCGCCGCTGCCGCCTCCCTGCCTTCAATAATACGCTATCCTATTGTTCAGGACTTCAATGCTTTCTTTTTGCGCGCCATGACCACGCTCTGGATCACCAGGAACAGACACAGCATGCCCGCAATGGTGATGCCCGTCCACCACGCCTCGCCCAGACCTGCGGAGGACACAATGTTCTGTATGGTGCTGAGGGACAGCACGCCGAACAGGGTACCGATGATATTGCCTACGCCTCCCGTCAGCATGGTGCCGCCGATAATAGAGGAAGCAATGGCATTCATCTCCATGCCGGACGCATGGGAGGGCGAACCGGAACCGATGTGCAGGAAATAGATGAATCCGCCGATACCTGCCAGCAGGCCGCAGAGCAGGTGGGAATAAAATTTTGTCCGTCTCACGTTGATTCCCAGCATCAGCGCGCTCTGGCTGTTTCCGCCCACCGCGTAGAAACGGCGGCCAAGCTTTGTCCAGCGCAGCACACAGAAGAAAATAGCGACCGTGAGCAGTGCGACTACCACACCGATCTCAATGTAAGCGTCCACATAGGTCCCGTTCTTGCTCATAGATCCAAGACCGGGGATCACGATACGCACATTCTTTAATGCCAGGAACTGTTCATTGGATACGTTGAAGGGCTCGGTGTGCACGATGGTCGTCATGCCGCGGGCGAAGAACATTCCCGCAAGGGTGACGATAAAGGGCTGAATGTCCAGGTATGCCACCAGGGCTCCCTGAACAAGACCGAACGCGAGACCGATCCCCAGTGCGATCATCAGCGCCCCGAAGACGTTTCCGCCGTGGAAGTCCAGATATACCGCACAGCTCATGCTGACCAGAGCTGCCACACCTCCCACGGAAATATCAATTCCGCCGGTGATCATGACAATGCTCATACCGCAGGCAGCAATGATCAGAGCCGCCTGGGAATTCAGGATATTCAGGAAGGACTGGGGCCTTAGGAAAGCTCCGCCCTGAATGAGCATCGCACCGATATACATTACGAAAAAGATCACGATGGTAATGGTAAGCAGCAGATTGGTATCCGTCATGTTCCGAAATCTGTTGCCGAGTCCCTTCCCGGAGGACTTTGTTTTTTCGGAAGACATATCAACCGACCTCCCTTCTGCTCAGACGGCGGCCCATATTTTTCTTCAGACCGTTCAGATACTCTCTCACTCTCGGTGCGCTGGCGACCACCAGCAGGATCACCACCACCGCCTTGTATGCGGGCAGTGCGTCTGACCGGACGTTGAACTTATAGAGCGTCGTCGTCAGGAACTGGATCACGTACGCGCCCAGAATGGATGCGGCTATGTTGAATTTACCGCCGCCCAGCGCATTTCCGCCCAGCGCCACCGCAAGGATCGCATCCATCTCGATATCCTTTGCGATCACAGAGTAGTTGATCGTGGAGAACCGGCTTACCTTGATGAGCCCGGCGACCGCCACACAGACGCCCAGGATCACAAAGGCCAGGAACTTGATCAGAATAGGATTCAGACCGTTCAGTCTGGAGGAGCTCTCGTTGATGCCCACCGACTGCGTATACAGACCCAGTGTGGTGAACTTCAGCACCAGCGCGATCAGGATCATGCAGGCCACCGCGATGAAGAACGGTGTGGGTATAGGAATCCCCGGAATCACCCCGCCAAAGTAGGAAAAAGGTCCCGGCGGAACAATGGGCAGCTGATTCTGATTGACCCACGCCGCGATGGAGCGTCCCGCCGTATACAGGATCAGCGTGGCCACCATGGGCTGAATCTTAAAATATGCCACCAGTGCACCGTTGAAGGCGCCGCAGAGCATCGCTGCCAGGCAGCCTACCAGAAAGGCCACGATGATGGGGGCCTGTATTGCTTCCGGCTTGGGGTTGGTGCCGCAGAGCACCCGCAGCATCACGCTTCCGCTGATGGCGATGCCTGCGCCCACACTGATATCCTGTCCGCCGGCCGCCGCCGTCACCAGCGTCATACCTATGGCCAGGATCGCCAGCTCTGAGCCGTTATCAAGAATTGTAATCAGATAACCTGTCAATATGGGATTTCCCGCACTGTTCGTCTTCAGGGAGATGGCGAAGAAGCCCGGATCCGCGATCAGGTTGAACAGGACCAGCAGCAGCAGAGCTGCAATCGGAATAAAGATCTGCCGGCCCAGAATTTTTTTCAGAACTTCCATAGGACTTGCTTTCTTTTTCTCAGTTTTCTGCATTGTCTCTGTTCCCTCCGGCAATCGTATTCATAATCATATTCTGTGTCAGCTGCTCTCCCGAAAGCTCTCCCACCACCTTGCGGTCTCTCATCACGACCAGACGGGAGCAGGTGCGGAGCATCTCGTCCGTCTCGGAGGAGATGAAGGTGATGCTCATTCCCTCGCCGGCAAGCTTCAGCACCAGCTTCTGAATATCTACCTTGGTGCCCACGTCGATACCTCTGGTGGGCTCATCCAGGATCAGATATTCGGGATGTGTCAAAAGCCATCTTGCCAGGATCACCTTCTGCTGATTTCCGCCGGACAGGGACTTGATCGGCGTATCCGCGGAAGCTGTCTTTACGTCAAGCAGCTTAATGTATTCGTCTGCGTACTTATATGCCTGCGCCTTGGAGATCGGCCGGAAGAAGCCCTTCAAGGTCTGCAGTGCCAGAATGATGTTGTCCCGCACGGACAGGTCTCCCACGATGCCGTCCAGCTTTCTGTCCTCAGGGAGGTAGGCGATTCCCTGCTTCATAGCATGCAGGGGCTTGCTGATCTTGACGGTCTTGCCGTGCATCTTCACCTTGCCGCCCACCACTCTGTCCGCACCGAAGATCGCGCGGACACACTCGCTCCTGCCCGAACCCAGCAGGCCCGTAAAGCCGTTGACCTCGCCCTTGTTGATGTGGAAGTCAAAGGGCTTGATGCCGGCGTCGCTCACGAGCTGCTCCGCCTCCAGAACGGCGGTGCCGGCGTCCTCTCCGCTGTAGACGGCTCCCTCGGACTTAATGTCCGACATGTCGTCCAGATCCTTGCCCAGCATCTTGGCGACCAGCTGCACTCTCGGCAGATCCTTGATGTCGTATGCGCCCACCAGCTTGCCGTCCCGCAGTACCGTGATCCTGTCGCAGACCTCGTACACCTGATCCAGGAAATGGGTCACAAAGATGATTCCCACGCCCTTCTCCTTCAGGTTCCGCATCAATCCGAACAGCTTTGCGACCTCCTGCTCATCCAGAGAGGATGTGGGCTCATCCAGGATCAGCACCTTGCAGTCCATATCCACAGCCCTTGCGATCGCCACCATCTGCTGTACCGCGATGGAGCAGCTTGCGAGCTGCTGGGTGGCGGTGGCGGGAATATCAAGGGACTTGAGAAGCTTATCCGCGTCGGCATTGATCTTCTTCCAGTTCTGCCCCATGCCTGCCGTACGGCCTATGTACATATTCTCCGCAACAGAGAGATTGGGACAGAGAGTGATCTCCTGATACACGGTACTGATGCCTACCCTCTGCGCATCCTGAGGGGAACGGATGGAAACGGCCTTGTCATATCCCTTCAAAAAGATATCGCCCTCGTCCTTTTCATACACTCCTGTCAGCACCTTGATCAGTGTGGACTTGCCGGCTCCGTTCTCTCCCATCAGCGCATGGATCTCACCTTCCCGCAAGGTAAATTCCACGCCCTGCAGCGCCTTTACTCCGGGAAAGCCCTTGTGAATATTTTTCATTTCCAATACAATATTTTCGTTCACCCGCGCATTCACCTCGTCAGTCATATTTTTAAAAAAAGTGCGGTGCAAGCGTACGATTTTCATTTACGCTGCGCCGCACTTTATCAGCCACTAGCTATAGGACTCAGACCGTTCTTACGATCAGATGCCGTATTTCTCGATGTCCTCGTCGGTAATGGTCGTAGCGTCAAAGCCCTTCTCGTCCATGACAACGGTCTTCTCAGAGATGGTCTCGCCCTTCTCCAGCTTCTTGATGATATCATCCAGGTAGGAAGCCTGCAGAGGGTTGCACTGGCCGTCGTAGTTCCAGTTGCCGGCCTTCAGCTCCTGAAGAGCCCACTTGTTGGTATCGAAGCCCATGATGATGACATCGCCGTTCACGCCGTGAGTGATTCCGTTAGCGTCCAGAGCTGCAACTGCGCCCTTTGCCATGTCGTCGTTCTCGGCATAGATGACATTGAAGCTGTTGCCTGCATCGATCTGAGACTGAACGATCTGCTGAGCCTTCTCTGCGTTCCAGTCACCGGTCTGCTGAACAACAATGTTCCATCCCTCTGCGCTTGCCATATCGCTCAGAGCGCCGCTGCGGCCTACCTGTGCTGCGGTACCCATCTGGCCCTGAATGTGGATGATGTTGTACTCGCTCAGGTTCTGACTCTTCAGCCAGTTCGCTGCGGTCTCGCCCTCTTTCGCCATATCGGAAACGATAGAAGCTACATAGAGGCTGGGATCTGCATCGATGGTGCGGTCATACAGAATGACCTTGATGCCCTGGTTGTTCGCATCCTGCAGAACGCTGTCCCAACCGGAAACGTCTGCTGCGGAGAGAAGCAGGTAGTCAACGCCGTCCTGGATCATCTGCTGTGCCGCATTGATCTGCTCGTCGTTGGTCTTGCCGTATGCGAACGTAGCGTCATAGCCGTTCTCTGCGGTGAACATTGCCTTCAGATCATTGTCATTTGCGGTACGGTAACCGGACTCGTTGGGGTCGTTGTTGATAATGCCGACCTTGATGTTGCCGTCACTGCTGCCAGCAGCAGGTGCAGCCTCGTTACCGCAGGCAGCCACACCGAGAACCATGGCTGCTGCCATAACAACTGCTAAAAGTCTCTTCTTCATGTTGATCAATCCTCCCAAAAAGTTGTTGTAGCCGGGAATCAATTTCCCGATATTTGTATTCTATCGTAGCGTACTAAAAAAATCCATTCAGACAAACGCCATAAAAGTTGATTTTTTTATTAAAAAAGTTTGGGAGTATATAAATTTATTATTTCGTTTTGTTTTTTTATTAAAACAAGAGTTTCTTATTGCACCTGCCCGCCGCCCGGACTGCTCTGACCGTTCCCGCCGGTGCGGAACTGTGTCGGCGTCATCCCCTGGGTCTTTTTGAACAGATAGGAAAAATAATGGGGGTCCTTATATCCCACCTCCGCGCTGATCACACTGCTCCTCTTCCCGGTGCACCGCAGCAGCTCCTTCGCCCTGTTCATCCTGACATCGGTCAGATACCTGATCAGGGTCTTTCCCGTCTGCTGGCTGAAGACCATGCTCAGGTGGTTGGGAGAAAAGTTCACGTGGGCGGCCAGCAGGTTCAGCGACAGCTCCTCATCCGCATAGTTTTCCTCAATGTACTGCTTCACCTGGCGGACAATGTCCCTGTATCTGTTGTCCGCGGCCTGATCCCGCAGCTCCATGGCGCCGTTCACGATATCCGCCACGTAGGCGGCTGCATCCTCCGCTCTCTGCAGGGCGCCGGGCACCGTATCCGGGGGCGCGATCTCCGTCCGCGGTATCTGCAGCTCCTCCAGAAAATCCGCCACACAGAAATAAGCGTCCAAGATGATATACTGTCTGAAGATGTTGGACCTGATAGCATTATCGTCCCACAGCACGCGGAAATACTCCTCCAGAAAACCGGATGTCTCCTCTCTGCGGCCCGTTTTCAGGAACTCTCTCAGTATGCCGCGGTCCACCTGCTTGGGGCTGATATTGCCAATATCGGATCCGTCCCCGCCGACCCCCCCATATTCCTGATCCGGTCCGCCGTCCGCCAGAGCACTGTTCTTCTCCTCCAGATAGCGGCGTGCAAGCGCGCGGCCGGCTCCCTCAAAGGAGCCCGGCAGTTCTCCGAGACGGTTCACAGGCCTGCCGAGACCGCTGAGGCAGTCGATGCCGCTGTATGCGCTCAGCGTTTCCTTCAATCCGGCGGTCACATCATCCTGGAGCTCCGCCATCTCTTCCGCCGAATCTGCCTTCAGAAGAAGGGCCTTCCCCTCCGGCTCCCTGTCAAAGACGAGTATCTGCTCCGCACGGGCCGCCATTCTCTTCAGGAACCGGTCCTCGATCTCGGCGGCGATCCGGCGGCGCTCTTCATAGGTCCGGCCGTGATCCTGTATCTTGACCAGCAAAAGGTTGTACCAGACGGCGGAAAGCTCCAGCCCCAGCGCCTGCGCGGCTTCCAACAGCAGGGCCGGAGACTGGGAGCCCGTGATGAGCCGGCGGAACAGCTCCCTTCTGTCCCGAAGAAGGCTCTGCTCCGTCTCTTCCCTGTATTTTCCGCTGTTCTCGCGCTGTCTGTTCCTCTCCTGTATCCGCTCTGCCAGAGAATCCAGCTCCGCCAGCAGTTCACCGCCGTCCACAGGCTTCAAAAGATATCCTGCGACGCCCAGCCTTACGCACTCTCTGGCGTATTCAAAATTCTGTTCCTCCGTCAGCACGACGATCTCCGTAAGGGGCATTTCCCGCCTGATCAGCCTGCTCAGGGCAAGGCCGTCCATGAACGGCATCCTGATGTCCGTGATCACAATATCAGGCCTTGCGCTTTTGATCAGCGGAAAGGCCAGCTCCCCGTCGCCGGCCTCCCCGCAAAATTCAAATCCCCGGTCTTTCCAATCGAATTTGCCCTTGATCTCTTCCCTTACAGCACTATCGTTCTCCACCAAAAATATTTTTAACATAGCCGCTCCCGTACCTCTTCCTCTTTCTCTGACATTGTAGCAGAACCGCCGTCTTTTGAAAACAGCCTTCTGCGGAGGCTCCGCGCGTCTCAACTGCAGAGCACGACGATTTTTTTAGGGGTGGTCTGCGCCGGGATGCTTCTGGTAGATGTCTCATAGATCACCACCAGATCATGTCCCGCAGGACTTCCCTGAAAATACTGGTTATTTGTGGTGCGGATGTCCACGGAGCCGTCCAGCTTCAGCTGCAGTGTCCTCTCCTGATTCACCAGCTCTCTCCCGTAGCGGCTCACATCCACCATCCGGCTGTTCCTGTTCACGGCGGCCACCGCCGCATTGTACTGGGGCGGATAGATCAGCAGCATCGGGGCATCCGCCAGATACCAGAAGGTACAGTCCATGCCCACGGACAGTGTCTCAAAATCCACCACGAAGGCAGCAGGGGACAAAATTACATTCACCGTGTCGCCTTCCTCGCGCTCAAGGGTGACGAACAGCATACAGCCGCCGGCTCCCCGGTTCCCCATTCTGGCGGGCATCATGTCCACTACGGTTCCTCTGACCTGCCCGAAGCGCGGGTTCCGGGCACTCCCTTCCCCGTCACTGAAACTATAATCCATGCAGTTCTCCTTCCTGCTCACACATGTACTTCTTCCATCAGCCTATGCAGCCGCCCCGGCCGCCGTGCAGGTCCTTCAGAGAATCGTTCCGCCGCCCAGCACATACCCGTCCCGGTAAAAGACCGCTGCCTGTCCCGGCGCGGCCGCGCGCACCGGCTCCGGGAACCGGCAACGCACCCTGCCGTCGGGCAGCTTTTCGATGACGCAGGCCGCGCCGCTGTGGTTGTAGCGTATCTTTGCCAGGACCGGAACGGCTTCCGTCAGATCCTCTACCGCCATATAATTGACCCTGTCGCAGAGCACCTCGGAACAGAACACATCCCGATCCCTGCCTATGACCACCTCATTGGTCTCAGGTCTGATCTCCTTCACAAAGACCCTCTCCCCCGCGGAAAGCCCCAGCCCCCTGCGCTGTCCTACGGTATAGTGGGTGATTCCCCTGTGGCGCCCCAGCACCTGCCCTGACATATCCACGAAATTGCCCGGCCCCGGCACACGTTCTCCCGCCTCCCGGTCGATAAAGGCCGCATAATCGTCATCGGGCACAAAGCATATCTCCTGGCTGTCCGGCTTGTCCGCCACCGGCAGCCCCTGCCCGGCGGCGATCGCCCGGACCTGTTCCTTCGTGTATTCGCCCACCGGCATCAGCGTCCCGGCCAGCTGCTCCTGGGTCAGACTGTACAGTGCGTATGTCTGATCCTTGGCTGCGGCGGCCGAATTCCTTATGGCCAGACGGCCGTTGGCAAGACGGGCGATCCTCGCGTAATGTCCCGTTGCAATATAGTCTGCCCCGATCTGCCGGCTCCGGTCCATCAGCGCCTCCCACTTCACATAGCGGTTGCAGGCGATGCAGGGATTGGGAGTGCGGCCCCGCAGGTATTCTTCCACAAAATAATCTATCACGCTGCGCCGGAACTCATTCCGGAAATTCATCACATAGTGGGGGATGTCCAGCATCTCCGCCACCCGTCTCGCATCCTCCACCGCGGACATGCCGCAGCAGCCGCCGTTCGCCTGGACCGCATCATCGCCCTCCTCCTGCCAGATCTGCATGGTGATGCCGACGACATCGTAGCCCTGTTCCTTTAAGAGATAAGCCGCCACGGAGGAATCCACTCCTCCGGACATTCCCACTACCACTTTCTTCTTCATGCGATTTCCCTATAAAAAACCGCCGCACCTGCTCTCCGGCCCTGCGCGACGGCTCTCTTCCATATCATTTTATTCTATCCCGATGCAGGTCTTCTAATACTCTTCCTCTTCTTCCCCTTCGCTGATATCATTCTTAGGTCTCTCAAGGCCCTCGATGACAATATGATGCTTCTCCGCATAATCCCAGAGAGCGGCATGGATAGCCTCCTCAGCCAGCAGGGAGCAGTGGACCTTCACGGGCGGGAGTCCGTCCAGTGCCTCCATCACCGCCTTGTTGGTCACCTGCAGAGCCTCCTGGATCGTCTTGCCCTTCACCAGCTCCGTGGCCATGGAGCTGGTCGCCACGGCCGCGCCGCACCCGAACGTCTTGAATTTGGCATCCCGGACGATCCCCTCATCGTCTATATCCAGAAAAATTCTCATGATGTCGCCGCACTTGGCATTGCCCACCGTGCCGACACCGCTGGCATTCTCTATTTCTCCCACATTCCTGGGGTTCTGAAAATGGTCCATCACCTTTTCGCTGTACATATTATCCTCCTACGCCTGATTCTTCCTCATAAAATCTTCATACAGGGGCGACATCTCCCGCAGCCTCTGCACGATCCTTTTCAGCTCATCCACAACGAGATCCATCTCTTCTTTTGTATTCTCTTCCGACAGGGTCAGTCTCAGAGATCCGTGTGCGACCTCATGCTTCAGGCCGATGGCCAGCAGCACATGCGACGGATCCAGGGAGCCGGATGTGCAGGCGGAACCGCTGGAAGCGCAGATGCCCTTCATATCCAGCATGATCAGCATGGATTCGCCCTCTATGAACTCAAAGGAAAAATTCACGTTCCCCGGCAAACGTCTTGTCCTGTGCCCGTTCAGCCGACTGTAAGGAATCTCCTTCTCGATGCGCCCGATCAGATAGTCGCGCAGCTGCAGCTCTTTCTTCATCTTCTCATCCATGATCCGCATTGCTCTGGCAGCCGCAGCCCCAAAGCCGACGATGCCGGGCACGTTCTCCGTTCCCGCCCTGCGGCCGCGCTCCTGAGCGCCTCCGTGCACAAAGGATCGGATCTTCACGCCGGTGCGGATGTACAGCATGCCGACGCCCTTTGGCCCGTTCAGCTTGTGGGCGCTGGCGCTGAGCATATCCACATTCAGCTCATCCACGTTCATGGGCACCTGTCCGAAGGCCTGCACCGCGTCGGTATGAAACAGAATGCCGTGTTCCCTTGCGATGGCGCCCAGCTCCGCGATGGGCTCTATGACACCGATCTCATTGTTGGCGAACATAATACTGATCAGTATCGTGTCCGGCCGGATCGCTCTGCGCAGCGCCTCCGGATCCACCAGACCGTCGCTGTCCACCTCCAGGTAGGTCACTTCGTAGCCCCTCTTTTCCAGATACTCACAGGTGTGCAGGACAGCATGGTGCTCTATCCTTGTGGTGATGATGTGCTTTCCCTTTTCACCGCAGGCCTCGGCTGCCGCCTTCAGCGCCCAGTTGTCTGCCTCTGAACCGCCCGCCGTAAAATAGATCTCCTCCTGCTTTGCGCCGATGACCTCCGCCAGATTTCTCCTGGCCTCGTTCACGGCCTTTTTGGCGGAGGAGCCCAGCGAATAGATCGTGCTGGGATTTCCGTAGTTTTCTGTAAAATACGGCAGCATGGCCTCCACTACCTCAGGCGCCGCTTTGGTCGTGGCCGCATTGTCCAGATATATCATTGCCCTTACCTCTTTTCTTTCCATAATCCGGCAGATATTTTCTTCAGCCCTTAGAATATCTCCCTATTACCTTAATTTATACTATCTTACTAGGAATTCAAGAATAATATAACACCAATGTTCGGTTCTGTCAACCGTCGGGACCGAATATAAATAGACAAAAAGCTACGGCACGTCTGTACGTTCCGCAAGGTATCCATGAGCACTCGAAAAAGTCATCCGCTGATCTTCGGCACCATCATTCTGACCGCCACCGGATTTTTAAGCCGCGTCATCGGCTTTTTTTACAGGATCTATCTGTCAAGACTGTTCGGCGAAGAAGGGATGGGGATCTACCAGCTCTTAAATCCCGTCCTCTCCCTTTCCTTTGCGCTTACCGGGGCGGGATATCAGACGGCCATCTCCAAGCTGGTGGCCGAGCAGACGGCCATCGAAAAGCGACCCTCCTTTCGCCCCCTGGCGGTTGGCCTGAGCATCTCCCTCCCGCTGTCTCTCCTGTGCAGTCTTGCGGTCTATCGGTTCGCCGATCCCATCGCCGTTGTCCTGCTGCAGGAGCCCCGCACAGCCTCCATGCTGCGTATTCTCGCGTTCTCCATTCCGCTGGGAGCCGTCCACGCATGCGCCAACGGCTATTTTTACGGCATAAAAAAAGCGGGAGTCCCCGCCGCCTCGCAGCTTCTGGAGCAGACCGTCCGGGTGGCCTGCGTCTACATAGTATCCGCCCGCAGCCTTGCCGCAGGGCAGCTCCCCTCCATATCCGTGGCCGTCTTCGGCCTCACGGCAGGGGAGTTCTTCTCCATGCTTCTGTCCCTGGCCGCGGCCTGCCGCTGCTTCGCCGACAGGTTCCTTCCGGACAAAGGTCTCGTGGTCTCCGGCATGGGGCGGCTGCGCCAGGATCCCGGCGGTCTGTACGGCAAACTGCTGGCAATGGCCATCCCTCTGACAGCCAACCGCATCGTGCTGAACCTGCTGCAGAGCATAGAATCCGTCTCCATCCCCGCAAGGCTCCGCATCTATGGCTATGACAATGTGACCGCCCTGAGTGTATACGGCGTTCTCACCGGCATGGCAATGCCCTTTATCTTCTTCCCGAATGCCCTGACCAGCTCGGTAGCGATCCTGCTGCTTCCCGTGATATCGGAAAGCTATGCCCTGGGAGACATGGCCGCGGTAAAGAGAGCCACCGCCAGGACCGTAAAATACTGCGGGCTCATGGGCCTTTTCTGTATGCTCGTCTTTGTGCTCTTCGGCCGATGGGCAGGAACCGCGCTCTTCGACAGCCCCCTGGCCGGTTACTTTATCACGACCCTGGGCTTCATCTGCCCCTTCCTGTACCTGGACACCACACTTTCCAGCATACTTCAGGGCCTGGGGATGTCGGGGCATATTTTCCTCATGAACGTCGTCTGCCTGCTGATCCGCCTGGCCTTTGTGTTCCTTGCGGTGCCGAGATTCGGCATCACAGGTTACCTCTGGGGACTGCTCTCCAGCCAGCTGGCGCTGATGGTCCTGTATTCCCTCTGTCTGCAGGGCTTCATGAAGAAACATTGAAAAAGAGGGGCTCGCCCCTCTTTATTCCAGCACCTTCTTCAGTTCATCCATAAAGGTATTCACATCCTTGAACTCCCTGTACACGGAGGCAAAGCGCACATAGGCCACCGGATCCAGGACCCGCAGCTTATTCATCAGCAGCTCGCCGATCACCTGGCTGGCAATCTCCTTGTCCTCCATGTTGGTGATCTCGTTCTCCACCTCGTCTACCAGTTCCGTTATCTGCTGGGCGCTGACCGGCCTCTTGTGGCAGGCCCTCAGCACTCCCTTCTCTATCTTGGAGCGGTCGTAGGTCTCTCTGTTGTTATCCTTTTTGATAATGATCAGCGGGATCGTCTCCACCTTCTCATAGGTGGTGAACCGCTTTCCGCATTCGTCGCAGACGCGGCGGCGCCTGATGGAATTGTTGTCCTCCGCCGGTCTGGAATCGATCACTCTGGTATTTTCATGGCTGCAAAAAGGACATTTCATAGATGTATCCCCTTTCTCCGAATGTACAGATAAGCTGCCTGTACCCCTGTTGTCCATACCTATTTTAAACTGAATCAGCAGTGAATGTCAACCAGAATGATATCCGGTCCGATCTGACAGATATCCTTAAAGGGGATCACGATATTGGGTTCACAGTTCAGAAAATTCAGCACCTTGTTGCACCCCGGCACCATGATCTTGCAGATACACCCGCTGCAGGGATCGAACTCCAGATCGCACACCCTCCCCAGCTTTTTACAGTCCCTCGTATTGATCACATCCTTGCATTTTAATTCCGAATACAGCATCTCAAACACCTCTGTCGCTATTATTACCAATATATGTCATCCGACGGCATATGAGAATGAAAAAATAGCAGGCTCCCACGGCCGCGCTGCGGAATATTTTTGAGATCCGGGTACATACTACCACTGACAGCAAAAAGAAATGCAGGCATGAACGGCCCGCGGAAAAGAGGAGATATGACACAGGGAAAGGTTGAGATCTGCGGGGTAAATACCTCAAAGCTGCCTCTGCTGAAGGCAGAGGAAAAGGAAGCGCTCTTCCAGAGGATCGGCGAGGGAGACGCCAAAGCAAGAGAGGCCTATATCGAAGGAAATCTTCGGCTTGTCCTAAGTGTGATCAAACGCTTTTCCTCCAGCAACGAGAACGTGGATGACCTGTTTCAGATCGGCTGTATCGGCCTCATCAAGGCCATCGACAATTTCGACTCCTCCCTCAATGTAAAATTCAGCACGTACGCCGTGCCCATGATCATTGGCGAGATCCGCCGATTCCTCCGGGACAACAACAGCATCCGGGTCTCCCGCTCTCTGAAGGACACCGCCTATAAGGCCATCTATGCCAGAGAAGAGCTGACCCGGAAGAATCTGAAGGAGCCCACCATCGAGGAGATCGCCGGGGAGATCGGCATTTCCAAGGAGGATATCGCCTACGCCCTGGATGCCATCCAAAATCCCATGAGCCTCTACGAGCCCATCTTCACTGACGGCGGGGACACTCTGTATGTGATGGACCAGATCAGCGATAAAAAAAATAAGGAGGAGACCTGGGTGGAGCATCTCTCCCTGAGCGAAGCCATGAAAAAACTGAACGACCGGGAACATGAGATCATCTCCCTGCGCTTTTTCGAGGGCAAGACCCAGATGGAGGTGGCGGAATCCATCGGCATCTCCCAGGCGCAGGTGTCAAGACTGGAGAAAAATGCCCTGCGGACCATGCGGGCTTATCTGACAGCCTGAGGGCCGGATCTGCGGACGCAGGTCACCGCCTCCGCCCTCCCAGGCACGCCCAAAAGATCAGATATCCGATGACGGTCCCCAGAATATTGGTCAGAATGTCGTCGATCTGAAAAAATCCTCTGCCCGTGACCAGCTGCAGGCATTCTACCGCCACACTGGTCACCGCGCCGGACCACATGCACTTCCAGAACCCTCTCGCCCACTCAAAGACCCAGCTCAGGAGAAATCCGTAAGGGACGAACAGCAGCACATTCTCCACCACATAGGCATTGTTCCTGGTGTTGATCCCCCAGGTGGAGAACAGCTCCAGGTCGGCTGTGCCGGCGCTGCTTCCCACCTCTCTGGAAAAGAAGGTGATGACCAGCAGGATCCCGAAATATCCCGCGCAGACAGCCGCCGGCAGCATGGATATCACGCTCCTTTTCTGCCGGCCGCCGCGGGTCATCAGACACAAAAGAATTAAGGCGATGGGAATTCCCAACGCCAGTCCGTAGGGGAGGTACTTCAACACGGAAATCAAATCCCCATATATATATTTCAACATCTTACATTCTCCGGACAGCTTGCTCCCACCTGTCCTTTTCTTCAAACAGTCTGTCGTTCATCCATGCCACCGCATCGACCACGCCGTCCTCGTCAAAGGTGAATTCCCTGCTTTCCTTTTCCTCCTCAGGCGTGGTGATAAAATTGAACGGCTCCGGCCAGACCGTGGCCCTGAGCTTCCTTCCGCCCTCTGAGGCCGTTCCCTCCAGGCGGTAGCGCATGCCCTGGTGGCTGCCGGTAAATTCCGTTTTCTTCAAATACTCCATAGATAGGATGTCACTTCTTTGGATCATTTATGTACGCTCCAGTTCTTTCCATTGTACCGTTTGTACCGTTCTTCTTATGCGCAGGCGAACGAACATGCCTGCGCTCACAGGCTGCCAGGACGCCGGACCTTCGGACGCCCTGTCATGTCTGTATTCAGTATAACTCATTTTCCTGCATCCCGCCATACCTAAATATGGCTGCTCATCTCTTTTTTGAGCTGACGCATGATCTTTTTTTCCAATCTCGATATGTAAGACTGGGAGATTCCCAGCAGGGAGGCGACCTCCTTCTGCGTCATCTCCTGACCGTCAGGAGTCCCAAGGCCAAAGCGCAGTTCAATAATGGTCTTCTCCCGCTCGGAGAGCTTACTGACTGCTCCCATAAGCAGTTTTCTCTCCACCTCGTTTTCAATGTCGCGGTAGATCACATCCTCATCCGTTCCCAGAATATCCGACAGGAGAAGCTCGTTCCCGTCCCAGTCCACATTCAGCGGCTCGTCGATGGACACCTCCAGCTTTGTCTTGTTGTTCCTTCTGAGATACATCAGGATCTCGTTCTCTATGCACCTGGAGGCGTAAGTCGCCAGCTTGATGTTCTTCTCCGGATTGAAGGTGTTGATGGACTTTATCAGGCCGATCGTGCCGATGGAGATCAGGTCCTCCACCCCGACGCCCGTATTGTCGAACTTCTTTGCGATATATACCACGAGCCTCAGGTTATGTTCGATCAGGGTCGCCTTGGCCTCCGCATCTATCTCCGTGCCAAGCTCCCTTATGACCTGGCTCTCCCTGTCCACCTCCAGGGGCGGGGGCAGCACCTCCGCGCCTCCTATATAATGGATGTCTCCCTTCTTATGCAGGAACAGATTCTCCCTGCGGATCATTTTAAATTGCATTTTTCCCGGTATTGCCACTTTCAGTATCATATATCCTCTCATTCTGCCGCACAGACGGCCTCCCGCTCTCCTTTTCCTGAAGGAGCGCGGGATTGATTATCATTTTTACGGACTCCGCCTCCGCATCCTCCGCACCGGCGATGCTCTGTGGGCTGACTGCAATACAGACCTCCCGAAAGCTTTTGCGTATGCCGTCGATCTCAAGCCGAAGTTCGGGAAGAAGACAGCCCTTCATGATCCCCCGCTTTTTCCCGATGCTGTGATAGGGAACGACCCGGTAGCCCGGAGGAACACCCTCTCCGAAAAGCTCCCTGAAAACATTCTCCTCCACAATGCACACCGGCCTCCCGCTGATAGGCTCCGTCAGTGAATTCCCCGAATCCACCAGCGCCGTCACCTCCAGCTCGGCCCGTTCCACGATCAGGACAGCCCGGCACAGACCGTTCGCCTCTCCTCTGCCCTGCCAGGATCGGAGCAGCAGCAGGCAGCAAAGGCCTCCCGCTCCCATGATCCCAAAAATACCCGTGAGAAATCGGCGCAGGATCGGAAAAGCACGGATGAGGAACAGCAGCGTACCTCCCATACAAAAGGAGAACAGGATCAGCCTCTCAAACAGCTTCAGAAACATTCTGAACCCCTTTACGGGGAAGGCCGCCAAGATCATTCCCGCCGTTCCGGTCAGACCTGCCGCAGCCGCCTTGAAGAGCGCCGGCCCCGGCAAAAGGAACGGAAAAAGTCCGCTCACCCCTCCCACCGCGGCTCCCGCCAGCAGTCTCCCCGGCGTGGCAGTGCGGAGAGTGCTGCGGTCCACAAGCAGCAGCAGATAGAGGTCCATCACAAAATTGACCAGAAACAGACTGTCTACATACAGTTCGTAATGCATCGGCATCATCCTTTTCAAAATCATTATAAAGGTCCTGAGAAATAAAATTTGTCAAAGCGGGGATGAAAATCAAGTAATTTTTCGACAGAAAGCAGACACAAAAAAGCCGGGCAGCTGAGCTGCCCGGCGTCATTGTCTGAAACAGTATTCGGATTATGTATTTTACTTTCTCTGCAGGAAATCAGGGATCTTTAAGGTCTTCTCCTCCACGGAGCTCCTGATATCCACAGGCTTCTGAATCCCCTGCATGGGCCTTGCCGCAGTCTGCTGTCCCGCTGCGGGCTGGCCTGCCTGAGGCTGTATGCCGAGATTCTTCAGAGAGCTGGGAGTAATGTGAGCCGTGGGCTGCCGATAGGCGGAACCCGCACCCAGCCTTGTCTGTACCGGATTGGCGGCCACCTCCTCCAGCCCGGTGGCAATGACCGTGATATAGCAGGTGTCGGATTTTGATGCATCGTACATGGCACCAAAGATGATATTTACCTCCTCACCGGCCAGATCCTGCACATAGCTCACCGCGTCGTTGGCATCTGCCAACGTGATATCTCCGGACACATTGATGATCACGTGACTTGCACCGGTAATGGTGGTCTCCAGCAGCGGACTCTCCACCGCCATCTTCACGGCCTCCATAGCCTTGTCGTCACCCTTGCCCTCACCGATACCGATATGAGCGATGCCCTTCTCCGTCATAACGGTCTGTACATCCGCAAAGTCCAGATTGATGATCGCAGGCACATTGATCAGATCAGTGATACCCTGCACTGCCTGCTGAAGCACCTCATCCGCCTTCTTAAGAGCCTCAGGCATAGTGGTACGCCTGTCCACGATCTCAAGAAGCTTGTCATTGGGAATCACGATCAGAGTATCCACGTGCTCCTTAATGCGGTCGATCCCCGTAAGCGCGTTCGCCATACGTGTCTTCGCCTCAAAACGAAAGGGCTTCGTCACGACGCCCACGGTGAGGATCCCCATTTCTTTTGCCAGTCTTGCCACCACCGGAGCCGCGCCGGTTCCTGTTCCGCCGCCCATACCGCAGGTGACGAACACCATGTCCGCGCCCTGCAGGGCATTTGCGATCTCCTCGGCACTTTCCTCTGCCGCCTTCTCGCCCACCTCAGGCTTCGCTCCCGCTCCGAGCCCCTTGGTCAGCTTTTCTCCGATCTGTAAAAGCTTGGGCGCCTTGCAGAGCTGCAGTGCCTGCTTGTCCGTGTTCACTCCGATGAAATCCACTCCGTCGATCTGTTCGTCAATCATTCTATTTACAGCATTGTTACCTGCGCCGCCAACACCGACCACGATGATCTTGGCTGCAGATTCAGCGTCGTTCGTCTTAATCTCAAGCAAAGGTTTGTCCTCCTTACTAAAATCCATATAGTATATCATACAATTAATTTCAAAATTAATCAACTAAATTTTGAATTTTCATGTGCAGTACTGAAAAAAATTGCGATGGCCCACGGACCGGCCCGTCCTCCTCTCAATTCTCCGGCTTAAAAATATATCGGCCTCCGCCCTCGCTGTAATTCTCCATCTGAAGAGTCCCCTTCCGGCCCTCCAGGCTGGGCAGCAGCTCCGGGAGCAGCATCAGCTTGTCCTCCAGTGTGGCGCTGTCGTTTCCCAGGGCCACCTTCACATCGCCGAAATACACCGTAATGTCGCCGGAGCTCTGAAAGAATATCTTCTCCGATGCAAGATCGTATTTTCCCAACAGCTTGGTCACATTCAGAACATTTCGGAACACTTCGGGATCGTCCACCGGAAGCGCCTCGCCCACCACCACGTGGTCAAAGGCAAGTCCCACGATCTGGGGCACGCCCTCGGTCTTCACACTGGAGCTTTCCACCACGTAGCCGTCCTTATCAAAATACAGATAAGTCCCCATATATTGCACATAGCCGGTGAGCACCTTTTCATAGACCGTGATCTTCACCGTATCCGGAGCGAGAATGGAGACATCCATCACATCCACAAAGGGGACCCCCTCTATCCCCCTGTTCTTGTACTTCAGGGAGAGATAGAGGGAATTGTTTCCCAGGGCACCGTCCATGACGATCGCCTTGATCTCGTCCTCCGTGTAATGCACATTGCCCTCCACATATACCGTGCTGACCGTGTAGGTCTTCACAATGTAATACCCTGCGCCGAACAATACCGCCGCCGCCAGAGCGATGAGGATTATGACGATCTTTAGCTTTTTTCTCCTATGCACCTGTCACCCGCGCTCCTAACTCTCTGAAATCTCTGCAGATATTTTCATACCCCCGGTAAATATACCGGCATCCCGTCACCTTTGTCTCGCCCTGCGCCATGAGTCCGGCCACCACCAGTGCCGCTCCGCCCCGCAGCTCCCTGGCCTCCACCAGCGTACCCCGGAGCGTTTCCACGCCGTGCACCAGCATACTGTCCACGCCCTGTTCTTTCAGATCCGCCCCCATCCGGCGCAGATCCTCCGCCACCCGGAAACGGTTCTCAAAAATAGTCTCCCGGATAAGGCTGTCCCCGTCTCCCCTTGCGGCCACCGCCAGGGCCACCGACTGCAGGTCCGTCGGAAATCCCGGATAAGGCTCGGTCCGGATAAAATTCACTGCTGCGGGTCTGGGCGCCGCCTGCACATAAATGCCCTCCGCGGAGGTGCACAGTCTGCAGTTCATGCGCTCTGCGATCTCCAGCACCGCCGTCATCTCTTCCCACGGCGCATCCTCCAGGAACACGCTGCCGCCTGTGCCGATACAGCCGAACAGGTAAGTGCCGGCCACGATCCTGTCCGCGGGGACCGCAAAGGACGCGCCGTGCAGCGCACTACCGCCCCGGACCGTCAACCGGCCCGTTCCGACGCCCTCAATAGACGCGCCGCAGCATTGCAGGTAACGGCAGAGCGACGTTATCTCAGGCTCCAGTGCGGCTCCCTCCAGCAGCGTATCCCCCTCTGCCAGCACTGCTGCCAGAAGGACATTTTCCGTGGCCCCCACGCTGGGAAAGGGCAGTACGATGTGCGCTCCGCGCAGTCTTTGCGCCACCGCCCGCAGTCTGCACCCCTCTTCTCGGAAGACCACCCCCATCTGCCTGAGTGCGGACAGATGCATGTCGATGGGACGCTGACCGATGACACAGCCGCCCGGATGCTCCATGACCACCTCGCCGCACCTGCCTATCAGAGCCCCCAGCAGGCACAGAGAGGAACGCATCCCGGTCACGGCCTCCGAGCCGACCTCCCCTCTGCTCACAGCGGAGGTGTCGACGGACAGAGCGTTCTCCTGCCAGTTGACGCTGCAGCCCAGACTCCTCAAAAGGCTGATCATCGCATACACGTCCGCAATTCTGGGACAGTTTCTGATGAGGGAGTTCTCCCCCACAAGCAATGTGGCTGCCAATATAGGCAGCACAGCATTTTTAGAACCTTGAATACGAACCTTCCCCTGCAGAGCCACTCCGCCCTGAATAAGAATAGAATCCATACAACACCATCCGGTATCATTCTGAAAAACCTATTCTATCCTATGCGGCAGGCCTGATCACAGTTCCTTCAGCTGTATGCGCCTGGCCACGCTCAGGACTAGGCCGATCTCCACCAGCAGGAACATCACCGATGAACCTCCGTAGCTGATGAACGGCAGAGAGATACCGGTGTTCGGTATCGTGTTGGTGACCACGGCAATATTCAGCACCGCCTGGATGGCTATGTGTCCCATCACTCCTACCACGAGCATGGCGCCGAACAGATCCGGCGCGTTGTTCGCAATGACCATCATTCGCCAGAGCAGCATGATGAACATCAGAATAATGGCGATGGCGCCGAACAGCCCCAGCTCCTCACATATAATGGAAAAGATCATGTCGTTCTGTGCCTCCGGCAGGAAGTTCAGCTTCTGCATGCTCTGCCCAAGCCCCTTGCCCCATATGCCGCCGCTGCCGATGGCGTACAGGCCCTGCAGGGTCTGGAAGGTAGTGTCCGTGGGATCGCTCTCCGGATCCAGCCATCCCCTGATACGGCTGCCGCGGAACGCGAACAGGTCACTGCCCGATACGACCATGTATACTACCAGAGCGGCCAGCGCCAGCACGATGAGCGCCATAATGATGAACTTTTTGTAATCGGGACTCGCCACGAACACCATCAGGACAGAAATCCCTAAAATGATGATGGCCGAGCTGAGGTTGCTGGTGATCAGATATACCTCCAGCGCTATCGGCATGGGCATCGCCACCATCAGCAGGAATCCCTTCATGGTGCGCACACTCTTTCCCATCTTACAGACCATGGTGGCAAGGAAGAGGATCATGGCCAGCTTTGCCACCTCCGCCGGCTGCAGGTTCATGCCGATTCCGGGGATCTCGATCCAGCGTCTCGCACCGTGAGACTCCACTCCCAGCGGAGTCAGCACCAGCGGCACAAGCGCCATGGCGATCAGATATCCCACCATATAGAACCGCTCCCAGAAATGATAGGGGATATTTGCCACCGCGATCATCATGATCAGCCCTATGATCACTGCGATCAGCTGTCTCTTCAGATAGTGGGCCTCGTCCTGAAAGCTCTGAAACGCTTCATAGGCGCTGGCGGAATAGATCATCACAAGACCGAACCCCAGCAGGAACAATACAATGAACAGCAGGCTGTAGTCAAAAAAATATTCCGATTGTTCTTTTCTCTTTTTCCCTCTCATTCTCAATCGAGTCCTCTCACATACTCCTTGAAGATGTCTCCCCGCTCCTCATAATTTTTGAACATCCCCCAGCTGGCGCATGCCGGTGACAAAAGGACCGCGTCACCCTCCTCCGCCAGCTCCGTACAGAGCTTCAGACATTCCCCGTAGGTGTCCGCCATGCGGATCTTATCAAAGCCGTGCGCCCTTGCGCACTCCGCTATCTTTTCTCCGGTCTGCCCTATAAGCACCAGCCATTTGACCCGGCCCTCAAAGGCCTCGATCCACTCGTCGTAATCGCTCCCCTTGTCATAGCCGCCGCCGATCAGCACGGTGGGTCTGCTCATGGCCCGTATGCCCTGAATAGCTGCGTCCGGATTGGTCCCCTTGGAATCATCGTAATAGTCCACGCCGCCTTTTGAGGCCACGAACTCGATCCTATGCTCCACTGCGTGAAATTCCTTTATCACTGCCAGTATGGTGTCCATGGGCACTCCCATTCCCTCTGCGACGGCGACGGCAGCCATCACATTCTCCACATTGCAGAGCCCCACCAGGTTCATGTCCCTGTGTATGTCCAGTATGGTGTCCGAATGTCCGCCGAATCTGCGCACCACGCTGTCTCCCCGGAGAAAATATCCCTCCTCCAGCTCTCTTGCCGAGGAAAAATATACTACCCTTGCCGGACAGCGCTCACCGAAGTCACGGGTGTACCCGTTCTCATAGTTGAGAACGCATATGTCTTCCTTCGTCTGATTCTTCGCAATATTCTCCTTGGCCGCCACATAGGCCTCCATGGTGTGATGACGGTTCAGATGATCCGGCGTAATGTTCAGAATGGCAGATACCGCCGGATGAAAGTCTCGGATGGTCTCCAGCTGGAAGGAGCTGATCTCGACTACGGTGACGGAATCCGCACTTGTCCTCAGACATTCCGAGGTATAGGATCTGCCGATATTTCCGACCACGAACGTCCTTTCGCTGCCGAGATACGCCTCCATGATCCGCCCCACCAGGGTCGTTGTAGTAGTCTTTCCGTTCGTTCCCGTGATGGCTGCGACCCGGCCCTTCTCCTCCCGGTAGCCCAGCTCGATCTCGCCGATGATTTCGGCTCCCCTGTCCCGCAGCCCGTTCACCAGCGGGATATCCGTGGGGACTCCGGGGCTCAGGACCACTGTCTCTGTGGCGTTCATGATCTCCTCCGGCAGCTGTCCGGCCACACATTGGGCCTTGCTCTCCGCAGGCAGCTTCTCGCGCAGCAGGGCCTCCGTCATTTTCCCGTCGCTGTCGTACAGCACCACGTCGGCTCCCATATGCTCCAGCAGGGCCACCGACCCGATACCGCTTATCCCTGATCCGATCACCAGGCATTTTTCTCCAGTTCTCATTCCATTCCAACCTCCGCCTTTTTATCCCGCCGCTTCGGGAAGATGCACCGGGCCGCCCCGCTGTTCTCAATAGGCAGCCAACGCCGTCAGACACATCAGCGCTGTGATCACGGCGAACAGAGCCGTGATGCGCGTCTCGGACCATCCGCACAGTTCAAAGTGATGGTGGAGGGGCGCCATCCGAAAGAGGCGTCTGCCCCCGCTGAGCTTATAGTAGCCCACCTGCAGGATCACCGAGGCCACCTCCGCCAGATATACAATTCCGACAATCGCTATAAAGAGAGGCATCTGAAGCATGTAGCCGCAGGCCGCCACAAAGCCTCCCAGGGCCAGAGACCCCGTATCGCCCATGAACACCGATGCGGGATGCACATTGAAGAGCAGGAATCCCATCAAGGCCCCTGTCACGGCACATGTCACCGGCTCGATCCCGCATCTGCTGCCGATGGCGATCACCGAGAAAAATACGGCCACAATGACTGTGACGCTTCCCGCGAGGCCGTCCAGACCGTCCGTGAAGTTGGTGCCGTTCACCGTCCCCAGCACGATAAAGAACAGGACCGGCAGATTCCAGATTCCCAGGTCCAGATATCTCCCGTGCAGAAAAGGGATCCGCATGGCCAGGCTCACATCCGTATAATGCAGCAAATAATAGGCGAACAGCGCCGTGATCAGCAGCTGTCCCGCAAATTTTTGCAGCGGGCTCAGCCCCATGGACCGCCTGCACACCACTTTTATGTAATCGTCCAGAAATCCTATGATCCCAAAGCCCAACGTCAGGAACAGCACGGGAACTATCTTGGAGTGACTGCCCAGAAAGGGCAGACACGTCACCGCCACGCTGAACAGGATCAAGAGACCGCCCATGGTGGGGGTCCCTGTCTTTTTCAGGTGCGTGGCCGGACCGTCGTTCCTCACCGTCTGACCTGCCTTGAGCCGCCGCAGGAGCGGAATCGCCAGCGGACCCGAAAGGGCGCTCAGGCAGAAGGAAACTATAACCGCCGTCACACTAATTTTGCTCATTGTCTTGATTATACTCCATTATTCCCAAATACGGAAGAATATTTTCAAAAAGCTGCCGGACGATAGGCGCCGCCACCTGGCCCCCGTAGTAAATTCCCTGAGGATTATTTACAATGGCCAGCGCAATGACCTGGGGATCGTCCGCCGGTGCGAACCCGATAAAAGAGGATATGTATCTGCCGCTGCCTCTCGGAAGCGTCTGACTGGTAGCCGTCTTTCCTCCAATGCGAAAGCCCTCGACGGCTCCGTTCTTCCCTGAGCCCTCCGCCACCACCAATTCCAGTATTTCCCGCATGGTGGCGCTGGTCTCCTCCGAAACGATGCCGCTGGCGACGGGATATTCAAAGGAGGTCAGGACATTGCCCTGCGCATCCACAGATCTGACGCCGAAATGCGGCGTGACCCGATTGCCTCCGTTCACGATGGATGCCGCGGTGGTAAGAAGCTGGACCGGCGTGATCTGAAAGGACTGCCCGAACGCCACTGTCGCCAGCTCCACGTTCCCCATATTCTCCTTCCGGTGCATGATCGTGCCGGCTTCACCGGGCAGATCGATACCGGTCTTCTGAAGCAGGCCGAATTTCTCAAAGTACTTGTAATAGTTATCCACGCCCAGCCGCAGCCCCACCGTAATGAACACGGGGTTGCAGGAATTCATGGTGGCGTGAACAAAGTCCTCCGCCCCGTGCCCTCCTACCTTGTGACAGCGTATTCTCCGGTCGTCCACCATGATATATCCGGGGCAGCTGAAAGTGCTGTCAGGCGTCACTACGCCCTCCTCCAGCCCCGCCGCGGCCGTGACGATCTTAAAGGTGGAACCGGGTTCATACGTATCGTTTATGCAGCCGTTCCTCCAGACAGCGTTCAGCAGGTCCTGCTTTTCCTTGTCCGTGAGGGCCGTCGGAGTCCCCTCCGGCAGCTCATAGGGGGCGTTCAGGTCGAACTCCGGCACATTGACCATGGCAAGCATCTGACCGTCCCTGGGGTCCATCACCAGAACGGACACACTGTCCGCCTGCTTGGCGGCCATGGCCTGATATGCCAGCTGTGTGGCGTAGGACTGAATGTTGGCATCCATGCTCAGGATCAGGTCGTTGCCGTTCACCGGCTCGATCCGTCTTTCGCCCGCGGACTCCACCTCAATGCCTGCCGCGTCCGTGACGGTGAGTATTGTCCCCGGCTCCCCCTTCAGGCAGTCCTCGTAGATTACCTCCAGTCCGATAATGCCCTGGTTATCGCTGCCGGTAAAGCCCAGCACCTTGCTGGCAAGCTCTCCGTTCGGATAATAGCGCTTGTAATCCTCGTCCACCTTTACTCCCGCCATGTCATACTCCCGGATCCTGTCCCCCGTTTCCTTGTCTATATTACTTTTGATCCTCTCCATGGAAGAGTATTTTTCCACTCTGGGCCGCACATACGATTCCGACAGCCCCAACTCTTTGCAGAGCACCCGGATCACCTGTTCGGGATCCTCGATCTGATTATGTATGACGGAAACGGTGCACACTGTCATGTTGTCCGCCAGTACGGTGCCGTTCCGGTCCAGGATCCTGCCCCTGGCAGCCTTGATGCTTCTCTCCCGTTCGTGCAGGGCGGTGGCCATCTTCGAGTAGTGGTCCGCCTGCCAGACACACAGATAGACAAGGCGCCCGAACAGAAAGACCAGAATGCCGCTGCATATCAGGAAGATCGTCAGGATCTTCTTCCTGTGGAAGACCTTGTTGTTGTCCAACAACATACAAAACCTCATAAAAAGGGTATTTAATATACTTTATTCCCGTTTTTATGAGGTTATGATTAATCCGGTCCGCAGACCGTCCTACTGTATGCCGGGATTCACGGGGACATCGGGATCGACTACCGTTTCCGAGCCGTCCACCACAAGCCCCGTAGCCGGATCATATTTTTCCCCCGTCTCCGGGTCCACATAATATCCCGTGGCGGGATCTACAGGAAAGCTTTTCCATGGCGGTTCCTCGGTCGCCGGACCGTCTCCCTGCCCCGAAGCGTCATCGCTCTGTCCGTCTCCTGGAGAGCCGTCGGACGATCCCTCCCCGGCAGAGTCACCGGGCTGCCCCTCCCCGGAGGTGTCACCGGGCTGTCCCTCTCCGGCGGTGCCGTCGGACGATCCCTCTCCCTCGATCCTGTCAAGATCGTCTCCCTCCGGCGTCTGCGTGTACTGGGTGGTGATCTCTATCTGCCGCTCCTCCAATTCCTTTTTCTCCTCGTCGCTCAACTCTTCCGTCATAAAGATATTCAGGTAGGGCAGCACCTCCGTCAGGACGTTGCGGACGATCCCGGTCGCATAGGTGGGCGTGCCCTGGTGCTCCACATTGGGCCTGTCCACCACCACATAGATGGCGATCTGAGGATCGTCGGCCGGCGCGTAGCCCATGAACGACACCACGTTTTCATCATATGAGCGCTGGTGAGTGATGGGATCGATGGTCTCCGCGGTGCCCGTCTTTCCGCCGATGCGGTAACCCGCAGGTCTCGCCGACACTCCCGTCCCGTACTCCACCACGGCGCTGCAATACTTTCGGATCAGCGTGGAGGTGGATTCCGAAACTGTCTGCTTCAGCACCCTCGGTTCGATGTTCTGCACGGTAGCCCCGCTGGCGTTGGTGATCCGGTCCACCACATGAGGCTCATAGTAGTAGCCGCCGTTGATCAGGGAACTGAAACCGGCGATCATCTCGATCATGGTCACGTTGAAATTCTGTCCAAAGCTGTTGGTGGCCAGGTCGGTAGGCCCCATATCATCCACATTGTAGACCAGACTTGCGGTCCTGGCTTCGCCCGCCAGATCGATATTGGTCCGAAGACCGAAGTTGAAGCGCTGCTGGTAATCCGTGAAGATCTGCTTTCCCATCATCTGTGAGATCTTCATCATGCTGACGTTGCAGGACTTTGCCACGGCCTGCTCCAGTGTCAGCGTGCCGTCGTACTTGTTGTGGCATCTGATCTTGTATCCGCCCACATCCATGTATCCTGTGCACTCAAAGCTGGAGCTGTCGCTGATGATCCCCTCCTCCAGTCCGGCCGCCACGGTGAACGGCTTGGCCGTGGAGCCCGGCTCGTAGGTGCCGGTAATGCAGTAATTCTTCCAGAGATTGTTGAGATTCAGATAGATCTCATCCTCGCTCATGGAGGCGAGCAATTCCTCGTCGATGATCTTGCCGGTGGGGCGGATCTCCTGATAGCCGTTGGCATTGGTGATCTCCTCCACCTGCTTGGAGCCGAGAAGGCACTGCGGATTCCTCACATCGTTCAGATCATAGCCCGGATAGCTTGCCATCGCAAGGATCTCTCCGGTGTTGACATCCATGATGATACAGCCCACGTTGTCCGCGCCGTTGCCCGCATGGAAGCCGTTGGAATACTGATCGTTGTACTGTTTCAGATACTTCTCCACGATCATCTGTATATTCACATCGATCGTGGTATGGATATTATAGCCGTCAATTGCCGCTTTTACGGTTCGCTCCAGCGCCAGATCATCGTTCAGATATCCGTATTCTCTGCCGTCGACGCCGTTGAGAAGATCATTGTAATACTCCTCCAGGCCGTAATTTCCTTCATTATCCGTGCCGGTGAACCCGATCACATCCGCCGCCAGCGAGCCGTAAGGATAGACACGCTTGTATTCCTCCTCGAACCATACTCCCTGAATATCGGTGTTTTTTGCCTGTGCTTCCTGAAAACCGCTGATCTCGTCGTAGGTCAGCTGTCTCAAGGGCACATACCAGGAGGAGGTGGGATGCGACTGGATATATTCTCTGAGCTGTGACATATCCAGATCAAAATTTTCTCCCAGCGCCTGCAGGGTGGGCTCCAGATATTTCTCCTTGGACAGCATGACCTTGGAGTCGATGACCAGATTGTACACCTTCTCGCTGGATGCCAGCCTTGTGCCCTGGCTGTCTATGATATCTCCCCGCCTGTAGGGAATGGTGACGGAGTTATACTGCTGCTGGGCCAGTACCTGCTTCTGGTACTGCGTACCGTTCTCCCTTGTGATCCAGAACAGTCTGCCGCATAATCCGGCAAAAGCCAGCAGTACCAAAATAAACAGTACTGCCAGCTTCTTCTGCATTTTAATGGAAAATCTGTTCTTCCGTCGGCCGCCGCTTCTTCTGCTGCTCACGCTGCACCTCACTTCTTTTGACTTTCATTCGCCACCTGACGCATATAGTCATTTTGACTGCCCGTGTATGTAATGATCTGGCCGTCCTCGGCATATACCATTCCGAGCTCGCCTATGGCGATCCTCTTCACGTCCTCCAGACTGACACTGTTCACCGTCTTGTTGTAGAACTCATCGTTCGCGATCCTCAGACTGTTCAGCTCGCTCTCCTTCGCAGCCACGCTCTTGGTCCTGCTTGTCAGCTCAGACTGCAGCTGAATATAATTTACCAGCACCAGCGCTGCAGCGCATAACGCCGTCGCCAGGAACAGCACATAGCCTGCGCTCATGTGCCGCGCCCTCTCGCGATTCTTCCGCACCTCCTGAATGGCCCGTCTGTGAGGCACCTCCGGATATCTCTGAGGTTCGAGCCTGCGCGCGGCGCTGCCGTACACATAGGTATTGCGGGTAGGATTGTAATTTGTTCTGTTCCGACTCATAATGCTTCCTGCTTTCCAATACTATTCTTTGCTGAAAACTCTCAGCTTTGCGCTCTTGGAGCGGCTGTTCTGCTCAATTTCCTCCGCCTTCGGGAGAATAGGTCTTCTTGTCACTACTTTTCCCCTGCTCTTTTGACCGCACACGCACACCGGAAAGCCGGGCGGGCAGGTACAGGGATTTTCATTTCTTCTAAAGCAGTTCTTCACGATCCGGTCCTCCAGCGAGTGGAAGGTGATGACACAGAGCCTTCCTCCCGGATTCAAAAGTCCGATCATCTCATCCAGCGAACTCCGCAGCACCTCCAGCTCCGCGTTGCACTCAATGCGGATCGCCTGGAACGTCTGCTTTGAGGGATGACCGTTCCGCCGCATTTTGGCGGGAATAGATGCCCTGACGATCTCGTTCAGTTCAAATGTGGTCTCTATCGGTCTTTGCCGCCTCGCGGCCACGATATGCTTTGCTATGCTGGCGGCGAAGGGCTCCTCACCGTACTCCCGAAGGATCCGGCACAGCTCTTCCTCCGAGCGTTCGTTCACGATTTCTCCGGCCGTCAGGCTTTGACGGCGATCCATCCGCATATCCAGCGGCGCGTCGAACCGATAAGAAAATCCTCTCTCCCCGGTATCGAACTGGTAAGAAGATACCCCCAGATCCAGCACGATGCCGTCCACGTTCCCGACGCCCTCCCGTTCCAGCAGCGCCTTCATATTACAAAAATTGTCCCTCAGAACGGTCACCCTGTCCCCGAAGGGCGCAAGCCTTTCCCCGGCTGCCGCAATGGCCGCATCGTCCTGATCGATCCCGTACAGATGCCCCGTCGTCAGTCGGCTGCACACCTCGAAGGCATGTCCGCCGCCGCCCAGAGTTCCATCCACATAAATACCGTCCGGCTTCACATGAAGCTGTTCCACCGTCTCCCGGAGGAGTACGGAGTAATGATTGAATTGCATGCCGTGGTACCCTTTCCGCCGCCCGGCGCCGGGGTGCCTGCTCCGTTCCGGCTCGCGCGGGCCTAAATCGTCAATCCTAAGTTCATCATGCCCTGAGAAATGCGGTTGATATCCACCTGCCGGCTGTTATCGTTCCACTTTTCAAGGCTCCATATCTCAATGCGTCCTCCCATGCCGGCCAGCACCACATCCTTCTCCAGCCCCGCAAAATCCCGAAGATCCTGGGGCATGAGAATACGGCCCTGTTTATCCACCGTCACATACATGGCCCCGGACAGGAAGAACCTCGCAAACTGTCTCGCTTCCTCATTGATCAGAGGCAGTGATGCCAGCTTTTCCTCAAAGACTTTCCAATCCTCGTTCGCGTACACAAATAAGCAGCCATCCATTCCCTTTGACACAACAAATTCATCTCCCAGGATCTCCCGGTATTTTGAAGGAATGCTCAACCTGCCTTTCGGATCGATCGTGTGATTGTATCTGCCCATGAACATACAGCCGTCACCACCAATCAAAAGTGAGTCTGCCACGGGATCCGGCATAAAAAGAGCGGCATCAGAGGTCTTTTATACCACTTTATGGGATTTTATGCCATTTCCATCCCACTTTTAAGATGATTTTAACACATATTTTTCAAATTACAAGCATTATTTTTTCTGCGAAAAGCGCGAAAAGGCGCTCCAAATAGGCATTTGGAGCGCCTTCTGCGTTTATGACCACTAGATATAGTATAAGGGCAGTTTTCAGCACCACACATCTATGGTCTGCCAAAAAATTGCCCTTTTAAAAAATTTTTTTAAAAAAATGAAAAATTTTTGTGTTTTCCGCCTTCTCCTACACCTCGGCGGGGTGTTTTTTCCGTCTCACCCGCACAATGATATCCGCCGCCACGGCGAACAGGACCATCAGCGCAGACAAAAGCTGGGAGACCTTGATCGCTGTTCCCGGCACAAAAAGCGTGTCCGTCCGGATGCCCTCGATGACGAATCTGCCCGCGCCGTAGCCGGCAAAATACAGGAGACACAGCTCGCCGTCGAACCTTTTGTGCCTGCGCCAGAGCAGGATCAGCGCCATCACCAGCAGGTTCCACACACTCTCATACAGGAAGGTGGGATGCACGTTGATGTAATTGGCCCCTTCGGGAATATGCGCCGAAATGTTCGCGGAGATGTCCTGGGGGCGAACGGCCTCCACCGGGAGCTGCATGGAGAGCAGACCGTTATAATACTCACCGAACACCTCTCGGTTGGTAAAATTGCCCCAGCGGCCGATGGCCTGCCCAAGGATCAGGCCCGCCATGGCAGTGTCCCCGATCAGCAGCGGGCTCTGCTTCTTCACCCGGCCGTACACGAACAGCGTGATGAACGCAGCGATCACCCCGCCGTAAATGGCGAGTCCGCCGTTGCGGATATGAAAGATCTCCCAAAGATCATTCTTATAGTAATCCCAGGCAAAGATCACGTAATAAATCCTTGCACCGACAATGGAGATGGGCACCACGTAGAGTACAAAATCCCAGTAGAGTTCGGGATCCTGCCCCGACCTCTTCGCCACGTGCAGCGCCAGCAGAAATCCTGCAATAATGCCGATACCTATGATCAGTCCGTACAGGTGGATGTCAAATCCCAAAATACGGAAGGATTTCGGAACATCCCGCAGATAGATCCCCAGATTGGGGAACGCAATGTCTCCTGGATTCATTCCACTTATACCTTTCTGTCCCTCTATACATTGAACCGGAACAGGATCACGTCCCCGTCCTTCACCACATAGTCCTTGCCTTCCATGCCCACAAGACCCTTCTCGCGGGCCGCCGCCAACGAGCCCTGCTCCAGCAGGTCCCTATAGTTGACCACCTCGGCCTTGATGAACCCTCTCTCGAAATCGGAGTGGATCTTGCCGGCCGCCTGAGGCGCCTTAGTGCCGATCTTGATCGTCCAGGCCCTGGTCTCGTCCTCACCTGCGGTCAGAAAGCTCATCAGCCCCAGTATCCGGTAACTGGCCCTGATCAGCTTCTCCAGTCCCGACTCGGCCAGTCCGAGATCCTCCAGGAACATGGCCTTCTCCTCGTCCTCCAGCTCCGAGATCTCCTGCTCGATCTGTGCGCAGATCACAAAGACTTCGCTGTGCTCGCCCTCGGCAAGTCTCTTTACGTCCGCCACCATGGGATTGGAAGCGCCGTCATTCGCCAGATCGTCCTCCCCCACATTGGCCGCATAGATCACCGGCTTGTAGGTGAGCAGGTTAAATTCCCGCATAAGCGCCAGCTCGTCCTCGTCCTGCACCTCCACCGTCTTGGCGGGCTTTCCGCTCTCCAGCTGCGCCTTGATCCGCTCCAGGAACGCAAGCTCTTTGGCCGCGGTCTTATCCATTCTGGCAGTCTTCGCCACCTTGGCGATCCGCCTCTCCAACACCTCCAGATCCGCAAAGATCAGCTCAAGGTTGATGGTCTCGATATCCCGCAGCGGATCCACGCTTCCGTCCACATGGACCACATTGGAGTCCTCAAAGCATCTCACCACATGCACGATGGCATCCACCTCGCGGATGTTGCTCAGGAACTGGTTGCCCAGGCCCTCCCCCTTGGAGGCTCCCTTTACCAGCCCCGCGATATCCACGAACTCTATCACCGCGGGCGTCACCTTTTTGGAGTGATACATATCCCCCAGCAGCTTCAGCCTCTCATCCGGCACCGCCACCACCCCGATGTTGGGGTCTATGGTGCAGAAGGGATAATTGGCAGACTCCGCTCCCGCCTTGGTCAGGGAATTGAATAATGTGCTCTTGCCCACATTGGGCAGGCCGACGATACCTAGTTTCATTTTCTATCTCTTCCTCCGTGATCTTCCTATGCAAAAGCTCCTTTTGCCAGGGAGCCGCAATGCCAAATGCCCGGCAAACCGAACAGTGACAGTATACCATATCAGGGAGCAAAAGTAAATTGCGAGATTGTCTCCTGCCGTTCAAGCCGATTTTCACGGGAACGCTTTGCAGCGGCCCGCAGACACCGCTACAGAATAATATGTCTTATTATGATACGCCTCATTTTATATAGCAGGACCAGCAGAATCGTGATCACCAGCAGTGCATATTGAAAAAACCGTTCCATTTTTCCGGATCTGATTTCTGCCGCGATATTATATTTTCGTACCCAGATACAAAACAGCTCAATATTTTCCAAAGACACATTCAGTCTCAGACAGCCGCATATCTTTTTCCCGGAACGGTCGTAGATTGCCATGGAACCCTCCGTATTTGCGGTGACCTTTTGGATTTCATAAGATTGCCAGCATTTTTTGCCGATCTTGATCGTTTGACCGTCAATCCATATCCCTTTTCCCACGCGAAAAGGACCGATATCCATAGATGCAATCAAGTTATCTGTGATATCTGCGGCCGCTCCATTTGCGCCGCCGTTAAGAATAGACAGCATCCTTTGTATTTTAGAATATCTGATTGTCTCTGTCTTTGAAATATCAAACGGATTGAATCTGCTCATACGGCTCCTTTACCCAGAACTTGCATTATTGAACACATACTTAAAGGCACGACCATATTAAGTCAGCCACTTACATTTTTCTATTACCCTATTCCTTTATACTCAAAAACCGCGCCACGGTCATGCATTTAGGATGCTCTATCATTATACAGGATGGTGGACTGTATACTAATATAAAGACTCTGGAAATAGATTACTCAGCTGTTACAGAGGTCAATCTTGAGAAAAAGTTATAGAAAAAGATATCTAATATGGTAAGTAAATAGTGTTTAAAATATATCTATGAATTAGACAAGTATTTGCTTCATAGATTAAGAAATAACCTACCAGTTTCCTTTTGCCTTATTGAACCATAAGGCATAAGGGAATACCGTGAAAATTCTGACAAATATTACGAGTTATATTCTGCCTTTGCTTCAACCAGTGTTTTTTTCGTCATGGTTTCTATTGAAACACGATTTGAGTCATATAAGCTGTATACGGCTATCCCCCCATAGCAGTTGCCAATAGAGCTTAATTCTCCTTCATATCCATTACCCAAGAGCCAATCCTTAATATCCTCAAGAGCATCTGAATACTTTGTGGTTTTTGCATAGACATGATCGGATTCCAGAACATATCCCTTTCTTTCCAATATCTGTTTAACAGTTTTCATTTCTTCGTTAAATGCAGCTTCATCTTGAAAATATCTCATTTTATGTGTTCCTTTCTCTATCATAAGCAATTTGTTTGTGGCAAAGTCACATCTTTGTCATCCTATATGATGAAGATATTATATCATATCCAGACAAATTGTAGCAACTGCATCCTGCTGGACTAAAAGCAGAAGATATAAATATTCACTTATCTCTGCATATTTCTTTTGTATAACCTGTACGATATGTTGAAACAGCATTTTCGAGAACACTTTTTACAAATGCAGGATTTTTCCGTATGTATCTTAAGCTTATTAATTGGAGTACGGGAACATACATTAGTTTATTGTAAATACTTTGTTCTTTTATTTACCTAAACCTATACCAATCCTGTCTTTACCTGGAATTAAACACTTGATTTTAAATTTATTTTTCTTCCAAAAAAGCCTGACAAATAACTTTAAAAAGCTACTTGTCAGGCCCGTATGTCATTATATCGCATCGCGCTCTGTACAGGTATTAACTCACCTTCCTTATCCCTATCTGCTTTTTACATTGTGGACACTTTTGAAAATAGCGTAAAATAAAAAAATAACTTCTTTGTCTAAAACTTCTGGCGGAAAGCCCCGCTTTCCGCCTTTTCAGCCATTTATTCACTTTATTTTACAAAATACTATCGGCCTCAAGAACTCATTTGTTGTTGATCGCCGCCTGTGCTGCCGCCAGCCTTGCGATAGGCACCCGGAAGGGCGAGCAGGATACATAGTTGAGCCCGATCTTGTGGCAGAACTCCACGGAACTGGGATCGCCGCCGTGCTCGCCGCAGATTCCCACATGGAGGTCGGGATTCTCGGCCTTGCCCAGCTTGATGGCCATCTCCATCAGCCTGCCCACGCCGTTCTGGTCCAGCTTTGCGAAGGGATCGCTCTCCAGGATCTTGGCGTTGTAGTAATCGATCAGGAACTTGCCGGCGTCGTCTCTGGAGAAGCCGTAGGTCATCTGCGTCAGGTCGTTGGTGCCGAAGCAGAAGAAGTCGGCTTCCTTGGCCAGCTCGTCGGCCGTCAGCGCGGCTCTGGGGATCTCGATCATGGTTCCCACCTCGTAATCCAGCTTTGCTCCCGCCGCCTTGATCTCTTCGTCGGCGGTGCTCACCACAACCTTCTTGACCACCTTCAGCTCTTTCAGGTCGCATACCAGAGGGATCATGATCTCAGGTCTGATATTCCAGTCGGGATGGTCCTTCTTCACCTCGATGGCAGCGCGAATCACGGCTTTGGTCTGCATTCTGGCGATTTCCGGATAGGTGACGGCCAGACGGCAGCCTCTGTGTCCCATCATGGGGTTGATCTCATGGAGACCGGCGATGATCTTCCGGATCTGCTCCACGGTCTTGCCCTGAGCGGCGGCCAGCTTCTCAATGTCCGCGTCCTCGGTGGGCACGAACTCATGGAGCGGCGGATCCAGGAAACGGATCGTCACAGGATTGCCCTCCAGCGCCTCGTACAGAGCCTTGAAGTCTCCCTGCTGGTAAGGCAGGATCTTCTCCAGGGCCTTCTCTCTCTCCTCCGCAGTGTCCGCGCAGATCATCTCGCGGAACGCGGCGATCCTCTCTTCGTCAAAGAACATATGCTCCGTGCGGCAGAGGCCGATGCCTTCTGCTCCCAGCTCTCTTGCCTTTCTTGCATCCCTGGGGGTGTCCGCATTGGTGCGCACCTTCAACGTCCTGTACTTGTCCGCCCAGCGCATGATCCTCTCAAATTCTCCGGCTATGGTAGCGTCCACGGTGGGAATCTGCTCGCCGTAGATATTGCCGGTGGCGCCGTCGATGGAAATATAGTCTCCCTCGTGGAATTCTCTGCCCGCAAGGGTAAATCTCTTGTTCGCCTCGTCCATGGCGATATCGCCGCAGCCGGATACACAGCAGGTGCCCATACCGCGGGCCACAACGGCTGCGTGGGAGGTCATACCGCCTCGAACGGTCAGGATGCCCTGTGCCACCTTCATGCCGGTGATATCCTCAGGAGAGGTCTCCAGGCGCACCAGAACCACCTTCTCGCCTCTGCCTGCCCACATCTCCGCGTCCTCTGCGGAGAACACGATCTTGCCGCAGGCAGCTCCGGGAGATGCTCCCAGGCCCTTTCCGAGAGGCGTTGCCGCCTTCAGGGCAGCCGCGTCGAACTGGGGATGCAGCAGGGTGTCAAGGTTGCGGGGATCGATCATGGCCACGGCCTCCTCTTCGGTCCTCATGCCCTCGTCCACCAGGTCGCAGGCGATCTTCAAAGCGGCCTGCGCGGTCCTCTTGCCGTTCCTGGTCTGCAGCATATAGAGCTTTCTGTTCTCAATGGTGAACTCCATGTCCTGCATGTCTCTGTAGTGATTCTCCAGAGTGGCGCACACGGTCTTGAACTGCTCGTACACCTCAGGCATCACTTCCGCCATCTTGGAGATCGGCATGGGCGTGCGCACACCTGCCACCACGTCCTCGCCCTGAGCGTTCATCAGGAATTCGCCCATCAGCTTCTTCTCCCCGGTAGCGGGGTCTCTGGTAAAGGCAACACCGGTGCCGGACTCGTCGGACCAGTTGCCGAATGCCATCATCTGCACATTTACAGCGGTTCCCCAGGAATAGGGAATGTCGTTGTCCCTGCGGTATACGTTCGCACGGGGGTTGTCCCAGGAGCGGAAAACGGCTTTTACGGCGCCCATGAGCTGCTCCTTGGGGTCGTCCGGGAAATCCTGCCCGATCTTTGACTTATACTCGGCCTTGAACTGGTCGGCCAGCTCCTTCAGGTCCTCGGCGGTCAGCTCCACGTCCTGCTTTACGCCCCTCTTTGCCTTCATCTGATCGATCAGCTCTTCAAAATATTTCTTTCCGACCTCCATCACCACGTCGGAGTACATCTGGATAAATCTTCTGTAGCAGTCCCATGCCCATCTCTCGTTGCCAGTCTGGGCAGCGATGGTGTTCACTACGGTCTCGTTCAGTCCCAGATTCAAGATCGTGTCCATCATGCCCGGCATGGAAGCCCGTGCGCCGGAGCGGACGGAGACAAGAAGAGGATTCTTGGTGTCGCCGAATTTCTTTCCGGTGATCTGCTCCATCTTGCCGATATACTCGTTGATCTGTCCCTGGATCTCCTCGTTGATCTGTCTGCCATCCTCGTAGTACTGAGTGCAGGCCTCCGTGGTAATGGTAAAGCCCTGCGGTACGGGCAGTCCGAGATTGGTCATCTCTGCAAGGTTCGCACCTTTACCGCCCAGGATCTCGCGCATGTTCGCGTTGCCTTCCGTAAACAAGTACACCCATTTTTTCATGTTTGTCTATCTTCCTTTCATTAAAAAATTATAGATAGCAGAAGCCGCTCGGCCGTTGACACGAAAAAAAGCCGAACCCCTTCGTTCAGTATGTAATTATTGTAGCAATTTTACCAAAAAATAGCAAGGTAAATTTAGCGTTGCGGCACAAAACTGTCAAAAATGTAGATGTCAAAGTTCTTTTTGGCTCTTTCCAGCTCATCCTGGCTCTTGATCGTCCAGGCGGCCGCCGTTCCGCGGTACAGACGCCGGCAGAGGCTCCGGGAGAGCATACCGGGATATTTGTGGTTATAGGCGATGAAATCCGGTCTGCCGAGCCAGTTGAACATCAGGTTCTGCAGGAAGAAATACAGCGGGCCGGAGTACTCGCCCTCCCTCTGAAAGGCGTCGGCCAGCTGTCCTCTCACCACCTTCCGGCGGTTGCGCCGATACCAGAGCACGCCGAGGGGATTAAAGGATTCGATACAGTACATTCCCCTGTAACCGGAAAGCAGCTTGTCCACCGCCGGGCACAGAGAAACATCCACAGCCTCTATCTTCAGCTCTACGATCAGGGGGACCTTCCCGTCCACAAGCTTCAGCACGTCCGCCAGCTTCGGGATCCTCTGGTCCGACCGGCACAGGGAGAGCTCCTGGAGCTCGTCGAAGGTGTACAGGCAGAGCTTTCCCTCCCTGCCGCACAGCCGGTCCAGCGTGTAGTCATGGAACACTACCGGCACTCCGTCCTTTGTCAGCTGTACGTCCAGCTCGATGCCGAAGCCCGCATCCACAGCCTTTTGAAAGGCGCGCAGAGAATTCTCCGGCGCATCGGAGGCGTTGTCGTGGAGCCCCCGGTGGGCATACAGCCAATTCTTCAGCCCATCCGCATCGGGACGGCCCGCCATCCTCGGCATGATCATCAGCAGATACAGCAGCACGGCCGCGGCCAGGCATATGAAAATAATCGCACATACGGTCGGTATATTCATCTCACGTTCGGTCCTTTCTCCGCCCTTTGCCCGGAGAGCATGAGCCCTGCCCCGGAACATTCTTCATCACCGGTACATATTTCCAGTTTAACAGAAGAACCTGTCCCCTGCAATCACAAATCACCTTTTTTGCTTGCATTTTCTATGGATTAATGTAAAATAGAGAATAGTTGTGCGTCCATACAGCACACAGGGAAGGGCAAAAATATGATCAGTGCGAACAACGTAACTTACAGAGTGGGCAAGAAGGCCCTGTTTGAAGATGTCAATATCAAATTTACCGAGGGCAACTGCTACGGCCTTATCGGGGCCAACGGCGCCGGAAAATCTACCTTTCTGAAGATCCTGTCCGGCAAGCTGGAGACCACCAAGGGCGATATTGCGATCACCCCCGGCCAGCGGCTCTCCGTGCTGGAGCAGGATCATTTCAAATACGACGACTGCGTGGTCATGGACACGGTCATCATGGGCAACGAACGGCTGTACCAGATCATGAAGGAGAAGGATGCCATCTACGCCAAGGAGGACTTCTCCGACGAGGACGGCATCAGGGCCAGCGAGCTGGAGGCCGAGTTCGCGGAGATGGACGGATGGGAAGCGGAGTCCAACGCCGCCATGCTGCTGAACGGTCTGGGCATCGACACCGAATTCCACTATGCCGTGATGAAGGACCTGGACGGAAGCTTAAAGGTGAAGGTGCTGCTGGCAAAAGCGCTGTTCGGCAACCCCGACATCCTACTTCTGGACGAGCCCACCAACCACCTGGACCTGGATGCCATCGCATGGCTGGAGGAATTCCTCATCAACTTTGAGAACACTGTGATCGTGGTGTCCCACGACCGCTATTTTCTGAATAAGGTCTGTACCCACACCGCCGATATCGACTACGGCAAGATCCAGCTCTATGCCGGAAATTACGACTTCTGGTATGAGTCCAGCCAGCTGCTGATCAAACAGATGAAGGAGGCCAACAAGAAGAAGGAGGAAAAGATCAAAGAGCTTCAGGAGTTCATCTCCCGCTTCTCCGCCAACGCCTCCAAGTCCAAGCAGGCCACCTCCAGAAAGCGCGCTCTGGAAAAGATCGAGCTGGATGAGATCAAGCCCTCCAGCAGAAAATACCCCTATATTGATTTCAGGCCCGACCGCGAGATCGGCAATGAGATCCTCACCGTGGAGCATCTGTCCAAGACCATCAATGGCCAGAAGGTGCTGGACGACATTTCCTTCGTGATGGGGCACGATGACAAGATTGCTTTTGTGGGCAGCCAGGAGCTGGCCAAGACCACTCTGTTCCAGATCCTCATGGGCGAATTGGAGCCGGACGAGGGCACCTACAAGTGGGGCGTCACCACCTCACAGGCCTACTTCCCCAAGGACAATACCGCGGAGTTCGACAACGACCTGACCATCACGGACTGGCTCACCGGCTATTCTCCCGTAAAGGACGTGACCTATGTGCGCGGCTTCCTGGGACGTATGCTCTTCGCCGGCGAGGACGGCGTTAAGAAGGTGAAGGTTCTCTCCGGAGGGGAGAAGGTCCGCTGCATGCTGTCCAAGATGATGATCAGCGGCGCCAACTGCCTGATTCTTGACGAACCCACCAACCATCTGGATATGGAATCCATCACCGCCCTGAACAACGGTCTGATCAAGTTCCCCGGCGTGGCCCTGTTCTCCTGCCACGATCACCAGTTCGTGGAGACGACCGCGAACCGCATTATGGAAATACTGCCCGACGGTTCCCTGATCGATAAGATCACCACATATGACGAATATCTGGCGAGCGACGAGATGGCCAGAAAACGCACCGTATTCACCGCAGACAAGGAAGATGACGAAGATTGATGGGGGCGGAACGCAAAGCTATGAGACCTATAGATCTGCACGTACACTCCAGCTGCTCCGACGGCACCCTTTCCCCCACGGAGCTGGTGGACTACGCCGCCAAAAAGGGCCTGGCGGCATTTGCCCTGACCGATCACGACACAGTGGACGGCCTGGAGGAGGCCATACAGTATGCACGGCGGCTGGGTCAGGAGCGGCCCTGTCACGAAAATGCGGACCCCGGCCCTGCCAGCCCTGTTCCCGAAGTGGTGCCCGGCATTGAGCTTTCCACGGAGTATCAGGGCAGGGATATCCATGTGCTGGGCCTGTTCATAGACTACCGCAGGAAATCCTTCCTGAGCAGACTGCGGGAATTTGTGGACTCAAGGGACGAGCGCAACAAAAAGATGTGCTCTCTGCTGCAGCAGGCCGGCGTACCTGTGACCTATGAGGAGCTGACGGCGGCCTACCCCGACTCGGTGATCACCAGGGCGCACTATGCAGGCTATATGCTGAAGAAGGGCTATATCAAAAACAGACAGGAAGCCTTCGACCGCTATATCGGCGATGAGGCTCCCTGTTATATTCCCCGTGAAAAAATAACTCCCGCCCAGGCGGTGGAAATGCTCCTTCAGGCCGGCGGCGTACCCGTTCTGGCACACCCGATCCTCTATCACATGAGCGAGGAACGGCTGGAGCGGCTGGTCCGTGAGCTGAAGGACTCCGGGCTGATAGGCATTGAAGCCGTTTACAGCACGTACAGCGCCGCCGATGAACGTCAGATCCGCGGCCTGGCTCAAAAATATGACCTGCTCCCAAGCGGCGGCAGCGATTTCCACGGTGCCAACAAGCCCGGCCTGGACCTGGGGGTGGGTTACGGAAATCTGTTCGTGCCTCAGGACCTGCTCGTTTCCATCAAAAAAGCAATTCCGGTATCCTCACGTCTCACACCTTAGAATCCTGTTATTCTCACTGACCATCAGCGCAATCGTGGCGGCGATCCCCGCAAACATGATCACCAGATACACCGGCAGACTTTCGGGGACTGCCAGGAACAGTAATCCTATGAAAAAGGAAGAGGAAAAATTCACTGTAAAATGAGCCAGCATGGAAGGGATCAGGCTGTTGTACCGATGCCTGAGCCATCCGAAGCAGAGGCCCATGTAGAAGGCATAGGTGCCCTGCACCAGATTGAGATGCAAAATGCCGAAGATCAGCGCCTGGATCGTATTGGCGATCCAAAAGGCCGCCCGGCGGTTCTTCATGCCGCCCACTATCCTTTGGGCGTAGTGGAAGGTCACGCCCCTGCACAAAAGCTCCTCCCCCACCGGCGCAATGCAGATACTGACAAAGATCACCAGGGGATCGACTCCCATCCCCGCCGATTCCATCAGCTCCTCGTAATGGCGGATGAGCTCCGGCACAACATACTCTGCCGACAGCAAGAGCGCATTGGAGCTTATGTCTACCAGCAGCCCCATCAGGACGGCCGTGAGAACGATCCTGCCGGTAAAGGCCCTGCCCGTTCTCCGCGGCATGCGCCTGCGGCAGCCAAAATAATACCACAGTCCGAAAACCAGCAAGCCCAGTCCCTGACAGAGCAGAAGGATGATCCCCTGATTGCCCATGACGGCATCCATGACCGCCTGCTGCATGGCATCGGTGTCCGTCGGACCTGCGGGCCCTGCCTGGACGGCCAGCGCAACGGCGATCACGAACGCCACCGCATTCATGATCACGACCTGTATTATCAGATCCGTGACCATGGGCAGAACGGTCATTCCCGTCCAGCCTGCCGTTTTCCAAAAGCCCTGCTTACTGCTTCCCAAATCGTCTGTCTCCTGTCCGTTCCGCATTACCTTATCCCTCAACAATCAGATATCTGCCGTCTCCGATGTCAAATACCTCATCTGCGGAAAGGATCTCGTCTCCCACTGCACCCTCCAGATCGATCCCCTCCTCCTCAAAGTATTCGGCCACCTCGTCCGCAGAGTTCACCACTACGGCCATGCACTCCTCCAGAAAATCCTCCGCCTCCTCCAGAGTCTCTGCGACCTGCTCAGGGAAAAGCTGTAATTGATTCTCCAGAAAGCACTCTAACACTTCGTCGTCAAACTCTCGCATTTGCAACCTCCTTATACCGCGTCCTGTGAAACCGGTTTTGGCTATATGATAATATGCCGATGCGGACGCGTCAATATTGCACCATGTGCAAAAGTAAGATAGATATTTTATACATATTACACAGAAGGGCATCCGACGGTGCGCCTTTCGCCCCTGCGCGCCTACAGAAAATCCAGCACCTCCAGCGGATGAGTGACAAGGGCATCCGCACCGCCCTCCAGCAGCTCTGCGGAATCCCGAAATCCCCACAGCGCCCCTAGGGTAAGAACGCCGGCATTCCTTCCCGTCCTCATGTCCGTGGCAGTATCTCCCAGATACAGGATCTCCTCCTGCTTCAGCCCAAGCTGCTGCGATATCCGGAACACTCCCTCCGGGCTGGGCTTGATGGCGGTATTCTCCTGCTGGCCGCGGATCTCGTCAAAACAGTCCCTGCCGAACAGGGTCTCGATCACATTCACCGTCTCCGCGTGGGGCTTGTTGGACAGCACAGCGATCAGAAGCCCTCTCTCCTTCAGCTCCCTGATCAGTTCGGGAATCCCATCGTAGGGCTTTACCTCATACATGCAGTTCTCCCGAAATATTTTCCGGTACAGGGAAAAGACCTCCTGAAAGTGTACGAGCTCCTCATCTCCGCCCGCCGCCAGAGCCCTGCGGATCAGATTTGCGGCGCCGTCTCCCACAAAGTATTTGTACTGCTCCTGCGTAAAGGGGCCGAAGCCGAATGCTCCCAGCGCCCTGTCGCCGCAGTATTTGATGCTGGCTATGGTGTCGGACAGGGTTCCGTCCAGATCGAAGATCACCGCCTTTTTCATATATCCAGCCACTCCTTCGCCTCCTGATACAGTCTTCCCACCGGAAGGCCCACCACGTTGTTGTAGTCGCCCCGGATCCCCTTCACATACCGTGCGAACAGCCCCTGAATGCCGTAGGCTCCCGCCTTGTCCATGGGGTCCCCGGTGGAGACATAGGACCGGATCTCCTCCCCGGTCATGGGATAGAAGCTCACCTCGGTCATCTCATGAAAGGTCCTTCGGCACACCCTGTCCCTTTCCTCTCCCAGGACCGCTGCCGCGGAACGGCCGGCCCTGTACAGCAGTGTCACCCCCGTGTACACCTGATGGACGGCACCGGAAAGCCGGCTCAGCATCCGTACGGCCTCCTCCGCGTCGGCGGGCTTGCCCAGAATGTCATTCCCCGACGCCACCACGGTATCCGCACCGATCACCAGCAGATCCTGGCCGTCCTGCTCCGTCTCCGCCAGCACGGCCTCCGCCTTCTGCCCCGACAGCTCCTCCACCAGAAGACCGGGAGAATCCGCCCTGGCCTGCTCCTTCACATTGCTGACCCTTATTTCAAATTTCAGTCCTATCTGTTCCAGCAGCTCCCGCCTCCGGGGCGATGCCGATGCAAGTATGATTCTCATAGCCGTCCTTTCGTCCGCGTCAGCAGACCCGCCGTCTTTTTTCAGCGGTGCGTCTCAGGAATGAAGACCCTGGTCACGGTGCTGCTCGCACTGTCCGAATTCCTGGCCTCCTCCGTCGCCTCTCTGCAGAAATTCTCCTGCGCGTGGAACATCGCCTTCCCGCGGCGGTCCACCTTTTCGTAAGACCCGTCCGCCTGCAGCACGGAGGCCTTTACATTGTCCCTGAGCTGGCTCTCCAGGATATGCAGGAGCTTTTCCTTCAGCCGGGGAGTGTCCACGGGGAACAGGATCTCCACTCTTCTCTCCAGATTTCTCGGCATCCAGTCGGCGCTGCCGCAGTAAATCTCGGCCCGGTCATTGTTCTGAAAGTAAAATATGCGTCCGTGCTCCAAAAAGTCCCCTACGATGGAGCGGACAGTGATATTTTCGCTGACGCCCTTGATGCCTGTTTTCAGACAGCATATGCCCCGGACGATCAGATCGATCCTCACCCCTGCGGTGCTGGCCCGATAGAGCGCGGCGATCACGTCCCTGTCGCAGAGCGAATTGACCTTTGCGATGATGCGGGCAGGCCGTCCCTCCAGAGCGTACTGCCTCTCCCTGTCTATCAGGTACAGGAATTTGTCCTTGAGCCACAGAGGCGCCAGAGACAGCTTATTCCATACCAGCGGCTCCGAGTAGCCGGACAGCATGTTGAACACCGCGGTGGCGTCCTCGCCGATAGCCTCGGAGCAGGTCAGCAGCCCGATGTCCGTGTACAGCTTGGCGGTGGCATCGTTGTAATTTCCCGTTCCCAGGTGCACATAACGCCTTATGCCGTCCTCCTCCCTGCGCACCGCCAGAGTGATCTTGCAGTGAGTCTTCAGGCCCACCAGACCGTATATCACGTGGCATCCCGCCTTCTCCAGCATCTTTGCCCAGACAATATTGTGTTCCTCGTCGAACCGTGCCTTCAGCTCCACCAGCACCGTCACCTGCTTACCGTTCTCGGCGGCCAGCGCCAGGGCGGCGATGATCGGCGAATTGCCGCTGACGCGGTAAAGGGTCTGCTTGATGGCCAGCACCTCCGGATCCCTGGCCGCCTGCCGGATAAAGTCCACCACCGGCTCAAATGTCTGGTAGGGATGATGCAGCAGCACATCTCCCTTCCGCACCTCGTCGAAGATATTGCACCCCGCCGGGAGCTCCGGCACCGGCTGAGGCGTATGACCGCTGCTCTTCAGGCGTTCAAAGCCCTCCAGGCCGTATATCTGCATCAGCACCGTCAGATCCAGCGGGCCGTCGATCTTGTAGATATTGGATTCCTCCATGTGCAGCTCCTCCCTGAGGATCTTCAGGAGCCGCTTATCCATGCCGGCCTCTACCTCCAGGCGGATGGCCTCGCCCCACTGGCGCTTCTTCAGCTGCTTCTCTATCTCCTTCAGCAGGTCCGCCGCCTCATCCTCCTCTATGGTCAGATCCGCGTTGCGCATGATCCGGTAGGGATGGGCGCTCACGATATCGTAGTTCAGGAAGAGCTTGTGGATGTTGCGCTCGATGATCTCCTCCAGCAGAATGATCTTTTTGCTCTTTCCCTCCGAGGGCAGCGGCACGATCCGGCTCAGCACGCCGGGCACCTGCACCGTGACGAACTCCATCTCCTTCTTTTCGTCCTTCTTTCGGACAAGGGCCGCAATATTCAGCGTCTTGTTGCGGATCAGGGGAAAGGGCCTGGAGGAATCCACCGCCATGGGCGTCAGGACCGGATACACGTTCTCCTCAAAATATTTGTCCGCAAAGGCGGCCTCGCTCTCCGTCAGCTCCTCGTGCTGGCGAATGACCTGAAGCCCGTTCTGCCGGAGCTGGGGCAGGATGGAACGGTTGTAGGTGGAATACTGCAGCTCCACCAGCTGATGGATCGCCGCGTCGAGCTGCTTGAGCTGCTCGGAGGGAGTCAGTCCGGCGATATCCGGCTTGTCATATTTTGCATTCACCATGTCCTGCAGGGAGGCCACCCGGATCATAAAAAATTCATCCAGATTGGAGGCCGTGATGCTCAAAAATTTCAGTCTTTCGAACAGAGGGATACTCTTGTCGCGCGCCTCGTTCAGCACTCTGCGGTCGAACAGGATCCAGCTCAGCTCCCTGTTCGCATAATATTTCGGATTCTTAAAATCTGTCTCTGCCATTTGGTCATCGCCCCCGAATCAAAAAATTTTCCGCTGCTTCAGCACCGGTTCCACGCTGAACACTTCCTTGAAGAATTCTCCCCTCATCTCGAAGAAGCCCTTTTCCAGCGTGATGTCCTCCTGATTCTCAACGGTCAGTATCAGCTTGTTGTCCTTCAGTGTCGCCTTCAGCCCGGTAAGCTTCTGCTTGTGGCTCCGGTCCAGTCCGCTGGCCAGTCTCAGGATGGCCGTCAGCTTTGCCACGATCAGATAGGAGTCACGGTCCAGACGGCTCTGATCCGTCTGCTGCCTGTAATAGACGAACCTGCTGTGATTAAAGCGGACCACATTGGCTACGATCTTCCGCTCCGTGTGGGACAGGCCGATAATCTCCGTGGCCATGATGATCTGGTAGGAGGTCTCTCCGATATTCATCATGCTGATATATTTCCCGCAGTCGTGGAGAATGGCGGCCAGCCGAAGATACAGCCGTTCCCGCTTTCCCAGGCCGTGTATTTTTTTCATGCTGTCAAAAATAGTCGTGGTAATGCTCTCCAGGGTGTCCGAGCGCTTTTTGCTTCCCATGTAGCGCTTGCTGATATTGGCGGCACATGCCACAATGTCCTTCTCAAAGTCGTGCTCTCCCTGGAGCAGCTTTTCCTTCTCCGCATACTCGTAAGCAATGCCGTCGCAGAGTGTGGTCCCCGGAGCCCATATATTCCGGGCGCCCATCAGATCGGCGATCCTCTCTACCAGCACGGCGCTGATGAACACCAGCGGCACCTTCTCCTCGGATATGCCCAGCGACATTGCGGCCTGAGTGGTGCTGCCGGAGCGGATCTGCTCCCGGAACGCCGCATAGTCGGCGGTCTCCAGCATGGCATTGCTGCCGTATTTTTTCACCACGCAGGCGGAGACATAGTCGTCCATCACGATGAGATTCTGTATCTCCCTGTCCTTCAGGTACAGCTTCTTGTATATCATGAGCTGCGCCATGGCCATCTCTTCGATCAGGGATTCCGCCTGAGAGCTCCTGACCGCAAAGCGGTTCAGATACTCCTGAAGGCGCAGGACGCCCAGCAGCAGATTTTGCGTGGAGACCAGCGTATCGTTGTCGAACAGCGAAAGCTGAATGCTTCCTCCGCCGATATCCAGTATGGCGGTCTTTTCCTCGATGATCCTGCTGAAATTTTCCCCCCTGGACGCCAGGGATTTATAGTCCAGGAACCGCTGCTCGGAATTGCTCAGGATCTCGATCTTCAGCCCGGTGTGCTGGGCGATCTGGTCCTGTACGATGGTGGTGTTCTCCGTCTCACGGATGGCGCTGGTGCCGTATGCCTTGTATGCGTTCACCTTGTAGGCGCGCATCCGGTCGGAAAATTCATTCAGGGTCCGGCACAGCTCGTCTATCTTCTCATTGCTGATTTTGCCGTCAAAGTATGTGTCCGTGCCGAGGTCAAGACGCCTGTGGACACAGTCGATCTCCTTCATTTTGTTCTTGCCGGCAAATTCAAAAATTTTCAGGGTCAGTTCAAAGCTGCCCACGTCTATGGCAGCAAAGATCTTAGTGCTCATCGTCGCCCGCCTCCTTCTGCCGTCTTTTGCCCAGAAGATGATCTATGAACTGCTGGGCACTCCTGCCGGACAGACCGCCATGGCTCAGCTCCCACTTGTTCGCCTCCGAAAGCAGCTCCTCCTCCGGCATCTTCACTCCGTTCCTCTCCGCCAGCGCCTTAACGATAGCCTGGAACTGTTTTTTATCGGGAGCGCCAAAGTAGATGGTCTCGCCGAACCGATGGACCAGGGACAGCTTTTCCTGCACCGTGTCGCTGGTATGCATATCCTGCCGGATCTCCTCCTTGTCGGCATAGGTCTCCCGGATCAGATGCCGTCGGTTGGAGGTAGCGTATATCAGCACATTCTCCGGCTTCTTCTCCAATCCGCCCTCGATGACCGCCTTCAGGTATTTGTACTCGATCTCGAACTCCTCAAAGCTGAGATCGTCCATGTAGATGATGAACCTGTAGTTGCGGTTCTTTATCTGGGCGATCACCTCGTTCAGATCCTGAAACTGGTGTTTGTACATCTCAATGATGCGGAGGCCGCTCTCGTAGTATTCGTTGGCGATCGCCTTGATGCAGGAGGATTTCCCAGTCCCTGCATCGCCGAACAGCAGGCAGTTGTTGGCCTTCCTGCCCTCTACAAAGGCCTCGGTATTCTCCGTCAGTTTGCGCTTGGGGATCTCGTAGCCGATCAGATCGCTGAGGCTCACGTGCGCAATGTTCAGAATGGGTTCTATGCGCACGCCGTCGCTGCCGTGGGCAATGCGGAAGGATTTGTGCAGGCCGAATTTCCCTACGCCGTACTCTCTGTAGAACTGTGTCAAGGTCGCCTTCATCTCCTCCGGCGTGTGATCGCGGCTGAACTTCTCCGCCAACTCACAGATCCTGGCGCAGATCCTGGAATTGTATACCTTGCTCTCCCGGCTGCTGCTCCGGTAATTTTCCACCAGGCCGAACTCCGGCACGTGAAGCCCTTTGCACATGGGGCCGAAATCGTAGTCGTAAAATTCCTTGAAGATCACGATGTCGTGGAGCACAGCCTCATTGATCGTCCCCTCGATCTCTCCCCTGATCTCACAGCCGCAGCTGTAGCTGTTCTCGTTGTTCACCAGCAGATTTGCCAGATAGCAGTGCCAGAGATTGCCGTGAAATCCATAGGTGCCGGCCAGCTCGATGAGCCGGTGGATACAGCTGTAGAACGTCGCCGCCAGGGTCCTCGCATCTGTCCCTCCTGCCGCCTCCGGACCTTCGCCCGCTTCCTCATAGCGCTCCATCAGCCGGGCCATGTCACAAAGCAGCTCCCCGTCCTGAAAATTTCTGTATACGATCAATTCCTTTTCTCTCATACTTCTTGCTCTCCGTCAATAATTTCCCAAGATCTTCATGTTGCGCGCCTCGTCCCTGAGCCCCCGCAGGGCATTTTTCACCGCGCTGTCCGACAGATTTCCCTCGAAGTCTATGAAAAAGCGATACTCCCAATTCCTGCCCTCGATAGGACGGCTCTCGATCTTCGTCATGTTCAGGTTATTGTAGATAAAGTGGGACAGCATATGGTACAGTGAGCCGCTCTCGTGGGGGACCTCAAAACAGATGCTGACTTTCCTGGCGTCCTTTCTGAAGATCTTCTGGTTGGTGACAATGATGAACCTGGTGGAATTTGTGCCTGACTGGTTCACACCTCTCTGCAGCACCTCAAGGCCGTATATCCTTCCCGCGTGCTCTCCGGCGATGGCCGCCTGGGTCCTGTCGCCATCCTCCGCCACCTTCTTCGCCGCAAAGGCATTGTTCTGCATACTGATCTGCCGCCAGTCGTGATTCTGCAGAAATCTGGCGCTCTGCATCAGGGACTGGGGATGCGAATACACCGTTCTGATATCGGACATCCTGGTCCCCGGCACCGCCAGCAGGCAATGCTCTATGTGTATGATCTGTTCCGCAACGATATAATTTTCATATTCCTGCAGGAGATCGTATATTTCGCTGACGATGCCCGCCGTGGAATTTTCGATGGGAAGTACCGCAAAATCGGCGCTCCCCTCGTCGATGGCGCTCATGGCGTCCCGGAATGTATCCACATGAAAGCTGTTTATCCGATCCCCGAAATACTGCATCATGGCCGCCTGAGAGTAAGCGCCCTCGGCTCCCTGGAACACGACCCTGGCCTTCTGCGTCTCCAGCTCGTCCACGCCGATAAAGGGAAGCTTTCCGAGGCTCCCATGCTCCGCCAGCAGCTGATACTGTAATTTTCTGCTCATGGACATGATCTGTTCAAACAGTTCCTCGATCCCATGGCGGTTGAATTCGTTGTGGGTCAGGGCCTTGACACGCTCCAGCTTCTCCGTCTCTCTCTGCCTGTCAAAGACCTTTTTCCCGGTCCCGATCTTGTATTCGGCGACCTGTCTGCTGATCTCCATCCGCTGTTCGTACAGCTCCACGATCTTTGCGTCAATATCGTCTATCTGCCCCCGCAGTTCCAATAGATCCATATGTAAGTCCGCTCCTCCGCATCATTGTCTCAAAATATATTATTATCTTATACCAAATCAAACTTGATAGCAAGCAAAAAGGAAGCTATAATATTGAGTGTTCCGAAGGGAACGAATCTGTCTGCAAGGAGTCCGCACTATGAGGAAACAAATCAAGACCGTTCTTATCCTGACTGTCATCACTCTGGCTGTGGCCGGCATGGCGGCAGCCTCATACTTCACCCGCCGCATCCCCATGAATCCTCCGGGGACCGTGGGCAATACCGCCGGGAACATAAACAACGGCGGTCTTTTCTGCGAGTACGGCGGCACCGTCTACTTTTCCAATGTCGGAGACGGAGGTCTGTATGCCATGGACCCTGCGGAGACCGACATAAGAAAGCTGAACAATGCGAATGCCAGGAACCTTCTCGCGGGCGGGAAGTATCTGTACTATTTTCAGACCGAGCTCACAGAGAGCGCACAGGCCGACTTTAGTCAGATGCTGAGCGGCCATGCCTTCTGCCGGTGCGGACTGAACGGCCATAATACCGTCTCGCTGACCAGAGACGTGGTCGTCACAGGCCAATTGGTGGACAATTATCTGTTCCTGCTGACCACTTCCAGGAACGGCATTTCATTCTACAGGATGAAGATCGATCAGAGCGAGCAGGTGGAGCTTGCCGACTACAGCATCAATCCCGCCTGCGCCGTGGACGGCGTTATCTACTACAACGGCACCGGCAGCAATCACTATCTCTATGCTCTGGACACCGCCAGCGGCACGTCCGCCGAATTCTGGCGCGGCAATCTGCTGATGCCCATAAGAGAGGGCGATTACGTGTACTACATGGACGTTGCCAACAATTACAGGCTCTGCCGCTACTCCATTTCCCAGGACGCGATCCAGGTCCTCACCGACGACCGGGCGGACTGCTTTAACATTGGCGGCGGATATATCTACTACCAAAAGAACAGTGCCGACAGCCCGCAGCTAAAATGCATGCGGACGGACGGCACCGATGTCCAGGTCATTGCCGAGGGCAATTACACCAATATCAATATGACTTCCCTGTACGTGTATTTTCAGGAGTTCGGCGACGACGCCACCATGTACCACTCCCCTCTGGGAAGCGGCGGCTATTCCGTGTTCTCGCCCGCCGGGTAAGCTCCGGAGGGCGGGGTGCGGATCCGTCACATATTCCTGTCGTCCTTCTTTCTCAACAGCTGGGAGGTGTCCAGCGTCTGTTCCGAAGGTCCCGACCTTCTTTTGGCGGCCTTCTCCTTTGCAGGTCCCCTGTCCTTTTTCCCCTTCCCGTTCTTCGCGCTGTCCCTGTTCTCATTGGATCCCTGCACGTCCCCGGCGGCTCCGCCCTCCGTCTCCTGGGGGGCAGACGCCGGATCCGCGCCTCTCTTTCTCCTCGCCCGCTTCCCGCCGGGCACATACTGGAAGCGCCGCATTGCCACGTCCGCCAGGAACAGGCAGACGGCAGCGCCCAGCAGCCAGTCGGTCAGGGAACGCCTTTCCCCCGCACCGGTCCTGATATGGGTCCAGATATCCTCCTGGGGGGTAATGATCCTTCCGTACTGCCGCACAAAACTCAGGTAGGGCTCCGGGCTCACATCAAATTTGTACTCGTAGGAAAACTGTACTGCGGCGGCCGTGGTCATATGACTTTTGACCTCGCCGTTCTCCGTGCGGCGCAGGGTAAAGTGATACAGGCCCGTGTCGGCGGTGGAGATATCCGTCTCGTATCTGCCCGGCTCCGTGGCGTGCAGCTTCACCTCCCGGACGCCTCCCTCCGGGTCCATGACGGTGGCCGATATCTGCGTATCCTGTCCGTAGTCCTGCGTCCGATAGACCACCCTGGTCTCTTCCCCCGCAGTGATCACATCCACCCTGTCCTCCCCCATATCGGTATTTCCGGCAGAATAGTCAACGATGCGCTTCCAGAGCTGCACATAGTCCTCCTCTCCCGCAAAGGCGCCGCTCCACTCCCCTGTGACATCGCTGTTCCAGGCCACTGTCCTGCCCAGTCCGTACTGCCACACCGTGAGGATCGGATCGTCCTTCTCCGCGGAGGAGAGCAAGGTGCTGGAGGCCGCCTTGGGCGAGGAAGAGATATATCCGTAGATCACGGGCCAGCCGTCCTCAAAGAGGCCGGCCGTCAGCTCGTGCCTCCCCCTGACGGAAAGCCCGAAGGTTCCGTTCTGAATGTAGCTGTCCCCTCCCAGAAGGACCTCCTGGGCAAAGATCCTGGGAATATCGCTGGACACATCGGAATAATAATATCTGCCGCCGCAGCTGTCCGCCAGCCGCTCCAGCAGGTCCGTGTCCGAGTCCTGACCCACGGCCACGGTGGAAAGCGTGACGCCGCTGTCCGTGAACGCCTGCACCACATCCCCGAATTCCGTGGTCTCGCCCATGCCGTCCGTGAGCAGCACCACATGCTTTACGGAGGCATCCGACTGTGAGATGACCCGGAAGGCCTCCTGCAGCGCCGGCTTGATCGTGGTGCCGCCGCCCTCTTTGATTTCCTTGATCTCATCCTTGATGCCGGCCTTGTCGTCGGCCTGCACAAGCTCCACCTGCCAGGAATACCCATCGTCGAAGGTCAGCACGCCCACATAGTCCGAAGCCCGCAGATTATCCACGGCCACGGTGGCCGCCCTGATCGCCACGTCGAGATTGCTGGCGTTGGAGCCCTCCGCGTCCATAGTCATGCTGGCTGAGCGGTCGATGACCATGACCATGGCCATGGACGGCATTTCGTTCACGCCGCGCAGCTCCATGTCCACCGGGAGCACCGTCTCCAGCACGGTATCCCGGTATCCTCCCAGTGCAAAGCTGTCCTCGCCGCCGCAGCACACAAAGCCGCAGCCGTAATCCTTCACATAGGTCTCCAGATGCTTCAGAAAGCCGGCGGGAAGATCGTCTATATAGGTGTCCACTAAAATGACGGACCTGTACTGCAGCATCCCCTCTATGCTGTCGGGAGCATTCATGGCGGAGACGACGCTGTAATTGCACCCGGCCGCCTCCAGCACGGCGGCAAGCGCCGACGCATCGGCATCCTGCCCTGAGATGACAAGGATCCTGGGCGCAGCCTCCACCACGGAGTAAGCATTGAAGACATCGTTTTCCTGACAGGCGTCGCCCGGTGCGCGCACCTGCGCCCGCAGGGTCTCTATGGCATTGACGCTCCCGCTTTCGCTCACCTGCCTGCTGAACACAAACCGGTTGCTTCCCCTGTTCAGATGTACCTGGTCGGAAGCCGCCATCTGACTTCCGTCGTAGAGCTCAATGACGGCATCCGTCTCATAGCTGCTCTCCACCAGCACGGTCACGGAATACTTGTCCCCCGGATGCAGATAAGCCGGAAGCGTGACATTCTCGATATATGCGTCCGGCGCTTCCTCGTCCTCGTAGACCAGCGTCAGAAATTCCGCCCCGCTGGCGGTGAGCGCCTGCGCCATATGACGGATATCCCCTCCGGTCTCCCTTCCGTCGGTCAGCACCACAAGTCTTTTATTGCGGTCTCCGGGAAGCAGCGCAAGCGCCCTGGAGACCGCCTCCTCAAAATCGGTGGCGCTCTTCTCCGGCACCGACATCAGGCCCGCAAAATGCTTCTCCGGGCTGAGGAACTGTTCCACCAGCGCGTCCCTGCCAAAGGCCACAATGCCATATACGTTGTCGGAGGGCATTTTTTCCACGGTCTTTCTCAGATAGTCCTCCATATCCTCCAGGTGTTCCGCGTTGCTGTCCGACAGATCCGCCAAGAATACGGTGGCGGTGCCGTTGCTGCGCAGCCGGATGCTCACGCCGAAAAGCGCTGCGAGCACGCACAGAAGGACCAGTCCCCGGACCGCAAGATAAAACCTCCCCCGATACCTCATCTGACGCACGTAAACGATCCACTCCGCCGCCAGCAGCGCCAGGGCCAGGATCAGGAAGACATTCCGCAGCGTCCTCCTGACGGTCACCAGCCGCGTCCCGCCGTCTTCGGTGACGGAGGCGGCGGATGCCCGTCCGTCCGACTCTGTGGCCGTCTGAAAGCGCACCGCATAGGCTTCCTGATACTCTCCGTTTCCCACCCGGTACAGCCCTGCCTTGCCAGGCCTGCTCTCGAAGCTGGTCATGTCCGGTTCCGCCCACGGCTGCAGGGCGATCTCCTCCCCTGCGTAGTAGACATTGGACGCCAGCCACGACGTGTCCGAAAGATAGATCATGGCGTTGGCCAGGAACACCGGGAACTCCGCCCGCAGCGGAAAATCCGACTCCCTGATGTCAAAGCCGGTCACGATCTCCTTCCTGCCGTTCCACTCTCCGTAGTAGCCCACGCACTTTCCGTCATACTCCAGAAAGCTCTGTGCCCCTTCCGGCAGATCAAAGCAGTAGGCGGTGTTCACTCCCACGGTAAAGCCGGACAAGCCCGCCGTCAGATCGCAGTCCGTCATGTCCAGCAGGACATTTTCCAGCTTCCCCACGGATCGGCCGCGGGCATCGCCGAAGAGAAGCATATTGCCCTCCCCTGCCTGCGGCTCCTCGCCCGCATCGTAGATCACCACATTATAGGCGCCGTCTTCCGCAGAGGCATCGCTCTCTGCCCTGGCGATGCTGTTCCCCGTCACGGCCTGATACGCCTTCTCGATAAAGGTATTTCCGTCTCCCACCAGCAGACCTTCAATGAGATTCCCGCGGCTCTTGACCGCAAAGGAGACATCGTCGCCGGCCAGGCTGTCGCTGCCGCCGCCGGAAAAGGAGATGCCGCTTATGCGCGATGCAATGCTTTCCCCGCTCCAGTCGACCTGCCCGAACAGACAGGACGCGTTCTCACCGGGCGCAAGGCTCATCTGGCGCAGGGCGATCAGCGTCTCGTCCTCATCGTAGAGGCCCACGTCAAAGGAAACGTCCCGGTCGCTGAAATTCGTGGTGCTGGCGATCACATCGTAAAGACCGTTCTCCCCCAGGGAGTAGACGGTGTACTCATTGGCTACGTTGGCGGCGGGCTCTCCCACCACGTGCAGCTCCTTTCCTCCGGAGCTGACCAGCGCCTCATAATCCGCCGCACCGGCCCCGTCCGTATAGACGACCAGATCCGCGCTGCCCTCCGCCCCTTCTCCTCCAAGAGTGTCCAGCATTTCCTGGGCCGACGCAAGGCTGCCGCCGCTGTCGCTGCACTCCAGGCTCCGCAATGCCTGCACGATGCTGTCCGGATCCGTCATATCCACCGCCAGCAGCTTCGCGCCGCATCCGTCCACAGTCACCAGGGAGAGCCTGGTATTCTCGGCCCCGCGCACATAATCGCACGCCTGCTCCACCGCCTCCTCCAGGCGGCTCCTGCCTGAGGCTCCCACATGCTGCATACTGCCGCTGGTGTCCACAAGCAGGATCTTCCTTCCCCCGTCCCGGCCGGTGGAGCTGACGAAGGGCGACATCAGCGCGATCACAAGGAGAGCCACGATCAGGATCTGCAGATACATAAGGATATTGTGCACGAACTTTTCAAAAAAGGTGCGCGACTGCTCGTTCCTTATCAGCTTCCTCCAAAGGAGATTGGAAGAAATGAGATAATCGGTCCCTTTCGGCTTCAACAGATATAAAATTATGATGATGGGGACCGCCGCCAGGAACAGCAGCGGCCAAAAGCTTTCAAATGTCATACAGCATCCTTAAATTCTGAAAGATCAGTTCATAAAAATCCGTCCCCGTGCCGCACAGGGCATAGACCGCCCCCGCCGCTGCGCACTCCCTCCTCAGCCTGTCCGTAAATTCCCGCAGGGCATTCTCATAGGCCCGGATGCCGGAAGCATCCAGGGTGAGGCGCAGCACACTTTTCTCCTCCATATCGATCAGGTTCCTGGTGCCGGTGAGCTCCACCTGCAGCTCCTCCTGTGCCATCACCTGCAGCAGCACCGCCTTCTGCCTGCGGTAATTCAGAAAGCGCAGCATCTGACTCACCGCGTTCCCGTCCCGGTCCGTCAATTCCTCCTGCAGGAAATCGCTGATGAGGACCGTCACGCCCGGCCCCCTGGCGGGCAGTCTCCTGACGGCCTCCGCCATATCTGCCTTCCCTTCAAAGGTGCGGTGCTCCAGCCAGTCCGCCATGCGGGCGAAGGCCTTCTTCCCGCCGCCTGCGGAGAAGGGCGACTCCATCCTCCTCACATCGTACAGGATCACCCTGTCCATGTTGTTCAGCCCCAGATAGGCCATGGCAGCCGCCAGCATACAGGACAGATCGCTCTTTTTCTTTTCACCGTAATCCATGGAGGCGCTGGTATCCAACAGCACGGAGACTATCGCCTCCTTCTCCTCCATATACTCCTTCACATAGAACCTGTCCAGACGGCCGTAGGCATTCCAGTCGATACGGCGTATGTCGTCTCCCGGCATGTATTCCCGGAAATCCGAGAACTCCGCGGAGGAACCCTTCTGCACCGACTTGCGGTTCCCGCTCATATTCATGGACGACTTGTGCCCCACGGAAAGCCGCAGCCGGGACAGTGTATCAAAAAAAGCAGCATCCAGCTTCATATTCCGCCAGCTCCCATCCGCCCGGCTCTCCGGGCATTATATCTGCGGCCTTTTGGCCGCCAGGATTCCCCTGATAATGTCGTCCTCGGACACCCCCTGGCTGATGGCGTCAAAGCTTGGCAGGATCCGGTGCCGCAGCACAGGATAAGCCGCCTCGTCCACATCCTGGAAGGAGACGTTCAGACGGCCCTCCAGAAAAGCCTTCGCTCTGGCAGCGCGGATCAGGGCCTGCGCCGCTCTGGGACTTGCGCCCTCCCGGATGTGCGGATTGGGCGCATGGGTCGCCATGACGATGTCCAGAAGGTGCTCCATCACCGCATCCGCAATGGGGATCTGACCGATCAGCTCCCTGGCCGCCAGCAGGCCCTCGCCGTCCATCTGCTTTTCAATTGCCTGGGGCCTGCTCCCCTCCGTCAGCGCCACAATGTCCTTCAGCTCTTCCTTGGAGGGAAAACGCACCAGGATCTTGAACATGAAGCGGTCCAGCTGCGCCTCCGGCAGAGGATAGGTCCCCTCGTTCTCAATGGGATTCTGGGTGGCCAGGACGAAAAAAGGCTCCCCCAGCACATGGCTTTCATTTCCCACCGTCACCGTATGCTCCTGCATGGCCTCCAGCAGCGCCGACTGGGTCTTGGGCGTCGCCCGGTTGATCTCGTCCGCAAGGATCAGATTGGCGAAGATCGGACCGGGTTCAAAGGAAAATGAATTGCCCTGTTCGCTCTTTACAATAATGTTCGTTCCGGTCACATCGCTGGGCATCAGATCCGGCGTGAACTGTATTCTCTTGAAGGACAGGTCAAAGACCCTGCCGATAGTGCTCACCAGCCTGGTCTTGCCCAGTCCCGGCATGCCCTCCAGCAGCACGTTGCCTCCGGTGAGCATGGCCAGCATCACCTGTCGGACGACCTCCTCCTGTCCTACGATTCCTTTTTTGATCTCCCGCTCACAGTCTGCGGCCCGCTGTGCCATGTAGGCGGGATCCTGCAGCCTGCTCTTGTCCTGATCGCTCATCCTTATCCCTCATTCTGCCGCTTCAGCGGCCGTTTCAAAACGATTGAAAATTTTCAGTTCATAAGCTCAACGAAATATTAATTAAAGCTGGAAAAGTAATCCTTTATCACGCTTTCCATACCGCTGGGATACCGCCCGGCCGCGATGCCCTCATAGGCATTCCGCTCATAGTTCCCGATGACCGCCTCGTGGGACATGTGCGTCCCCTCCCAGCTGAGACCGTTCTGGCCCCGGAAATAATCCGAATCGCTGTGATCGCCGACATTTCCCGTGAGATTGCCGCTGTCCGCCACGGCATTGGGGATGCTGACATAGTCATGGGGAAGATCGGCCGTGCCGGTGCCCCGGCCTGCGCCCTGGCCCTGACCGCTCTGACTCTGACCTTGGCCCTGGGCGCCCTGACCCTGGCCATGACCGTTCTGGCCCTGACCCTGGCCATTCTGCCCTTGACCCTGTCCCTGGCCGTTCTGGCCCTGACCCTGGCCCTGGCTCTGACTCTGACCGTTCTGCCCTTGACCCTGTCCCTGGCCGTTCTGGCCCTGACCCTGGCCCTGGCTCTGACTCTGGCCGTTCTGACCGGATGCCAGCCGGTCGCCGGAGGAGGGCCTTCCGCTCATCTCCTGCATTTTTTCCGCCATGGCCTGCATGGCTTCCGCCGACATTGCGGAAGCGGACGCACCGTCCCGCAGACTCTGCGCCAGGTCGGACATCCGGCTGCTCATGTCCGCATATTTATAATTCAGCTTATCGCCTGCCGCCTGCAGGGCCTGCGCCGAATCCGCCTGACCGTACTCGGCCATGGAGGACCGAAGGCTCTCCGCCATCTCCTCAAGGGCCGCCTTCTGCTGCGGGGTCAGCGTCTCCTCTTCCAACTGCTCCAGCTGCTTTAAGACCTCCTCGATCTCCTCCTCTTTCTCCCCGGCTTCCCCGCGTATCCGGTGAAGCTCCCTCGTCCTGTCCTTCGCAGGGGACGGTATCAGGGCCAGCGCCACCGCCGCCGCCAGCAGGACCGCAGACAGCGCGGTCTTCTTCCAGACAGGCCACAGGGGAATCCGGATCCTGTCCCTGTGATTCTTCAGCTGCTCCATGGCGTCTGCACGCTGCAGGACAAAGAGCGGTCCCTCCTCCCGCCGGTTCTCATATGCCGTGATGATCCGCTCCTTGAAGCCGAAGGCATCCATGGTCAGCGCCGTCTGCTCCATAGTGCCCGGCCGGCACAGGGATACCAGGACGGCGGACGCTGCCGCCAGCAGGATCGCCACCGCCGTGTACACATTGGCGTAGTACATCGGCACAAAGAGCGCCGCCGTCTGAAGCAGGATTCCCGCTCCCCCGCCGATGCCCAGCGCGAACACCAGCCTTTTCAGAAAAGCTGCCAGATCCAGCCTGCGGCGGTATGCGCGTATGATGTTCAGAAATTCTCTCTGTTCCATCCGTTCCTCCGTACTCATCGGGATACCCTTCTACGCCTGCTTTTTGGCGGGCCTGCGGCCGCCTCCGGAATGCATGGGATTCACCTTCCATGCCGCCAGCGCCATGAACAGGAACGCCATCAGCAGGATACATGCCGCCGACGCGAACATCCACAGCTTGCCCCGCGCCAGAATATAGGTGATCAGGCCCACATCGTCTGCGTCAAAGGAGCCGCCTGACCTTCCGAAAAGAGATTCCCCCGTCATGATCTGCATAAAGAACTCCTCGAAAAATACCGCGGGATTCCCAAGCAGAATCAGCATGGACTCCCCTCCGTTCCCGGAGCCGAACAGAAGACGCAGGAACACGGGCACGAACGAGAGACCGAATATGACAAAATATAACACGAAGGACAGAAGGACGGCCGCCACGGACTTTCGGCAGAAGGCGGAGGCAAAAATGCCTATGCTGCCCGCGAAGACCGAGAACAGGATGACTGCCAGCAGGTAATAGAACAGATTGATCCAGCTGAGTCCTCCCACCACGAAGGACAGCGCCATGATGGGCGTGCTGGCCGCCACAAAGAACAGGATCCGCAGCACCGCGGAGCACACCTTTCCGAACACGATGGAAAACGGCGACATGCAGGTGGTCATCATGATGTCAAAGGTCTGCCGCTCTTTCTCCCCGGATATGGAGGAGGCAGTGATGATCGGCACATACAGGGCCACGATGCACACCTGCGCCACGGCCACGGTGGGGAACAGATAGATCAGTGAGGCGTAGATATTCCCCTGGCCCATATAAGAGTTGGCCTGCTGTATCACCAGAAGCGCAAGAAGGAACGTCACCGTAAGGGCCGCCTCATAGGCAAAGAGGCTCCAGCTCAGGCGCATGCTCCGGACGGTCACGTGCAGATCCTTCTTCACGATGGGATTTAATCTTATTTTCATTGCGCACCTCCCGTAAGCTGCATGAACAGCGATTCCAGACTGCCTTCCTCCCGGTGGAAATCGGTGAGGATGACCTGGTTTTGGATCAGGCTGCCGATCAGGGCACAGATCTCCTCCTCCGTGCCGCTGTGGGTAATGATCAGATCGTTCTCCCGGACGGATTCCACCCTGACCTTGGCCTGCTCCTTCAGCAGGCGGACGGCAGCCTCCGTCTCAGAGAGGACGTGGATGTGAATGCGGGAGCCCCCGGCAAGCTGCTGCATGATATCATCGATCTGCCCCGCCGCCACAAGATGTCCTCTGTTCATGATCCCGATACTGTTGCACATTTCCGCGAGTTCCGACAGAATGTGGGAGCTGATGACAATTGTCTTGCCCATGGAGCGCAGGTTCTTCAGCAGCTCCTTCATCTCCACCCTGGCCCTAGGATCCAGTCCGGAATTGGGCTCGTCCAGGATCAGCAGCCTGGGGTTGTGCAGCATGGCTCTCGCCACGCACAGCCGCTGCTTCATGCCCCGTGAGAGCGTATCCACATAAACTTCCTTTTTGTCGGAAAGATTCACCAGTTCCAGCAGATCGTCCGTCAGCCTTGCGATGTCCCGGTAGGTCATTCCGTACATGGAGCCGTACATTTCCATGTATTCCCGTACCTTCAGATTGTCATACACGCCGAAGAAATCCGGCACATAGCCGATCAGACGCTTCATTGCCTTACTGCCTACGGCGGCGTTCGTCCCGCCCACACGCACAGTGCCTCCGCTGGCCTTCAAAAGACCGCACACGATGCGGATCGTCGTCGTTTTTCCCGCGCCGTTGGGTCCCACAAAGCCGAACAGGTCTCCCTCCGGAATATGCAGGTTCAGGCGGTCGACTGCCGTAAAGGAACCGTAATTTTTCGTCAGATTATTGATATACAGCATGCCGCACCTCCTATTGAACGGAATAGAGACATCCGTACGATATCTCGTTGCAGTTGTCATCCACCGTCTTCTCCCAGTCCCTCGTCACGCCGATCACCACCGCTTCGTCCCCGTCCAGCTGAGGCATGATGCTGTAGATCCCCGTTCCCAGCGCGGCCAGATCGCTGGCCTTCCCATACTCCCGCACACTGTGAAGATCCTCCAGGAAGGAGCGATACATGTACGGGGAGCTGCTGTCCTGCATCACATAGTAAAGAGGCTCCCTGTTCTTCAGCTCCTCTGTCTCACCCGCCGGCAGGCCGCCATAAATGAACATTGCATCGTCATAAAGCACCGCAAAGCAGCTCAGATCGCGGCCCGTTTCATTTGAGAGCGTACCCATAAGCCCGGCCCAGTCGGACGATACGTCCTGAAGGACAAGGCCGCCTTCCGCCCCCTGTCCGTCACCGATACCGCTCAGGCAGAAATAACTGTCCTCAAAGCTGGAGTCGGGCCTTAAGCCCACATAGAAGGTATCTCCCTCTTTTGTGATATGGTAAAAGTAAGAGTCTTCGTCCCCGTCCACCCTGTAGTTGTAAGGTGCATCGTCAAACGGCCCCGCAGATTCAAAGCCTTCCGCCAGCTTCAGCTCCCACTCCCTGCGGTCGGCGTCATAACAGTACAGATAAGCCTTGTTCTGTCCGCCGCCGGCAAGGTCCTGTACGGTCACCGAAAAGACTCTGGTGTTCACGATCTCAAATCCGCGGCCCGCCAGGAAGATCAGAAGGACCGTCAAGAGAGAGGTCACCGGCACCGCCAGCCAGTAGAGCTCTCTGCGCTTTGCAAGCCGCAGTATCAGGTAGAGCAGAGGGCCCGCAAAAATCACATAGAGGACCACAATGACCTTCAGCAGGCCGAAGCTGAGAATGCTGTTGCTGTTTCCCAGCGCATCCAGCATGTCCCGGATATCCGAATAATAATTAACGGCTGCGTCGTACCTGGAAGCAAACCGTGACCTGGCGTAGACGGAGGCATTGTCCAGAAGATGATATGCAAACATTCCCCGATCCATCGTCCAATACTCACTGTCCAACCGTCCCAGCTCCGCCAGGGAGTAGGGCAGTATACATATGCTTCCGTCGCCCAGGTCCCTGTTCATGGCCTGGGACGTGTAATCTTCATCGAAGGAAGCGTCAAATCCCTGCAGCTGCGCCATGGACACCTGCGAATAATCCGCATAGACATTCCCCGCCGCGGACGGCGTATCATATCCCGTCGTATCATTTCCCGGTGTATCATTTTCCAGTGTATCATTTCCCGCCGTATCATTTTCTGACATATCGCCTATCGGCGCGTCGATCCTTGTACAGCTGATGCCCGGAAGATCGGAATAGCCTCCGCCGAAGCCTCTCAGCGTGTCCTGCGCATATGCGCCGGTACCTACGATCAGCACGCCGCCGTCCCGGTTCCACTGTTCTATGGCATTAAATTCATCTGCCGTCAGGATTCCGGTATTGTATCGATCGATCACCAGGAAGGTCAGCGCATCCAGGGAATCCAGAAGATCCTCCTGCTTAAGCTCCACCAGGCTGACAGGATATTGGTCGTCATAGAAATAAAGGGTCCCCATATCCAGATAGGTGAGATCGGGATAATCGTCGCTGAGGATTCCCAGGGACAGGCTCTTCTCCCGGTCCGCCAGCAGACCGTCGAATTCCTCTGCGGCCACCGTCCTGTCCTTCCGGTCCAGCAGGGACACGTTGACCGTCCCCTCATAGGAGCTGTAGCTGATCACCGGCCCGATCCTGACCACGAACTGTTTGACGCTGCCCTGGGGCAGAGAGAGAGATGTGTCGTACGCACAGGGGCGGCGGCCGTAGCCGTTCTCCACCGTAAGGCGCACCGTTCCCTCCCAGTCTTCTCCCTGATTCTCAACGGTCAGCCTGATATCGCAGTTCTCCCCGGTATGATGCAGCAGCTTTGCCTCAATGTTGAACGCTCCCGGCTGTGCACTTCCGAAGGCCGCTGCGGTGCTCTTCTGAAGCATACCGCACAGCAGGACCGTCATCACCAGAACGGCCGCGTGAAAAATTTTTTTGTTCTTGTGGTGTTTCATGGCGATTTCCTTCCGTAATAGATATTTCATCACTCCTCAATGTGATCCAGGCCCTGACTGAGGATCGTCACGATATGGGAGTCGGCCAGAGAATAAAAAATCGTCTTTCCCTCCCTGCGATGCTTCACCAGATCCAGCTGCTTCAGGACCCGGAGCTGATGCGAGATTGCGGATTGCGACATGTTGAGCACCGCCGCAATATCGTAGACGCACATCTCCGAGCAGAGAAGTACATACAGAATCTTCAGTCTGGTGGCGTCCCCGAATACCTTAAAGAATTCAGCCAGATCCTGCAGTTCCTCCTCCGGCGGCATCTTCTCATCTATCTGTCTCAACACCTTTTCCTTCACATGAATGTATACGTTCTCTTCCATGACCTTTTCTTATCCCGCCTTCCGGCACTGTGCCAGTTGTCTTCCTTCATCCGTTCCCCGCCGGATGTCTACAGTAAATTGTACACTTTTTTTCACATGAGTGCAAACTCTTTCCCGGAGCGCCTCTTCGTCCCGCGTTTTCTTTCGCCGCGCAGTCCTTTCATCCGCAGCCCCTTTCGCCGCGCAGTCCTTTCACCCGCAGTCCTTCCGCCCGCAGCCCCTTTCGCCACACAGCCCCTTCCGCCGCGCAGTCCTTCGCCCGCAGCCCCTTTCGCCGCGCAGTCCTTCCGCCGCGCAGCCCTTTCGCCTCACGGTGTCCTTCGGAACAGCGGCTCCATCCCCGGCGTCATAAATATTTCGCCGCTCTTATCCACGAACAGCGCCTCTGCGCCATACCGTTGTGCCAGCTCCATCCCCTTCTCCCGCCCAAGCACAAAGCAGGCTGTGGACAGTGCGTCGCCGAGCATACCGTCTTTGGTCAGCACCGTCACCGAGCTTAGCCCGCTGTCCGCGGGGCGACCCGTGGCCGGATCCAAAATGTGGTGATACCGCACTCCCCCCGCCTCTGCGAACCGCTCATAATCGCCGGAGGTGGAGATGCACCACTGCCCTTCAAGAGACAGTATTCCCAGATTATCTGAGGAGTGGTCCGGGTCCGCGATCCCCACCTGCCAGGGGGCCCGGTCGGGCCTGCTCCCGTAGGTCAGCACGCTGCCTCCCACGGAGACAGTGGCGCCTGTCACGTCCGGGTCGCTTTCCAGATATTCCAGAATATGCGTCAGTGCCAGTCCCTTGCCGACGGCTCCAAGATCCAATTCCGTGCCCGCCTCGGCGTACAGTCTCACGGTGCCTTCCTCCCCTCCGGCATCCGGCCCGGCCGTCATCCGAAGGCGGCTGACGCCGCACAGATCCAGCGCCCCATCGACGGCCTCCTGACTGGGCGGTTCAAATTCTCCCGTTCTGCTCCCCGCAGCCCATCCGTCAATATCCCACAGTCTCGCCACAGGCCCGACGGTCACGTCAAAGGCACCCTCCGAGGCCTCCGTCAGCTCCAGACAGCGGCCGAGCACCGCAGCCATCTCCTCCGTCAGCACAATGCCCTCCCGGCTGCCGGCAGCCTGATTGATCCGGTACAGCTCAGATGTCTCCAGCCGCCAGGAGAGCGTCCTCTCCTCCAGATTCCGGATAAGTTCCATGATACCGTCCGTACAGTCCCCGCCGGCGGTATAGATATTCTGTTGTATCACGGTTCCCATGGCGGTGTCGACGCTCTGCACATGTCTAAGCTCCTGCCGGCCGCAGCTGCAGAGACAGAAGGGCAGCGCCCCCAGCAGGACCGCCTTTAAAAATCTCTTCATTTATGCTTCCCTTTTTGATATACTGTATGAGTCGGATGCATTTCTCTGCGATCCGGCGGAAAGGAAATCCCGACTTGAGAACCTGCAGCGAAAAAAATACCAGAACAGCCGCACTGGCGATCGCGGTCCTTCTGGTCCTTATCACAGCATCCTGCCTGTTGTATCTTCTGCTGACCGACCGCCGTCAGGGAGCCTGTACCGCGGAAATATACCAGAACGGCCGCCTGATCCGGGTGATCCCTCTGGACCAGGTACAGAAGGCATACTCCTTTGATGTGGTGGGACAGGGGGGATGCATCAACCGAATAGAAGTCCGGCCCGGAAAGATCGGCGTCATATGGGCGGACTGCCCCGACAGGCTCTGCGTGGAGCAGGGCTTTGCGGAGAGTCCCGTCATCCCCATCACCTGTCTGCCGAATCGACTGGTGATCCGGCTGAAAGTCGAGGATGCTCTTCCCGCCGATACCGCCGTTCCCGATGCCGTCACCTACTGACGTGCGGGGGACGCTCCCCGGAAAGGAGAACGCTATGCAGACCAAAAAGCTCACCGTTCTGGCGCTGTACGCCACATTATCCCTCGCCGTGTATGCCGTCGAGAGTGCGCTGCCGCCTCCGGCGCCCATCCCCGGATTGAAGCTGGGACTGGCCAACATCATTACTCTGATCCTGCTCCGGCGCTACACGTGCAGGGATGCGGCCCTTGTACTCACCGCCCGCATCCTGCTGTCCGCCCTGCTGTTCGGACAGGCTATGAGCCTCCTGTACAGTCTGGCCGGCGGCATTTTAAGCCTGCTTTTCATGTACTCCGCAGACCGCCTGCTGCGGAAAAAATATCTTCTGCTCACCGGCGCCGTCGGCGGACTCGCCCACAACATAGGACAGCTGTCCCTCGCCCTTGCGGTCACTGCCACTCCCGGCGTGTTGGCCTACCTGCCATTTCTCCTGCCGGGCGGTATCGTGACCGGGCTGTTCACGGGCCTGTGTGCCCGCCTTGCGGATAAATACCTGCCCCGGAAGCATGCGTGAGCATTGCCTACATATCGGTCCGCTCTACCTTTGTCCTGTTTTCCGGCTTCAGCTCGTGGAGCATCTGTATCACCGTCTTTCCCAAAATGGGATGGCGATAGTTGGGCGCCAGCGTGCTCAAGGGCTCCAGGACAAAATCCCGGTTCTGCAGATCGGAATGGGGAATGATCACGTAGTCCGACTCATATACCAGCTTATCGTAAAAGATCAGATCCAGATCCAGTGTCCTGGGTCCCCAGCGCCTTACGCGCACCCGGCCCGCGGCATCCTCAATATCGTGAAGCGCGTCCAGCAATTCCTCCGGCGCAAGCAGTGTCTCGATCTCCAGCGCCCCGTTGAGAAAATCATCCTGATCCTGTACGCCGTACGGCTTTGACTGTATCAGGTCGGATACCTTTTTCACACGGATCTGCGGATGGTTCGCCAGCGCTCTGATCGCACCGCTGATATATTCCGCCGGATCCCCCACATTGGAGCCCACTGCCAGATAGGCCGTGTGCCAGCTCCTGTGCACCTTGATGGACACACATTCAAAGGGGACCGGGATCGGTGCCTGCGGCTTGCGCACCTCCAGATCCACCGCCGTGATCTTTTCATATTTCAGCAGGATGGCCTTGGACAGCTTTTCCGCTACGCTCTCAAGAAGCTGGTAGGTGTTTTCCTGCATCCAACTGTAAATGAACTGACAGATCTGACCGTAATCGGTGGCAAAGAAAATATTGTCCTCCAGGCCTGCCTTGTGTATATCCGTGTACAGGACAGCGTTCACATAAAAGAGCTGTCCCTTTTCCTGTTCCTCGCTGAGAACACCGTGATGGGCGAAGACCTCAAGCATTTCAATGCGGATCTCATCTCCTATGATCTCATAATTCATCACTTGCTGCCCCCTCTCAATATAGCCTCGGTCATTCTGACGGCCCGCACATTGGGCTTAATATCATGCACTCTCACGAACATGCAGCCCTTCATCACACCTATGACTGTAGTCGCCAGAGTGCCCTCCAGTCTCTCATCCACCGGCACATCCAGGGTCAGGCCTATGACAGACTTCCGGCTGCACCCCAGAAGCAGCGGACATCCCAGCTCGTGCAGCTGTTCCAGACGGCCTATCACCTCAAGATTCTGCTCATAGCTCTTGGCAAATCCCACACCGGGATCCAGAATGATCTTCTCCTTCTCTATCCCCGCCCTGCTGGCCAGCTGAAGGGACTCCCTCAGATCCGAGAGCAGCTCCGGCATAAGATCCACGTACTCCGCATTGCTGCGGTCATGCATCAGACAGCAGGGCAGCCCGCTCTCGGCGATCACTTCCGCCATTTTGCCGTCCCGCTTCAATCCCCGGATATCGTTGATCAGGTCCGCACCGGCCGCAATACCGGCCCTCGCCACCTCGGCCTTGCAGGTATCCAGCGAGATCGGTATGTCGAGACGCGCCTTTATCGCCTCGATCACGGGAGCCGTGCGCTGTATCTCTTCCTGCGGGGACACCTCGGCATATCCCGGTCTGGTGGATTCTCCCCCGATATCGATCATGTCGGCGCCCTCCGCCACCATGTTCTCTGCACGGCGCAGGGCCTGCTCCGGACCGCTCCATTTCCCGCCGTCGGAGAAGGAATCGGGCGTCACGTTCAGGATCCCCATAACATAGGTCCTTCCATGACGCAGGAAGGAACGTCCCCCAATTATCATACTGTCTGTATCCGTCCTATGCAATCCTTCTGCTCCCAAAACTTAATATTAATATCGGATCTTCAGGTTCTTCTTTTCACTGCTCCTGTGACATTCGCGCTCCACCTCGCAGGCAAAGCAGTTGCGGCTGGCCTTATCCGCCCGATACAGAACGCCGCTCAGATCGTTCTGCGCAGATACGGCGGCATCCCGGTGACTCCTAATGGCATCCACGATGACGGCCGTCTCCGAAGCGTCGAAACCGCACTCGCTCAGGATCTCCGGCGCGATCTCGGCTCCCGCCAGCTCGTGGGGCGTGCCGTCCTCATACTGGACATGCCGTCCCATATCGTGCAGGAGAGCGGCCGCGTAGATCAGCTCACGGTCCAGCCCAAGGCTGCTTTCCAGATTGATGATCTCGCCGATGCGGGCCACGTCCAGAAAATGTGACAGGTCGTGCTTTCCGAATTTTCGGTCCACCTCGGCCTTCCGGTTTTCATTCAGATGATACAGGAACAGCCTATGCTTTAAAATAAGATCGATCCTTTCCATCACGGCCTTCCTCCGTTCAGGAGCTGAAAAAAGCGGTCCTGCAGTTTTTCATTCTCCGCGAACGCTCCTCTGACAGCAATGCTCACCGTTCTGCTTCCCGGCTTTTTTATGCCGCGCATCGTCATACACATATGCTCTGCCTCCAGCATTACCATGACGCCCTTGGGCGCAAGATGCTCCATCACCGCATCCGCGATCTGCCCCGTCATCCGCTCCTGCAGCTGGAGCCTGCGGGCGTAGATCTCCACCGTCCTGGCAAGCTTGCTCAGGCCCACTACCCTGCCGTTGGGTATATATGCCACATGGGCCCTGCCGAAAAAGGGAAGCATGTGATGCTCGCACATGGAGTAAAAGACGATATCCCGCTCCAATACCATTTCGCTGCTGTCCACGGAGAAAACCCTGGAGAGCGGCTCCCTGCCGTCTGCGTCCGTCCCGGAGAATATTTCTCCGTACATCCTTGCGATCCTGTCCGGGGTCTCCTTTAGGCCCTCCCGCGCCGGATCCTCGCCTATGCCCTCCAGCAGCAGCCTTACTGCTTCTCTTATTTTATTTTGATCGACCATTCTTATCTGCCGCCTTCCCGAAAGGTCCTTCCACCAACTTTATCAATCTGCCCAGATAGGACAGAGAGCCGAAGGCGATGATCACGCCCTCTCTGCCCGCCAGCAGCAGGCTCATCTCCACGGCCTCCTCCAGACTGTCCGCCGCCGTCACGCGCGGATGGATCCCGGATATTTCCTGGGCCAGTTCATACGCCGACATCGCCCTGGGATTGTCCGGCGGAGTCACCGTGACAATGTCGTCCGCATGAGCGTGAGTCAGGGCAATGACCTTTTCGTAGTCCTTATCTCTCAACATTCCTATTATATAGATAATTTTGTCATTTGTAAAATAAAATTCAACAGATTCCCCAAGTCTTTTTGCCGCATCTTCGTTGTGGGCCCCATCCACAATAAATAACGGGTGCTTTCTTAAGACCGTAAAGCGGCCCGGCCATTTTGTCTTCACCAGCCCGCGGCGAAGCTGCGCCTCGCTCACCGGGAAGCCGTTCTCTCCCAGCACATCCAGCACCTCCACTGCCACCGCCGCATTCTCCACCTGATATTTGCCCGCAAGCGTGATCTCAAGCCCTTTCCGGTCTCCGTAATCGAAGCGCTGCCGCTCCAGGCCATAATGCACATGCCCCAGCTTTTCCGGCGACGAAAAGGTGATGGGCGATCCCTGCTCTGCAGCCCTGGCCCGCAGCACCTCCGCCACCTCCGGACTCTGCCATGCGCTCACAACAGGGCGGCCGCATTTAATAACACCCGCTTTTTGTTCTGCAATCCGCTCCGGCGTATCCCCCAAAAAGCTCATGTGATCCATGCTCACGGAGGTGATCACCGCCACTGCGGTGTCCTCCACGATATTTGTGGCATCCAGCGCGCCTCCCATGCCTGTCTCCAGCACCACGATGTCACAGTGCTTTTCCTTAAAGTACAGAAAGCCGAGCGCGGTCTCGATCTCAAAGGCTGTGGGCTGGGGCAGTCCCCGGCCCGTCATCTCTTCGCAGACCGCCCTGATCCGTTCCATTCCCTGGCAGAGATATTTCTTCGTTATCATCCGCCCGTTGACCTGTATGCGCTCCCGATATTCAAAAATAACAGGTGAAATGTATCTGCCTACGCGATATCCCGCCTCCTGCAGCGCCGAGGAGACATAAGCGGACACCGATCCCTTGCCGTTGGTGCCGGCAATATGGACAAAACACAGCTCCTTCTGAGGATCCCCCAGGCGCCGGCAAAGCTCCCGGATATTATCCAGTCCCGGCACAATGCCGAGACCGCTCACCTGCTCTATGTATTCCTTTACTTCCCGTTCGTTCATTATTGATAAAATCCTCCCGGCATGGCAATACTATTCGGGATCGGAGGAACGATACCCATGAAAAAGGCTGCCATGACTTTACTGAAAGATTTTTTAAGATGCGGCTTCACAGGCTGGTGCCTGGAAATCGTGTTCACCGCTCTGGGCGCCCTGCGCCGCAGGGACATGACACTGAAGGGAAACACTTCCCTGTGGATGTTTCCCATCTACGGCTGCGCCGCCGCACTTGCCCCCGTCGCCCGCCTGCTGCAGCAAAGACCCGTCTGGCTCCGGGGGCTGACTTACATGGGGCTGATCTTTTCCGCGGAGTATGTCACCGGCAGGATGCTGAACCGCCGCTCCCTGTGTCCCTGGGATTACAGCCGCAGCCGCTGGAACATAGGAAGGGTCATCCGACTGGATTATGCTCCCTTCTGGTTCTGCACCGGGCTTGTGTTCGAGCGTCTCCTGTCCTCCCGGCCGGGGCACCGCGCCCCGTCACAGCCCGTTGACGGTCGGCAAAAGGCCCTGCAATAGCGGTATGCGCCATATTGCAGAGCTGCCGGGAACGCCTGCCGTCAGGAGACGGGCTCCCGCTCAGACGCTCAGTCGATATCGTCGATATCCTGGATATCGCCGGAGCCGATGTCGAGCATATTCACCGTGCGGCGCTTGATCCTCGCCTTCTCGGAGTACTCCAGAATGAATTCCTTGATCTCCCTTGAATTCCTGATATGCGCCATGACAAGCTGAGGATTGGTGGTATCGCCGGTAAAGCAGATCACCGTTCCCAGATGGAAGATCTTCTCCAGCAGCGTCGCGCTGTGCTGCACATCCTGTACCTTGTACATATAGCAGTCGTTCTCCACCGTCTTGAACAGACCGGTAGACACCGTCAGCATATCCTCCTTGACCGTATACTTGGTGAAGGTAAAGGGCAGTCCGAAAAATAACCAGCGTCTTTTTTCAACGAATTCCATTTTGTCTTATCCTTTCATATCATAATATATTTTAATTCCTCCCTTGCATCATACCAGATACTTTTTCATATGGCAAACCTTCTTTCCGGAAAATGAAAATAAAAGTGAAATTTTTCGGAGGATACCCATTGCAACTCCCACCCGTTAGTGGTATATTATATAAAACGTACCGGGAGGTATCATTATGACAGCGAACGAATGTATCAGGAACCGCAGAAGTATCCGTAAATTCACCGACAGGCCCGTGCCGCACGAACTGCTGGCGGGCATTGTGGAGACAGCCTCCTACGCTCCCAGCTGGAAGAACACGCAGATCACGCGCTATATTGCCGTAGAGGGCGATAAAAAGGCGGCTCTGGCATCCTGCACCGACTGGTCCGGCAATACCAGGATCATGGAGAGCGCACCTATGGTGATCGCCGTCACGCTGATCAAAGGCCGCTGCGGCTATGAGAGGGACGGCTCCTTCTCTACTCCCAAGGGCGACCGGTGGCAGATGTTCGATGTGGGCGCTGCAAGCGAGGCCTTTTGTCTGGCCGCTTATGAGCAGGGCCTCGGCACCGTTATCATGGGGCTGTTCGATGAGAAAAAGGCCGCCGAGCTGTTGGAACTTCCCGATGACAGAGAGCTGGCTGCTCTCATTGCTATCGGTTATCCCGACGAGTCACCCGCCGCTCCCGGCAGGAAGACCGTTGAAGAACTGTTATCTTATTCATCGTAGGCGAAAGAGTCGAAGGTTTTTCCTTCGACTCTTTTTCAGGTATCAAATCAACAGAAAAGGGAGAAAAGATGAAACATTTAATGAGTCCGCTGGATTTCACCACGCAGGAGCTGGACAGGCTCTTCGATCTTGCAAATGACATTGAGACAGACCCCAATAAGTATGCCCACATCTGTGAGGGCAAAATACTGGCCACCTGCTTCTACGAGCCCAGTACACGCACGCGCCTGAGCTTTGAATCGGCCATGATACGATTGGGCGGGCGGGTGATCGGCTTCTCCGACGCCGCCTCCTCCTCCGCCGCCAAGGGCGAGAGCGTGTCCGACACCATCCGCGTCATTTCCTGCTATGCCGACATCTGTGCCATGCGGCATCCCAAGGAGGGCGCTCCAATGGTCGCTGCGGAGAAATCACAGATTCCGGTCATCAATGCCGGCGACGGCGGCCACCAGCACCCCACCCAGACGCTGACCGACCTGCTGACCATACGCAGTCTGAAGGGGCGCCTCGGCGATTTTACCATCGGTCTGTGCGGCGACCTGAAATTCGGCCGCACGGTCCACTCCCTGATCAACGCCCTCGTGCGGTACGACAACATCCGCTTTCTCTTTATCTCGCCGGAGGAGCTTCGGGTCCCCGATTACATAACGGACATGCTCCGATCCAAGGGAATCTCCTACAGCGAGGTCATCCGGCTGGAGGATGTCATGCCGCAGCTGGATCTTCTGTATATGACAAGAGTGCAGAAGGAACGCTTCTTCAACGAGGAGGACTACGTCAGGCTGAAGGATTTCTATATCCTCGACACGGCCAAGCTTGCTCTTGCCAGGGAGGATATGCTGGTGCTCCATCCGCTGCCGAGAGTCAACGAGATCTCCGTGGAGGTGGACTCCGATCCCAGAGCGGCTTACTTCCGGCAGGCACAGTACGGCGTCTATGTCCGTATGGCCCTGATCCTGACTCTGCTTGGACTTGCCTGAGCAGGGAACGTCCCGCGGCTGCCGTCGGCAGCCGGCCCCATAGAATGTCAGCCGCCCCAGGCGCGCAGAAATGAGGTAATCATGTTAAATGTAGGAAAAATCGAAGAAGGTTTTGTGCTGGACCATATCAAGGCGGGAAAGAGCCTTGAACTGTACGACCACCTGCAGCTGGACAAGCTCGACTGCACAGTGGCCATCATCAAGAACGCCCGCAGCAACAAAATGGGAAAAAAGGATATCCTGAAGGTAGAGTGCGACATCAATATGCTGGATCTGGACGTGCTGGCATTTATCGACCACAGCATCACCGTCAACGTGATCAAGAACGGTGAGATCGTGGAGAAAAAGGCGCTGGTGCTGCCGGCTGAGATCAGGAACGTCATCCGGTGCCACAACCCCAGATGCATCACCTCCATCGAGCAGGAGCTGCCGCACATTTTCTATCTGGCAGATCCCGACAAGGAGGTGTACCGCTGCAGGTACTGCGAAGAAAAATACCTGGATTCCGCGAAATAGCCCTGTTATTCCTTCAGCGTCGGGAAGCGCAGCGTCACCTTGAACAGATCTCCGTCGGTGACGATCTCCATCCTGCCGTTCTGAAGCTCCGTCAGGCTTCCGGCAATGGACAGTCCCAGCCCGTTCCCCTCCATGTGTCTGGAACTGTCGCCTCTCACAAAGCGTTCTCCCAGCTCCTCCGTGGGAATGTTCAGCGGATACTTGGACATATTGCGGAAGATGATCAGGACCTCCGCCTCCCCAAGCTCCACGTTCAGATAGACTCTGGAATTCTCCTGTGCATACTTACAGATATTGCTCAGCATATTGTCAAATACACGCCACAAATGCCTGCCGTCCGCCAGGATCCGGACCGGCTCCTGAGGCTGTGCCGTGATCAGCTCCAATCCCTTCTCCTCAAGCTTCTGCTGATACTCTCCCACCGCCTGAGACAGAATCACCCCCACCTCGCAGGGCACAGGGTTTACCTCCAGATTGCCCGTGTTCGCCTTGGAGGCCTCCATCAGATCGTCCAGAAGCTTCTTGAGCCTTCCGGACTGCCGCAGGAGCACCTCGGCGTATTCCGCGATCTTTTCGTTTTCCGTCTTCTCCTCACAGATCAGTCCCGAATAGTTGATGATGGATGTCAGAGGCGTCTTGATATCGTGGGACACATTCGTGATCAGCTCCGTCTTCAGATGCTCGCTTTTCATCCGCTCGGCCACTGCCTTTGAAATGCCCTGTCCGATGCTGTTCAGATTCTCGGCGTGCTCTTTAAAATCTCCGAACATGATTCCTGTATCCACCACATAGTCCTGCTGCCCCTGGGCCAGCGCCCTGCTGGCGTTCAACAGGCGCTTGCAGGTCAGCGCCGCGTACAGCACTGCGGCCAGAAGGACCAGCTTCTCTAAGGCCCACAGCATGACCCCTGCGGACTCTGACCGCGTAAAGATCAGGATCCCCACAAATTCCCCGACACAAAGTCCCATATACAGAAACACCGTAGTCAGCACCGTGGGGATCTTCCGAAGCAGGGACACAGCGGCGTGAAGAAGGCACCGGAACGCCTTCACGCACCCCCGCAGCAGCACATAGATCAAGGTATGCCGCCACCACTTTCCCTGCTTGATCTGCCGCGCCGTCTCGTAGAAGAAGCCTGTGGCCCACACAGCCCCCGCTGCAGCACCCGCGCTCAGCAGCAACACTCCCAGCATCATATACCATTGATACAGCATGTCTATGTCTGCCGCCGCCAGAAAAAGATATGCCAAGAACACAAGTCCCGTCAGAAAGACCGCCGCAAAAATATCCAGCGGAATTCCCCGGAATGCCTCTGCTGTCCTCTCCTTTTCGTCGTTGCTGTGTCCTGCGCTGCGCATCAGGAAAATAAAGCACAGAAGCGCCGCAAAGCAGGATACGATCGCCGCGGGGAAGAACCCTTCCCTATACCGGTACAGAAAGCAGACTGCCTTGTACAACGGACGCAGCCTGTCGTTCTGCGGAAATTCCGGGTTCACATAAATCCGATAGAGCAAAGGTTCCTCTGCAGAAACAGGGGTGCCCCCTATCCAAACGGTGTCTTCCTGGGTTTCATCTTCCGCATAATCATCTTCTGTATAAGAAAGACAGAGATCAATCTGCATATCCGTTTCATAAGAACCGTCATAGGTTCCCCAGATCAGGCCCTTGAAACCATCCCGATCCGCCAATGCAGGATACAAAATATCCACGTCACAGTTCGTGGACTCGAAATATTCCCGGATCATCACCTCTTCCGTACCGATACGAAAGGCTTCCTTCATGTGATAGGCTGCAATTTGGATCTGCCGCCTGCCAAGCTCCAGAAAGACCTCGTCAGGCGTACTCCCATCATATATTCCTTCTTCCACTGCGATCACCCCGCATATGGCGGAGCCTGCCGCCACAAAACCGCTGACTGCCAGCAAAAAGAATGCGGCCACTTTGGCAGGGAAAGAGCCGATGAGACGTTTCTTCTTTTTCCGCGCCTCCTTTTTCTTCGCTTTTTCCATAGAAGCCTCCTGCGCGGTTGTCACTTCCTCCGTTCCTCTCACCTCTTCTGCATCTTTCAAATCTTTTATGCCTCTCATCTCTTCCGCACTTTTCAGATTCTCCGCGTCTCTCCTATCCTCCGCAGCCGTCATGCCGCTACCTCCTCTCACACTTATATCCCTGCCCCCATACCACTTTCAGATATCTGGGCTCCGCCGGGTCGATCTCCAGTTTTTCCCGCAGATGTCTGATATGTACCGCCACCGTATTTTCGCTTCCGTAAGGCGGATCGTTCCATATTCTCTGATAAATCTCTCTGGGCGAGAATACCTGGCCCTGATTCTCCATGAGCAGCTTCAGGATATCGTACTCCGTGGGCGTCAGGGATACCTCCTCCCCGTCCAGAAGCACCCTTTTCTCCTTGTCGTCCAACTCGATCCCGCCGCACTTTAGGACATCCGCCCGGACCGTGCCGGCGCCCAGCTGCATGTAGCGGCGCAGCTGCGATTTCACCCTTGCGGACACCTCCACCGGATTGAACGGCTTGGTAATATAATCGTCCGCCCCCACGGTGAGGCCCAGGATCTTGTCGGAGTCCTCCGACTTTGCGGTGAGCAGAATGATCGGCACATTCGTCTTCTCCCGGATCTTCACCATGGCCTCTATGCCGTCCATCTCCGGCATCATGATGTCCATCAGCACAAGATGGATATCCGCCCGGCCGATGACCTCCAGCGCCTCCCGGCCGCTTCCGGCCTCGAATACGGTATACTCCGGGTCGTTCAGGTATATCTTCAGGGCATTTACAATGTCCTGCTCATCGTCACAGATCAGTATATTGTACATATCCTTCCTCCTCATCAAGCTTATTATAACAAAGGAATGTTTAACAAGAAACAGCCAAAACCTTTAAGAATTGTTTAAGACGCCCCTGCGGTCCCCCAGAGCAGCCGGCTTTCCGCCTGCACACAAAAACAGCCGCATAAATGCGGCTGTCCTGTCTATCTGCTGCTCACAGCATTTCCAATCTTATTTTTATCCAACCGCATTTTTTGCCATTGCAATCGGGGAATATCCAATCAGGCCGTCAAATCCTAGTCCGGGAATGTGAAGCACATCATCCTGTTTCAGCACATACTGACCACTTCCCTTAAAGTTCGGGTTTTCATCACTGCTCCTCGTGTAGATATAATAAAGCCTTCCGTGTTCGTCCCTCTCCACCTCCATCTTGTCCGGCAGAAGCGGATAGATACAGTCCGAGTACCTTTCCGGCTCCGTCCCTTATTATCTGTGCATACGCATTCCCACATATCAGAAGATGACTCATAAGCGTTTCTCTGAACACGAATGAAGTCATCTCCGGGTTTGGCTCGTCATACAGAATATGATATAGCGGATGCTCATGCGCAAGTTCCTTGCTGCTGTCCTCCCTGTACTCATATACATGAAGCGGTAGCTATGCGGCCGCCTCTGTCAGTATCCGCACACAGGTATAGACTACCGTAGCCGTGTCATTGCCGTCCTCTTATTGATGGGCTTTCCGCTTGTTGTCCTTCCAAAAAAGAAGGAATAGCCGCTTCCGCCGGGGTAATGACTAGAATCGGGACTACTTGATAATACAGATCAATTCAATTCCCTCGTCCTTTCCAAGATTGCGGCTATACAGCTTTTCCGCGGAGCTGCACCAGTGCTCATGGACGCCCAAATTCGTGACAGTGTGCCCCCGGCTGTCCGTGTACACCGTGCCGGAGGGAGCTTCAGCGACAAGTCCGGCTTCATGCAGATAGTTTTCTACAGTGGGATTACCGCGCAGCGCGCCGTTATTTCCTGTGACGGCCGGCTCATTCATCAAAAAGTCTGCTCCCACGGAGTCGATGGCTACCGGGTCTTGTGAGACGAACACGCTGGAAGTGTAATTCCCGTTGAAGGGAGCCTGCTGCCACCTGGAATTGTCCCCGGTGATGGACGCCCCCTCGCTGGGGGCGCAGATCAGGGCATCCAGCATATACAGCACCGTCTTTCCGCCTAAGTCCGCGTTTGCCATCAGGTCAACGATGGGACTGTATATGCCCATTTCGTTTCGCGTCAGCCACTGGTGGAGGTCAGCTCCCTCCGGCGGCCGCATGGCATTGCCGTTGATGAAGGAACCAAAATGATTTTTCCCGCACAGAGTGATCCCGTAGCTGTGGCCCTTTAGGTTGGCAAGGTTGATGACATATGCCGCTTCCGTCACACAGGTGGGCAGAAGGTTCACCTTGCCGCTGAAGGAGCGGGACCAGACGATGGGAGCGCTTTCGTCTGCGACGCCGGTATCACGGTCAACAAAGTGAATGCCCCGCAAATTCCCTTCGGTACACATCTCTACCATATAGTCCGGAAAAAGCCGGGATACATCATAGACGGTGATATCCTCCGCTGCGACGCCGGCTTCCTCTACCAGCGACGTAAGCAGAGCCTTCAGCAGCACAGGATTGGTGTAGCTCATTTTCGTCTCGCCGGAGGTATCGTCGTCGTATACGGCGGATCCGTTGATGTTCGCCTTGACAGCGATCCTCTCACCGGATCTGTATCCCGCGCCGCCATTGTGGGCGGTAAAAAGCGCCTTCCAGCCGTCCTTGGCGTTTTCCTTTCCGCCGAGAGAAGCAATGGAATCGTTGACCATACTCAAAATTGCGCGTTCATCAAAATGGTCAATTTCCCACCAGTAACCGTTTCCGTCCCAGCTTACAGAATCCGGGTCATAAGTCCAGACCACACGCCCAGGCATGGCACCGATCCCCGTGCCGTAGGGCTCATGCTGTGGATAAATTCCATCATAAGGCATGACAGCCGCCTCCTTCGTAAGTGGAAGTTCAAGTTCGTTGACCCACCCCTGAATTTCCGATGCTGTTTCTTCGGTTCCACTGATTTTTTCCGAAGTCCCGCAGGCTGCACAGGAGATCAGCAGACAGAACGTCAGTACAATTGCAATTTTTTTCATTTCGTTCACTCCCTGTGTATACATCACGACATCCGCCGCGTCCACAGCGCCGTCCCTGCGCACTTTCCCCGATGCCTGATATCCTCCATGCCCCAGATCACCCGATATGCCTTCGGAAGAAATCCGTGAGCTTATCAAAGGGAATCGCGTCCTTCCCTCCGCCGTCGTAGAGATCGGTATGAACCGCGTCCGGAATGATAAGAAGCTCTTTGTTATCGGAATACAGAGTGTCCCTGACCATGTTGGCGTAGGCGTCTCTTGAAAAATAACAGGAGTGCGCCTTCTCCCCGTGGGCGATCAACACCGCGCTTCTGATCTCGTTGCTGTACTGCAGGATCGGCTGGTTCAAAAAACTCATACACCCGGTGACATTCCAGCCGCCGTTGGAATTGAGACTGCGGGGATGATATCCGCGCTTTGTCTTGTAATAATCGTAATAATCTCTTACGAAGAAAGGAGCATCGTCAGGCAGAGGATCCGCCACGCCACCGCCCAGAGCGTAGGAGCCGGCCTTAAAGTCCGCGATCCGCTGGGCATTTAAGACCTTTTTCTTCTCGTACCGAGCCGCCTCGGAATCCTCCGCGTCGAAATAACCCTTTGCGTTGACACGTGTCATATCGTACATGGTCATGGCCGCCGTGGCCTTGATACGAGTATCCAGCGCGGCGGTATTCAGCGCCATGCCGCCCCAGCCGCAGATGCCGATGATGCCAATCTTCTCCGAATTCACATTGTCCTGAACGGATAGGAAGTCCACCGCTGCCTGAAAATCCTCGGTGTTGATGTCAGGAGATGCCATATAGCGAGGTGTACCGCCGCTTTCACCCGTGAAGGAGGGATCGAAGGCCAGAGTGAGAAAGCCCCGCTCCGCCATGGTCTGGGCATAGAGGCCCGCCGCCTGTTCCTTGACCGCCCCGAAGGGGCCGCACACCGCGATTGCCGCCAGACTGCCGCTCATGCCTTTGGGGGCATACAGATCTGCCGCCAGAGTAATGCCGTAGCGGTTCCGAAACGTCACCTTTTTGTGGTCCACTCTTTCGCTCTTGGAGAATGTTTTGTCCCAAATATCCGTAAGTTCCAAATTTCCTGATTCTGTCATCATAATCAGCCATCCTTTCCATTTTTTTGGTTTGCCAGTTTTCTCAGCAGAAAATCAAGACAATCCACTTTTTTCTGACTGCCGTGGAGCTCATCCATGAGGGTGCTACGGTGGTGCCGCAGCTTACTGATCACCCTCCCGCTGTCCCCGTGTTCATAGAGCCGGCAGACCTCTGAGATCAACTCCTTATCGCAGCCCGCATCATTCAAGCAGGAAATAAAATCGTCCATTGATCCGCCTCCTCTGTTGTTCAATTTCATTGTACCTGCTTGACTCCTCACTCGCTAATGGTTATAATTCATATCATATTATGCCAATTGGGAATATCACTGGAAGGAGATACTTTATGGAAATCCGTACACTTCGCTATTTTCTTGCGGTGGCCAGGGAAGAAAACATGACCCGCGCCGCTGAGTATCTGCATGTCACCCAGCCAACGCTGTCAAAACAGATCCAGTCGCTGGAGGACGAGCTTGGCAAAAAACTCTTCATCCGCCACAGCTTTCGCATAGAACTGACCGAGGAGGGCATCCTGCTGCGAAAACGTGCCGAGGATCTTGTCTCTATGGCGGATAAGATCATGGGCGAATTTACAGCATTGGATGATGTGACCGGCGGCGACATCTATTTCGGGCTGGCGGAGTCCTGCCAGATCCGATACCTTGCCAGGGAGATCAAGCGTTTTAAGGAAATATACCCCGGTCTGCGCTATCATATCAGCAGCGGAGATACGGAGCAGGTCACGGAAAAGCTGGACAAAGGTGTCCTTGACTTTGCCGTGCTGGCCGAGGAGCCGGATGCCGCAAAGTATCACACACTCTCTTTCCCGGAAGCGGATGTGTGGGGCCTTGTTATGCCCTCCGATCATCCTCTTGCAAAGAATGAAAGCATCCTGGCAGAGGATATTGTCGGACTGCCGCTGTTCTGTTCGGAACAAGGTTGGAAACGGGACATTCCACGCTGGTGCGGAGAAAAAATGGACCGGCTGCATTTGGAGGGGTCCTTCCGCCTGTCCTATAACGCCTCTCTCTTTGTCAAAGAGGGGCTGGGGTTCCTCCTCACCTTTGACCGCCTGATCGATACAGGCCCGGATAGCGGGCTTTCGTTCCGCCCCCTGGCACCGAAGCTTGAGACAAAAATGTACCTTATTTGGAGAAGGTATCAGGTCTTCACGCCCATTGCGGAGCGATTGCTCGCGGAACTGAGAGACAGGTTTGCCTAAGCCTTAGCGCCTCCGCGCTACAGTCCGTCACTCACATTCCGGTCTTGAATCCCCTCCGCTTTTCCATTATAATAAATGCGATGTTTTCTGCAAAGGAGGAAGCTTTCCATGAAAAAAATACGCCCGCTGTGCATTGCGCTGACCGCACTTTTGTCAGTGACGTTCTGCTTTCCCACATACGCCGCGGAGCCGGCGAAAGAACAGCCGGAAGTCCTCCGGGTAGGATTTTTTGCCTTTTCCGGCTATCACATGATAGACGAGGACGGCCGCCGAAGCGGCTACGGCTACGAATTCCTGCAGCGTCTCGCCATCCACGCGGGCTGGTCCTATGAGTACGTCGGCTATGACGGCTCCTATGCGGACGCTCTGGAAATGCTCCGGAACGGCGAAGTGGATATCGTCACCTCCGTGTCCAGGACGCCGGAACGTGCGGAGGAATTTCTGTTCTCCGATCAGTCCATCGGTGTCAACTCCACGATCCTTACCGTCAAGGCCGGAAATCAGGAGATCGTGGAAGAAGATTATTCCACTTACGACGGCATCACCGTGGGCATGCTGGAGGGCAATTCCAAAAATGCCAATTTTGAACGATTCGCCCAAGAGCACGGCTTTTCCTTCCGGCCGGTATACTTCGCCGAACAGGCCGAGCTCACCGACGCGCTTCAGGAGGGCAGCGTTGACGCGGCCGTTACCGGCAGTCTGCGGCTGCTGGAGAACGAGTGGCTGTTGGAGTCTTTTGACGCCAGCCCCTTCTATATCTGCACCCGCAGGGACCGCACGGATCTGATGGAGCGGATCAATGCTGCCATCAACGAGATGGACCTTCATGACCCCAACTGGCGCGATATTCTCCACGAGACCTACTATGCCACCGATCAGGATGGCTCTATCATTTTAAATGCCGGTGAGCGGGCCTTTCTTAAGGAGCACCGCGCCTCAGGCACCCCTCTCAGACTTCTCATCAATCCGGAGCGGGCTCCCTACTGCTATTTCAAGGACGGTCAGGCTCAGGGAATTCTCCCTTCCCTCTTCGACATCCTGGCGAAACGCCTTGGATTGAATTACGAATATATCCCCGTGAAGGACCGGAATGAATACTTTGCTCTCCGCGCATCCGGAACGGCAGATGTGGTGCTGGATTTTGCCGGTGACTACTATCTGGCGGAGGAGGAGGGCTACAAGATCACCGTTCCTTACTTTCAGACGAACTTTGCACGCCTGACCCTGGACGGCTTTACCGGCACGGCAGAGCGGCTGGCAGTGACGGAGCGTGACGACGCCATCGACAGGCTGATTTCCAGCCGCTACCCGGCAGATGCCATCATCCGGTATCCCACCACAGAGGAGTGTGTGCAGGCGGTGCTGGACGGGCAGGCAGACGCCACCATCCTTTATTCCTACACCGCAGGACTGTATGCCCAGCAGGATGTGCGCAACCGGCTCTCCACCGTTGTCTTCGGAGATACCTCCCTGTCCTATGCCGTCGGCAACAATGTCCCCGGCGGCCGCTATCTTCTGTCCCTTCTGGACAAGGGGACGGACAGCTTTACCGAGGCGGAGCTGGATGCTGTCATGGCGCGCGAGATCGATGCCGGGATAGAAAAAAATGTCAGCTTGACCGCCTTTCTGTACCGGAATCCGATCTACAGCGTGTTAGCCATCGTTTTCTTTCTCCTGTTCCTCTTCGCTCTTGCCATGCTGGCCGTGCGGACCCGCAACCAGCGGCAGCTGAAGGAACGGATAGCGCTTGCGACCGGTGAACTGGAACAAAAGACTCAGGAATTGACGAAGGCGCTCCAGGCAGCCGATGCCGCCAACCGCGCCAAGACGACCTTCCTCAACAATATGTCCCACGATATCCGCACCCCCATGAATGCCATTATCGGGTACACCGCGCTGACTACCACGCATCTGGATAACAGAGAGCTGGCACAGGACTATCTGGCCAAGATCGCACAGGCGTCCAATCATCTGCTTTCCCTCATCAATGATGTGCTGGATATGAGCCGCATTGAATCGGGCAAGGTCACCATCAATGAGCGGCCGGAGAATCTGGCCGATATCCTGCAGGGCCTGCGCAATATCATCCAATCCGACATCCACGCAAAGCATCAGGAGCTGTATATCGACACCGTTGATATTACGGACGAGGAGATCTACTGCGACAGACTGCGGCTGAATCAGATCCTGCTGAATCTGACCTCCAACGCCATTAAGTTCACCCCCGTGGGAGGCACGGTGGCCATTCGGGTCACCCAAAGACCTTCCCCGTCCAAGGAGCGGGGCCGCTATGAATTTCAGGTCAGGGATACCGGCATCGGCATGAGTCCGGAATTCGCCAAGACTGTGTTCGATCCGTTCACGCGGGAACAGACTTCCACTGTCAGCGGCATCCAGGGCACCGGTCTTGGCATGGCGATCACCAAAAATATTGTGGACATGATGGGCGGTACCATCGACGTGGAGAGCGAGCATAATAAGGGCACCGTCTTCACCGTGAATCTGGAGCTGCGCTTCTGCGCCGCACATAAGGAAATGAGCCCCATTGCGGAATTAAAGGACTTTCGCGGACTTGTCGTGGACGACGATATGATCTGCTGTCAGAGCGTGTCCAAAATGCTCCGGCAGATCGGCATGAGGGCGGAATGGGCCCTGTCCGGGCGCGAGGCCATTGCACGTACCGCGGAGGCCGTGGAGCTTGCCGATCCCTTTGAGGTCTACATCGTCGACTGGTCCATGCCGGAATTGAGCGGCATAGATACTGTCCGTGAGATCCGAAAAGTAGTAGGTGAGGATTCCCCCATTATCCTCATGTCCGCCTACGACTGGGCCGATATTGAGGCGGCGGCCCGTCAGGCCGGAGCCACCGGATTTGTCAGCAAGCCCCTCTTTGCCTCCGACCTTCACCGCACTCTGGAACGCAGTCTGAAGCAGACCGGTGAAGAAATGCCCGCGAAAGAGGAAGCCCCTCTTCCCAGGGAAGAACACTTCGTCGGCAAACGCATTCTTTTGGCCGAGGACAATGAACTTAACCGGGAGATTGCCGCCGAGATCCTGAAGGAGGCGGGATTTGCGGTGGAATGCGCCGAAGACGGCAGCCAGGCCTGCGACATGCTCCGTCAGGCCGGGCCGGGATATTATGATCTGGTCCTGATGGACATTCAGATGCCTGTCATGGACGGCTATGCTGCGACCAGGTACATTCGGGCCATGAACGATCCTGTCCTGGCCAACATACCCATCATCGCCATGACCGCCAATGCCTTTGAAGAGGACAGAGAGCAGGCCTTAGCCGTGGGCATGAACGGCCATTTGGCCAAGCCCATCGAATTGGACAAGATGATGACTCTCCTGCGGAATCTGTTCAGCTGAAAACGCTGGCCGGGACGGACACTGCCACGGATTCCGGGCTCAGTTGTAAAAATGGGGAACTGCACACAGAACGGTGCGAACAAAAAAGAAGTCTCTTTATGCTCTTCCGCTCCGCTTAAGACCTACGGAGCGGAAGAAAAACAACCACATGTCAGGAATTATTTGATCTGTATCAGATCAATTATTCAATAGATCAAATCTCAGACATTACATTCACTGCAGATCCTGCTCAACGCTCAGCGAGCACCTTCCTGGTGCCGACTGCTGCTGCGCCGAACAGCGCGATCATTGCGACCATAACTTCAACGGGAACGGTCTCTCCGGTCTTGGGAGAAACAGCCTCGTCGGTCTTCTCGCTGCCGGAGGACTTGCTGCCGGAAGACTTGTTGCTGGAGGTCTCCCCTGCTTTCTCATAGGCAACGATAACAAACGGTGAAAAGCTATCAATTCCGCTGATCGTAATAGTTCCATCCGAATTCACGGTCACAGGATGTACATTCCACACACCGTCTACCAGATGCAATGCTTTATACACGTTATTTGCTGCAGTTTCAACGGTAATTCCCTTTACCGCAAGAGTTACCTTACCGTCTTTCGGTACTGTACCGTTCAGGTCGATACTGCATACCGTTATCGGCGGCTGATCTTTGCTGCCAGCCGGAATCGATTCTACAACTTTCTGGGCAAGACTTTGCGTCTGTGCTTCAGACAGATCTTCCATCTGCCCTACCGTCACACCTTCTGTCGCTGAATCGACCTGTGTGTCAGCCGAGCCTGCGGCAAAGGCCGTCATGCCCAGCACCATAGCCAATACCAGGCTCAGTGCAAGCATACTAGATAATTTTTTCATAGCTCCAATTTCCTCCTTTTCCAGATTTCATGTGGTTATATCAAGCCTTGCGGCCAGATACCGTAACGGTTCTTGATCCTTATTCCTCCACCTCTTCGTAAAAGACATTCAGGATCAGCTCATAGAGAGCCGTTTCATCGGGATAAAATCCCTCGTGAAGATTGACCATTTCGGTCCTTCCCTCCAATGTATAGATATGCTCCTGATCGAACTTGTAATTGGCGACCTGTGTGGCCAGGTAGCTGACCTCGTCCAGGGTGACATCGGTGACCATGTATTTTTCCAAAATGTGATAAAGTCCCACCGGCAGGGTGAGGTTCGCCTTCAGGGAGGCCATGACCGTCTCTGCATAGACGGACAGATACTGCTTCTGCCTCTCCAGGCGCATCCGCGCGCTCTCGTCCACGGTGATGTCGCGGTTGCGCAGATAGTAATATGCATCCATGCCCTTTAAGAGCACCTCGTCGCCCTGACGGATGTCACTTTCGGACACATCCTCCAGAGCAGTGAGCCTGACGCCGCCCACGGCATCGTTGATCAAGGGGATCGCCCCCATATTGACGGAACAGTAGCCGCTGATGGGCAGATCATAGAATAGCTTTGAGACGGCGGAGACCGTCCGCTCGCAGCTCAGCTCTGCGCCGTCGCCGTAGCCGTGCTGCAGACAGAGCTGCAGCGTGTCCGTGGCTATAAATTCTCCCTGCTGATTATAGACATCCACATCCGTCATGGTGTCTCTGTTGACGCCGACCACGGATATTTCCCTGGCGTGCGGATCCAGCACCAGCAGAAAGATCGCATCCGCCTGCCCGCCGTCAATTCCGCTCTCTACCGGCTCTACCTCTTCCATCTTATCAATTCCCATGAAGAGAAAGGTCATAATATCTTCATTGTAGCGATAATGTACGCCCTGATACCGCACATCGCCTTCCTGCCAGTTGTCGTCCACTGTCTCAGTCTCTATCAGCTCGGACTGGTGGAGGATCGGCGTATTTCCCTTAGTCCGGCTCTCCAGCCTTCTCTTGCCCGACAGCGTCAGTCCCAACAGAACCATCGCCCCCACACACACGATGATGAGGACTGTCAGTATGATTCTAAAAAGGACGCGGCGGATCCTCCGGCTAACCTTCATTCAGCAATACCCCCTGTACCAGATAGCGATTTTCCGGACGGTTGGCAATACAGGTGGAGAGAGTCAGAATCCTATTCTCCTCTGTGACCGTCACGCCCTCCCGGATATTGGCATTCATATTGCGGGTCTCAAAGATGCCGTCCAGATAACTGCCGTATTCACGCGCATTGGTAAAATCATGGTTATACAGAATATGCTCATTGCTGGAAACATAGGCCGCAAAGACCTCATAGACCAAAAGCCCCTTCTCCGTATAGACGTACACATAAGGATGCTCCTCAAAATACTCGCTGTCCTCAAATTTGTGAAGGTTGGCGAACATGCTCCCGTTCTTCATATTGTGTCCGTACATGACCGTGTTGGGGTCGGAAAAATCTTTCGTATTATAATTTTCGGTATAGATGCATCCTGGATAACCCTTGCTTCCATCCAGATTATAGTTCAGATAGTGGCTGTTGTCCGTAGGATGCTGCAGCACCGGATAATCGATATTGCTGTCCGGAATATATATCCACGCATAGATATCGGCGTTGGTCTCCTCCTGCAGCGCAGCGATGTCCACCTCCTTCTCCGGAATGGGAACTCCCATCTCCCGAAGCTTCTCAATGGGGTCTGTCTGCGGCTCTTCCTGCTCACCGGAATCCTCGGACGGCACATCCGCCTCCTCACTGCTTTCTGTATCCTCCGCAACGCTCCAGGTCTGCTCGGCCAGGCTGGCAAGCTCATCCTCGGCCAGGTGCTTCCGCACGGCACGTATCCCATACACTGCCAATAACACCGCGGCGACACAGATAAGCACTGCGATCGCGATTACCCTGATGCGTTCCTGTCTGCGACGTGCATGCCTGTCATTCTCTGCCATAATATCACCCTCGCGATCTCATTTTGAAGGCCTTCCCGCCTCTCCGAAATAAGACCTTAAAACATTTCAAAAACTATTAGAATAATATTAACTGATTTGCCCTTCGCTGTCAACAAAACGTTGCTCAATACCTTTTCCTATCCTTTAATTCCTCGTACAAAAGGCAATATGTTTCATATCTGAGCCTGCTGATGCTCCCCTCCGCCACCGCGTCCCGGATCCCGCAGACGGGCTCCGATATGTGAGAGCAGCCGCCGAACCGGCAATACCTTTCATATTGTGCGAATTCCGGATAATACTGTGCGAGCTGCTCCTTCTCCGGACAAAACAGGTCGAGAGAACTGAAGCCCGGCGTATCCAGAATATAAGTGTCCTCCCCCGCAGCGATCAGCTCGGAATGTCTGGTGGTGTGCTTTCCCCGCTGGATTTTTCTGCTGATCGGGCCCGTCTCCATATGCGTGCCCGACTGCAGGCAATTGACAACGGTGGATTTCCCCACACCGCTGGGGCCGGCCACCGCCGTGGTCCTGCCCGCCAAAAGCTCCCTCAGCTCATCGATGCCCCAGCGCTCTCCGGCACTGATCGTCAGGACCCTGTAACCGGCGCTCTCATACGCCTGCCGGTAACTAAGCCCCTCCCCCGAACGGTCAATGTCCTGCTTGTTAAAGCAGATGATACAGGGAATATCCTGTTGTCCCATCATGATCAGGAAGCGGTCCAGCAGATTGAAATTCGGTCTGGGGCTGACAATGGAAAAGATGATCAGCGCCTGGTCCACGTTGGCTACCGCGGGACGGATCAGCTCGCTCCGTCTGGGAAGCAGCTCACGAATGTTTCCCAGGCACTGCCCTTCGTCCAGCACATCCAGCTCCACATCGTCGCCCACAAGAGGCCGCCTGTTGTCCTTCCGAAAAATGCCCTTAGCCTTACACTCATATATTCGGTCTCCCTGTCCGCCCTCCGAGGCATGCACATAATAGAAGCCCGCTATTCCCTTGATGATCTTTCCCCTCATTTGCCTGCTCTGTCTATACTATTCCTCTTTGAATTCTATTCTCCTTGTGAAAGACCTCTGCTCCGTAGTGGGAGCCCCCGCCACACTCTCACCTGTCTCAGGATCTGTGGTGGTCTCGCCGGGCTTTGTCACCGTATAGGTCATGGTTATGGTCCCCCCGGAGGTCCTGATGCCGCTGAAGTTCACTGAGTACGGGAAGGTAGCGTGATCCGCCTCCCGCAGCACCTCGCCGTCGTCCGTCACAATGCTGATCGACACGTCGGACCCCGGCACATAGTCGGGAGCTTCCTCCGCAGTCGGCGCCGCAATGCTGTCACTGTAATAATAGGTCACCGGCCGATCGGTGGGCATGGGACCCTGGCTGACCTTGATCTCCACCACGGTGCCCGGATCCACATAGGAGCCCTGGGAATAACTCTGGTAAAAGATATTTCCCGCCGCATATTCGGAATTATATTCATAGGATACCACATTCACTTCCAGTCCCAGTTCTATCAGCTCTACGGTGCCATCCTCCTCGGTCTGATTGATCAGATTGGGGACACGGACCTTGTTCTCCTGCTTGCCCAGACTGACAGTGAGGGTAATATTGGTGCCTTCAGGCACCTTGCTGGAAGCAGCGGGCACCTGGGACACTACGGTTCCCACCTCCGCCGTATCCGAGTAGCCCTCCATCTTAGTGACGGCAAAACCGAGGCCCTTCAATATGCTCTCCGCCTCCTCATAGCTTTTGTCGACCACCAAAGGGACCTCCACTCCGTGAGCGCCGGCGCTGGCCGTGAGTATCACGGTAGTTCCGAGCTCCACGTTATCGCCTGCCTGGTGATCGGCGCTGATGACCAGCCCCACCTCCACCGTGTCAGACTCCTCATACTCAGGCTCGGATTTCAGGCCCAGGGCAGCCAGTGTATTCCGTGCCTCCTCCACCGTCTTTCCAATCACATCCGGCATGGGCACGTATTCCGGCTCCGGGGATTCCTCCGTCACGATCGGACCGGAGGACTCTCCTTCCGTTTCGCCTCCTCCCAGGATCTTCACCGCAAAGATAATGACGATCACACAGATGACAATGCCCGCCAGCACCGCCAGCAGCGTAGTCACTCTCTCCACCTTGGGATTGTAGTCGTAATCCTCTTCGTCCTCATCGTACTGCGTCTTCTCGTATACCGCCTCCGCGTCGGGCCTCAGGCGCATGGTCTCCGGCTCCTCGAACTCCGGGTAGACTGCCCTGCGCTTGATCTGTTCCATGTCGCTGTCCGTGATCATGCGCGTACCGCCGTCGATATCCGGCCCGTTCTGCACCACAAAATCCTCGTCGGGATTGATCAGAGACTGCTTCAGATCGGCGATCAGCTCCTGTATGTTCTGATATCTGCGGTCGGGAGATTTCTGACAGCATTTTAACACGATGCTCGCCACGCTTCCCGGAATCTCCGGCACGAACTCCGCGGGGGAGGGCATCTCCTCCTGAATGTGCTTGATGGCAATGGCCACCGTAGTCTCCCCGTTGAAGGGGACGCGGCCCGTGAGCATCTCGAACATGGTGATCCCAAGGGAATAGATATCGCTCTTCTCGTCGCTGTATCCGCCTCTGGCCTGCTCCGGCGAGGTGTAATGGACGGAGCCCATCACGTTGGATGTGATGGTGTTGCTGGTAGCGGCCTTGGCAATGCCAAAGTCGGTCACCTTTACCTTTCCGTCCTTTGAGATGATGATGTTCTGCGGCTTGATATCCCGGTGAATGATATGGTTGTTGTGGGCCGCCTCGATTCCCATGCTCACCTGTATGGCAATGCTGACCGCCTCCTTGTACGACAGCCTCGCCTTCTTTTCAATATATTTTTTGAGGGTGATCCCCTCCACCAGCTCCATGACAATATAGTGAATGTCATTTTCCTCGCCAACGTCATACACATTGACGATATTGGGGTGCATCAGGCCTGCCGCCGCCTGTGCTTCTATGCGGAACTTCGATACAAAATTGGCGTTCTCGCCAAATTCCTGCTTCAGCACCTTCACGGCCACAAAGCGATTCAGCTTATGGTCCTTCGCCTTATATACATCCGACATGCCGCCGGTGCCGATCTTCTCCAAGATTTCGTACCGATCGCTTATCATCATTCCAATCTTAATCATACATGCTCTCCATTCTGAATTCAGGATAAGGGATCGATCAGTATCACGCTGATATTGTCCCGGCCGCCTCGTTCATTTGCGGCTGCTACCAGCTCCTCAGCCTTCTCCACCATATCGCGGGCCCCGTCAAGTATCATCCGGATCTCCTCGTCCTCCAGCATATTGGTCAGGCCGTCCGTGCACATAAGGATCAAGTCGCCCTCCTTCACCTGCACCGAAAAGAAATCTGCCTTTACCGTGTCATCCGCTCCCACTGCCCTGGTGATGATGTTCCTGTCGGGATGGTTCCTGGCCTCCTCCCGGCCCAGACCGCCGCGCCGCACCATTTCCTCCACCCAGGAGTGATCTCTGGTGATCTGACGTATTTCCCTGTGGTTGGCCACGTACAGCCTGCTGTCGCCCACATTGGCCACACAGAGCCTGTCGCCGCTGCAGGTGGCCGCCACCACTGTGGTGCCCATGCCCTCCAGCTCTGCGGATTCCCTCGCCCTGGCCCTGATCAGTGTGTTCGCCTCCTGGATGGCTTCCTCCAGAATGCGGGTATTCTCCGTCTCCCTGGAGGCGCTGATCCTTTGGACCATGGTCTCCACAGTGACCTTTGAGGCGTAGTCGCCCGCCTTGTGGCCTCCCATGCCGTCCGCCACAATGAAAAGGTTGGGGAGATTGCCCACCGGCTGCTCCGAGGTATACACAAAATCCTGGTTCAGTTTTCTCTTTACACCGATGTTGGTAATGGAAAACGTCTTTAACACGTATCGTTTCCTCCAATGCTCTGCAGGGAACAGGGCGCTTCCTGCGCCTTCATGGTCCTGCGTCTCAGCTGTCCGCAGGCACCGTCTATGTCCCTGCCCATTTCTCTTCTAATAGTACCATTTATTTTATTTTTTTCAAGTTTATTTTGAAAGGCCCTGATCCTTGCGCGCTCCGACTGCACAAAATTTCTCTCTTCGATGGGGTTCACGGGGATCAGGTTGACATGGCAGCCCAGCGGGCCCGCCAGGGCGGAAAGCTCCTCCGCGTCCCGGTCCGTGTCGTTGACGCCTCCCACCAGACTGTACTCAAATGTGATGCGTCTGCCGGTCTGCGCAAAATAGTACCGGCAGGCCTCCATCAGCTCCCCGATGGAATATCGGCGGGCGACGGGCATCAGCTCCCGGCGCTTTTCGTCCGTTGCGGCATGGAGCGACAGCGCCAGTGTGATCTGCAGACGCTCATCCGCCAGCCGGTACATCTGAGGGACCAGCCCGCAGGTGGACACCGTTACGTTCCTCTGACTGATATTCAGGCCGTTCCCGTCGGTGAGCATTCTGAGAAAGGTCAGAAGATTGTCATAGTTGTCAAGGGGTTCTCCGGTCCCCATGACCACCACATTGGACACCCGCTCTCCCGTGGACAGCTGGATGGCATAGACCTGATCCAGCATCTCCGAGGGCAGGAGATTCCGCTCCAGGCCGTCCAGCGTGGACGCGCAGAAACGGCAGCCCATACGGCACCCCACCTGAGAGGAGACACAGACGCTGTTGCCGTGGCGGTATCTCATCCACACGCTCTCCACCAGATTGCCGTCGGGCAGCCGGAAAAGATATTTTCTTGTGCCGTCCGACTCTGACTCCTGCATCCTGACCTGCTCCAGGCAGGTGTAGGAGTAAAGCTCCCGATACCTCTCCCGCAGGCTCTTGGAAATATCCGTCATCTCATCAAAGCCTCTCGCAAGCTTCACATGCATCCACCGGTATATCTGTTTTGCCCGGAAAGGTCTTTCCCCCATGTCGGACAGCTCCTTCTCCAGCTGGGAAAGGGGCATGGATTTGATATCTCGCTTTTGTTCTCTCTGCATGGCTCCTCCACCTTACAAAAGTGCCGGCCTTATACTTTTTTCCGGAAGCGGGCAATAAAAAAACCGTCCCCCTCCATATATCCCGGCAGCATCTGGATACAGGCCGCCCGCTGACTTTCATCCAGCCTGACGGAAGGCTCCTTCCCGCACTCTCTCCGCAGTCTCTCGACCCGCTCCCTGTCCCGGAGCACGGCCTGGGGAAGCACCCGGTCCAGGGGCTGCGGTTCAAAGGGAAGCTCCTCTGAGATAAAGCGCACCGCCTCTTCATTCTCCTGCGCGTTCACCGTGCAGGTGCTGTAGAGCAGGATGCCGCCCGGCTTCACATATTGGCTGCAGACCGTGACAATTTCCCGCTGCAGGCGGACAAGGCTCTCCATCCCTTCCGGGTCCGCCCGGTACTTGATATCCCGTTTCTTTCCTATGACTCCCAGGCCGGAGCACGGCACATCCGCCAGCACTACATCCGCGCCCTCGCGCAGGGCTTCGTCGAAGACCAGGGCATCCCGGACCTGTATCTGTAGGTTTTCCACTCTCATCCGCCGGGCCGCCTGGCGAATCCGCTCGATCCTCTCCGGCGACACATCCCGTGCAAGCACGCCTGCGGCGCGCTCGGCGGCCAAAAGGCTTTTTCCGCCTGGAGCGGCACAGACATCCAGCACAAAATCCTCCGGCCGGATGCCCGCCGCCTCCACCGCCAGCGCGGAGCTTTCGTCCTGCACCGTATACATCCCCTCCGCAAATCCGGGCAGATCGCTCACGGCCGCACCGGATCTCACGGTGTACACATAGGGCAGATAAGCGCATTTTTCCGGCTGCGCTCCCCTCGCCCTGAGACCGGCGCAGATCTCCGACCGCTGTGCGTCGGAAAGGTCCGTCCTGAACCGCAGGAACACCGGGTGGATCCGCAGAAGTCCCTCTAACATTGTCTCCGTGATCTCCCCGCCGTATTCCTCGATCCATAGCCGCACGATCCATTCCGGCATGGAATATTTTACCGAAAAATACGCCACCGTGTCCCTGTCGCGGTCCGGCAGAGGAAGGGCTGCCTTCTCCCCGGAAAGTCTGCGCAGCACACCGTTCACAAATCCTTTCAGGCCGCCGAAGCCCCGCCGGGCCGCCAGCTTACAGGCCTCGTTGCAGACGGCGCGGTCCGGCACCGCGTCCATATACAGAAGCTGGTACAGACTCATCCGCAGCAGACAGCGTATGAGAGGCTTCATCCTGCCCACCGGCACGGAGGAATACCGGCCGATATAATAGTCCAGCTCTATCCTTCTCTCTATGGTGCCCTCTGTCACCCGCTTGATGAACGCCTTGTCCCTGGTCTCCAGATAATCGTACTTGTCCAGCACGGCCCGAATCAGGCGGTCGGAATACTCCTGTTCCCGCTCCAGAAGGAGCAGGGCGTCCAGCGCGATCTCCCTGACATTCTCCGCCATGCCTTAATCTCTCCTTCTGTTGCCTCCGAACAGCAGCACCAGCCGGAGCAGCTGGAGTGCCGAGGATGCGGCCGCCGCCACATAGGTCAGGGCCGCAGCCGTCAGCACCTTCCTGCAGCCCGTGCGCTCTTCCGCGGTGAGAAGACCGTACTGATCCACCTTTGCCACCGCTCTGGAGGAAGCGTTGAATTCCACCGGCAGAGTCACGAGCTGGAACAGTACGGCCAGGGCAAACGCCCATATGCCGATCTGTATCAGTATCTGATTCCACCCCAGCAGTACACCGAGAATGATCATGGGCACTCCCAGCCTGCTGCCGATGTTCACCACGGGCACCAGCGCCGAGCGGAAGCTCAGGGGCGCATAGCCCTTATCGTGCTGGATGGCGTGGCCGCACTCGTGTGCCGCCACACTGACTGCCGTCACAGAGGCGCCGTTGAAATTTCTGTTGGAGAGCCGCACCGTCCTGCTCCTGGGATCATAGTGATCGCCCCGGTCGTCTCTCATGCACTCTACCTGCACATTGTACAGACCCTCATTGTTCAGGATCCTGCGGGCCGCTTCCCCTCCGGTGAGCCCAGCACAGTTCCTGACCTTGCTGTATTTGTTCATGGTACTGTTCACCAGAGCGCTGGCGGCCATACAGATCACCAGACCGATCAGTACCAGAAAATATGTGGGATCCCAATAATAATACGGCATATTCTATCACTCCTTTTCCGTTCTGTCCCTTCTACTGCCCCAGGATCTCTCCCGGCTGCATTTTGACTCCCAGCAAAAAATCATGGGCCGTCATCCTCTTTTTCCCCTCCAGCTGGAGCTCACAGATGCGGAGGGCACCTTTTCCCGCTGCCACCGTGATCTGGTCCTTCCCCGTCTCCAGGATCTCTCCCGGAATCCGGCTGCCGGCATCCTCCGCCGCGGGCTCCGCCAGCCATATCTTCAGCTGCTTCCCGCGATATGAGGTATAGGCGCTGGGCCAGGGCGTCATTGCCCGGATCTGTCTGTCGATGGCCTCCGCCTCCTTGGAGAAATCGATCCTCCCCATGCTCTTGTCGATCAGAGGCGCATGGGAGCTCAGCTCCTCCCGCTGCGCTTCCGGCACCAGCCGCCCCTGCTCCAGCAGGGGCAGCGCCTCCACAATGGCCTCGCCTCCCAGAACCATCAGCCTGTCATGCAGAGACTCGTAGTTGTCCGTCCCCTCTATGGGAATTTCCTTTCGGTACAGCATATCTCCGGTGTCGATCCCCGCATCCATCTGCATGATCGTCACTCCCGTGCGCTCCTCCCCCCGGAGGATCGCATGCTGGATCGGGGAAGCTCCCCTGTATTTGGGCAGCAGGGAGGCGTGAATATTCAGACAGCCGTACCGCGGCATGTCCAGGATCTCCTGTGACAGGATCTGTCCGAACGCAGCCACAATGTAGATGTCCGCCTGATACTTCTTCAATTCCTCCACCGCCTCCGGTGTCTTGATCCGGCGGGGCTGAAACACGGGAATCCCATGCTCCTGCGCGCACACCTTCACCGGTGGCGGTATAAGCTCCTTGCTCCTGCCCCTCGGCCTGTCAGGCTGAGTGACCGCCAGAAGGATCTCATGCCCCGCGCCGATCAGCGCCTTTAACGCCCCGGCCGCAAAGTCCGGGGTCCCCATAAAAATTATTTTCATTCCTCGTCGTCCTCTTCGATATTTGTGACATCCTGCAGAGGGCCCTCCACCTTTTCCACGTAGAGATGACCGTCCAGATGATCCAGCTCATGGCAGATAGCTCTGGCCAGCAGCTCCGTTCCCTCCAGCTCAAATTCATTCATGTTCAGGTCAAGGGCCGCGACCTTCACATAGTTGGGCCGGGTGACCTGACCGGACTTTCCGGGCACGCTCAGGCACCCCTCCTGGCCCACCTGCTCTCCGCTGGATTCCAGGATCCTGGGATTGATCAGGATATGCGGATCCTCTCCGGTGGTGTCTATGACAACGATCCTCTTTAAGACTCCCACCTGGGGCGCGGCAAGTCCCACGCCGTTGGCCTCATACATCGTGTCCAGCATATCGCCGATCAATTCCCGGACACGGGGCGTCATTTCCGTCACGGTCTTGCATTTTTTTGTCAGTACTTCCTCTCCTATTTCGCGTATGTTCCTGATAGCCATTTTTCCTCTTTCCCGCCGCCTCACCGGCAGCCTTTGTCTGTTTCCGATGCTTGAAGGGACCGCCGCCCCATTACATGATGTGCACGGGGTCAAAATCGAACTGCACCGTCGCTTCCGGCCGCCACTCCCGCAGCAGCTCCTCCGTCCTGTCCTTTATCTGTATCAGTTTACCATATTCCGGGCATTTTACATAGAATACAAATCGAAAAATATCATTTACCTTGCCGATCGCCGCAGGCGCGGGGCCTATGATGCTCAGCGGCGCGTCCTTCTCCCCGCATGATCCCGCCGGCCCTGGCGGAGAGTTCTTTCGGCCTCCGGCCTGTCCCGCCGCCTCCGCCAGCCCCTGGGCCAGCGTTCTTCCTCTCTCCTCGTCTCCCGCAAATATCTGTACCGCCAGCATATGGGATACCGGAGGATACCCCAGCATCTCCCTGTACAGAATCTCCTCCTCATAAAAGCTGTCGTAATCCTGAGCAGCGGCGTGGACCACCGCATAGTGCTCCGGCTGATAGGTCTGTATGACCGCCTCCCCCGGCAGCTCTCCCCGCCCGGCGCGCCCCACCGCCTGAGTCAGGAGCTGAAAGGTCCGCTCTCCCGCCCGGTAGTCGCCGGCGCACAGGGAGAGGTCGGCCGCCAGCACGCCCACCAGCGTCACCCGTGGGAAATCATGTCCCTTCACGATCATCTGCGTTCCGATGAGGACATCCGCCTCCCGGTCGGCGAACGCGGACAGGATCTGCTGGTAGCTGCCCTTTGTCCTCGTAGTGTCACTGTCCATGCGCAGTGTCCTCACCTGCGGGAACAGCTCGTGTATTTTTTCCTCTATCTGCTGTGTTCCGGCGCGGAAGCCGCTGATATATTTTGAGCCGCACTCAGGACAGGTGCCGGGCCTCGGCTCGCTGTACCCGCAGTAGTGGCACATGAGCCTGCCGTTCCTGTGCTCTGACAGGGACACATCGCAGTGGGGACATTTCATCACATGGCCGCAGGCCCTGCAGGATACAAAGCCCGCGTAGCCCCTTCTGTTCAGGAACAAGATGCTCTGCTCCCCCTTTTGCAGCCGGTCCGCCAGCAGTTCCTGAAGCTTCCTGCTGAAGATAGAACGGTTCCCTTCCTTCAGTTCCCGGCGCAGATCCACGGTCCAGACTGTGGGCAGCTGTCCCCCTGTCAGACGCTCCGTCAGGCGAAACAGCCGATACTCCCCTCTCCTGGCCCGATAATAAGCCTCCAGAGACGGCGTCGCAGACCCTAATACCACGCAGGCCCCATGAAGCCTCGCCACCTCCAGGGCCGTCTCTCTGGCATGATATTTCGGAGTGGACTCGCTCTTGTAGCTGCCCTCCTGCTCCTCATCCATCACAATGATCCCGATGTTCGGAAAGGGCGTGAACAAAGCCGACCTGGGGCCGATGATCACATCGATCTCGCCGCGCTTGGCCCTCTCGCACTGATCGTACTTTTCTCCCGCGGAAAGCGTTGAGTTCATCACGCTGACACGGTCGCCGAACCTGCGGTAGAACCGAAGCAGCGTCTGATAGGTAAGCGCGATTTCCGGAATCAGTACGATCGCCTGCCGCCCTCGGCTGACCACGGCTTCTATCAGTTCGATATAGACCTGCGTCTTGCCGCTTCCTGTGATGCCGTGGAGAACATATACGCCGGGGTGCCCTCCGTCAAAGTCGGAAAGCACTTCGTCCACCGCGAATTTCTGCTCTCCGCTGAGACATTTTGTCTGCTCCGCGCCGCCGCTCAACTTCACAGGGTTGCGGAAGTTCTCTCTGCTCACCACCCGGACGGCCCCCGCCCGTTCCAGACTCCTCACGGTCTGGGCGGAAACGCCCAGCTTTCCCGTGATCCACTCGTAGGGAACGGATTCCTGGTCAGACAGCGCCTGCAGAAGCCTTGCCTTTGCCACCTGCTTTTTCCGTATGCACTCTCCCAAAAGGGAAAGGATCTCCTCCCGATCCATGATGCGCTCCAGGGTGCGCCGCTCCAGCCGCTTCACGGACCGTTTTGCGGGCAGCACCGTCTTCAGCGCCTGGATCATGGTGCATCCGTAATTTTTCCGGAGCCAGGCGGCGAGAGCGATCATCCTGTCCTGCACACCCACGCCCTCCGGGGCGATTTCCAGGATCTCCTTCGTCCTGGCCGGATCAAACTTCCCTTCCTCTCCGAGGCCGATCACATAGCCGCGGATCGGCCTGTTCCCTCCCCCGAAGGGGACCATGACGCACGTTCCCGTCTCCAGTCTTCCCCGCAGGCGCTCCGGCACACGGTACTGAAAGGTCTTATCCAGTTCTTCGTGGGAAATATCCACGATCACATCCGCGTACAGCTCCCCCATGGTCTCCTCCCGTAAAGTCAGATATGCTCCAAGCCCTCCTCCAGGAGTTCTCGGATCAGCACACGCTCATCCATCGGGTATTTCACGCCCCTGATCTCCTGATAATCCTCATGGCCTTTCCCGGCAAGCACTATGATATCTCCCTCCTGCCCGTGGGATATGGCGTAGGCAATGGCCTCCTTCCGGTCGCAGATCTCCACGTATTCTCCGTGGGTCTTCTCCATTCCGGTCCTTATGTCGTCCATGATGGCCTGGGGCTCCTCAAAGCGCGGGTTGTCGGAAGTGATGATCGTCAGATCCGCCAGCCTCCCGCTCACCTCGCCCATCTCATACCGCCGCTGCCTGGACCGGTTGCCCCCGCATCCGAACAGACAGATCAGCCTGTGCGGTCCGTATTCCCGCAATGTTTCCAAAAGGCTCTTCAAAGCCATGGCATTGTGAGCGTAATCGATCAGCAGAGTGAACCGGTCGGACACCCTTACCATCTCGATACGGCCCTTTACTCTTGCCTCCAGCAGCGCTCTGCACACGGCCTGCCTATCCGCCCTGAAATGCCTGCAGACGGCAATGGCTGCCAACGCGTTGTAGACGCTGAATCTGCCGGGGGTCCTGACCTCCGCCTCCAGATCCGCAAGTCCGCTTACACGGAATGCCACGCCCAGCTCGCCCGGCTTCTGCACCAGTCTCATGTCCTCCGCCCGCAGCATACAGCCTTCCCCCAGGCCGAAGGTCTCCAGTTTGCAGGTGTGCCCTCTCGTCACCTCCCGCCAGTGGCTGTCGTCGCCGTTCACGATGCCCACCCGGCACTGTCTGAACAGAAGCGCCTTGCAGGCCAGATATTCCTCAAAGCTGCCATGCTCGTTCGGGCCGATGTGGTCCGGCTCCAAATTGGTGAAGACACCGTAGTCGAACACGAAGCCCTGTGTCCTGTGCAGCATCAGGGCCTGGGAGGACACCTCCATCACCGCCACATCCATTCCGGCCTCCGCCATTTCGGCGAGGTACTCCTGCAGCAGATATGACTCCGGGGTGGTGTTCTCTGCATGGATGACCGTTTCACCGATCATCACCTGAATGGTCCCCACAAGGCCCACGCGGTAACCGGCATTCTCCAAAATGGATTTGATCAGGTAGGTGGTGGTGGTCTTTCCTTTTGTACCCGTGACGCCTATCGTCTTCAGCCTTCCGGCAGGGTGCCCGAACAGGGCTGCGGAGACAAATGCCATGGCATAGCGGGTATCCGGCACCCTGATCACCGTCACACCGCTGTCCGCCACACCCTCCGCCGCTCTTGACACCATCAGCGCAGCGGCGCCCTTTGCGACTGCATCCCCGGCAAAGTTGTGTCCGTCGTAATTGGCCCCCTCAAGGCAAATGAACAGACACCCCTCCGCCGCTTTCCTGGAATCGTGTACTACCCTTGTCACTTCCCTGTCCGCCGTTCCCTGCAGACAGGTGTATTCCAGACCCGACAGTAAATCCGATAATTTCATTTCTCTGCCATCCTCAAAGCATCAGAAATACAATCAATAGTATTTTACTCTATTTTTCGCATTTCTACCACATAAAAATAAAAAACAGAAAACTCCGGCATTCACCGGAGCTTCCTGTTTCTTATGAGGGGGAGATAGTGAGTTCTTCAACTATCTGAAATACATATTAAGAGCAAAATGTGTCCAAACTGTGTTCAAATTCTAATCAAAAAATTAAAAAAATATATAAAAGCAATAAAATCCCGTCACAGCAATTCCAGATAAGTGTCCATGGAGAAGCATCCGTTTTCCGGGGTAGCCGCATTGGCGGCGGCCATAGCCACAGCCTTGGCCAGGGCCGTCTCCACGTCTTCTCCCGCCAGTTCACTCATGCACAGGGCCGCTACCACCGTGTCACCGCAGCCCACCGTATTCATCACCTGCACGCTCTTCGCCTCCTTCAGAACGGTCCTCTCACTGTCCGCATAGAGAAGTCCATCCCCTCCGAGGGAGACAATTACCTTGCCCACGCCCGCCGCAAGAAGTCTTCGGGCCGCACCGGCGATCTCCTCTGCGCTCTCCAGGGGCCTTCCCGCCAGATACTCCAGCTCTCTCCGGTTGGGCTTGACCAGCTCCGGCCCTGCCTGCACCCCATGCAGCAGAGCTTCCCCCGAAGCGTCAAGTATCACCCTGCTGCCCGCCATATGGCACAGCCCGATCAGTCTGGCGTAAATGTCGACGGGCACTCCCCTGGGCAGGCTTCCCGACATCACGGTCAGCTCACAGCTCTCCAGACAGCCCGCGAACTGCTTCAGAAATTGCTCCAGTTCCTTTTCGGAAATTTCGGGCCCCGGCTCAAGGACCTCCGTGACTCTTCCGTTCTCCTCCAGTATATTGGTATTGATCCTGGTCTCCTGACCGATCTGGGTAAAATGACACTCCACACCTATCTTTTCGAGGGCTTCTCCGATCAGCATGCCGCCGCTTCCTCCGAGAAAGCCTACCGCGGCCACCGGCATACGGAACCGGCGCAGCACCTTCGCCACATTCACGGCCTTGCCTCCGGCCACGCTTTCAGCCATGCTCAGCCGATTCACCGCCCCCGGCTCCAGCACTGGCAGCCGGCAGGTCCTGTCCACCGCGGGATTCAGATTCACAGTCAGTATCATGCGCACATCCTCCGTATCAAAGATCAGCAGTAATGCTGCATTATATACTGCAGCTCCGTTCTGCCTCTGTAGGTATTCCTGCCAAGCCGGTAGGCCACCGACACCTTGAACTGGGCCCCTCCCCGGTACAGGGCAGCGGCGCTTCCCGGACCGTACTTTTCCTCCAGAAAGGCATCAAATTTTGCCGGCTCCCCAAAGAAGACCAGCTGTATCACGGCGCCCTGAGGCGTCCTGACCCGATATCGGGCAAAGCTTTTCTCTGCCCCCATCAGATATCCGGCCAAAAAGGTCAGCTCCTTCTGGGCGAAGAGCGGCCTGGGATTCCCGACGCCGAATGGCTCCAGAAGTTCCATCTCGTCCACAAATTCCAGACTGGCAAGATCCATGGGCATGGGCACGTCAATATGTACTCTGGGCACAAGATCCTCCTCCGTCAGACCGCATCTGTCGTTCAGTTCCCGGCGCAGCGCCGGGATATCCTCCTCCCGCATGGAAAGCCCCGCCGCCATGGCGTGTCCGCCGAACTGGGTGAAGTACTGCTGCACCTCCGTCATTTTTTGATACATGTGGTAGCCCTCCACAGAACGCCCCGACCCCTTGACTCCCTCCTCCCCTCTGGTCAGAAGGAACACGGGATGATTGTAGCGCTCCCGCACCCTGCCCGCTATAATGCCCGCAAGGCTCTCGTGGACACTGGGGAGAAAAATGACCATGACCTTATCCCTGTCAATGCCGTTCTCCGCGATATATTCCTCCGCCTGCTCCAGGCCCTGGGCAGTGAGATTCTTTCGGCTGTCGTTCAGCGCCTTCAGCTCTGAGGCGGCACGCATGGCCTCCGCCTCCGTCCGGCTCTGCAAAAGCTCCAGCGACCGCCTCGCCGTGTCAAGCCGCCCGGTAGCGTTCATACAGGGGCCCAGGACAAATCCCAGATGATAAGCGTTCAGCTGCTCCGGCCTCAGGCCGTTGACCTCCATCAGAGCCTTCAGTCCCTTGTTCCGCGTATTTTTCAGGCGTTTCAGCCCTTCCTTCACCAGTATGCGGTTCTCGTCCCTGAGCTCCATCACGTCACACACCGTAGCCAGCGCCGCAAGCTCCAGAAATTCTTCCAGCGCCTCCTTCAGGAGTCTGACACCGCTTTTCTCCGCCAGTGCCTCCAGCAGCTTGTAGGCCACCACGCACCCGCATATGCCGGAGAAGGGATAACCGCAGTCCTCTCTCTTGGGATCGATCACCGCCAGCGCCGGAGGCAGGAGTTCCCTTCTGCCTCCATCCTCCGACCGGGAAAAGGGTACCTCATGATGGTCCGTGACAATGACCCTGATCCCCAGCTCCTGGGCCAGGGAGATCTGAGATGCCGCCGCGATGCCGTTGTCGCAGGTAACGATCATCCCTACCCCGTCCTGGGCCGCCTCCCGGATCAGATGCTCGTTGAGACCGTAACCGTCATGGATGCGGTGAGGAATTGCCGTATCCACACGTGCTCCCAGCAGCTGCAGACCGGCCGTCAATATGTAGGAGGCGCAGATGCCGTCCACGTCATAATCCCCTATCACCCGAAACGCAACATCCTGCTCCGCCGCCTCCAGGATCCGTTCCACTGCCCTGTCCATGTCCTTCAAGAGCCACGGGGAATGACCGTCCTCCAGGGTGCCGTACAAGAACCGCCGCACCTGCTCGCTGTCCGTCAGATCCCGGTTCCTGAGGATCCGCGCAAGCACGGGACTGATGTGAAATTCCTGGGCCCACTTATCAAAATCGGCTCTTTTGGCCGCTACGAACCATTTTTCCATACCGCCACCGCTCCGTTCGCGCCGGCAGCTATACAAATATATGCTGCCATGAGATAAAAGTGATACGTACTGTGCGTTGCATTCAGATAATAGAAAGGCGGGAAGAAATATTTCAACGCCTCCAGCCCTCTCACATTGATGAACACCGGGCACAGCACTGCCATTGCCGTCATGACGACGGGGATGCAGCTCCCCAGCCGTTCGGGCGTACCGCAGAGCATCCGCAAAAGATTACAGAACATCAGCGTACTTCCCGCGAACAGCACCGCATTTACGATCTCTCTGCCCCAGACCGTGAACACACCGGTCAGCCGGCACGCGGCCAACAGTACCACCGCCGCGTCCGACAGGAGCACCGCCTGTACTCCGAAGGCCACCCACAGCCTGCGCTTTGCAGGCATACGCGAAAATGTCCCCCTCTGCTCATCCTGGGCGTAATACATGGCGGCCGCAAATCCGCACAGGACGAGCCAGAGCGCCAATATTCCCCGCATGGGGGCCAGAAGGTAATGACTCTCCTCCGACTCCTGCCCGTCAAAATACTCCAGCCGGAAAAGCCTTCCCTCCGCCAGCGTCCTCTCATAGGCCTCCCGCAGCTGCCCGCCGCTGACCTCCAGCCCCAGGTCGTCCCGGACATAATCCTCATACACCGCGTAAGAAAAATAGGGATACAGTGCGCTGCTCAGTATCTCTCTGGAAAAGGTCAGCGGAACATTGTCCTCCCTCTCTATCACAGTCACCGCCGGGACCACCAGCTTATGCGCGGCCGCCTCCCGCAGGCTCGCCCCCAGATCCTCAGGGAATATCCACGCGGCGTCGGCCCGAAAGCCCTTCACCATGCTCTCGGCCTCCTCACGCGTGTCACATAGGACGTATCTCAGCACCTCATTGCTCTGGAGCTGTTCCGTCACCCGGCCCGACAGCTCGTCCGACGGATCGCTCATGTACAGGGCCACGGTCACAATGCCGCTCTCTTCCCTTGCGGCCAGACGCATCCCTGCCACCAGAAGAGGGACCGCACAGAGCACCAGAAGAAAACTCCACTTTCTGAACAACCGTTTATTCAACAGATAATACCGTACCGCTATCCGACGCATCTTTTGTCTATCCCCTCCGAATCCTGCGGCTTCTCGCCAGCGCCGACAGCACAAGGAATACAGCGGCACAGCTCATCAGGCCGAGGCCCGTCTGAAGGGGGATGTCCCCCTTCAGGCTGCCTTCCGCGTAGCGCAGAGCCATTCCTGCGGGCAATGCCTCTCCGATCCGCCGCAGGACATCCGGGAACATAGCGGCAGGATAAAAGCAGCCGGAAATATAGGCCATGCTGATACCGCAGACGAACTGCAGAAGAATACTGCTCACGGTTCCCGTCACCAGCTCGTACATCAGGAACTGCATCGCCGCCAGGACCGCAGCCACCGGAATAAGCGATATGCCGAAGGCCGCCGCCTTTCCCAGGCCCAGGCCCTCCCAGCCGGCAGCCCGCAGACTGTCGGTTCCCAGCGCCGGCCATAACGCCGCAATCATCCCGAACAGACAGCAGCACTCCAGCATAAAGCATGCCAGATACTCTCCTGCCACCTGACAAACGGGCCCCACGCCTCTGGAGACCATCCACCTCATCAGGTCCGTGTTCTTCTTCCCGAAGAGAGGGCTGCTGCAGATGCCCGACAGCAACAGGAAAAAAATCACGGCGCCGCAGAGATAATGACCGGGCGCCGGCAGGCCGCCGGCCGTTCCGAGAATCTCCAGACTGCACAGCCCCGTGCGGTTCAGCACCATATCTATCATCCGAAGGTTCAGCTTCTCCGTCTCCTCCTGCAGACGGTCCCCCATTGCACGGTCCCGGAGGATGTTCTGCATGGCATAGATCGCACTCTGAGAGCGGAGGATAACGGTGGATGCCACATCCGCCAGTTCCTCCACCAATATGCCCGCAATCCCCTTCTGGGCAGTAGACCCCACAAGGGTCACCGGCCTGTCATTGGAGCCGCGGACAATGGATTCCGTCAGCCCCTCCGGCACCCTGGCGTAGGCGGTGATCTGACCCGCCATCAGGGCGCGCCTGGCCTCATCTTCTGTCATAACGGGGAAATCCACCATAAAGCGGGAATCATCCATGACAGAGAGAACAGAAATGCCGAAGCCCAAATAGGAGTCGCCGGTATCGCCGACCACCGCGATCTGATATTTCTGTTTTGTCTGCGCGTCCTCACCGCCGTTCCGATGCTGTAACGCAAAAATCCCCGCACAGGCACACAACAGCGCTGTGAGTATCATTAGCGACGGCAGGAGCTTCACCGTACGCCGGAGCTGAATAAAAAGATAGGTGCCGAACATTTTCATAACAAGTTCTCCGCCAGACGGTGAATGTCCCCGTCGTAAACATAAGGGTACAGAATCCCCTGCTTCAAAATATAGCACTGATCACAGCAGGCGAGTTCCTGGAGATCGTGCGTGGCCAGCAGAAGGATACCGCCCCCTGCCCGAAACGACTCGAAATAACGGTATATTTTTTCCTTGCATACCAGGTCCAGCGCGGCCGACGGTTCGTCCAGCAGCAGGATCCTGGGTGCCGACGATACGGCACAGCCGATGGAGAGCCTCTTTTTCATTCCGCCGGACATTTTTTGCACCGGCACCTTCAGAAAGCCGTCGATCTCCAACATGGCCAGCACACCGTGCTCCAGCTCCCGCTTCAGAGTCCCTTTGTCATACCACATGCACAGATTGTCCCAGGCATTCAGCTCCTCGATCAGCGGATCGCACTGAGGCACATAGCCCACCGCGGAATTACGCAGTCCAGCCTCCTTCAGAAGATCGTGCCCGTCGCAGACGAACGATCCGCCGTCCGCCTTCTGTACTCCCGCCAGTATAGAAAGCAGCGTGGACTTTCCACAGCCGTTTCCGCCCAGAATGCCCACGCAGCTTCCTTCTTCCGCCGTCAGGGAAACATTGTTCAATACCGCCTTACGTCCATAGGCTTTCCGTATTCCTGACAATTCAATTTTCATGAAACCGCTACGCTCCCCTGTTATTTTTACCACATGTCAGAACCGTCATCGTAATCATAGTAATCATCGTAGTCATAATAGCCGTCATAGTCGTAGGAATCATCGTAGTCATCATAGTCGTAGTAGTCATCGTAGTCATAGTAATCATCATAGTCGTAGTAGTCATCGTAGTCGTAGGAATCATACGAGCTGCCGACCAACAGCTCCAGCAGCAGGCTCGCTACATCCGTGCTCTCTACTGCATCGCCAAATTCCTCTACCGCTCTGACTGCGCTTCTTGGCAGATCCGTCTCCTCCAGTTCCGACGTGACCCGATCCCAGTCGATCTCATCGATCCAATCCTGCAGATCCTCCACATCCGCCATCTCGTGAACGTCGCTGCCGTCGGGCACCCTGACGCCCGAAGCCTTTTTCGTCTCTCCGTCCACGGTCAGAGTTCCCATGTCTTCTCCGTCATAATTGACCGCAAAGACATACCTGTAGGAGTGCTCGCCGGTCTCTGCAGTCAGGCGGAATTTCATCTTCTGAAGGACAGACAGTCCGGGGACCTCACGTGCCACCATCCCGATTCCGTTTCCCACCGCCACATCCAGCCTGCCGTTCAACCGACCCTGCTTCAGGGCTGCAAGATCCAGATCGTCCGCTGTGATATTGAAAATGGCAGCGCCTGTGTAGCGCAACCGGAACTCACCGTCGATCTTATCGCCGGTGCGCTTCCCGCTTCCGACGAGAGAGACACCGGTGCCTCCCTCCTCCACGGAATACAAAAAGCCGAAATTCTTTCCATTCATGGGCATTCTGTAGGAGACCGCCATCTCATCCGTCTCAAATTCTCTGCCCACGATATCTCCCTTGCCGTCCACATAGACAGTCATGACTATGTCGATATCCTCGGCGTCCTCCAGTTCTTCCCTGAAATCCCGGATCTCATCCAGAAGATCCTCGTATGCGTCACCGTCGTAGTCCTCATCCACCGCATTCACAACGGTGCTGACCGCCGTATCGAATTTCTCATCCTTCTCCGCTTCCTCCAGCATGGCATCCAGCATGCTTTCCAGCGTTCCGTTATCGATCTTTACCTCCAGTGCGGTACATTTTTGCTTTACGTCCTCCTCTTCCAGGACCTTTGTCTCCATTTTCACATCGTCCACACAGTCCAATGCTATGTTCATGTACTTGCCCATAAGACTTTCCAGGGTCTTTTGTTCCGGCATGCTCCCCGAAAGCTTTTCAAACAACTCCCGGCGCGCATCCAGGGCCTCCGTCCAGTCCTCATAATCGGAGCCCATGACATCCTCCAGAACTACACCGATATAAGTGCTGTTAAGCTCCGGTATCTGCAGATAGACCTCGCCTATTTCCAGGTCAGCCGCCGCGTTCACGGTGACAAGAGTATCCCCGTTAAGTCCTGCCGAAACGCCGACGCTGCTCTGATCGTCTTTTACCGCATATTCACCGTGAAGCTGTGCGCTCCTGACCCAGGAGAGATCCACATTCGCCAATCCGGACAGTCCGATCAGATCTCTGCCTGCATCCGCAAGCTCTACCGATGCATCCACAGTATTTGTCCTGTTGTAGGTATTCTGTATATCCTCCAGGATCCGGCCGTACATATTTCCGCTGAGCGAGACCGCCTCATTCAGGTTCTTCCTTTCCACGTACCGGTAATATTTCTCCGGCGAGGAAAACGTCTTATGCAGAAAGTTATTGATGCCGGCAAAATTAGCGGCAACTACAATGCCCGTCACCAGAAACACCGCAGCCACGGCCGAAAGCACAATGGCGATCACCTTGCCCTTCTTCCCCTTTGCAGGCTGCGCCGGCACCGCGGGAGCCGCGGGCTGTCCGGCGGTCCGGTATGCCGCAGCAGTCTCCGTCTCCTGCCAGGTCACAGGCTTTCCGGCAGCCTGCGGCGCCTCCGTCTTCGGCACGTCCACGGGCTTTTCGGCAGCCTGCGATGCCTCCGTCTCCGGCACGTCCACGGGCTTTTCGGCAGCCTGCGATGCCTCCGCCTTCGGCGCGTCCACGGGCTTTTCGGCAGCCTGCGATGCCTCCGTCTCCGGCACAACTGCCGGCTCACCGCAATTGGGACAGATTTTTTCGGAATCGGGAATCTGTGTACCGCACTTCGCACAAAACATAAGCAGCCTCCTCATAAAAGCACGCCGGGTGCATTTTCCAACGCGCCCGGCGATCGATTTTTGTTGAAATATCAGCTATTTTATTGTAAGCTTTTATCCGTTTTTTGTCAAGTCATCCCTTCCGCACGTCAGTGCGATATCTCATTCGCCAGAGAATAGACGCCATAGCTTCCGTTCACCTTTACCACTAGGGCGTAGTCAAGCGCAGGGCCCTTACCGGAGTAATTCCTGATGATCACAAGATATGCCTTAGATATCTTAAGGTCCGTGATCTTGATACTGAAATCATGGTAGCGGTAAAATTCTTCCACAAGATCCTGCACCAGCTCGGCATTATCGCCTCCGCTCAGCCGGGTGACAGCCATGATCTTGTAATCGTAATCCGAAAGAGATGCGCCTGAACCGGCCTTTTCCTTCGCCCATTCCAGCACCTCCTCTTCCGCTTCCTCAGGATAGTATTTCCTCCACCTGACATCGTCGGCGCTGATATCTCCTGTCACAAATACCCCCACATAAGTATCGAAGGCCTTCTTTACCTTTTTCTCGACGGAAGCGTTCACAATGATAGGGATCAGGATCGCCAGCAGCACTGCCAGCGCGCCTGCGGCGGCCGCCAGCAATTTTGTTCTGAGCGATACGCCCGCCGGCTTTTTTGCCGTTCCCGGCGCCTCATTCTTTTTCTGTCCTTCCGCCTCGGAGGCAGTGACCTTTATTTCGCTGTTAGGGTCTTTCTTATCCATTTTGCCGTCCTTTTCTCCACTCTTTTGTCATCGGGCTCATTTTTTTGCTTTTTTAGGTGCGAACTTTATGCGGAAAATATACCACAGGCTGCCCGCCAGGCAGACGGAGGAGTACGTTCCGCAGACAATGCCCACCATCAGCGGCAGAGCAAAGTCCCTGATGCTGGTCACGCCCAGCACATACAGCACAGCCACCATGATAAAGGTGGTCAGCGAGGTGAAAATGCTCCTTGACATGGTCTGCGTGATGCTGCGGTCCACCACCTCTCTCAGGGCATCCCTGTCAGACGTTCCTCTCATGTTCTCCCGGATGCGGTCGAATATTACAATGGTGGCATTGATGGAATAACCCACAATGGTAAGCATACATGCCACGAACGTATTGCTCACGGACACTCTCGCCACCGCATAGAACGCCAGGACTACCAGCACGTCGTGAATCAGCGCTATGATACTGCTGATGCCGAAGCGAATGTCCGAAAAGCGGATCCTGATATAGATCAGCATACATACAATGGCGACCAGTACCGCGATGACGGTATCGGATTTCATCTCGTCGCTGATGGTGGAGCTGATGGTCTCGGACGTGATGGAATTCTCCGCAACGCCAAAGTTGTCGGCGAACATCTGATTCAGCTCTTCTCTCTGCTCCACGTTCAGCGTGTCCGTCTTAAAGATGACTTCGTTGGATTCCTGCACTGTCTGTACCTGAACGGCACTGCCCGTGATCTCCTCGATCAGCGGCACCACCTTTGTGTTGGCTTCCTCCAGATCCATGGCATGGTCAAAGGTGACCGTCACCGCCGTACCGCCCTTAAAGTCCAGACTGAAATTTAAGGCATCGCCGGTGTTCGCGCCGTAAACGCCCATCACCACAAAGCCTGCGGCGATCACCGCCGCGGAAATGCCAAAGAAGATTCCCTTCTTCGGCAGAATATTCAATGTCTTTCTCTCCTTCGCCACACCGTAGAGCTTCTCGCTCTTGGCACCCAGCGCATAGAATGCGTTCAGTACGAGCCTGGTCACGACCAGAGCCGTAAACATGGAGAGCACGATACCCAGGGCAAGAGTCTGTGCAAAGCCCTTCACGGAGCCGGGCCCCAAGAACAGCAGCACCACGGCCGCGATCAGAGTGGTGATATTGCCGTCGATAATAGCGGAAAGCGCCTTGTCAAAGCCGGCCTTTACCGCATTCCTCACCGTCTTTCCGGCAGCGAGCTCCTCCCGGATACGCGCAAAGATGATCACGTTGGCATCCACCGCCATACCGATCGACAGGATGATACCTGCCACGCCCGACAAGGTAAGGGTCATATCAAATCCGTTCAGCAGTAAAATGACCAGCGCCACGTAGGAGAGCAGACCGATCACCGATGCCACGCCCGGAAGCCTGTATACGGCGATCATGAACAGCGCCACTATTATAAGACCGATCACGGCAGCCAGAAGGCTCGTTTCAATGGCGTCCACGCCCAGCTGAGCGCCCACCACTTTGGAATGAAGCTCCTCCAGCTCCAGCTTCAGACCGCCGATGCGGATGGTAGAGGCCAGTTTGTCCGCCGCCTCATAGGATTCCATATGGGTGATCTGGGCATTGCCGTCGGTGAGCACCGCCTCCACTCTGGGAGCGCTGATGATGCTGCCGTCGTAGTAGATACCGAGAGTCTCGCCTTTGGAGTATGCGTTCCTCGTAGCGTCCGCGAACTTTACCGCGCCCTCGTCAGTCATGGTCAGGTCCACAGCGTACTCGCTTCCCATGTTGGTCTGGATCGTACCGCCTCTTGCGTCTTTTACATCCGTTCCCTCCAGCTTAATGGAACCGTCCGCCAAAAGCTCGTCGATTGTTTTTGTGAGCACGTATTGAGTGCCCAGCGTACCGTCAGCCAACTGGACCGTCTGTCCGGTGTAATTGGCGTTTCCCTCCGAGTCCGTCTCGGCAATAAAGTACAGCGTACCCGGTCTGCCCAGCTCCTGCAGGATGGCATTTGCATCGCTCACACCGGGGATCTCAATGTTGATCCGGTCGGCACCCTCCTGATATACGATTGCTTCCGTGCTGTAATTTTCAACACGCTGCTGGAGCTTTGCAATGGTATCCTGCATATCCGTGCCGGAGGGCTCCTCCTCGCCCACCACCTGATAGGTGATGCTGACGCCGCCCGCCAGATCCAGGCCCAGCTTGATATCGGAGGCGCTTCCCTCGCCCAGCGAATTCACGCCGAAGATATCCACGTAGGCCACCCCTGCCAGGATCAGCAGAATACAAAGCAAAACCACGATCGCTCTGTTCTTTTTCATGTCGTTTCGTCCTTTCTGAAATCAATCTGTTTTTTGCCCGCGAAGGGCCTTCTCTTCTATCTATTCACCCGCCGCTTCGGAGCTCTCCGGTTCCGCCGCGGCCTGGGACGCCTTCAGCATAATGGCACATTCCACGCGCTTTCTCTGAAGCTCGCAGCCCACATCGTAGGCATCGTTGATATTGCCGTGGAAATTATAGGCATTTGCAGCACAGCCGCCGCTGCAGTAAAATTTTGCAAAACACTTCCTGCACTTATCCTTGGTATATACGTTGCAGCGCCCGAACTCCTCCCGGATATCCTCCCGGAGTATCCCCTCGTCCACATTTCCCATAAGAAATTTTTCATTGCCTACGAACTGATGGCAGGGATACAGATCCCCCCAGGGTGTCACCGCCAGATATTCCGTTCCTGAACCGCACCCGGAAAGGCGTTTTGCCACACAGGGGCCGCCCTCCAGATCTATCATGAAGTGAAAGAAATTAAAGCCTCTTCCTTCCCTCCGGCGCCTTATCATCTCTTCCGCCAGCCGGTCATACTCCTCCTTCAGCTTCGGGATATCCGCCTCGGTGATCGCATAGTCGTCGTCAGGCTGCGCCACCACCGGCTCCACGGAGATCTGCCGGAAGCCAAGATCCGCCAGATGGAGCACGTCCTGGGAAAAGTCCAGATTGTTGTGAGTGTAGGTCCCCCGCACGTAATATCTCTCCTGCCCTCTGCTCTCGGCGACCTTCCGGAACTTGGGAACGATCACGTCGTAACTTCCCTGTCCTCCCCGGAAGGGCCGCATTCTGTCATGTACCTCCTTCCGGCCGTCAATGCTGAGAACAATGTTTGCCATCTCGCGGTTGGCAAATTCAAGAATGTCATCGTCCAGCAGCACTCCGTTGGTAGTGAGCGTGAACCGGAAACGCTTATTGTGCGTTTTTTCCAGAGCTCTGCCGTACTCCACCAGCTCCTTCACCGTCTGCCAGTTCAGCAGCGGCTCGCCGCCAAAGAAATCCACCTCAAGATTCACCCTGTTCCCGGAGTTCGCCACCAGAAAATCCAAGGCCTTTTTTCCGACTTCCACGCTCATCAGGGCTCTTTCCCCATGATATTCCCCCTCGCCCGCAAAGCAGTACCGGCAGGCCAGATTACAGTCATGGGCAATGTGAAGACAGAGGGCCTTCACTACCGTCTGCCTGTTCTTAAAGTCAACGACATAGTCCTCGTAAATATCGGGGGCGAACAATTGTCCCGCCGCTTCCAGCTCAAGCACCTCGTCCACCGCCTCGGCGATCTCCTCCTCCGGGCAGGGGATATGAGCCAGATTCAGGACTGCGGCCTTGACCGTATCGGCATTTTTGATCCCCTCATTCACAAGGGGTTCTATCAGCGGAATCACATCATAGACGATATCGTCCACCACATGGACGGAACCGCTGTTCACATCCATCACGATGTTGTATCCGCAGCTTCTGTATTGGTGTATCACAGGTATGCTTTCCTTTCACACAAAAGTAGCAGCGACCGGAATCGCTGCTTACTCTAGTCTTTACAATGCCAAGCTATTTGATCTTTTCACAGCTCTGGTTCCCTACGGTACAGGAAGTCTTGCAGGCAGACTGGCAAGAGGTCTGGCACTCGCCGCAACCGCCCTTTTTCATTGAATCCTTCAGATCTCTGGTCGTCAGTGTCTTGATGTGCTTCATTATCACACAGCCTCCTTATGCTCTTATATCAGTGAACAAATTATCAGACGAACCCAGTATATCACAAAATCAGGAATTGTAAAAGTCTTTTTTCAAATACGCCGCGGTTTTGTTTCCGCCGCGCCGTCAATCCCTCAATAGCACACAGGTCACATCCGTATCCACCCGGATGCTCTTCCTGCCGTCGAACAGCATCAGATCCCCGCGATAGCGCCTGAAATCGTAGTTGATGAGATATGCGATACTGCCGCCTTCCACTATCCCGTAGGAACGGATCGCCACATCATCCGCCACCTTTATGCTGCGGCCCTTATTCCAACAATAGAGCGTTCCGGTCTCACGGTCCTGATCCATACCGCACAGGTACAGCAGGCTGCCTTCCTCCTGCTGCAGAGAATAAGGACAGACATCGGATGCCAGTCTGTGGCCGTTGAGATACAGGTCTGCGGAGTCACCGGCGGAATTTACCTTCGCCATGTAACAGATGCCGTCCTTCCCGCTTTGCTCCACGAAAAAGACCTCCTCGGCGAGCGGCTTACATTCCGTTCCTCCTGTCTTGTAGTCACAGGTATACAGGTCACCTGTCCCATTCCCCAGCTCCTCCAGGATATAGAGCTCACCTGTCCTGTCGTTCAGATATACGGATAGTCCCTCCGCGGACGACATGTCCAGGCCGCCGATCTCCTTCACGCTTTCTCCGTCGATCAGCTTGACGCGGAGCCCTTCCGGGTCTGTCTCCACATAGTACACCAGCGGTCTGCCGCCGGATACCGCTCCCAGCATTTCGCCGGTGAACTTCACGACCGAAGCCGCACCGCCGCCTGCTGCATCCGTTCCGTAGTGAAGGATCTCCCGTTCCCGGCTGCCGATTTCCCTGACACAGTACAGTTCCAGTCCGGATTCCGTCGGATAAGAATAGATCTGCGCCACCCCGTCCGCGATGCATTTCTTCCCGTCAAGATCCCTGCAGACATAGACGCTGTCCCGCTTCCGATATGCCAGCACGGAAAGATCTTCGGAGCGGTCCACGAGCAGATCGATCGTGTCGATCCTGGTCCTCTCGGAGGTTTTCATGTCCTGCACATACAGCTCCAGCTCAGGGCCGTCCCCCTGTGTCCACATCACGCGGCTTCCGTCTTCGGCGGCCCAGAAATCCTGCACCTCTTCGGCGAGCTTTTCCTTGCCTCTTCTGTCGGCGATAAAAAGCTTCCTGCCGTCGCCCTTCAGATAGACCACCCGGCCGGGCGGTATCACAATATGCCGATACACGTTGGCATCCAATTTTTCTTCATCCGGCATCTTCCCGCCCAGTCTTCGGCAATACAGGCTGTAAGTGTCTCCGCTCAACCTCTTGGGGTAAAATATATACTCCCTGTCCTCGGTATACTCCACCCGGTCGGCATATCTGCCGTACAGGGTCCCATCCTCTCTGTCCGCATAATACTTGTCCGAAATACACTGCGGCCCGTATTTTCTGCCGCCGGCCGTCATCAGTTCATTGCTCTTCAGATACAGCAGCAGCTGATACCCGCCTTCTGAGCGGACGTTCTTCATCTGCAGGGCCGTCACAAGACCGACCGCCGCGGCCAGGACACCAAGAGCCGCCGCGATCCCGATTCCCGCAAGAACCCTCCGGCCGTGCTTTTTGTCTTCGGCCGCCCGGACCGGTCTGCCGCACCTGGGGCAGAATCTTGCCTCCTCTATCATGCCGGTCCCGCAATGGGCACAGATCCTTATCCCGGCTTCCGTTCCTTTATCAGACATTTTTCTTCCCCCGTCCGTGTTTCCCGTCTCTTTTGTCCCAAAACGGGCCAGATATTACTTTATCATTTATCAGGTGCTTTTTCAACACCCCGCGGCCCTGCAAAATGCAGACGGCGGAATGCCGCCTTCTCGCGAAGTCCCCCGCCGCTCTGCCCAGGAATCCTATTTAACTCAACATACCGCCGAGCATGCCCCCGCCCGCGCACAGCACAAAGGTGGTGAGGAACGAGTTGCCTAGCTGTATCCCTCCCTGTCCCGCCGCGAGAGATATCAGCGCCAGCACAAGAAAGTAGGCGGCTCCCATCACAAGTCCCCAGAGGAATCGCCGGCTTTCCAGCTTTTTCCCGGCCACGAACCCGCCAAAAAAAGTGGCTGCCACGTAAATGACTATGATGGCCGCAGACACTGCTTTCTCGCCGAGCCGCAGCCGATAGAGCAAAAATGCCAGCAGCGCCAGAAGAATACCGGTCAATATGTAGGAAAACAACAGAGTCTTCACCAGAAAGAAAACAGGCAGCTCCCGCGTATTTTCTTTTTGTTCCATAGCGTCTCCTCTCAAACCATAAACTTTTTATAAAATAATATGCACAGGCCCCCGAAAACTTGACAACCGCTTTTCCCCTATTGTATATTATCTAAAGTATATTTACGGGTAAAAAGGAGTGGTTGTTTTGGATACCCCCGGTGTCATACAACTTTTCATTCTGTTCCTGCTCATTCTGCTGTCCGCATTCTTTTCCTCCGCCGAGACCGCGCTGAGCACGGTCAACCGTGTGCGCATGCGGACCCTTGAGGACGAGGGGAACAGGCGCGCGGCACGCGTCAACAAAATACTGGAGAACTACAGCAAAATGCTGAGCTCGATCCTGATCGGCAACAATATCGTGAATCTGTCGGCATCCGCGCTGGCCACTACGCTTGCCATGCGCGTGAACCTGGCAGTCGGCATCGCCACCGGCATCCTGACCGTCGTCATCCTGCTATTCGGCGAAATCACCCCGAAGACCTGGGCCATGCTCAATTCGGACAAAATTTCTCTTGCCTACAGCGGCATCATTTATCGGTTGATGCAGCTCTTTACCCCTGTAATTTTCGCGGTGGACAAGCTGGCGAACCTTTTTCTGCGCCTGCTGCATATCGACCCCAACAAACGGATGAACACCATGACAGAGTCCGAGCTGCGCACCTACGTGGATGTGAGCCATGAGGACGGCGTGATCGAGTCCGAAGAGCGGGAAATGATCTACAATGTATTTGATTTTTCGGATGCCCTTGCAAAGGATATCATGATTCCCAGGATCAACATGGTCACCGTCGGACTGGATGCTTCCTACGACCGGGTGATGAGCGTGTTCCGGGAGCACATGTATACCCGCCTTCCTGTCTATGAGGACGACAAGGACAATATTATCGGACTGATCAATATTAAGGATTTCATTCTGACCGAGGACAGAGACAGTTTTCAGGTGCGGAACATTCTGCGTGACGCGCATTATACATACGAGTTCAAAAAAGTAGCCGATCTTCTCTACGAGCTTCGCGAGACCACCAAGAACGTGACATTCGTGGTGAACGAGTACGGGGCTACCGTGGGAATGATCACCCTGGAAGACCTGCTGGAGGAAATTGTGGGCGAGATCCGCGACGAATACGATGCGGATGAAGAGGAGCTGATCCAGGAGGTGGCCGAGCGCACTTATCTGGTGGAGGGCAGCATGAAGCTGGACGATATCAACGACGAGCTGGGAACGGCTCTGGACAGCGAAGACTACGATTCCATCGGCGGCATTATCATAGAATGTCTGGACAGGCTGCCTGAGGACGGCGAGGAGGTCGCCCTGGAAAGCGGAATCCGCCTAAAGGTCCAGGGGATCGACCAGAACAGGATCCGGAAGGTACTGATGACGCTGCCCGAACCCACGGGCGAGGCGCCGGATGAGACCGGCGCCGGGGAGCAGGGCACAAAGGAAAACGCTCCGGAGACAGGCTCCGAAGCGTCGAATAATCAAGGTGAGAAGACGGCCGGGGAAGGCAGAGAGTGATGGCCGGTATCCCTGTCACGGCAGCCGATACCGCTCCCCGTATGCCATTACCTTTCCGCGGAAGTCCACGTTGTCTCCCGCTCTCAGGCCGCCTATATAAGCATGGGTGTCGAACTCGTCGTCCTTCACCTGCAGTAGACATACCGCAATGTTGGAACAGTGATCCGAGACCCGCTCGAAATTTGTGGTGATATCCGACAGGACAAAGCCCAGTTCGATGGTACATTTCCCCTTGCGCAGACGCCGTACATGGCGCTGCTTGATATCCAGGTTCAGCCCGTCGATCACTTCCTCCAGCGGCTCCACCTGTCTCGCCAGCTCCAGGTTGCCCTCCCGGAAGCTTATCATGGTAATATTCAGTATGTCATGGATCGCTCTGCGGAACACCTGCAGTTCCTTTTTCGCCTTATCCGAAAATTCCAGTTCTTTATCGTGCATTTCCTGCACAGCCTCCATCACGTTCAGCGCGTGGTCGGAAATCCTCTCAAAATCCCCTATACAATGCAGAAGAATGGAGAGCGTGTGACTGTCCTTCTCAGAGACCGGCCGGGAGCTGAGCTTCACCAGATAGGTCCCAAGCTGGTCCTCAAAGACATCTATTTTTTCCTCCAGCTGCCTTACCCGCTTTACGGCTTCTTCAGAGTAGTTGTCCAACAGGCTCATTGCCACGTTCATGGACTCCTCCGCCAGACCTGCCATCACCACCGACACTGCGCGGCTCTGCTCCACTGCGTAGGAAGGCGTTTCCAGAAAACGGACATCCAAAAGGCTCAGTGCGCGATCCTCCGGCTTGGTCTCTTCCACACTGTCTCTCACCGTCAGACCGGCCAGCTTTACCAGCCCTCCGGAAAAGGGCAGCAGGACCGCCGTGGTAACGACCTTGAACAGAGTGTGTATTATGGCGATCCCCAGGGGCGATGCGGTCTGCTCCAGGATCGGCAGCGGCATCACTGCATTCAGTCCGTAAAAGACGATCAGGATAAGCGCCGTACCGATCACGTTATAGTACAGATGTACCAGCGCAGCCCGCTTTGCATCCTTCCGCGCTCCGATGCTGGAGATTATCGTGGGGACACAGGCGCCGATATTCTGTCCTAAAATAATGGGGATGACCGTGTCAAAACCGATGGCTCCCGTCAGGCTCAGCGACTGCAGGATACCTACAGAGACCGAGGAGGACTGGAGCACGGCACACATCAGCAGTCCCACGACCATGCCCAGGAACGGATTGGACATGGTGGGCAGCGCATTTATGAACTGCGGCATTTCCGCCAGCGGCCTCACGGCGTCGCTCATGGTGTTCATGCCGAACATCAGAATGGCAAACCCCAGCATGATCGTAGCCGCGTTCCTGTGCTTCTCCCTGTGGGAGAAGAGAAGCATCATGGCGCCTATGATCGCAAGGATCGGTGAGAAGGAGGTGGGGTTGAGCATCTGCACCAGAAAAAGATCGCTGTCGATGCCCGCAAGGCTCAGGATCCAGGCAGTGATGGTGGTGCCGATGTTGGCGCCCATGATAATGCCCACGGCCTGCTGCAGCTTCATCATGCCGGAATTGACAAAGCCCACCACCATGACGGTAGTGGCGCCGGAGGACTGGACCATAGCCGTCACGCCCGCTCCCACAAGGACCGATTTCACGGGGTTGCTGGTCAGCTTTCCCAGTATCGTCTCCAGTCTGCCTCCGGATACCTTGGCAAGTCCGTCGCCCATCATGCTCATTCCGTACAGAAAAAGCGAAAGTCCGCCTATCATCGTCAGTAAATCAAAAAAATCCATATGAACCTCTCTCTCACGGCCGCCTGTTCTCGGCGGACCTTCTCATTGTCCGCCGCTTAAAATATCATATCATACAATATGAAATTTGTGTATAGTTTTTTATGCCCGTCCGGACATCCGGTCAACCGAATCTTCCGGTGATATATTCCTCCGTCCTCTTGTTCCGGGGTCTTGAGAAGATATTTTCCGCAGTCCCGAATTCCACCACCTCCCCCATGAAGAGAAATGCCGCGTCATCTGAGACTCTTGCCGCCTGCCGCATATTGTGGGTCACAATGACAATGGTATATTTTTTCCTTAACGCTCCTATCAGTTCCTCCACCCTCCGGGTGGAGACCGGATCCAGCGCCGAGGTCGGTTCGTCCATCAGGAGCACCTCCGGGCGGACCGCCAGAGCTCTGGCGATACACAACCTCTGCTGCTGGCCGCCGGACAGCCCCAGGGCCGGCCCCCACATCCGGTCCTTCACCTCTTCATAGACGGCGGCCCCCTTCAGCGCATTCTCCACGATCTCATCCAGCACCTGACGGGACCTGATGCCGTGCAGCCTGGGCCCGTACGCCACGTTGTCATAAATACTCATGGGAAACGGATTGGGCTGCTGGAACACCATGCCTACTCTCCTGCGGAGAAGCGCAGTGTCCACACGGCCGTCATAGATATTCTCTTCATCCAGCAGCATCTGCCCCTCGATGCGGACGCCCTCCACCAGATCGTTCATGCGGTTGATGCATTTGAGAAGGGAGGACTTACCGCAGCCGCTGGGGCCGATAAAGGCTGTGACCGCCCCTTCTCTGATCTCCATGTTCACATTTTTCAGCGCGTGATTGTCCCCGTAATAAAGATTGAAATCCCTGACCGATATCTTACTTTTTCCCATATCGCCCCTTTTCGCATGACGCGGTATATTCCGAACGGTACGCTCATATCCTCCGCAGTCTGCCGGCGGCCAGCCTTATCAGCAGATTCATGCCCAGAACGATCACGATCAGCACACAGCCCACGCCAAATGCCGCGTCATATCTGCCCTTCTGCATCTGCAGGTACAGTTCAACGGTCAGCGTGCCGCCGGATTCAAGCGCTTTTCTTCCCAGCAGTCTTATGTCCTCCGCGAAATTGCCGCCGAGCTTCGGCAGGAGCCTTCCGCTTCCCGCCGTGAACAGCAGAGCGGCGGACTCCCCCACAATACGTCCCGCCGCCAGGATCACCCCCGTCAGGATCCCCGGCATGGCGGAGGGCAGAAGGACCGTCCTGATCATATACCACTTTGGTGCCCCCAGCCCCTGCGCACCGCAGCGATAACTGTCCGGCACGTTCCGCAGAGCCTCCTGCGTATTTCTGACGATCAGCGGCAGCACCGCCAGCGCCAGGGTGAGCGCGCCCGTGAGCAGCGAATATCCCAGCCTTAACGTCTCGCCGAAGAACGCCATGCCGAACAGCCCGAAAATGACGGACGGAATGCCTGCCAGGACCTCCAGCGTAAACTCGATCATATCCGTCAGCCTTCCCGGCTTTGCATATTCATTCAGATAAACTGCTGCCCCTATTCCCACCGGAACAGCCGCAAGGAGCGTCAGCACGATTATGTAGAGCGTATTCACGATGTTGCCCGCAATACCTATTGTCCTTTTCAGGGAGCTTGTCACCGTGGTCAGAAAACCGATATTGACTGTCCGGGAACCTTTCATGAACACATACCCGACAATGCCCAGCAGGAGAAATACCGAAACGGAGGCCGCCCCGTAGACGGCGGCCAGCAGAAAGCCCTCCAGCGGCCGTTCCCGCCTTCGGTACAGGGTCATATCACTCATGCTCTGCCATCCCCCTCTTGAGCATTTTGTTCACAACGGAATGAATGATCATAATAAACCCAAACAGTATAAGTCCGACGGTGAAGAGCATCTGCCTGTGAGTTCCCTCGGCGTAGCTCATCTCACTGACAATGGCTGTGGTCAAAAAGCGCACGGAATTGAAGGGCAGCGGCAGGTTGACACTGCCCCCCGACACCAGCGTTATGGCCATGGCCTCGCCGACGGCGCGTCCCACTCCCAACACCGCCGCTGCCGCAATACCGGATCTTGCCGCAGGCAGGACCGCCTTAAAAACAGTCTGTATACGCGAGGCTCCCAGCGCCAGAGATGCCTCCCTGATATGGGGGCTCACCGACCGGATAGCGGTCTCACTGATATTTGTCACCGTGGGCAGGATCATCACGGCGAGTACCAGCGCGGCGGACAGCAGATTGGAGCCTCCGGTGAACTGATGCGTCTTAGAGCCCGCAAACAGCCTCAGCTCCAGCTTATACATCAGGGGCGTCAGCAGATAGATGCCCAGCAGTCCGTAAATGACGGACGGAATACCTGCCAACAGCTCCACTGCCGGCCTTACTGCCAGGGCCAGCCTCTTATCGCATATTTCCGCCAGGAACACCGCAGTCAGGATCCCCACCGGAACACTGATCGTAATTGCAAGGCCGGTGCCGGCCACCGAGGTGAGCATCACATACCAAACACCGTACCGGGGCCTTGGTGCCGTGGGCTCCCACACAGAGGAAAACAGGATTTCCTTCCATCCCACCTCCAGTACGGCAGGCATGCCCTTCAGAATCATATACAGGGTGATGGACGCCACTGCCAGTACCGCGAAGGAGGCACAGAGGGCAAATATCTCCTGCACCGCTGCCTCCGCACAGGAATTCCGATTCCCGGCCGTGATCCTATGATTTGATCCGAGAGCGTCGGTCTGAGTCTTCATTACATCTCTCCTCCTATTACGTCGGTCATCTTACGGGGATCAGACCCACGGAGGTGGCTATTTTTTGTCCCTCATCGCCCAGCACAAAGTCGAACCACGATTGCAGCAGCCGGCTCTGTCCGTCGATCTGGCCCTCCGTCACCATTACAAAGGGCCTGCTCAAAGCATATTTCCCGCTTTTGATATTTTCCGCCGTGGGCGCTGCACCGTCCAGCCTCAAGGCAATGACATCATCGCCGACCACATCCAGAGACACATAGCCGATCGCGCCGGGAGTTGAAGCTACCTTGGCCATCACTGCTCCGTTGCTGTCTAACTCGTTGGCATAATCACATACGTCTCTGACTCCAAGAATGTCCTCGAAGGCACTTCTGGTGCCCGAACCTGCCTCACGCCCTACCACTACAATAGGCATATCCTGACCCCCGACCTCTGACCAATATGTCACGTTCCCCATATAGATGTCGGCGAGCTGCCGTCTTGTCAATCCCCTGACCTCATTGGAGGGATCGACACAGACCGCAATACCGTCAATGGCCACGATATTTTCAACTGCCCCTCCCGCTTTTTCCCCGTCCCTGAGGCTCCTGGAGGAATTGCCGATATCCGCAGTGCCGTCAAGCACCGCCTGAATCCCCGCACCGGAACCGGCGAACTCTACGTTCACGGTCACCCCCCGATCGATCTCCATATATCTCTCCGCCAGAGCCGTCGCAAAGGCCTCCATGGAGGTACTTCCCACCATCAGGATAGTTCCGCTCCCCGAACGGCTTTCGCCTTCACAGCCGGCCGGACTGTACAGCACCGTCAGGACCGCTCCCGCGAGAGCCGCAAATCTGCACATTCCTTTTTTCATCATCGCTTTTCCTGTCCTCACGGATCACACGGTCCGGACCGTCTCCAGGATTCCTTTTGCGATTGCCGCGGCCACTTCGTCAAAACGCTGATCCCAAAGTCTGTTGTCCGCGTCCGTGTTGATAAATCCCACCTCCACAAGAACCGCCGGCATTTCTGTCTGGCGCAGCACCGCAAGGTCCCTGCGCTCCCCGACGCCCTGGTCTTCAAAGCCTGCCAGCTCCAGTTCAGCATTGATGTTTTGGGCAAGTCTGTCCGCCTCGCCGTATAGACTGTAGACCAGAGTCTCCACACCGGTGTATTGGTTCGGATAAGGGCTGGAATTCCGATGAATGGACACAAAATAATCGGCTCCCACCGCATTGCCTTCCATGGCCTTCTGTACCGGAGATTCATACACATCGTCCGTCCTGGTGTAATACACATTCACACCGTTCTGTTCCAGTATGCGCCCTACTGCCAGAGCCATCGCCAGATTGTCGTCCTTCTCCTGCCGGCCCTGATAGACAGCTCCGAAATTGCTGCCCCCGTGCCCGGCGTCGATCACTACCAAAGGCATCCGTATTCCCCCGCATAACTTCTCTATTTAAAATATGCAGCCAATGGTCGTCAGGTTCCTGCTTTGTACTTTTTCCGCGGAAAAATGTGTGCTATAATATTTTACAGGGTCATAAAAACTCGGAAAAATGCGCGAATACACGCAATGGCGCCGAGCGGGAACTCCGCCGGCTGAAGAATGCCCCTCAGGGCTGAAAGGAGCAAGCAAAGATGAAAGAACGTATTTTGAACTACCGAAAAAGCATGGACGCACTTTTGGAGGATCCGGATCCCAATGCCGACTGGGAGCAGATCATGAAGTCCCATCTGAATCAGGTCGCCTTTTTCCAGCATGAGAGACTGATCCATCTGATCGTGACAGCTCTGGTAGCGATATTGATGGTCATGTGCTTCGCTGTCGCCGTAATCTCCCAGCAGATGGTAATGTTCCTATTGGTCTTCGGGCTGCTGGTGCTGCTAGTCCCCTATCTGGGACATTACTATCTGCTGGAAAACGAGGTGCAGAAAATGTACGGCCAGTACGATAAGATTGAGGAATTGCTCAAGAGGCGCTGACCGTCCGGCGGGGAAAACTAAATATTTTTATCGACCATGGTTCCCTTGAGATCCTCGGCGACCAGCTTCATTTTGTCCGCTATGGTCCGGACCTCCTGCCGGATGTCCGTCCTGCTGCGGTCCAGATCCAGCATCTCGTCCACGGGAACATGGCCGATGAGCTCCTCCAGGTCTTCGCGGTCTTCTTCCCGCTTCTCTTGAAGCTGTTCCGCTTCTTCTCTCTTTTCCTGCAGCTTCTCCGCCTGTTCTTCTCTCTCCTTCTGTTCCTCGTCCAGATGCTTTTTCGCATCATCCATGACCATACCTATGATCTCATCCCCGACAGCCTCCAGTGTCTCTTGAGCCTGCTCTTTCGCGCCGACCATGGTGTGCTCCGGCGATCTCTTCAGCTTTTCCTGTCTGGTCCCCCGGATAGCTGCATTTTCCCCAATGATGTCAAGCTGGTTCTCACCCAGCAGCTCTTTGTTGTAATTTGCGTAATCGTTCAGCTCCCGCAGTCTGTCCCGATATTCCTGGGGCATATCCTCCGCTGCCGTGTCGTCTGTGACACCGTAGGTCTTTTTCAGTTCCTCCCGCCTCTGATCCACGTCCCTCAGCTCGCTCTGGATATGCTGATTCTCCTCCTGCATCTGGCGGATATGCTCCCTGCTCTCCTCCATGCCCTGATCAATGGCCTGATCCTTTTCCCAGGCATCCTTTACGATCTTGAGCGCCTGCTTCTGAGCCTGCTCTTTTCGCTGAAGGATTCTTTCCTGCAGGGACTTGTCTCCCTGAAAGTCTCCCGCAAAAAAAGTCGTGCTGTCCTTCCTTCTCTCCCTCTCGTCCTCCTGCTTTTGCGCCGCATTCTCCGCACGGACCTGATTCGGCTCCGCTCCCGCAAAAACTGTAATATTTTTCTCCACTTTCATGACGATCACCTCGCAAAAAATAAATCCGCCCGCTATATAAAAACCATATAACGCTCTATAAAGACCTTATAAATATATATCGGCCCTTATACTGTCAGGATTTACGGTGGCTGGTAAAAATACAGGCCCCTGCTTTTGTGCGATGTCTGTTCCGGCTGAGGCACACTGTCCCATCCCAATCTCACCCCGCAAACTGGCTGTTGTACAGCTCAGCATAAAAACCGCCCTGCGAAAGCAGCGTCTCATGGTCTCCCTGCTCGATGATATTTCCGTCCCGCATGACCAGGATCGTATCCGCCTCCCGGATGGTGGAAAGCCTGTGTGCCACAATAAAGCTGGTCCTGCCCTCCATCATTTTTGCAAAGGCGTTCTGGATCTTCAGTTCCGTTCTTGTGTCAATGGAGGAGGTGGCTTCATCCAGGATCAGCATGGGCGGCAGACACAGCATCACCCTGGCGATGCACAGAAGTTGCTTCTGTCCCTGGGACAGACCTCCCCCGTCCTCCGCGATCACCGTGTCGTAGCCCTGGGGAAGGCGCCGGATAAAGCTGTGGGCATGGGCGGCCCTGGCAGCCTGTTCCACCTCCTCCGGCGTGGCGTCAGGCTTGCCCATGCGGATATTGTCGCGAATGGTCCCCGTTCTCAGCCAGGTCTCCTGAAGCACCATGCCGTAACTGGTCCGCAGGCTGCCTCTGGTGATCTGCCGGATATTCGTGCCGTCCACCCGGATCTGTCCGCTGTCCGCATCATAAAAGCGCATCAGCAGGTTGATCACCGTGGTCTTGCCGCATCCGGTAGGCCCCACGATGGCCACCCGCTGTCCGGGCCTTACCTCCAGATTAAAGTCCTGAATGAGCTTCTTCTCAGGCACATAACTGAAAAATACGTGCTCCAGGCTCACGCTTCCCGATACCTCCCTCAGCACCTTCGCGTCATCGCTGTCAGGGACCTGAGGCGTTTCGTCGATCAGGTCGAAGATCCTGGCCGCGCAGGCCAGCGCATTCTGCAACTCCGTGACCACCCCTGAGATCTCGTTAAAGGGCTTGGTATACTGATTGGCATAGCTCAGGAAGCAGGACAGCCTGCCCACGCTGATACCGCCCCTGATAGCCACGAATGCACCGAAAACACCCACTCCCGCATACACCAGACTGTTGACGAACCGGGTGGAGGGATTGGTGATGGAGGAAAAGAAGATTGCCTTGAGAGAGCAGTTCTCCAGCCTTTTGTTGATCTCCTCGAACCGGCTCCTGACCGCCTCCTCCTGTGAGAAGGCCTTCACGATCTTTTGATTGCCGATCATCTCATCGATCAGGGATGTCTGTTCTCCCCTGGTCTCCGACTGCAGCTTGAACATGGAGTATGTCCTGCCGGCAATGAACTTGGCCACCAGAAAAGAGACCGGCGTGATGCAAACCACCACCAGCGCAATGGGCACGTTGGTCACCAGCATGAAGACCAGCGTGCCGCCGATGGTGAGCACCCCGGTAAAGAGCTGGGTAAAGCCCATGAGCAGCCCGTCCGCAAAGGTATCCACATCCGCGATCACCCGGCTGACAATATCGCCGTAGGCATGTGCGTCCAGATACTTCAGCGGAAGCTCCTGCAGCCTGTGGAACGCATCCTCGCGAATATCCCTGACCACATGATAGGTGATGTGATTGTTGCAGACATTCATGACCCACTGCGCCGCGGCGGTGGCCAGAACGGCAATGACGATCTTTCGCAGAATGTAAAAAACCGCGCCGAAATCCACCTGCCCCTTGCCAAGAAGCAGATCCACCGCATCTCCCGTCAGGATCGGAACATAGAGGGTCAGGAACACGGTCACGGCTGCCAGAAGCAGGGAAATTCCCACCAACAGCCAGTATTTTCTGATATAGACGAGTACCTTGTGCAGCGTGGTCATCCGTTTCTTTGATTTTTTCTCTTCCACATTCTTATTATCTTCCGCCATCCTGCACACCTCCTTGCTGCTCCTGCCGCTGCGCTGCCACCGGCATCCGCAGGCTGTCCCGAATGCTCTGTCCCTCTGCCTCCCCCGATGCATCCTCCGGGCGTTCATCCGGATATTGGGAATAGTAGATCTCCCGGTACACTCCACAGTCCCTCAGCAGCTCGTCGTGGGTCCCGATTCCAGCCAGTTCGCCGTCCTCCAGCACCAGGATCTTGTCTGCGTGGCGGATGGAGGAGGCGCGCTGGGACACAAGGAACGTGGTGGTCTCCCCCTCCAGACTGCGCAGAGCGGTACGGAGCCTTGCATCCGTAGCGTAGTCCAGCGCAGAGGCGCTGTCGTCCAGGATCAGGATCTGGGGGCTGCGCACAAGCGCCCTGGCGATGGTCAGCCGCTGTCTCTGTCCGCCGGAAAGATTTCTTCCGTTCTGGGCGACCACAGCATCCAGACCGCCTTTTCCCTCCACAACTTCTCTTGCCTGGGCCATATCGATGGCCTCCCACATCTCCCGGTCGGTGGCGTCAGGCTTGCCCCACTGCAGGTTGCTGCGTATGGTGCCCTTGAACAGGACGGCCTTCTGCGGCACTACGCCCACCAGGCTCCTAAGCCTTGCCTCCGGAATCTGCCGGACATCCGTTCCCTCCAGCCGAACGGCTCCCGATGTGGCAAAATAGAAGCCGGGAATCAGATTCACCAGAGATGTCTTGCCGGAGCCGGTACCGCCGATTACCCCCACAGTCTCCCCTCTGTTCACCGCAAAGCTGATATCCCGCAGCGTCTCCGCGCCGGCGCCCTCATAGGTCAGGCAGACCCGGTCGAACTCCAGGAAGGGCGCATCCGTCCCTGTACCCGCACTCTCCCCGCCGCTGCATTTTTCCGGCGCCGCATCCCCCTTGCCGTTTATCTCAAAAACATCCGCCACCCTGTCCGCACAGGCCAAGGCCTTGGTGACGGTGACGATCAGATTTGCCAGCTTTACCAGCTCCACCAGGATCTGCGACATATAATTGAGGATCGCCACCACCTCGCCCTGAGTCAGATTGCCGAGATTGACCTGGATGGCTCCCGTGTAGATCAGCGCAACGACGGCGCCGTTCACGATCACATAAGTGACGGGATTCATCACGGCACTGATCCTTCCCGCATAGATCTGACTGCGGGCAAGGGCTCTGTTATGCTCCCTGAACCCGGCCTCCTCCCCGCTCTCCCTGTGAAAAGCCCTGATCACACGGACACCGGTGAGATTTTCTCTGGTGATGCCCAGCACCTTATCCAGCCCCGCCTGCACTTTTTTGTACAGCGGCATGGTCCACGCCATGATGCCAAAGACCACGACGGCAAGCAGCGGTATCGCCACCGCAAAGATCAGCGCCGACCTCACATCGATGGTAAACGCCATGATCATGGCGCCGAACACAATAATGGGAGACCTTAGGAACAGTCTCAGCACCATGTTCACACCGGACTGCACCTGATTGATATCGCTGGTCATGCGTGTGATCATGGTGGAAGTGCCGGCCTTGTCTATATTGGTAAAACTCAAGCCCTGAATATGGTCGAACAGCGCCTGCCGCAGTCTGGCGGAAAAACCCACCGCCGCTTTCGCCGCAAAGAATTGGGCCGTGATGGAAGCCGCCAGCCCTACCGCTGCCAGGATCAGCAGGAAAAGCCCCATCCTACGGATGTATCCCATATCTCCGGCGGCAATGCCCTGATCTATGATATTGGCCATCACAAGAGGGACCAGCAGCTCAAAGAACGCCTCCAGCAGCTTGAAAAGCGGCGCAAGCACGCTCTCTTTTTTATAGGCAGCTAAATATTTTAACAGTCGTTTCATTCTTCATCCATGCCTTTCACAGACCGATCATACTGACAGACGGCAATTCTGTACCCCTGCGGCCTGTCCCACTCCCTAAAACACACGCCGGGAATATTTCCGGAGCCGGCGCCCGGCAGCAGATTCTCTCCCAGGACCGCCGCTATCCCCTCTCCCGTCAGCTTGCCGAAGGCCTCTTTTCTGGTCCAAAGCCGGTAGAACAGCCTGCGGCGCTCCCCCTCCCCGGCACACCCGTCCAGTGCCAGACGCTCTTCCTCCGAGAAGAAACGTCCGGCCAGACGCCCGTAATCCGCGGGACTGCACCGCTGGATATCCGCCCCCGCTTCCCTTTCGGACAACACGCAGAAAACATATCCGCCGGAATGGGACAGGTTAAAAAAGAACGGGTAATCCCTCATATAAGGTTTTCCGTTTTTTTCGTATTTCATCACGATTTCACGCGGCTCCGCAATGCTTTCCAGAAGCCGGGAGACCGTGCAGACCGTAAGCTCCCGCCCTTTTCCGGGCGTTCCCTTCTCCGCCTCCTCAAGCGCCGTCTGCAGCAAAAGCCCTGCCCCCACACACGCCTGCCGGGCCCGCACCGGTCTGATGCGCTCCGCCCGGAGCTGCCGGGCGGAATCGATCCTGCGGAAAGCTTCCGCAAACAGACGCTCGCCGCAGACAGCATCCTCAAATTCCTCCAGCGAAAGCAAATAATACCGATCGTCCATCACATGCTCCCTATTCGAAGGCTCCGCAGCGGCAACCGCTGCGTACCGAAACAAGAGGCCGCCACACCGCATTTTCAAACCGAAATACGCCATGGCGGCCGCCCGTCAGGATTTCTTATTCTTCCTTCTCTGTAATCCTCAGGCACAGCTCCTCAAGCTGCATCGGATCCACCGTGCCCGGCGCCTCTGACATCAGACAGGAGGCATCCTTCACCTTGGGAAATGCGATCACCTCGCGGATGCTCTCCGCCTTCACCAATAGCATGACGAAGCGGTCCAGGCCGATAGCCAGACCGGCGTGAGGAGGCACGCCGTACCGAAAAGCGTCCAGCAGGAAGCCGAAACGCTCATGTGCCTGCTCTTTGGTAAAGCCCAGCGCCTCGAACATCCGCTCCTGCACGTCGCTCTGAAAGATCCTCACGCTGCCGCCGCCCAGCTCCACGCCGTTGAGCACAATGTCATAGGCCTTGGCGCGCACCTTCCCAGGCTCCGTCTCCAGCATGTCCAGATCTTCGTCCATGGGCATGGTGAACGGGTGGTGCATTGCCACATATCTTTCTTCCTCGTCGCTCCACTCGAACTGAGGAAATTCCGTGATCCAGAGGAAGTCAAATCTGTCATTGTCGATCATCTCAAGCTGCCTTGCCAGCTCCACGCGGAGCGCGCCCAGCACGGACCGGACGATCTTCAGCCTGTCCGCCGCAAAGAGAAGCAGGTCGCCCGCTTCGCCCCCCATGGCACCGACCAGCGCCTTCAGTTCTTCCTCCGTCATGAATTTTGCGAAGGAAGATTTATAGCTGCCGTCCGGCATCACGGAGAGATACGCAAGACCTTTGGCTCCGTAGCCCTTTGCGAATTCCACAAGGGCGTCTATTTTCTTGCGGGGCATTTCCGCCTGCCCCTTTACATTGATGCCGCGAACACTGCCGCCGGCCTCCAGAGCGCCGGTGAATACGCCGAAGCCGCAATTTTTTACCACGTCGGACACATCCTGCAGCTCCATGCCGAAACGGGTATCCGGCTTGTCGGAGCCGAAGCGGTCCATGGCCTCGTCCCAGGTCATCCGCCTCATGGGCAGAGCCACCTCAAGACCGATCGCCTCCCTGCACACTTCCGCCACCATTCTCTCGGTGGCGTCAATCACATCGTCTACATCCACAAAGGACATCTCCAGATCCACCTGCGTGAACTCCGGTTGTCTGTCCGCCCTTAGGTCCTCATCCCGGAAACACTTTGCGATCTGAAAATATCTGTCGTATCCGGAACACATCAGAAGCTGCTTGAAAATCTGGGGCGACTGGGGCAGCGCATAAAAGCAGCCGGGATGCACACGGCTGGGGACAAGATAGTCTCTGGCGCCCTCCGGGGTGGATTTATTCAAAATAGGGGTCTCGATCTCCAGAAAACCCTCCCGGCTCAAAAAGGCGCGGATGGTGGTGGCGATCTTGCTGCGCAGGATCAGATTCTTCTGCAGATCGGGTCTGCGCAGATCCAGATACCGGTATTTCAGGCGCAACTCCTCCTTTGTCTTGGAGTCCTCCTCAATGGGAAAAGGCGGTGTCTCCGCCTCGGAGAGCACTCGCACCTCCCTGGCGCGGACCTCGATCTCGCCGGTGGCTAGATTTGTGTTGACCGCCCCCGCGCGCTGTTCCACCTTCCCGACCACGGCCACCACGAACTCGCTGCGCAGTCTCTCCGCCTTGGCAAAATTTTCCGCACCGCAGTCGCTCTCCTCAAAGATCACCTGCAGAATGCCCGCACGGTCCCTCAGGTCCACAAAAATAATGCCGCCCTTGTTCCGCTGCTTCTGCACCCATCCCATGACGGTGACGGTCTCTCCCACGTTGGCCGCAGACAGCTCCCCGCACCTGTGGGTCCGCTTTAAGCCCTTCATCGACTCTGCCATATTTCCCTCTTTTCCGCCGCATACGCGGCTCTTTCCTCTGCTCCGCGGCGCTTTTTGTCCGCCGCACGCCTCTCAGTTCTTCAGCACCTCTTTATAAAATTCCACGAACTCCTGATAGCCTTCCGCCGTCAGCTGCTCCTTCTGGAATTTCTTGTTCTTATTCATGCGCGCCACCAGCACCTGTTCTCCGTTCTCTCGCGCTTCCTGAGCCTTCGCGATCACATCGCACAGCCTTTGGCCTCCCACGCCCTTCTCGATCAGGTATGCCACCTTTTTCGGCCTGTCAGGGATCTGAAAGCCGCTCTCCACAAGCAGCATGACGATCCGCTCGAACCCGATGGAAAATCCGCAGGCCGGCACGTCATTGCCGGTAAACTTTCCCACCATCTTGTCATACCTGCCGCCTCCGCCGCAGCTCCCTCCGAATTCCGGAATGGCGATCTCGAAGATCGTCCCGGTGTAATAGGACATACCGCGCACCAATGTGGCGTCGAATACCATCTTAAAATCCGCCGCCCTGGTGGCCTGCACACTGTCTATGATCTCCTGCAGCCCCTCCGTGACGGAGGGCTCCAGCACGCCCTTAAGCTTCTCCCCAAGATAAGCCACCTTGTCGTCCGACTGCTCCAGACCTTGATACAGGTCAAGATATCTGTCCACGCTCTCCCTTTCAAATCCGTTCTCCAGAAGTTCCGTCTTCACGCCCTCCGGACCGATCTTGTCCATCTTGTCCAGGCAGATGAACACGCTGTCGTAGGATTCCTCCGAAAATCCGCTGTAGGCCGCCATGGCTTTTAGGATCTGCCTGTCGTTAATGCGGATCTCAAAACCTTTGAAGCCCAGCCTTCCCAGCGTAGTGGTGGTGGCAAGGATCAGCTCGATCTCCGCCAGATTGGACGGTTCTCCCAGGATATCGATATCGCACTGCATGAACTGGCGATAACGTCCCCGCTGGGGCCTTTCCGCACGCCACACGCTGCCCATCTGCAATGCCTTAAAGGGGGATGGCAGATTTGCCGCATTGTTGGAATAGTACCGCACCAGAGGTACGGTCAGGTCGTACCGCAGACCGCTGTCCACCACTTCCTCCTCGGTGGTGGCCTGCGCCACGTTCAGCTTTTCACCCCTCTTCAATATCTTAAAGATCAGTTTTTCATTGTCGCCACCCTGCCTGTTGGTCAGGTTGGCGATGTTCTCCACACAGGGAGTCTCAATGGACGTAAAGCCGAATTTCGCGTATGTCTCCTTGATGATCCGGATGCAGTAGTCCCTGATCTGCATCTCCTCCGGCAGAATATCCTTCATGCCCGTCACGGGCTTTTTGCTGAGTGCCATATTTCCCTCACATTCTTTCTTCAATAGTAAACTACAAATACAAGATATAAAATAACATATACAGAGGTTTTTTTCAATAAAAAAAGCGTTGGCGGACGCCCCTACACGGCCCCCGCCACCAGCGCCTCCACTTCCTCTTTGTCCGGCATGGAACGGATCGCGCCTTTCTTCGTCGTCACCAGCGACGCAGCGGCATTGGCGAACGTCAGCATCCTGCGAAGCCTCTCCTCCGTCAGATCCTCCAAGCCGTTGTCGCAGATGTAATTCAGGACACAGCCGCAGAAGGTATCCCCTGCGCCGGTGGTGTCCACCACCTCTTTTTGGGCAAAGCCCTTTACCTCCACCCGGAGATCTCTGTAATACGCCCGGCTCCCGTCCTTTCCCATGGTCAGGCAGATCAAGGGAATATCGAACTTCCCGCGCAGCCATGCAATCCCGGCGTCATAATCCTCCTCCCCGCTCAGGAACTGTATCTCGTTGTCGGAAATCTTCAGAATGTCACAGTAGGAAAGCGCTTTCATCATCTGCTCTTTCGCGGACGCCAGCGAATCCCACAGAGGCTCTCTTAAATTGGGATCCAAGGAGATCAATGCGCCTGCCTTCTTTGCATATTCCAGTGCTTTCAGCGTGGCGCTCCGGATTCCCTCATGGGTCATGGAGAGAGTCCCGAAATGAAAGATCCCGGTATCGTTCACCATATCCTCCGAAATTTCCTCTGCCGTCAGCATCATGTCTGCGCCGGGCTTGCGGTAAAAGGAAAATTCCCTGTCACCGTCCGGCATGGTATGTACAAAGGCAAGCGTAGTAGGAATCTGCTTATCCTCCAACAGATACCGGCTGTCTATTCCGACCTCCTCCACGGTGCCGCGCAGTTGCCTCCCGAACTGGTCCGCGCCCACTTTTCCGATGAACGCCGTCCGCTTTCCCAGCTTCTCCAGCATGGCCAGCACATTGCAGGGCGCTCCGCCCGGATTTGCCTCGAACACGGGATTACCCTGAGCGCTGTTGCCGTTTAAGGTAAAATCAATGAGCAATTCTCCCATTGCCGTCACATCGTATTTTTTCATCTTTACACCCTCCTGCGGCTCTTACGTTTCTGTGCTTTTCACATTTTCGACGATTCTTACATTTTCATGTTTCAGATTCCGGCGGCTTTCGCACTTCTGCATTTACACATTCCGGCGGCCTTACATCTTTCGCTCCGCTTATTTGTCCTGCGCCACCGCCACGGCAATGGACAGATCCGTCCTGTGATAAGGAATGAGTGTGGATTGAAAAGCATGGTAGAGATCCGATTTTCCCGGCCATACCGTACCGATCAGATGATTTTCACCGTCCAACTGGTGGAACCAGGAGCCCTTTTCGTGATCCAGCACCTTCCCGTCAAGATACTCCATAAATGCAGCATAATCCTGAGCATACCTGTCTTTTCCCGCAGTTCTGTACAGTACCGCTGAGGTGTTGATGGCCTCTGCCAGCGTCCAGTGCATTCTGTCGTGGACCACAGGCTTCCCCTGCCAGTCCGTAGTATAGACGATCCCCGGCGCACCGTCCGCATTCCAGGCGTCATCCACCGCACGGCAATACAGCTTTTCGGCGGCATCAATATAGGTTCTTGCCGTCTCTTTGTCATTCGGATATGTGGAGAGCGCCCACTGGGTGATGAGTCTGGCCCATTCGATTCCGTGTCCCGGAGTTGCGCCGTAGGGCTTAAAGGGATCCGCCGGTCTGAGTCTGTTGCACTCCAGATCCGCCACCCAGTCTTTCGTGAAATGCTCCGGTATCCTCCACGCATTCTCCGATGCCCAAGCGATGACCCGGTCGATGATCCTGCCCGCTCTTTTCCGATACTTCTCCTCTTTTGTCACATCTGCGGCCGCAAGAAAAGCTTCCACTGTATGCATGTTGGCATTCAGTCCCCGATAATCGTCCAGCACGGTAAACTCCGTGTTCCAGGTATCGCAGGCAAGCCCTTCCTCCTCCTGCCAGAACTCTCTGTCATACACCGCGAGAGCTTCTTCGAGCAGCTCCCCGGCTCCGGGTATCTCCGCAAGGGAAGCGGAGCAGGCCGCCAGAATCACAAATGCATGGGCATAGCACTGCTTTCCGGGAAGGATCTGACCGTCCGCCGTAATGCCCGGATACCAGCCTCCGTTCTCCCTGTCCCAAAGTTCTCCCAGAAGGCCTTTCAGCGCCGCGCCTGCCAGGTCGCCGCTGCCCTCATGTCCAAGCAATTTGCCGATGCTGTACACATGGGCCATTCTGCAGGTGATCCAAGTCTCGCGTGGCCTGTCTGTCCACGGCGTACCGTCATCGCCCAGATAATAGGAGGAACCCGCATCGGACGGGAACTTACGTCCAAACCTTAACAGGTCGTTTCTGATCTCTTCCAGGAACGCCTTATTTTCACCGGTATCGATCTGATATTTCTCCTTCATGCCACTCGGCCTCCTTACTGTTCTTTCCCTGTTGCTGCTATTTCCTTGTTACTGCTCTTTTCTTATTGCTGCTATCTCCCTGTTGCTGCTATTTCCCTGTTGCTGCTATTTCCTTGCTGCTGCTCTTTCCTTGCTTTTACTGCCTTCTCATTGCTCCTGCTGCTTTTCCGTGAAATCCTCTTCCCTTGAGGCTGACTGCTGCCATACCCGCCGTCATCGGATATCGTAAACGCTGCGAAGCCTCAGGTTGTCCGCCTTACCGCTTAGGATCTCCACCGTTTTGCTGTCTCCGTTCAGATCGAAATAGTTGTCGGAGAGGATCAGATCCTCGTTCTCATTCAGAATCTCCACACTCTTTGCATATTTCCGGGCAGAGACCGTGATACGGTTCCCCGACACGGAAACGTCGAGCTCAGGATCCTCATACCGGAAATACTTCGGGTAGGAGAAGATCACCGTTCCCTCTGAGATCACCGTCCCATTCTTCCACGCCTGATAGCTCACATACTGACCGTAGATATCGATTTCGGGAAGCTCTACCTTTTCCAGCCAAAGACTGCTCAGTGCCGGCACGGTGACAGGTATCTCCTCGGAGCGCAGCACCTTTGCGGCAGCATCCCTGATCTGCCATTTCACTGTGATCTTCTCGTCCTGCATAGTCTCATTGGCCACATTCAGGCGGATGGACTTCGGGAATGTAAAAGGAAGCCTCACCAGCTCCTGTCCGCTGCCCAGCATTCCCTCCTCCTCGCAGGAGATCATCACCGGCGCAAAGAAACGTCTTGCATAGTAATGCAGCGCCTTCAACCGCTGACAATAGTCCACGCTGGCCCAGGATGCCACCGGCCAGCAATCGTTGAACTGCCAGTATACGGCGCCCATGCAGCGGCATTCGCTGCGATTGCGTCTGAAATGCTCCACCCCGTACCGAATGGCGTCGGCCTGCAGAAGCTGGGAAGCGTAGACCACCGTCTCAAAGGAGGACGGATATTTGTAGGTCTGCTGCATATAGTTCATGATCTTACCGTTGGCCGAGCCGTTCCTCTGATGCTTCTCCATAATGTAGGAGAAGATGTTCATGTCCCTCTCATCATCCGTGAAGGTCTCCACGGTCTTCCTGGACGGGAAGGACTGGAATCCGAACTCGGACAGATACCGGAAATAGAACTTGCGGTACTCCGAGAAGGGCTTGTTGCCGTGCCATACCTCCCAATAGTGCACATCTCCCCGGTTCTCGTCCCCCGGCTCGTCGAAGGAGCCCCCCGAAGAAGGGCTGGAGGGCCAGTAGAACACCTGGGGCGCGTACTGCTTCATCATGCGGGGCAGAATGTACTCGTACATGATGATGTAGTCCCGCACCTCGCTGTCCTTGCTGACCCAGTTGCGCTGGTTCACGAACTGCTCCATCTCGTTGTTGCCGCACATGAGGCCCAGCGACGCATGATGCCTGATGCGCTTCAGGTTATCTATAAATTCGGCTTTGATATTTTCCTCGAACTCCGGTGTCAGATCGTACACGGCGCAGGCGAACATAAAATCCTGCCAGACTAAAAGTCCCATCTCATCGCACAGGTCATAGAACCAGTCGTCGGGGTAGTACCCGCCGCCCCAGACGCGGATGCAGTTAAAATGAGCAAAGACAGCCTTATCCAGAAGCGCTTTTGTTGTCTCGCGGTTCACGCGGCCCAGCAGATGGTCCTCCGGAATATAGTCGGCGCCCATGGAAAAGATGTCCACGCCGTTGACGCAGGCAGCGAACCGCTCGCCCCACCGGTCGGGGGTACGGTCCATGGTGACGGTGCGCAGACCGATCCTTCTCGTCCACCGATCCAATTCCGTTCCGTCCGCCTTTTCCAGCACAACTGTGACGGTATACAGATTTTGCTCCCCATAGCCGTTTGGCCACCAAAGCTTCGGAGATGAGATCACGATCTCCTCTTTGCAGGAGTCATAGGAGCTCTCCTCCCCGTCGGGGGACACGAGCTTTATCTTGGTCCGCAGACCTTCCGGGAGCTTCCCCGGCGGCAGCAGATCTCCTGCTCCGAAGCCCTCCGGAGCCGTTTCAACCTCCGGCGTAATCCTCAGCCGCACCTCCCCGTCCCCGTGGAACTGCAGCACCTCCACACTGTCCAGCCTCGCGGTATCGATGCCCAACAGCAGGACCGGTCTCCAGATGCCCGCATCCGGCAGATGCGCGCCCCAGTCCCAGCCGAACATATAATGTGCCTTGCGCAGATGTACAAAGCCGTTCATGGCATCCTCCGTGCCCAGAGTGGGAGCCTTTCGGAACGCCTCCTCTATGTACTTGGTGGGGGAATAAAAATACACTCTCAGCTCGTTCCCCTCTTTTTTCAGAAGCTCTTTGACGGAATACTCCCAGGTGCGGTGCATGTTCTCCGCATGGCCCAGCATCTCGCCGTTCAGAAAAACATCCGCAACGGTATCCAGACCCTCGAAACGAAGGACGACCCCGTCGCTGGAAAGCAGCTCCTCCCCGCAGTCGAAGACCGTGCTGTACTCATAATCATTATCCATCAGCGCAAGGGCCGCATCCTCATTGTCCTTCCAGAAAGGGTCCTCCATCCTGCCCGCCGCCAGCAGGTCTCCGTAGACGGAACCGGGAACCGTCGCCGGTATCCTCTCATCCTGCCCCACCTGCCGCAATGTCCAGTTCTCATGCAATGTAACCGTCTTCATGCCCTTCTCCCTTCTTATTTTTCTTTACGAAAAATCCGTCCTGTTCAGCTCCACCCTGACCGGAGCCTTCGCATAGCCGGCAAAAGCAGCCCCGTCGGAGGGCTTTCCCACGATACTGCCGTAATGCGTAGGTATCGCCACCTCCGGGCGGATCGCATCCACAAGCTCCGCCGCCCTTTTCGCATCCATCGTATAGGTGCCGCCGATGGGTATCAGCGCGATATCACACCTGACCGCCTTCGCTTCCTTGGTAGCGTCCGTATCCCCGGCAATATAAATACGCTTCCCTCCGATCTGCAGAACATATCCTACCCATCCGGCATTTCTGGGATGAAACGGCTTTAAGATATTGTACGCCGGCACAGTTTCAAGCTCCAGTCCCTCCACCTGGCAACGGGTGCCCGGCTTCACCGTCGCGATCCGCTTCACCAGGCCGGCGACCTCCTGGGCCTTGTCCTCCATCTTCTCCGGCACCACAAGGACCGTGTCCTTCCCCGCTGTTCTTGCAATATCCTCCGGCGAAAAATGGTCGTAATGGTCATGTGTTATCAGAATAATATCCGCATCCTGCGGTTCTGTCTTCATCCGAAACGGATCGATGTAGACCGTCCTGTCCCCATCCTTGATCCGAATGCTGTTCTGTGTAAATACCTCAATATTTCCGGCCATGACAATGAATCCCCTTCCTTCAGAACCTTATCTCTTCCGGCTCATGGGTGAAAGAAGAAAATGTCGCTGTCGCATTCTTAAAATAAAAGACCTCCGTGTTCCCGTCATCCGCGGAATACATATTCTGCAGAGACGGATAAGCATCCAGCATGGACTGCCGCGCCTCTCTCCTGTCGTCTTCCACCAGCTCCCCGGCAACACGAAGCCATTCGCCGTCCTTAAAGGCACACACCTCCACTTTCGGATTGGCATGCAGCTGCTTTGACACATTCTTTACCTTGCCGGTCTGGATATAAAGCCTTCCCTCAAAAATATGCGCCGTCCCGAACGGCCGCACCCTTGGCTGGTCGCCCTCAGCCGTTGCCAGATAATACGTTCCCGCGTCCTGTAAAAATTTTGCCACTCTCTCCATTTCAGCTTCCTCCTCTAATGGCCATTATATTTTTGTCCTACAAAAATATCAAGCCAAAATTTTACCGCGGCAGCGGAAATTACAGATCATGAGCCCAGGCTCCGCTTTTATCAAGTCCTCAACCGTTTCGACCAGCCTCTTGCTGCAAAGGGCATACATAAAACACCGATCAGAATCGGAACAACGAGCAGCAGATATGGCGACCACACATATTTTCCAAAAATGCAGAACGTATTTGTACGGAAAATATCAGAGCTGCTTCCCACCAATGGAATTTTTATATAAGATTTCTCCAATGTTTCTTTCTCTGCCAAAAGCAACTCCAGATCATCATCGGACGGACTGAATAATTTAGTCCGCCTTCTGATATAATCTATCGTGAGGTTCCGCCCAATTGCATAAAGCCATGCCTGAAACGTATATTTGTTTGTATATCGGGGCTTTTTGACCATCAGCTTAAAAAAAGTATCTTCTGCCAAATCTTCTGCAAGATGAATGTCGGAGACATATTGATTCAGATATAAGATCAAACCGTCTTTATAACGATTGACGATATCGACAATTCCATTGTCATCACCCTCAAGGAAACGGTGGTAGCTGCTTGCACCATTATCCTCCATACCTTAAAGACCTCCTCCCCTATGTATTGCTCTACTATATTAAACGAAGGAACAGCAAAATTCTCACACTTTAATTCTAGTAATTCTCTTTTTTCCTAAAATACTACCTAGAAACGTCTAACTATAGTATAATATTTAATAAAACAAATAGTAATTTGTTTGGAGGATTTTTTGAATGGAAAAAAGAGAAATTGATAAAATGTTAAAACCAAAAATGACGATAGTATATATATTAATATTTATATACATAGGGATTGCAGCTTTATGTATAGGTTTCGCTTTTTCTAAGGCGTATAAGCAGTATGAGCAAAGAATAGATTCATTAAATTTTGCTGAACTTGTTTCTAATGGTCGTGAAGAAGAAGGATTATATGCATCACTCAACATTGCTTATTTACCTAAAATATTAGCAGCGAATTCAAAGAAAGATAGTTATCTATATTATGCAATAGATGAAGAGGATAATGTATATATAGTAAGATTATCCAATAAAACTTTTGATTATTTAAAAAGTATAGCTGACGAAGAAACGAGAAAACTTAGTTCAATATATCATTTGAACGGTTTTACACATAAAATTGATCCACAAACAGAATCATTAGTATTACGTAATTATGATAAGGTATTTCCAAATATTAAATTAACTTCGGAAAATTTATATGAGCATTTAGGAAAAATTTACTTGGATGAAAATATATCTCCGGAAAGTCGGCGTACAGTCGATTTATATAAAGCTATCGCAATGGTAGGGGTATTTTTCCTTGTAGCAGCATTTGGATTTATAGTTCCGGCTGTTATAAGATCAAAAAAGGTATTAAAAAATCCGGAATTAGTTGAAGTATTAAGAAGCGAACTTGGAAATTTAACTGATAATAAATATCAAAAATATCGCCTTTATCTAACTGAAAATTATATTATATCCGGTATTGATCCACTAAAATATGAAGATATTGTATGGGCATATACCATAACGTTAAAAAATTATACTATCAAAACCGGAAAATCTTTACTAGCTTATACAAAAGATAAGAAAAAACATGTCGTGATTTCAGTTGGACCTAAAGATAATGTGCTGGATGATATTTTAATTGATCTTCAAGAGAAAAATCCTAACATAAAAATAGGGTATAATAAAGAAAACAAAAAGTTTTTTGAAAATTATCAAAAATAGATATTAAGACAATGCCCCGACCTTTAGGCCTGGGCATTCTCTGTATCACAATCTACTCTTTCTCATCCATAGGTCCAGATCCGTTCTGTTCTTCCAGCTTAGCAAGGACGGCCGCTTCCTCCGGCCCGCATTCTGCATAGGCCTCGCAGATCCGGTCAATCTCCTCCCTGTCCGTCAGCAGGTCCGCCGCGATCTTCTCCGGGGATTCTCCCATCTGCAGCTTGCCGCAGACAAGATGGACCAGGAGACGGCGCGCGCCCTGAGTACGGCCACGCTCAATACCCTGTTCTATGCCGTCCTCCACGCCCTCCTCATATCTTACCTCCAGCGCATCATCCATATTGAACTGTGTGTACAGCATATTTTGCACCTCCGTCCCGTGCTCCCTTACGAAGTCCGTAAAGATTCCCTTCCGGATGCTGTCCTTCACCGCAAGGGTCACTGCCCCGTCCCGGTCCAGTCCCTCTTGTCGGTATGTCCGGATCCGCTCTATGAACCAGGAATACTCATACAGCGGCAGACAGTCCTGAAGCAGCCTGTGACCTGCCGGGAGATTGATGTTGATCATTCTTACTTTTAATTCTAGCATAGGCGCTTCCGTTTTGGCAATATACCCATCCGAAAGTTTTAATACTTTTTCTGTATGCTCCGCTTATAAGTTCTACCGACACTTTCCGCTTCTCGTCAATCTTCGTCACGTTCCTCTGCAGAAATATTGTCCGCTGTTTCCTCAGAGGCTTCCCCAGACAGGTCGGGCAGTTCTTCCCCTTCTCCGCCCGCATATTTCTGAGCCTTTGATTGTAATGCACCAATCATGGCTCCCAATACATATGCGGTCTAACGTCCAAAATATATGTCCGTTGTTTTTCTCTGTCTCCATATTTTTAGAATCGCCCTAAAAATAACTTATCCGCCATCAACTCCTATGCTGTTTCATATAATGTCATCAATATCCAATAATCCCAACATACATATAAATTGAACAAATTCAATTATCCGTACATAAGCACGATCTTTTCATACCGTTTCTTCAAGACAATGCAGACTTGCGGGCTTCAATGTATAGGTCAATATCCTCAATAATATAGTTCGTACCTGTCGTATGCAGGGCCTCATAACAGGAGTAAACATATTCCCAGACCCAGTAACGACGGAACAGTTCTGCGAGCTGCTTGCCTGTCAGATGCTTTGCCAGTTTGTATTGCTCGGCACAGTAAATCATAAATTTACCCTGAGCGCTCATAATCAATCCTCCTCTGGCAGTTCAAAACTGCCCGTTTTCTTTTCTTCATCAAATAGATTAAATAGGGTAAGGGGGCTGAAATGCCATAGCTTCGTCTCTTCCTGCTCTAAAAGAGCGTAGACCTTAGAGTTATAAAACTCATTCGCAGCGGTCATTTCGTCATATGCATAGTTTTCAGTAATCAGGTGAACGATCTGCTCTACAAGCACGCCCATAACAGCGCCAAACTTTTCTGCTTCCATTACAATTCCTCCTGCGGGACTGTCCCCATAAATTTTAGATACGAAAGTGCTCTTTCAGATGACAGCACTAACTGATTGTATAATTTCTTGATTTTCAATGCTTCCAAAGTTTGCTCCTTTGTAAGTACACCGGCAGAATAGAGTGTAAATGTCGTATACACGTCATCATTTGCAACGGGGCCAAAAATGAAGTCATAGGCCTCTTTCGTATAATTGCCGGAACGATTTTCCGATACAAAATCCAACCAAGCCTCATTTGCACTGTCGAAACGCAGAACGGAACATTCGGTAAAAGCACGTTCTTCGTCGAGTTCATAGATACTGACAGCTTTTTCGCCCTCTTTACGGCGCTTTGTCACTTTATCAGCAAAGCCTATCGCCTGTACTTTATTTGTCGTCGTGTAAAATCCGAAACCAAAATCAAGAAACCGATTCTGTTCGATCAGCCTCGGTTCAGAAACAATCACATTACTGCCATGATATAGAATCATACCGCACCCTCCAATACCTTATCTGCAATCGCCTTTTCCTCTTGTAAAGATTTCACCATTGCCTCAATATGCCGCCGCCTTTCAACAAGAGATCGAATATTTTCAATTTCCTTTTTTCCGACATATTGAGAAATCACCTTTTTACCGTCCCTGTATTTCAGATAATAATATGTTTTCTCGCCAACCGTCTTTGTCGATATTGTACCTCGCGGTAAAACGGAAAGTTCCGCATGATACTTTCCAAGCATATATTCAATTCTTTGCTTTTCCTGTTTGACAGTATGCAGAATCAAGTTCAACGCCATCACCTCTTCGCTTAATATTATACACAACACAAAAGAAAATATCAATGCGTTGTTGTGCAAAGGATGTGCTACATACTTTAGTTATTGTCAAATATTTTACATGATATAAAGCATCAGCGGAATGCCGATGATAGCGATTGCGCATATTATGAAGATTCAAACGCCCCTTCCAAAACGAAAATGAACACCCCAACAACCAGCTCTGTGGTGGTGTTCATTTCCTACTCAATCATTTTACGTATATTTCGAGTCATCAGTCCCGAAATAATACACGCTTTCTCTCGATCATTTCCCCGATTCTCTCGATATATTGGGCAACTTCCTTCACATTCTCGCACCGCTCGATCAAGACGCTTTCCCCGCCGTCCTGAGCCGCCTGGTAACTGACTTTCTTGGAGATGCTCCCTGCACCTAATGCCACGATGGTCTGCACTTCCTCCATAATGAGAATGTTATAGAGCCCCAGCTTTCCTTCCCGCGCGTAGCCCACATTCTCAAAATTTCCGGACATATTCTTCTGCCGATAGAGGTAGTAAGGCACCAGTCCCAGCCTTCCTGCGCCCTGGGCCGCGATCTCCATGGTCTCATCGGTGTTCCGCAGCATGGAAACGCCGTTCTCCTGTATCCACTGATTGAGTCTGGAGGCCCGCTTGATGGCCAGAGAGTGCACGGTGAGGCTGTCCGGCCTCATCCGGACCACTCTGTCCACGGTATACTGCACGTCCTGTGCGGATTCTCCGGGAAGCCCCAGGATCAGATCCATGTTGATATTGTCGAAGCCCATCTCCCTTGCCAGGGCGAACGCCCGCTCCACCTGCTCCACGGACGCCTTCCGGCCGATCATGTCCAGCGTCTCCTGCTTCATGGTCTGGGGATTGACGGAAATGCGGCTCACACCGTGGTCATACAGCTCCTTCAGCTTTTCCTCCGTGATGCTGTCCGCCCGTCCGGCCTCCACGGTAAACTCCTGTACCGACGAAAAGTCAAAACGCTCCTGCAGCGCCGAAAGCAGCCTGTCCAGCTGTCCCGGCTCCAGCGTGGTGGGCGTGCCGCCGCCGATATAAACGCTGTCCAATATCTTTCCCTTCATGAGCTCTGCCGTAAGTTCCATCTCCCGGATCAGGCAGTCGATATATTTTTCCACCAAGTTCCTGTATCCTGCAATGGGAAAGGAGGTGAAGGAACAGTACATACATGTTGTGGGACAGAATGGAATCCCTAGGTACAGACTGTAGCCGTCCCGATAGTGTATGCCGGCAAGAAGCCTTCTCTCCCGCTTCGCTATATCCAGTGCAAGCTCGGCCTTCTCCGTGCTCACATAGTGATTCTGTCTGTAATAATCCAGAATGAACCGGTCGCTCCTGCTCTGTTCCAGCATGCCGTAGGCAATCTTGGTGGGCCTGATGCCCGTGAGGTTCCCCCAGGGCAGGACTTTCCCCGTGGCGTGGTGAAGCAGTGCGTAAAGGTATCTTTTAAAACCGTCCTTGAAGCCTCTGCTCCAGATCTCCTCCAGGACCGCGTCCCGTTCGCCGTCCTCCTTCCCTTCCGGAAGAGCCAAGGCTTCCTTTTCCTTCACAGGATCATAAAGGGAATGTTCGCCGTCCATGACGAACTCCGCCACATCGTCCTTAATCTCTATCCGAAGCCGCGCCTGTCCCGAAAGCCGGCGGCGGGTGTTCTCCCGTGTGGCGGGCGTCAGGACCTGTACCTGCTCCTCCGGGTAAAAAGCCCTCACAAGAGCCTGCACATCATATTCAAAATTTTCTCTGTTCAAATCAACGATAAACATATAAATGACCTTCAGTCCGCTATGGCACAGAACGGATTATATCTCTTCTCATGCCCTATGGTGGTACTGTCGCCGTGTCCGGGATATACCGTCGTCTCGTCCGGGAGAACGAACAGCTTTTCCTGAACGGAGCGCACCAGCGTGCTCATGCTGCCCGTAGGGAAATCCGTTCTGCCCACGGATTCCTGAAAGAGCGTATCGCCCGCAACCAGTATGCCTGCCTCCGCCACGTAATAACAGCAGCCGCCCTCCGTATGTCCCGGCGTTGCGATGACCTTGATCTTGATTCCTGCGAGATCCAGCTCCTGGCCGTCCTTCACATATATATCCGCATAGGTGCTGCAGGGGCGTCCCGTCTGCCCGGAGACGTTCCTGTCCGGATCCTTTAAAAGCTCCCGTTCCCCCTCACAGGCGTACACCGGCACCGGCTCACGGCCGTCTGCCTCCGCGGCTGCATTGGCCGCGTCCCGCAGGGCATCAAGGCCCCAGATATGATCAAAATGCCCGTGGGTGAGCAGGATGCCCGTCACGGTGAATCCGTTCTTTTGCAGCGCCTTGTAGATTTCCGCACCGTGGTCCCCAGGATCCACCACCACCGTCTCACTGCTTCCCTCTCTGTACAGAAAATAACAGTTGGTCTGTATGCTTCCCATCACCATGCGGCCGATCTTGATATCCGCCATAATCCGATTTCCTTTCCCGATGTTTTTTCTGCTGTCCCTGCAGTCTCCCGCATTGCACGGCTCCGCCGTCCAAAATTTTCCCAAGCTGATCAGCCGGCAATCAACATATGCCGCGTGCAGACTGTCCGCCGTTCAAAACGTCTCCGCGCTCTTCAGCCGGCAGTCAACATATGCCGCGTGCAGACTGTCCGCCGTTCAAAACGTCTCCGCGCTCTTCAGCCGGTCGTCCTCTCGATATCCCGCACGCTTTCGATCCCTCTGATTTTTTCGATCACCCGGTTCAGCTCCTCCCGGCTCCCGATCTCAAAGGTGGTCTGCAGGGTGGCAAGACCCTGCTTGCTGGTCTTGGTGTTCATGGAGAGAATATTGATGTTCCTCTCCGTGAGCGCCTTGGAGATATCTGCCAGCAGACCGTTGCGGTTGTCGGCATAGATCACGATCTCCGCAACGTATTTTTCATCCGTGTTCTCAGGCGCCTGCCATTCCGCATCGATCAGTCTTGCCCTCTCGATCTCAGGCAGATTCATCATATTCACACAGTCGGTGCGGTGGATGGACACGCCCCTTCCCCTGGTGACGAATCCGACGATCTCATCTCCCGGCACAGGAGAACAGCATTTGGAGAAACGCACCGACAGATCTGCAATCCCCTTTACCACAATACCGCTCCGGCCCTTTCTCGGAGCCATCTTTGCCAGATTTGCGCTTCCTGCCTCCGCAATGCTCTGCAGGACCTCCTCGTTGGTCATTTCCTTCCTATGGTCCCTGTCGTAGAGCTCCTGCATCTTGTTGACGATCTGGCCCTCCTTCAGGGCTCCGTGCCCGATGGCCGCCAACACCGGCTCCCAGTCCTTAAAGCCGTACTTGCGCATGATGACTTCCATGTATTCCGTCTTCATCAACTCCGGAAGATTGATGCCCCTGGCCTTACAGTAGGCGCTCAAAAGCTCCTTGCCCCTGGCAATGTTATCCTCCTTCAGTTCGTTTTTGAACCACTGATTGATCTTGTTCTTTGCCTGAGTGCTCTTGACCACATTCAGCCAGTCACGGCTGGGGCCCTTGGAATTCTGAGAGGTGATGATCTCGATCCTGTCACCGTTCTTGATCTCGTAGTCTATCGTCACCAGCCGCCCGTTCACTCTGGCTCCTACCATTTTGTTCCCCACGGCAGTGTGGATATTATATGCAAAGTCGATAGGCGTGGATCCTGCAGGCAGATTTCTCACCTCGCCGGTGGGCGTAAAGCAATACACATTGTCCGCGAACAGATCCAGATCGCTCTTGAGCAGGTTCATGAATTCCTTGTTGTCGGACATGTCGCGCTGCCACTCCAGGATCTGGCGCAGCCATACCAGCTTTTCCTCCTCTCTGCCCTCCACATGCTTGCCGTCGGCGGCCTCCTTGTATTTCCAGTGGGCAGCGATGCCGTACTCGGCAGCCTTGTGCATTTCAAAGGTCCTGATCTGTATCTCGAAGGGCTGACCGGTACTGCCGATCAGCGTGGTGTGAAGAGACTGATACATGTTTGCCTTTGGCATGGCGATGTAATCCTTGAAACGTCCCGGTATGGGCTTATACATCTCATGGATCACGCCCAGCGCCGCATAACAGTCCTTCACCGTATCCACGATGATGCGGACTGCGAACAGATCGTATATCTGATCCAATGTCTTATTCTGATTCAACATCTTTTTGTAGATGCTGAAAAAATGCTTTACACGGCCGTCGATCTTAGCCTTGATGCCGGCGTTCTCAATATGCTCCCTCACCTCGTCCACGATGCTCTGGATGTATTTTTCGCGGACGCTTTTGCGGACTGCGATCCGTTCTACCAGATCATAGTATATCTCCGGCTCCAGATATTTCAGGGACAGATCGTCCAGCTCCGTCTTAATTTTGCTGATGCCAAGCCTGTGGGCGATGGGACAGTAGATCTCCAGAGTCTCTTTGGCAATGCGCTGCTGACTTTCCTGCTTCTGATATTTCAGAGTGCGCATATTGTGCAGACGGTCAGCCAGCTTAATCATGATAACGCGGATATCCTTCGCCATGGCCAGGAACATCTTTCTCAGATTTTCCGCCTGCATCTCCAGTTTGGCATCCGGCTGATCGCTTCCTCCGGACAGGGGAATCTTTTCCAGCTTGGTGACGCCGTCCACAAGCAGCGCCACATCCTCGCCGAACTCTCTGATCAGATCCTCCTCCGTCATGACGGTATCCTCCACCACATCGTGAAGAATTCCGGCAACGATCGTCTCTTTATCCAGCTCCAGATCTGCCAGAATGATGGCGACGTTCAGCGGATGGATGATATAAGGTTCCCCGGACTTTCGAAGCTGATTCCTGTGCGCCTCGCTTGCCACCCTGTAAGCCTTCTCGATCATGGAAATATCGTCGCTGGGATGATATTTTTGCACACGGCGAATAAGCTCCTGATAGAGCTCCTCCGGATTCACGAACTCATGTGATTTACTTATTTTTCCATCGTCAAAAATGACTTCGCCTTTCTCTTCTGACATATATCGCTTCATACTCCTTCAGTCACAGCTGATCAAGCACGATCTTTATCCGCATATCATGTCCGGACGAACATTCCACCCTTACTTTCCGGGGTAGCAGATGGCAGAGTCAAGACGGTAGCCCTTAAGCCTTTCCCGTCCCTTCAGACCTGCCAGCTCCATCAGCACCACAACGCCCGCCACGACGCCGCCGAGACTCTCGATCAGCTTGATCATGGCTTCGGTGGTCCCGCCGGTCGCGATCAGATCATCGACGATCAGGACCCTCTGGCCCGGCCTGATACTGTCCTTGTGCATTTCGATGGTAGCCTGACCGTACTCCAGGTCATAGGATACGGACACCGTCTCTCTGGGCAGCTTGCCCGCTTTACGGATCAGCACAAAGGGCTTTTTATTATTATAGGCGATGGGGGTTCCAAATATAAATCCTCTGGATTCCGGTCCCGCCACAACGTCAAAATCCAGGTCCTTTATTTTCTCCTGCATGGTGTCTATTGCCAGCTGCAGTCCGTCTGCGTCCTGCAAGACGCTGGTCACGTCCCGGAAAATAATTCCCTCCTCAGGAAAATCAGGGATGCTCCGTACATATTCTTCCAGTTTTTTCATTGTGTTTTCCTCTTTTTCTCCGCAAAATATTTAATGATCTCGCTGCGCGTAATAATTCCGATAAAAACATTCCTGTCATCGATCACCGGCACGAAATTCTGGGTCTGAGCCTGCTCCAGCAGTGTCTCCATAGCCGTGTCGATGCAGACCGGTCTGACCTTACCGCCCTGCATAATGCTTCGGACGGTAGTGCTTTCCAGCCTCTTTGCGGATACATCCTCCGGCTTTTGATTATAATAGAGAATGTTCCACAAAAAATCGCCTTCACTGATGACGCCAACATATCTGTCCTCCACGTCGATCACCGGAATGGCGTTATAGCCGCACCTGTACAGCTTTTCCAGTCCCTGTCTCAAGGTCATGCTGTCTCTGACGTATGAGACATCCGCTTTCGGCAATATAAATGATGCTATGTTCACTGGTGTGCTCCCTCCCATATGCTGGCGCTGCGCATTTTACTTATTCCTGCCGCAGCACTTCTTGTACTTTTTGCCGCTGCCACAGGGGCAGGGATCGTTCGGGTAGATCTTCTCCTCCTTGACGATCGTGGTGGAAGACTTCTGCTCCTTGTAAAGAGCCTTCCGCTTCTCCTCGTCAAAAATATCGTTCCATTCCTCCAGATTGTAGAGCCAATCCGCCTGGGCCCCCACCATATTCTTGTACAGCAGCTCCTTGTCAAATCCGAGACTGACCTCCGTATCCTCCTCCATCTCCTCGATCGGATTCGGTTCTTTTAGGCTGTCATTGATGCCGTCCAGAAATCCTGTCATGGTGAGCACGGTGACGCCGTACTTTTCCGCCAGCTCCCTGACCGTGCCCTTCACCACCGTGTCAGGCTCCTTCAGCAGCTGGATATAGATCTCCTTTTCCTGCTCAAAATAGGCAGTCCACATCTGCTGCAGCTTGTCCTTGGGCATGTTCTCGTTATATGCCTGTTTTCTCCACTCTTCCAATAATGCCATGATCGCACCGTCCTTATCTTGATTACTGTTTCCGCATGGGCATGCACCTGCACGCCGCCGCATCATATTTGTAAGTATATAACAAATTTCAGCGCAAAACAACAATATGGCCTTAACAATTTTATAAATTTATGAACTTTATTTTTTTACACTGACCGCGTATATTTTTTTCGGTTCGGGTGAAACTATCTACTGTCAAGGAACCCCTCCTTTGATGAGACCAAAGAAAAAGATAATACTTAATCCTCCCCTTATAAAGGTCCCCGGACTTGACAGAATCAGGTCCGGGGGCTTTTTTCTTGTCTGTGCGCCCTGAGAGCGGGGTTGTAAATCACAGGGAATCATGCTATGATGTAGACAGTTTTCCGATACCTGAGATAAGGAGATGACTGCGTGATGGGAAACAAAGCTCCCGACAGCGAAGTGAAAAAATCAAAGAAAAAGAAAACGGCCCGCCAGATCGTCGCAATGGCAGGCGTGATACTGCTGGCATTTCTGTATGTTATTACACTGATCGTGGCCGTCTTCGACCGTTCCGACTCCGGCAAATGGTTCATGATCTGTATCTTCGCTACCGCCGCGGTCCCTCTGCTCATCTGGATCTATACGTGGATGTACGGCAAGCTCACCGGGAAGCACACCATAGCGGATGCGGAACAGGTGCAGCAGGAAGAAAAATAAAATATCCCTACTGCACTCCCAGGGCAGCGAGCTCTGCCCGCGCCTGCGCCTGGTTCTCGAACACAATGCCGCAGAACCCCAGCCTTTTTGCAGCCTCCACATTCACCGCCGTGTCATCCAGGAAGACGCAGTCTCCGGCGTTGAGACCGTAACGGTTCAGGAGCAGTTCGTAGATCTCCGGCTCCGGCTTCACCACCCGCTCCTGAAAGGAGAGAATACCGCCGTCCGTATAGGGGATAAAGGCAAGCGAATCCGCACATTCCACATAGGCCTTAGCCGAATAGTTCGACAGATAATAAACTCCGTATCCCTTCTCCTTCAGTTCCCGGACCCAGGGAATCGCGTAATCTCTTGGCGTCACGATGCCGTGAATATCGTCGTAGGCGGCATGCAGCTCCTTTTCCAGCCCAGGATCCATCTTTATAAATTCCTCCATCAGCTCCTCGCTGCTCAGCTCTCCACGGTCATACTCCTGCCAAACAGGATTCTCCACAGAGGCCCTGGCGATCCGCCCGATCGTTTCTTCATCGAAGCCCTTCTCCCTCAGAAAATCCCTCCAGCGAAAGTCTGTCAGCACATTTCCGATATCGAACACAATATTGCGTATCATTTTCCCTCTCATGCCTTTAGCGCGCTCTCTCTATAAATGATGTCGTCCCTGCCGGGTCCGTTGCTCACCATAGTGATGGGGTAGCCGATCCTGCTTTCGATGAACTCAATGTACCTCCTGCAGTTTTCAGGGAGATCTCCGTAATTTCTGATGCCTCTGATATCACATTTCCAGCCGGGCAGCTTCTCCAGCACAGGCTTTGCCCTGTTCAGTCTCGAAGTCACCGGAAAGTCCGCCGTGACCTCCCCGTCGATCTCATATCCCACACAGACAGGGATCTCGTCCAGATATCCGAGCACATCCAGCACGGTGAACGCCACATCCGTAGTTCCCTGCAGACGGCATCCGTACCTGGAGGCCACGCAGTCGAACCAGCCCACGCGTCTGGGCCTTCCCGTGGTGGCTCCGTACTCTCCTCCGTCGCCGCCTCTGCGCCGCAGTTCCTCGGCCTGGTCCCCGGACAGCTCCGAGACAAAAGCGCCCGCTCCCACCGCAGAGGAGTACGCCTTGCACACGGTGACGATCTGCTGAATCTCATAGGGAGGCACTCCCGCGCCGATCGCGCCGTACGCGGCAAGCGTGGAGGAGGATGTCACCATAGGATAGATACCGTGGTCGGGATCCTTCAGGGTTCCCAGCTGTCCCTCCAGCAGCACCGTCTTTCCCTCCTTCAGAGCCTTGTCCAAAAAAGCGGACACATCTCCCACATAAGGAGCTATCATATCACGGTATTCGTGTAATATCTCCAGAAGCTGCGCCGGATCAATCAGCGGCTTGTGGTACAGATGTTCCAGGAGCACATTCTTCAGCTGACAGGTCCGCTCCACCTTTTCCCGCAGCAGCTCCTCGTCGAAGAGCTCGCTGACCTGAAAACCGATCTTTGCATATTTATCGGAGTAAAAGGGCGCAATGCCGGACTTGGTCGAGCCGAAGGACTTGCCGCCCAGCCTCTCCTCCTCATACTGATCGAACAAAATATGATACGGCATAACGATCTGAGCCCTGTCGGACACCAATATTTTAGGTTGCGGCACATTCCTCTCAACGATGGACTTCAGCTCCCGGATGAGCTTGGGAATATCCAGGGCGACACCGTTGCCGATCACACTGGTGGTGTGGCCGTAAAAGACGCCCGACGGAAGTGTGTGCAGAGCAAATTTCCCGTAATTATTGACAATAGTGTGGCCCGCGTTGGCACCTCCCTGAAAGCGCACTACAATATCCGCCTCCTGTGCCATCATATCCGTAATCTTACCCTTGCCCTCGTCGCCCCAATTGGCGCCCACGATTGCCTTGACCATACGACTTCCTCCGTTTCCCGCCGCTAAGCGGTTAAATTTCAATGCAGTATAAGTATAACATAAATGTTTTCATAAGTAAAATCATTCTGTACATTCCGTGATGCGGCATCATAAGGGGCACCGCTATCCGAGCGGCCGCCGCTATCCGGGTGACACTGCTATCCGGGCGGCACCTCTATCCGGGCGGCCGCCGCTCTTCCCGGAAGCCGCGCCTGTCCTCAAAGCCGCCCCGGCCGCCGTAGATCAGGCTCTCCAGAGTGATCTCCGTATCACTGTCCCCTGCCGTCAGAATATATGTCCCGCCCTGCTGCAGCTGCGGGCAGCTGACCACCACGGAGCGAAAGGAGCTCTCCGCCGTGTAATCCACGAGCACATTCCCCTGATCGTCCTTCAGCGTCACTCTGTCACCCGCCCGGCAGGCAGGTACATTTGTCAGGATCGAACCCTGCGTGGAGGAATCACCAAAATTTACGGCCATCTGCGGACTGCCCACCGCCGCGAGAATGCCGCCGGTGATCTGCCCCCTTCCGCCGTAGTCCAGCGCACCGTTGGCGTCGTCCTCCGGGCCCGACACATATGTTTCCCCTCCGGTGACGATCAGATCGCCGTTGGAATCGATACCGTCTCCCGCTGCGTTGATGAAGACGGAGCCGCCGGAGATGGTGATACAGGGACCACTGCCCCTGTACATTCCATCGCCCTGCCGGCCCCCAAAGCCGCTTTGGTCGTTTCCGCCTGCGGCATTCATCCCGTCGTCAAGGGCATTCAGCCGGATCTCTCCGCCTGCGATCACAATACTGCTGCCTTCTATTCCCTCGTAGCTGTCTGTGATCTCCAGCTCGCCGCTCTCCACCGTTACCGTTACCTCAGAGTGTATGCCGTCATCCTCGGAAGACAGCTGCAATGTCCCGCCGCACACCGTCAGATCTCCGTCCGCATGGAGCGCATCGTCCTGAGAATCTACGAAAAGGGATCCTCCCTTGACCCACATCTCACCGGCCGATTTTACGCCCTTGGCGCCGTCCGACACGATGCGGAAGCTGCCGCCGTCAATCTGCATACAGCAGCCGGCGCTGATCCCGTCTCCGTCGGAAACAATGGACAGTTCTCCGCCCGCAATATACACAAAACCCTTTTCCCCATTCTCCTTGTTCTCCGAGTGGATTCCGTCCTTTCCTGAGACAATGTCCCATTGGCCCCCTGCTATCCTGACGCTGTCCTTCCCCTCCAGGCCGTGCCCCTGTGCCGTGACGGTCACGGTCCCTCCCGTTACCGCCAGGTCGTCCTTGGACACCACACCGTTTCCTTCACCGGCCTGAATGCTCAGGCTGCCCGGTCCGTTGACCGTTAGATCGCACTGTGAGAAGACGGCCCCGTCCACATTGTTGTCGTCCTGCACAGTGTAGCTTTCCCCGGAAATACTGTTCCGGGAGCCCTCCGCCAACGTGATAAAGAGCTTATCCGCCTCCTTTGCATAGATGCAGGCGCTCTCCCTATCGGAAATCTCCACACCGTTCAGCACCAGCTGGACCTTGTCCGTATCCGCCGCGTCCACCACGATCATTCCCTCCAGGCTGCCGGAGAGGACATAAGTGCCCTCCTCGGTGATGGTAACGGTATTTCCGGAAACGGACACGGACTTTTCCTCGCAGGAGGCGCTGCTTCCCGTCAGCGCAATGACAATGCTTTCGGACTCTTCATAGCCGCCTGCCATATCTCTGTCGGTAAACATTTCCTCCGGGTCCGGCAGATCCCCGATCGTACCGATACGGCCCCCGGAGGCTGCCTCTGCGCCCTCCCTGCCGGGAATATCCGCCGTCTGAGCCGCATCTGTCCTGCCGCAGGCCGCCAAAGCCGCAGTCAGCACAGCGGCAAGGGCCGCGGCGTATATTTTACGGACATTTTTCCTCTTCATGAACATCCCTTCATTTACTTCTCAAAAAATTTCGGCAGACCTGCCGTCTGCCGATTTATAAGCCCCAACTACGCCCCTCTTATTCGTTTCCGTCCCAGCAATAGGTGCACAGTCTGCTCTTGTCCAGGCCTACGGAAGCAATCATATCGTCCAGTCTGTTATAGCGCAGCGTGGTAAAGTTCAGCTGGCGCCCGATCCGTTCCACCATCTCGGAGTACTGCGGCGTATCGGGATCCACATAGTATTTCAGATCGATCTCTCTGCCTTCCCGCTCCATCTCCTTCAAGACTCTCCTGGCGATCAGGTCCATTTCTGAGGAGGAGCGCGAGAAGTTCAGATATTTACATCCGAACAGCAGGGGCGGACAGGCCGGACGGATATGTACCTCCTTCGCCCCGCTCTGATACAGGAATTCCGTTGTCTCGCGCATCTGCGTGCCCCTTACGATGGAATCGTCGATCAACAGCAGGCTTTTGCCCTCGATCAACTCCTGCACGGGGATCAGTTTCATTCTGGCGATCAGGTTGCGCTGTGTCTGGATCGTCGGCATAAAGGAGCGCGGCCATGTGGGCGTATACTTGATAAAGGGTCTGGAAAAGGGAATCCCTGACCGGTTGGCGTATCCGATGGCATGGGCCGTGCCGGAATCCGGCACTCCGGCCACAATATCAGGCTGAACATTGTCCCTCGTCGCCAGCAGAGCGCCGCAGTTATAGCGCATCTGCTCCACACTGATCCCCTCGTAGGAGGAGGACGGATAACCGTAGTATACCCACAGGAAGGTACATATCTTCATGTCCTTTCCGGGCTTTGCCAGCGTCCGCACGCCCTCCGGCGTCACCACCGCGATCTCTCCCGGTCCCAGCTCTCTCTCCTCCACATAGCCCAGGTTCAGATAGGCAAAGCTCTCAAAGGAAACACAGTACGCTCCCTCCTTCTTTCCCACCACCACAGGGGTCCTTCCCAAACGGTCCCTGGCCGCATAGATGCCCTTGGGCGTCATCAGAAGAACGGTCATGGATCCGTCGATGACCTCCTGGACACGGCGGAGCCCGTCTATCAGATTCTCCTCCTGGTTCACAATAGATGCCACCAGCTCCGTGGCATTGATATCGCCTCCGCTCATCTCCAGAAAATGGGAATGTCCCTTCTGGAAGAGCTCTCTGATCAGCTCATCCGTATTGTTGATCTTTCCTACCGTGGTAATGGCATAGGTGCCGTGGTGGGAACGGACCATCAGCGGCTGGGGCTCGTAGTCTGAAATACAGCCTATGCCGAGATGACCGCTCATCTCGTTCAGATCCTTGTCGAATTTGGTGCGGAAGGGCGCGTTCTCAATGTTGTGAATCGCCCTGTCAAAGCCCTTCTCCCTGCTGTAGACTGCCATGCCGGCGCGTCTTGTCCCCAAGTGGGAATGATAATCCGTCCCGAAGAACAGATCGAACACACAATCCTCTTTCGATGCAACTCCGAAAAATCCACCCATCCGTATTCTCCCTCTTAGACGTTGATCTCTGCCTTGATTCCCAGCAGCTCTTTATTTTTCTCAAGCAGCGGCCGGATCACGTCCCTCAGGAACGCATCCACCTGCTCCTTTGAACGGCCCACGTATTTCTCCGGGTCCATTGTCTTCTGAAGGTCTTCCAGGGTCATGTTGAAAGCAGGATCCGCAGCGATCAGCTCCAACAGATTGTTTTCCCCGCCTTCCACCTTGACATTGCGGCCCGCCTCCATAGAAAGCTCCCGGATACGCTCGTGAAGCTCCTGACGGTTCCCGCCGTTCTTTACGGCATCCATCATGATATTCTCCGTTGCCATAAAGGGCAGCTCGCTGCGCAGATGTTTTTCGATGACCTTGGGATATACCACCAGACCGTCCACCACGTTCAGGCACAGGTCCAGAATACCGTCCACCGCCAGAAATCCCTCCGGAACGGACAGCCGCTTGTTCGCCGAATCGTCCAGCGTCCGCTCGAACCACTGTGCCGCGGATGTAATAGCGGGGTTCAGGGCGTCGATCATCACGTACCTGGACAGGGAGGCAATCCGCTCGCTCCTCATGGGGTTCCTCTTATACGCCATCGCCGAGGAGCCGATCTGGCTTTTCTCAAAGGGCTCCTCCACCTCCTTCAGGTGCTGGAGCAGACGGATGTCATTGCTCATCTTGTGGGCGGAGGCGGCAATGCCGGCCAGCACGTTGACGACCCTGGTATCCACCTTCCGGGAATAGGTCTGGCCGGACACAGGATAGCACTCCGCAAAGCCCATCTTCGCCGCGATCATGGGATCGATCTTATCGACGGTCTCCTGGTCTCCGTCAAAGAGCTCCAGAAAGGATGCCTGCGTGCCTGTGGTACCCTTGGAACCCAGCAGCTTCACCGTAGAGAGCACATACTCCAGGTCCTCCAGGTCCATACTGAACTCCTGAAGCCACAGAGCTGCGCGCTTGCCCACGGTAGTGGGCTGGGCCGGCTGAAAATGTGTGAAGGCGAGCGTGGGCTGAGCCTTATACTTCTCGGCAAAGTCAGCCAGGACCGCGATCACGTTCACCAGCTTTTTCTTCACCAGCCTCAGGGCTTCCGTCATCACGATAATGTCCGTATTGTCTCCCACATAGCAGGAGGTTGCGCCCAGATGTATGATGCCTGCCGCCTTGGGACACTGCTGTCCGTAAGCATAGACATGGCTCATCACGTCGTGGCGGACTTCCTTTTCTCTGGCCTTCGCCACGTCGTAATTGATATCCTCCGCATGGGCCCTGAGCTCTTCGATCTGCTCGTCCGTAATGACGGGAACGCCGTTCTGGGAAAGCCCCAGCTCCTTTTCGGTCTCCGCCAGTGCGATCCAGAGCTTCCGCCAGGTGCGGAATTTCATGTCCGGCGAAAAGATGTACTGCATCTCCCTGCTGGCATAGCGCTCGGAGAGAGGACTTTGATATCTGTCTGTGCTCATTGGATCTGATCTCCTTTATTTATGTTATTTTTCAAATTCGCCCCGGATATCCTCCGCCGGCGGTTCCATGGGATACTTTCCCGTAAAGCAGCCGGTACAGATGCACCTGTCTCCCATGATCTCCCTGAGCCGTTCCAGCCTGAGATAGGCCAGTGTGTCCGTGCCGATAATACGGCTGATCTCGTCCACGCTGCGGCCGTAGGCAATCAGCTGCTCCCGCGCCGGCACATCGGTGCCGAAGTAGCAGGGCCAGAGGAACGGCGGTGAGCTGACGCGCATATGTACCTCCCTTGCACCGGCCTCGCGGAGCATTCTCACAATACGGTCGGAGGTGGTGCCGCGGACAATGGAATCGTCGATCATAATGACCCGCTTCCCCTCCACCGCCTCACGGATGGGATTCAGCTTGACCTGTACGCTGTTCTCGCGGTTCTTCTGTTTCGGCTTGATAAAGGTACGGCCTACATACGTGTTCTTTACAAAGGCCGTGCCGTAGGGAATGCCGGACTGCAGGGAATAGCCAAGAGCGGCACAGTTGCCGGACTCCGGTACGCCCACCACCAGGTCCGCATCCACAGGCGAATCGATGGCCAGATACTTTCCTGCCATCATCCGGAAATGATAGACGCTGACATCGTCCAGAATACTGTCCGGACGGGCAAAATATATGTATTCGAACACGCACCTCGCCTGATCTGCGGCAGGAATGGCGTGGCTCATATCGGACTCAAGCCCCTTTTCCGGTGAGACGGTCACGATCTCGCCGGGCAGCACATCTCTGACAAATTCCGCCCCCACGGTGTCAAGGGCACAGCTCTCGCTGGCAAGCAGCCAGGTGTTGTCCCTCCTTCCGATACACAGAGGCCGGAATCCGAAGGGATCTCTTGCCCCGATCAGCTTTCTGGGAGACATGATGACAAGGGAATAGGCGCCTTTCAATTTTGTCATCGCCCTTCCCACCGCCTCCTCGACGGTCTTAGAGTTCAGCCGTTCTCTTGCGATGTGGTAGGCGATCACCTCAGAGTCGATGGTAGTCTGAAAGATAGCTCCCGTGTACTCAAGCTCACGCCGAAGCTCCGGCGCATTGACCAAATTGCCGTTGTGGGCCAGTCCCAGAGTGCCCTTCACATAATTCAGCACCAGAGGCTGCGCATTTTCACGGGTAGAGCTGCCCGCCGTGGAATAGCGGACATGTCCCACGCCGATATCGCCCTTCAGCTTGTCCAGATGCTCCGGCGCAAAGGCCTCGTTGACCAGTCCCATATCCTTTGAGGAAAGCACCTTCCCCTTGGGACCGCTCGTGTCGCTGACAGCGATGCCGCAGCTTTCCTGGCCTCTGTGCTGCAGCGCCAACAGCCCGTAATAGATCGTGGAGGAGACATCTCCCCCGTCAAAATCGTAAGCGCCGAAGACTCCGCATTCCTCCCGCAGCTTGTCACTGTCATCTGTCTGTACATAGATCCGGTCTGTCACTGTTATCTTCCTCCACCCGGAGCCGGAAGCAGTCCGCAAGGGCGCAGAATCCCTGCGGATCCGGCGCCTTTGCCTAAAATTTCATAGAATCGTTACAATAGAATAGATATGTAAGCGGGGCAGCGACCGTTCTGCCTTACAGACCAAGCCGCTTGAACACCTCGTTGTAGGCCTCTTCCACATTGCCCAGATCACGGCGGAAGCGATCCTTGTCCAGCTTCTCGTTGGTGTTCACATCCCACAGTCTGCAGGTATCCGGCGAAGTCTCATCCGCCAGAATGATCTCCCCGTGATAACGTCCGAATTCGATCTTAAAGTCAATGAGCTTAATGCCTGCCTGCAGGAAATACGCCTTCAACACGTCATTGACCTTGAAGGCATACCTTTTGATCGTCTCGATCTCCTCCCAGGTCGCCAGATCCAGCGCTCTCGCAAAATAGTCATTGATCAGCGGATCTCCCAGCTCATCATTTTTATAAGAGAACTCGATAGTGGGCTCGGCAAAGGGTGTCCCCTCCGGAACGCCCAGTCTTTTGGAAAAGCTGCCGGCAGCCACATTGCGGATGATCACCTCCAGAGGAACGATCTCCACACGCTTCACGGCGGTCTCCCTATCGCTCAACTCCTGAATAAAGTGAGTGGGCACTCCCTCCTTCTCCAGAAGACGGAACACGTGATTTGTCATCTTATTGTTGATCACGCCCTTGCCGACAATGGTTCCTTTCTTCTCACCGTTGAATGCAGTGGCATCATCCTTGTAATCAACGATCAGGACATCGGGATCGTCCGTCAGAAAAACTTTTTTTGCCTTGCCTTCATAGAGTTGCTCCAGTTTTTTCATCTTATCTCCATTCCGCCGCCAAACGGCATACTTTTGGTAGCAGCCTGTACGTCCACAGGCCCGCGAACATTATTATAACCGATACAAAAATAGAAATCAATAGCATCTGTCAAGCATCCTCGTAGCGGTCCGCCATGGCCAGTATCTCCGCAGCGTAATCCGGATACCGTTTCGCCACGCTCATAATATCGTTTCTTATTGTCTCCGCCACTCCGGAGTTATAGTCCATTTGCTTGCGCAGGGCCTGACGCCTCAGGATAAGTTCATGCCGCATCTCCACCATTTCCCGCTTATCCAGCAATGCCTCCGGCCGGTCCGTCCACCTGTCCGGATCGGTGATGTTGTAGCGCGACAATCGGGACAGCAGCTGCTTTTGGTAATAATCCAGCTTTGCCTCCGCTTCGGCATACTGCTTTCTCTCCTCCTTTTCCTGCTGATACCGCGTCCAGACATCCTCCAGGGCCGACGCGCTCTCTGTGCCGTACTTGATACAGAGATATTCCTTCAGGTTGCTGTTGTTCACGTACCGGATCTTTACCTTGTTCTGCAGAAGGATCAGCTTGTTGACTGCCCGCTCCACCCTGCGTTTTTCCTTATCCGCGTCGGTATACTTCACCATGAGCACGGTGAGGGCTATGCCCGTCGTGATCACGGCGATCGCATATCCGATCATCGTATTCATTCCGAAGCCTAACTGCAGTACCAGCAGCATCACTACGCACACCGCCAGCGCCGTTGTAAAGATCACCGTTATGCCCCGCAGGTCTCTGAGCATGCTGTCCAGCTCTGCCTTTCGGTAAGCATAGGCGCTGCGCTCACGGTCCAGACGCTTCATGTCCTGTCTGACCAGCGCCCCGTAGTCCTCACACTCCTTCAGCTTGTCGATGCCCTCCTGCACCTCCGCTTCCTGCCGCTTCATGCGATAGTAATCGGAATCGCTCATCCGGTCCTGCTTGTCCTGATACCGCCTTCTTTCCTGCGTAAAGGTGAGCATCCGTTTGGCAATACCGTTGACGGCATCCCGCTCTTCATCCGGGAGAGCCTCGATCTCCTCTATATCCGTCAGATAGGCAGTCACCCGCGAATACTCGCCGTTCAGCAGGCTCATCTCCCTGGAGATATCCGCCATCTGTTCCAGGCAGACGGCCACATACTGCGCCCGCTGCTCGTCATCCGTGAAATCCACGTTGTCCCATTCGTAGACAAGACCTTCCCAATCCTGCTCCTCCGGCTCCTGCACCTTTTTTCTGCCGAAAAGTCTGCTCCAAAATCCCATTGCACCACTCCTGTCAGCAGCTCACACTGCTCCGATAGCCGTCCTTTATTGACTGAATCAGCCGTTCGCTCTCCTCCTGATACCTCTGCCTGTCCGCGCCGTGCCGATCCTCCCGTCTCTTGTACAGCATCAGGTACTCCGGCTGCCGTTCCCACTCATCCAGGAACCGCTCCATATCCTTCTCCAGCTTCATAGTGTATTCGTAGCCCTCCGGCTGCTCTGCCGCAAAGGCCACATATTCCTCCTCGGACAGCGCAAGGCGCCTGGCGGCGAGATAGTCCCGGTAACAGATCTCCGATCCGTCAGTGCGGTAGGCCGCGAGGAAGCACTCGGCTGCTCTGTCGTAAAGCATCAGCCCTGTCAGAGCCGTCCCCTTATTGTGCAGAATTGCAGCCAGACAGCTCACGGCGGGAAGGGGCTCGCCCTTTCCTTCCATTTCCTGCCAGTTCGCAAGCAGGCTGTCGTACTCCCGGATGGCCGCAACGTATTTTTTCTTTTTCACCAGATAATCCACCTGGCTCTTGCGCTTCTCAATACGGCTCAGACCTGCGCCCTTTTTGAGCATCTGCTCCACCTCGCGGATCACCGGTCTCTCATACAGTCCGGTATATTCCAGTATGGCGCTCACAAAGCTGCTCAGAGAGCCCTGTCTGTGCACCAGAGGGTGCAGCGCTCCCGCGAGCTCCTGCAGTCCGCACTCCTGCCCGATCCAACCGAGCAGTCTGTCATTCATCAGCGAATGATCCAGCAGAAATGCGTTTTCCTTCATGCAGTAGCACAGCTCCTCCATGCAGTATACATTCATCTCCAGCCCCGGAATACAATATGAAGTTTTGGCATAATTACCTATACAGGCACTGACACGCATATTCTCTCACGCTCCGTCCTTTTCGGCTCTAATACAGCTCGATCTTCTCCTGCCACACTCTTCTGGAGGAGGGCCTGATATCCCCGAATCCCAGATCCTGCACCTCTACCGACAGCAGATTTTCCGCCTCCAGGAAAAATCTGGCACGCAGTCTTGCAATGTTCGCCGGAAAATCTTCCAGGATGATCTTGGTCTCCTTTGGGGCCTTTCCGGTCAGCGGCGTCACCCTGAGCGTGATCTCATTGCCGTCCCGGATGTAGAACTCCACGGTATGATCCGCCTCATACCAATTCACGCCCGCATCCAGCAGCGCGCAGTAAGACTCCTCCCCCTGGCGCATCAGCTGCATGCCGATATTTGCCTTCAGCTTATCCTGTCCCAGAAAAACGTGGGCCTTTCCCGTCTCACCTGGGTGCAGGCGCTCCTGCATCCCGCAGCAGGCACCTTTGCTGAACAGATTGTTCCCCTGGAACACTCTGCGCCCATGGCACAGCAGCCGCAGGGATTCCTTCATCCATTCCTGCTGAAAGCCGTCTCCGATCAGATAAACGCTCTCCGGCCGGTCCTCACAGGCTCCCTCCGCGATCTGCAGAAACGCCTTGTCCAGCTCGTCCCCTGCCCCCTGCCCCTGTGCGAGCGGCCCGGCGGCGTAGAAGGGATGGGCTTCCTCCCGAATAAAGACCACGGTGGGCCTGGTCCTCCTGTTGCATTCCATGCGGTATATGCGCATACAGCTGCCGCGATAGTCGAACAGAAGGGACCGGTTCCGCCACAGCTGCTCCGGCTGTCTCAGCATATAGCTGTAGTAGCTCTCCGTATGACTTTGAAAAGCCACCTTGTCCGTCCTGATATGCACCGCCGCCACCATTTGCTTTAACACCTCAAGCACTCTGTCATCTACCATTTCGCAGGTGATCATAAGGGCCCATATCCGCTCCGAGGAGGACACCTGCGACAGCAGTCCCAGACTTCTCTTGAAGAACAGGGCCAGAAGCGCCACCGGGTCAAAGCTCTCTCCCTCAATGATCACAGGCTCGCCGTCCAACGCCTGTCCGAGCAGATCGTTCACCAGTATTCCCCCGTTTTCCTCCGCATATCGCAGTGCGTCCTTTCCGTAGAACCACTGGTTCATCCCCGGCCTTTTACATAACACGGCCGGAATGTTGTAGTTTTGTTCCCCGGCCGTCTGGGAGAGAGTCTCCACCTCACCGTCGTTGGCAAGCGCATAGCTGATCTGGCAGAATTCATTCCCCAGATCATAGCCAAGGATTATCTTTTCGCTGTTGAATAGGCCCATTCTTCCTCACATTCCGCCGTTTTGCGGCACATTACATTAAATCGAACAGTCTCTTGTTCAGATAATCCTTCCGGTAATACTCCTCCAAAAGATTGTCCATTGTATCCATATCCTCCAGGGTCCTGCTGATCACAATATCGTTGACCATCTGATACCGGCTGTTGCCGCACTCACCCTGCATGTCATTTCTCTGAAGCGTCCCGCTCTCCGTCAGCATGGCTTCGCCGCTGTCCGTCTCCTCCGTGATGTAATACTGAAGACTTTCCCCAAAGAATAGAATGAATTCTTTAAAGTACACTCCCCCGTATACCTCACGCATATATTCGGAAACGTACTCCTCCGACCCGCCGTCATCATGCATGATCACATAGTGGATGCAGACTCTGCTTCCGCAGTCCGCCCTGTACTCCACCACCGTTTTATCCGCCAGCTCCTGTACGACCCAGTCGAACCTGCTGTATTTCCTGAAGCACTCAAGATGAATGCCCTCGGCCATCAGTTCCCGCAGACAGCTCTCCGCCAGGGATTCCCCCTCCGCATCCAGCTCCTCCGGCCTCTCCGCATAGTATTTTAAGAACGCCAGCCTGCATACTCTCCTGACCGGTTCACTCCGCAGATACATATGCCTGATCTCCGTAAACACGTCGCTCTCCGTGACCTTCTCGCGGACAAAATAGTCATACGCGCACTGTGCCAGAAATGCCTCTTCCACCTCTTCCTTGGCGCCCTGGGACACATAATAGTGGAATATCTCCATTTTTTCACCCACATAGGCCCCTGAGAACATCGTCTGCACCAATATCGTCTCACTTAACCTGTAGCAGTCTACACCGAAGGACATGGCCGCCTTCCAGATATCCCGCATATGCTTGGTCATGCCCCGATAGTGCATGACCAAATACTCCAGCACCGTCCCATTGTATTTTTTGCAGCGGAAGGCATAGACGGCGGCCGCAGTCAACATAGGATCCTCCACCATATTTCCCTGCTCCATCAGGGGGCTGATCAGCCGTACCAACACCTTGGGATCGATAAAGTAGGGACCGTATTCGTTCAGCCACCCTGCGGCCAGTTGATTCTGCCCCCGCATCACCATGTAGCGTATCACATTGCCGCGGTCTCCCATGGTCAGTTCCTCCGCGGGAATCTCCTTCAGATATTCGTCCAGCGCCCGCATGTCATCCGAATCATACAAATTCTGGAGCACCCGCAGATACAGCTCCCGCCGCACAGGCAGCTGGGCGCGGCCGGATGCAAGCACCCTCAGAGCGCGCTGTGTGCTCTCCTGCAGATTTGTTCTGTTCTCCCGGTCATTCTCGCACAGGTACAGATCCAGCTCCGTGTTCTGCTTCAGATAGGGAGTCAGCATCCGCAGATACCTGCCGGGAAGCATCAACTTCTCAAGCGTGTAATCGATACTCTTGAGAAAACGGTGGTTCCAGATATCCTCAAAAACAATGGTGTAATTGTTTCCGTACAGCGCCACCCAGGTCTGACATTTATTCAGCATATATACGGCGGGCTGCAGATTGCCCGGCTGATACACATAGACCTTCTGTATCCTTTCGTCCTCCACCCGGATCAAATGGGCAAAGAGAAGCTTTGAGAGAGGGGCGGCGGTCTCCTCGTCGATCATCTCCGGCCGCAGCAGTCTGTTGTAAAGATCGGCCAGCGGTCTGTTGATATGCTCCTTCCGTATCTGATCCAGAACGAACTGCTCTATCCTGGGTCTGTAGACCTCATAGATATCCCCCAGACTGTCTTCATTCTGCAGGACGTAATCGTAGAGATAGGCACTGTGTTCATAGTCCAGATCGGTCCGGTAGGAAAAATACATCAGCACCGTCCTGGGCAGCTCCCGGACCTCGCTCATATCCAGAGACATCATATAATACTCAAAAAGATTCGTGATGCGCAGCTTGGCATCCACCCCGGCCCGATACCACTCAAAATACTTTTGATCCGACTTCCCGCCCTTGATCAGCAGCGTACAGATCTCCTGCAGAATGCGTACATCCTTCTTCCGGCCGTAAAGCTTAGTCAAAATGCGATAGAGAACATTGGAGTAATCCCTGACCTTCCCGGCAAGATACAGTAATTGTTCCACTGCCTCCTGCTTCAGCAGCTCCTGCCTGACGGCATACCAGAGGACCTGCAGCTCAAACGCTCCCAGTCTGCGCAGGACTGTGGGATTGTTGTTGATAAGGTTCACCGCCTCCATGTAAATGACAGGGCTGTGGCAGCCAATGTCGAACTGCCTCTCCAAAAACATCCACTTTTTCGGTACTGACTTGTGGTAGTCCTCGGATACATATAAAAGGAGCCACGCCACGCGCCAGTTGGAATCGTCCCGCCGATAGATCTGCTCTATTTCCGCGGCCACCCGGTCCACATAATGCGCATCTCGGTGGATCAGTGTGGTCAGGTACAGGTAATAGGCGGACAGGGCATTGTCCTGTTTCTCCTTCTCCAACAGGTCGGCCACATGATCCAGTATCCATCCCGCTTCGTTGTATCGCTCCTCGGTGATCAGCATCTGAGCCTGCATCAGTCTGGCCGCCGCATCGTTCTCGTTGCGGGATACCAGACGCTCCACAATGGCTCCCGATCCCTTGAGCCATGCTGCGGTGCTTATTTTCTTCATGCGGAAATTCAGATAGGACTCCAGCAATTGGGCCTGAAGCTTTTTCCGGTTCAGATCCGCCCTCAACAGCATTCCTCTCTCGCCGCACTGCACCGTCACGGGGATCTTCAGGGTCACATAAAAATTGTAGAGACAGACTTCCCCAAAATTGTTTCCCCTCCGGCAGCGGCTTCCGTCTATAAATATGGGCAGTCTGCAGTAATTGCCCAAAAAATCGTCATCCGTCAAAAATTCCTTCTCCGTGAACAGAAAATCTCCGCGGCACTCCACATAGAGCTTCGTATAGCCCCAGCCGTTGCGGATGATCGTCAGCTCCCGCTCCGTCACATTCTCGCCGTTGAGATCCGAGCTGTAATCCAGCGTGATCTGCTTTTCTTCCACCTGATAATTGACCATCTGCTTCTTGTTGGCCCGTATCAGAAATTCCTCCACGTTCGGCTCCGACCCCTCGTAGACAGACATTGCCCTGTAATCCTCTGCATACTGAGTATCACGTCCCAGAAAAATATCCGCAAACTCCGGCCGGTAAAATAATTTGACCGCCTCCTGCCAATTGCTCTTCGCCAGATTTGCAAAATGGAACAGGTTCTTGACCGTCCCCACGGAAGATTCCGGAGACGGGTGCTCTGCCGTCACAACAAAGGGAATGTAATACTCACCGCAGCTGCTCACGATGTAGAAATGTCCCTTGACCACATCGCCTTCCTCCATGTGATCTCCGTGAAAGCAAAAACAGATCTCCTCCCCGCTGCCCTCGAATTCCTCCGTCAGACACTCCATTCTGCAATCGGAGGACACGACATATCCGCTGACGAACGCTCCCTGAGACGCCAGGATATGAAAGGAACCCTCATACCGCTCTCCCGGATACAGGGGAATCTCTATTTTTGAGCAGGAAAAGTCGAGAGAACCGTTCTCATGATCGAAGTTTCCCTCCAGTATCTGATCTATTATTTTCCGCATTCCCGCTCACCCACTTTTCTTTTGCAAATATGCAGTACCGGACAAATTCTATTATAGCAAACTATGAAAGTCAGGGCAATTCATTTCTTGCGGTTTTCCGTTGGGAATTTTCATCCGGACCGGCGCGGATAGCGGTCCCGAAGGAGCGCGGCCCAAGGCAGAAAAATGCCGCGGCGCATCTGCGCCGCGGCATTTGTGCCGTCTTCGGATCCGTGTCCTAGTCCATATTCAGCTTCCTGCTGGTGACGTAGTAGGAGACCATATACAGTCCCACCGCCATAAGCAAATGTATGAACAGGCTCACGTCATATCGGATCGCGAGCGAATGCAGCCCCAGGGAAAAACTTTCCACCGCAGAGGCGCCCATTATCGCAGCGGCAGAAATGACCGATCCCAGTATGCCCGTTATCATTGCCTCCGCGATCATGATCCCGGCGTAACAGAGGATCGACATCAGCACCCTGTGCTTGGGAAAAAGCTGTCCCAGAGAGGTGGCGCCAAAAATACAGAGCAGCCCCGAAGGGATGCCGAGCAGCATCAGCAATCCCATGCTCCCCGCATAATGGATCAGCAGCGACACACCGTCCGGCCCCATCTCTCTCAGCATTTCCGGCCAGACGCTTTCCAGGAATACGGCTATCTGCTGCAAAAGCTCCGGGAACGTGCTGGATGTTACACCTCCCACAAACCCCAGCGCGAAAATGGCCAGCGACAGCAGCATTGCGATATATATGATATATACCCACAGAGAGCTCACAAGGATCTTGCTGATCAATATCTGATGCTTCGTCACCGGAAGTGTGTGCAGGAGATATCCCTCATCCGTGTACATGGTCTTGTAGAAATGCACGGTAAGATAGATAAAAATACCGTAGACAACGCCCATCAACATCATGGTATAGAGAAAAAATGCAAAGAACCCCACGATCCACAGTAAGCTTTCCGACAGATCATTCATCTGAGAACCGGACTCTCCGAACAACTCTGACCACATCGGCGTCTGTGTGGCCAAAAAACCGACCAGCGTGGCCAGGGCTAATGCACCCACAAGCAGCAGGCCTACCTTATAAACATCCTTCCATTCGTATTTTATCAATTTTCTCAGCATGCGAACACCTCCCTGAAGTAAGCATCGACACTCTTTCCCTGCTGTTCCCTGATATTATCCACGGAGGTGTACAATATCAGCTGTCCGTTGCGCAAAAAGATCACCTCGTCCAACACCTTCTCAATATCGCCGATCAGATGAGTGGATATGAGGATCGTCGCCGCAGGATTGTAATTGTTGATGATGGTCCGCAGGATATAATCCCTTGCCGCGGGGTCCACTCCCGCGATGGGCTCATCCAGGACATACAGGTCAGCATTGCGGCTCATCACCAGGATCAGCTGCACCTTCTCCTTGGTACCCTTTGACAGCGTCCGCATCCTGCACGCAGGATCGATGTCCAGGCTCTTGAGCATCTCCAGCGCCTTCTCACGCGAAAAATCCTCATAAAAATCACTAAAATAATTCAAAATTCTGTTAATGCTCTGCCCGCCGGTCAGATAGGTGCGGTCAGGCAGATATGCCACATGGGCTTTTGTCTCCACCCCAACAGGCTGACCGTTTATTTTGATGCTTCCCCTAGTCGGCACCAGGAGGCCGTTCAGCATTTTGATCAGAGTGGTCTTTCCGCTGCCGTTCGGTCCCAGAAGTCCGATTATCTTTCCCTTGGGAAGCTTCAGCGAAATATTGTTCACAGCAACATGCTTTTCATCGTATGACTTTGTCAGTTCGGTGATTTCCAGCAATTCGTTCATGTTAATCCTCTTTTCTGCCGCCAAAGGCAGCTGCTATTCAACCGTCTTTTCCCTCTCGCTTTTCCGGAGAAGCTCCAATGCCTCATCTGCGTCAAAACCAAGCTCTTTCATCTCGACCAAAAAGGCGTTCACCCGTTCCTGCGCCAATTCGTTCCTGAGCTTTTGAATTCGCTCCGCATCCGCCGTCACCGTTCTGCCGTTCGTGCGCTGTGTGATGACCAACCCATTCCTCTCCAGCTCCGCAAATGCTTTCTGCATTGTATTCGGATTCACGGCGGCGACTGCTGCCAGCTCCCTGACGCTTGGCAGCCTCTCTCCCGGTTCGTATTGCCCGGACACGATCTGCATCTGAATACGTTCGATGAGCTGTGCATAGATCGGCCTGTCATTATCCAGATCCCATGCCATATTACTCCTCCTTTCCACAGAAATACCGTGCGACTTCTTCCAGGGAGCTCTCATTCCCTGTTGTATTGTCTACATAATACAATAATACATATTCATTGGCCGTATGTCAACACTTTCTTTTATTTTGTCACAATTTTTCCGGCGACGCATATTTATACCGTAACTAATTCCGCGGGAGACGCCGTCCTGTTTTCCGCCGCTCTCCCCGGAAGACCGGCCGCCTGCGCGCGGCAGAATGAGAGGTAACCATGCCAAACAACCAGCTGACGGCTGCACAGGGCCCCGGATCCGCCGGCACGATCAAGATCAGCGTGGTGTCATCCGTAGGATCGGTTCCCGTGGAAAACGCCACTGTGAATATCTCCTACACGGGAGATCCCGACGCGCCCCTCACAGTCCTGACCACGGACAGTTCGGGACAGACGCCCACGGTGGAACTGCCGGCGCCTCCCGCAGAGCTGTCTCTGCAGCCGGAGAACGATATCCAGCCTTACTCCGAGTACAATATAGAGGTGACCGCGGAAGGCTACGAGCCTGTTCTGGTATCCGGCTCGGAGATCCTGGCCGGGGAGCTCTCACTGCAGCCGATCCGCATGAATCCCGTTGAAATCGGCCCGGACACGGAATCCGTCGTGACCATTCCCGCCCACACACTGTTCGGAGATTACCCTCCCAAAATTCCCGAAGATGAGATCAAACCCGTGGCGGAGACGGGAGAGATTGTCCTGAGCCGTGTGGTGATCCCGGAATACATCATTGTCCACGACGGCGTCCCCGGCGATTCCACCGCCGCCAATTACTGGGTCCGCTATAAGGATTACATTAAGAATGTGGCCTCCTGCGAAATATATTCCACCTGGCCGGAGGCTGCCATCTATGCCAATATTTTGGTGATAATGTCCGTAACACTGAACAGAGTCTACACGGAGTGGTACCGCAATCAGGGATATAATTTCACCATCACATCCTCCACTGCATACGATCAGAAATGGATCTACGGAAGAAATATTTTCGATAATATCGATGTGCTGGTGGATACTGTCTTTGCCAATTATCTCTCCCGTCCCGGTGTGCAGCAGCCGATCTTCACCTCCTACTGCGACGGCCAGAGAGTCACCTGTCCGGGACTGAGCCAGTGGGGCTCCAAATATCTGGCCGATCAGGGATACTCCGCCATCGAGATCATCCGCTATTACTACGGCAACGATATGTATATCAATACCGCCGACGCCATCTCCGGCGTGCCCTCCTCCTATCCGGGCTACGCGCTTGATATCGGCGCATCCGGCGAGAAGGTGCGCCAGCTCCAGACCCAGCTGAACCGAATTGCGCGGAATTATCCTGCCATTCCCACCGTTACTCCGGACGGCATCTACGGTCCCGCCACCGCAGAGGCGGTACGGGTCTTTCAGGGCATCTTCAATCTCCCTCCGACCGGCGTGACGGACTATGCCACCTGGTACGAAATTTCCGACATCTATGTGGGAGTGACCCGGATCGCGGAGCCGGGGTGAAATTATAAAGCAAGAAAAGACCGGCCGGCCATTTTCTGCCGGTCGATCTTTTCTAAATTATCAACCATTTTTCCGGATTTAAATACAAAACGCAGCGTAGAGAGGAACCGTCTTTTTTCCGTCCTCAAAGCCGAAGTTTTTCGCAGAGAGTTTGATGGCATAAGCGGGCTTGTAGGTATCCATATATACCTTTAAGCTCTTGGCTTTTGTATTGTCGGCAGACTTGACCTCAAT